>JAVBPO010000071.1:0-13869 GCA_031549565.1 Thermoguttaceae bacterium
TTGTTGCGGGTTCGTGAGCCATGATTCACCTCCTTGTTCGTGGAAAAACAAGGCGAATCATGGCTTTTTTTCGTTTTTATGTCATCAGCAGTTTCTGTAGCTTACGCATTTTCACCCCTCAAAGTACGAAACGATCAGCGATTTTGTTAGTGTGGAGCGTCGCGGAAGGAGCGGAGAGCTATGTTTTGCAGTACAAAGCGGCTTCCGGTACGAATTGGATTGACGTATCGAATTCAACCGAAGCAAGAGCAATCGTCGATCATCTGGCCGCAGACACCCTCTACGATTTCCGCTTGAAAGCGACGTAGCCGTTCACGGCATTTCGACACCCAAAGAGCGTGATGAACGTAGGCGGCGTGACGTAACCGCCGCACCACAAATAAACGAAACGTCACAATCACACGTCCACCGCGAAACTGTTGAAAAATCACGACAAATCCGATTGACTTTTAACCGGAAATCACTGGCCCCTCACCGGAAATACCGGGGAGAGGGGACCGGCGTTTTGGCCGTTTCGACCTGTTTATTCTCCCTGAATTACCGCAGCCCCTCTTAAAGCCAAATACCCGGACTTTGCCGTTCTCTTGCCAAAGCGGTTGATCATGGTAGACTTTTTTGGAGTCTTGTTCCTTAAAATAGAAGCGAAAAAAGTCCATGTCCATACCGCAAGTCGCAATCGTCGGTCGGCCGAACGTCGGTAAATCGAGTCTTTTCAACTGGCTCATCGGGGAGCGTGTCTCCATCGTCGATCCGACCGCCGGTGTGACCCGGGATCGGATTTCGCATCTGCTCGACCTGAATCCGACCGATTCGGGCGAACTCGATCCGAACCGGAAAATCTCGAACCGGAAAGCGAAAAAGCTCCTCGAAACCGATTTTGCCGAAGAAAAGTCGCACTTCATCGAATTGACGGACACCGGCGGAATCGGCGTCGTCGATGTCGACGATCTGTCCGAAGACGTCGAAGATCAGATTCGGCTCGCCTTGCAAACCGCGGATTTGGTGCTGTTCGTCGTTGATGCCCGTGAAGGAATCGTCCCGCTGGACGAAATGGTCGCGGAAAAGCTGCGGAAACTGACCTGCCCGATCCTGCTCGTCGCCAATAAAGCGGACAACGAGAAAGACCACTGGAAAGCGGAAGAGTTTCACCGATTCGGCTGGGGCGTCATACCGGTCAGTGCGATCCACAAACACGGTCGCATCTCGCTGGTCGAAACGGTCGAAAACACGCTCCAGGACAGCGGCGCGTTCGACAAGCCGGAAAATCCGATCGAGCCGGTCATGAAAATCGCGATCGTCGGACATCGCAACGCCGGAAAGAGCACGTTTATCAATTCGCTGACAAAGGAAGAACGCGTGATCGCCAGTCCGATTCCCGGAACGACCCGGGACAGCATCGACGTTCGGTTCGAGATGGACGGCAAAACGTTCATCGCGATCGACACGCCCGGCTTTCAGCGTTCCAAGGGCGTCAAAACGGATCTGGAATATTACAGCACGGTTCGGGCGGAGCGGAGCATCCATTTGTCCGACGTGGTGCTGGTCTTTTTCGAAGCCGCGGCGCAAATCACGAAAGTCGACATGCAACTGGTTTCGCTGGTCGAGCGGGAATACAAACCGTGCATTTTCGTCGTCAATAAATGGGACCTGATGGTCGATCAGATGCCGACGGAGCGTTGGGCCGAATACCTGCGGGAAACGTTCCCGAACATGCGGCATGTTCCCGTTGCGTTTATCACGGGGCAAACCGGCAAGAATCTCAAGAAGCTGCTCAACCACGCGACCATGATTTTCAAGCAGTCGCAAAGCCGGATTTCCACGGCAACGCTCAACAAGCTGATCAAAGCGGCAATGGAGTACAATCCGCCGCCGCTGCATTACCACCGTCGTGTCAAGATTTATTACGCGACGCAAGCGGAAACTTCGCCGCCGACGATCCTGCTTTTCTGTAACATGCCGGACGCGATCTCACCGCAATACCAGCGGTACTTGCTCGGCGTACTCCGGGACGAGCTTCCATTCGCCGAGGTCCCGATCCGGCTCATTTTTCGCAAACGGGAAAGCGAAGAAAAAACGGAAGACGACCACGCCGTCGCGTCTGCCGCACGATAATCGATCCCATTACCACACAGGAGCGTGAAAATGCGAACTTACGGTTTCGTTCTCGCGATATTGTACTTCCTTTCTCCGGCCGTACTCTTTTCTCAGGAAAAACCGGAGCCGTCCGCCGAAGCCGTCGTCAAGGAGTTGGACGAAAAGCTCGCCCAAGCGAAAGCGGATATTGCCGAGCTCCAGCGAACGCTTCGAGCCGCGGCCAATGCGAAAAAAGCACTCGACGGACTCCCGGCTCTTCAGGATGGCGTCAGCGGTCATGAGGCCGATTTGATCCGCGCGCAGTCGCTTTCGAACGTATTTCGAGAGGCATCGAAAAAGGTGATACCGGCAACCGTCAAAGTGCTGGGGCATTCACGGCGTCCGACCGTCGAAATCGGAAAGGGGGTGCTCCAGCGAAACGCGCCCGGTTTGGCAACGCCGCCTGCCGACAATATGGGAACCGGTGTCATCATTGATTCCAAGGGGATCGTGCTGACGAACAATCACGTCGTTTCCAACTCTCGCACCGTCGACGTGGAACTGCCCGACGGTCGGAAATTCAACGTGATCGACGTGAAAGAGGATCAACGAACCGACTTGGCCGTCCTTTGGCTCAACTCGAAGGAGCCGCTCCCGACCGCTTCGTTCGGCGACAGCGACGCTCTGGATATCGGCGATTGGGTGCTCGCGATCGGCAATCCGCTCGACTTGGAATCGACGGTCAGTTCGGGAATCATCAGCGCCAAAGGACGAACGCTCAAGAAAGTGGAACGCGGCGATTTTCTCCAGACGGACGCATCGATCAACCCGGGCAATTCCGGCGGACCGTTGATCAATCTTCGCGGCGAAATCATCGGGATCAACACGGCGATCGCGTCGGCGACCGGCGGAAGCCAGGGGCTCGGATTCGCGATTCCGTCCAATTCGGCGAAGTGGATCGCGGACCAGTTGATCGCCAACGGCCGGGTGATTCGCGCTTATCTCGGCGTTGACACCACCGCGGTCACGGCGGACATGGCGGGGGATCTGGGCGTCGGTCCGCGTCAGGGCGTCGTCGTGACCCGGGTGTTCGAGGAAACGCCCGGCGAAAAAGGGGGGATCAAGCGGGACGACGTCATTCTCGCCTTTGATGGTGTCACGGTCAACACGCCGGCCGATCTCGACAAAGCCGTCGAGCGGGCGAACGTCAACGAGCCGCATACGCTTTCCGTGATGCGAGCGAAAACGAAAGGGGAAATCAAGCTCTCCATCGCCGAAATGCCCGCCGGGTTCAGTCCGACCAAATCGTTGATCGGCGGAAAGGCGAAAGGATACACTGACGGCCCGATCGGCCTACAAATCCTGGAGATGAACGAGGAAATCGCGTCCCGTTTTCAAATCAAGGCCGAGTCCGGCGTCGTCGTCGTGAGCGTCATTCCCGACAGTCTTTCCGACCGCGCCGGTTTGAAGTCGGGAATGGTGATCGATAAAATCGATACGCTCAAAATCGAATCGACCAAGGACTATATCGCGGCCCGAAAACGCGGTCCGCTCAGCGACGGGTTCGAGTTCGAGGTCGTGACGCCGGAAGGTCGAAAAAAAATCACGATCATCAAAAAGTAGATTCGCTTGATCGTGTTACTTTTCCTCCGGAATCCCGTGTTTGCGGAGTGTTTCGCGGATCCAGCCGAGCGATTTTTCGATAAGCTTTCCGCCTTGGCCTTCGCATTCCATGCTCAAAGGACCGTCGAAACCGCTTTCGTAAAGGATTTTGATCACGTTTTCAATGTTTTCCGCGTTCACGCCGTCGCCGATCGCGCTGTGGGACATGGCGATGCCGGTGTCATGCCCGCGAAGCGCGTCGGCCAGTTCCTTCGAGACGTCCTTGACGTGAACGTGTGATACCTTCTTGGCAAAGCGCCGGGCGAATTCCGTCGGATCGGCGCCGGAGATGAACGAGTTGCCCGTATCGAGATTCAACGTCAAACGGGGCGAATCGACGAACGCGAGCATCTCGCCGAGCCGGTCGATGTTCGTCGTGAAATAGCCGTGAATCTCGATCGTGATATCAATTTCATACTGCTCCGCGACGGCGACGATCTGCTCGTAACTCCGTTTCATCAGGTGCATCGCTTCCGGATCTTCGAGCCCTTCCGGCTTGTGAAGTCCGTCGGTCGTACAGACGCGCGGACAGCCGGCGAGCTTGGCGTACCGGATCGCGTTGAGCACGTACGGAACGCCGTAAAGCGGTCCATCCTTGCCGGACAGCGGAAACGCGGCGTCGATCTGCGATAACGTGACGCCATGCTTTTCCACCATGCGGCGCACCATCACCGGGTCGTCGACCGTCGAAAGATGCGGCAGATATCCGAGGCCGTGCATCCAACTGACGCCGTCGATCAGACCGCATTCGATGTAATGCACGTCGTTCTTTTGCGCCCATTGAAGGCACTTCTCGAAATTCCAAAACGCGGAACAAAACGCGTCGGTATGAAAACTGATTTTCATGGTCGGTTCTCCGGGGATAAAGGTTTCAATTCCAAAACAAAAACTTCCAAAGGTGGAACGACGAAGGAGTTCGGCAATCCGTCGAGCGGGGTTTCCTTTCCGTCGGCGTCATGCCGTGACACCGCGTACGTGTCGAAACCGATTTCATTCAGCTCGGCGTCAAGGTCGCAGCGGACTTCCTCGGTCGAACAATTCGCGAAAAGGAGCATCGCACGTTTTTTCGATGCGTCGGCATTATACCACAAACCGGCCCGAACGGC
The DNA here is from genome assembly GCA_031549565.1 of Thermoguttaceae bacterium. Lineage (GTDB taxonomy): Bacteria > Planctomycetota > Planctomycetia > Pirellulales > Thermoguttaceae > JAVBSX01. The sequence continues at coordinate 4,842 of JAVBPO010000071.1, forward strand.
GTCGGTCGTCGTGATTGTCGGCCCCATGAAATTCCAGTCGGCGGTGATACGCGGCATCGGCTCCTTCGTTCCGGTCAGTTTCGGCGGACGGCCCATGCGTCCTTCGTAAAACAGGTCGCGGAACTTGTGCCGTAGCGTCACGACTTTTTTCAGGTATCCGATTTTTTCCGGCTCGTCGACGATGTGCGGGTTGATCCAGCCGAGCTGCTCTCCGAAGACGAACGATTCGGCCAACTTCATGCGACATGCGACCACGGAATCAGGCCCCCCGCCGAAATGACGCCCGAACTGGAGGATCGCCGGGCCGCCGTAAACGGCCGAAAATGCCGGAACCTGCCCGTCGTACTGAAAATGCCAGGTCAGATATCCGTCGAAGATATCGATAAACGGATCGGCGTTACATTCGGTCGTGAGCATGGCGTCACTTGGCAGTTCGGCCCGGATTTCCCGGAACATTCTTCGATACGCCTTGACCCACCAATCCCCGCCGCCGAGCGGATGGCCGTGTGTCGGATCCATGCAAAGTTCCGGCTGTGCAGCGGCAACCTGGTCGACGTAAACCGATTTGACGCCGTATTCTTTCGTCAATTTGAAAATGATTTCCTTGACTTTGTTTCGCCAAACCTTGCTCGCCGGACACATGACGCCAAGAGTCACCGGCGAACCGTCCGACTCTTTCGAGCCGTAGGTTTCCGTGTAAGGCGAACCGTCCTCTTTTTTCGTGACGCCGGGTTTGGCGACCGACGTAAACTCGAAATCGTCGAGCCCCTTGTCCCGGGTGTCCCAAAGCCGACCGTTGATGTACGGCATTACGAACATGTCGCCGTCTTTTTGAATCTCCGCGACCGCTTCGGCAAAGCCGGGCTTTGCGGGAAAATAGTGCGGATAATCGTTGTCGAACGGAATTTCGTGCCAATTGTACCAATGCAGTCCGACGGGAACGCCGAGGGCGTCACGGAACCGCCGCATCGTCTCCGGCATTTTGTCCGGCGTGTCCCCGCATTGGGCCCACACGCTGAGGTCTTTCATCCAGGGCGGCGTGGTTTTTCGATGTTCCACCTCGGCATGTTTTGGTGGACTCCCAGTCGCGGTATAATAGGGGCCCGTTTTTTCGATGCAATTACGATACAGTTGCGAGGCGTCATACCAATCGCCTTGAAACGAATCCAGGTAAGCGGTCGCGATATATTTGATATCGGTTTCACGTGATTTGTCGATCACGGTCGGGTATTCCAAGGAAACGGCAACCGTCTCTTTTTGCGGATTCGTCTGGAAACGCATTTCCTTGACAGCGGAGTGGTGTTGTTGCGTACTGAAATAGACACCACGTCGTTTCGCGTCGTCCCACACGGCGAACCACGGCATGGAGCACCATCCGGAAGGATAACGTCCCCGCCAGTTCAAGGATTTTTTGCACGGGTTGTCGACGACGATTCCCGACGCTTGCGGATAAAACCCCTTCATCTGCTCACCGAAGGAACACAATTCGATTTGCGGAACTGTGATGCTTTCGATGCTCAACCCTTCGGGGAGTTCATATCTGTACAACCGCATATAAACGGCGGAACGATAAAACGACGATTCCGCAGAGGAAAGGGCGTTTCGTAGAGTCTGAACCAAAAACCGTAATTTGATACCGTTTTGCCCCGAAACGATTTTGCTTCCTTGGAATTCCAGAATGAAACACCGAATCCCCTCATGCTTTTCAAGGTTTTCGCAAGTTTCTTGTCCTTCGGGGGATTTTGGCCAAAAGGATGCCGTCGCGGTCTTCCACCCCTTGTCCGGCGTTAAAGTGTAGGTTTCTTTCGTCTTTTCGTCGCGAACCTTGACGCTAAAAAACGCCTGCCCGCCGGGTGGTGTCAGCAGGGTGAGCGAAGGAATATCGACCAACGCGACCAGACGGATTCCCTGTTCGGTTTCGTTTACGACTCGCTCGAAAAGCATCCCGAGATTTTCACTGCGCATTGCAACAAAGCGGACCTCGCTCAGTGAGAAGGAATTCAGTTCAGCTTTGGTTTTGAGGATTCCGCCGTAAAAGAGGGAGTTTTTCGCGACGTCGAGCCAGGTTTTTGCCGTGCTGTCCAGCTCCGGGATCGTGAGTCGAACCGCGCTGCGGTCGGGCGGCGGTATCACGGCGTCGTCTTCTCCCGCGGCGATCGAAATCCACGCCGATTCGTTCGTCTCGGTCGTGTTCCAACCTTCCCAGGCCCGGTTGCCATTGCCGAGCATGTACGGACCGAAGTCGCGAAGCCCGTCGTACACGATCACCGGCTCGGCCCGGAACGCGATCCGGTTGACACCGTCACAAATCGCGGCGCCTTCGGGGCAGACGTTCGACTGCTTCGAGCCGGTGAATTCCATGAGTTTGTCCGGCGATTTCAGGTCGCACCATTTTCCGAACGACCCGTCGGCGACGTGCAGTTCGAGAAAGTGTTTTTCTTTCCAGATGTCCGGCACGTTTTGCGTGTATCGGGCCGAAACGTAAATCAATCCGGGTTTATCCTTGAAGAAATACCACGTGTAAACGGCTTGCGCCTGCGAATCGAGCGATTCGTTTCCATGCTTGAATTCGATGGTATTACGCACGACGCGGCAGAGTGGACCGTCGGCGAGCAGGATCAGTTGCGATCCGACGGCGTCATACGACTTGCCATTTTCGTGAAAGAGCCGGTCCATCCAGCGGTGTGTGTCGAGCACCCGGCCGGTTTTCAGAAACTCGATCCGACTCGGTAGGCCCGCTTGTTGCGACACGTCTTGCGTGATCCGATAGACCGGGGTTTCGGATACGATTTTTCCGCTCAATTGCGGGACGTCTTTTTTACTTGATTTCAGTTTCAACTCGACCTGGAGCGGTTGCGTTTGCGACTTTGCGGCCAATTCGGCGGGGAATTGCATCAACAGCGTTCCGCGGGTGTTGTCGGGAATGAATTGGGTTTCGATTTCGCGACCGTCGCAAATGGCGGTAAATTCGCCGTACGCCCCCGGTTCGGTTTCAAAAAAATTCGCGATCGGCGTCAAGTCGAGCGACGTGATCACGATCCCGGTTTCACCGACGCCGGAAACGTCCAGCCGCAATTCCGTCGCCGCGAAAAGAGTCGTAGAAAAAACGCCGGTGATCAAAAGGGAAAGGAGTGGTCTCATGATAGTCTGTTGTGTTGGAATTCACTTCCGCACCAAAAGTCGGAGCGAGTCGATCCAATGGTCGTCGGAATCAAGGGCGACGACTTTGCCGGGATTAAGGAGGTTTTGCGGGTCGAAAAGGGTTTTGATCGATTGAAAAAGCGGCGAAAGGAACTGGTGCTGCTGCGTGAGAAAATGCGTGCCGACCAGACCGCAAGCGCCGTCGCAACTGATCCCGCCCCCCTGACGGAGCACTTCGGCGTTAACTTCCTCGACAAGACGGAGCAGGAGTTCGGCAACGTCTTCCCGCTCCGTGCTGACGATCGGATTCATGCGGAGATGCCCCTGCCCGACATGGCCGCAAAACGACGCGAGAATTTCGTAACGCTTGAAAATATTTTGGACGAGAACCAAAAAGGCCGGCAATTTGTCGATCGGAACAAACACGTCCTCGAACAGCGGGACCGCTTTGAACGGAGGGGGCATCCGGGACAGGGCAAGCTCTCCGCGGTGAAGAAAACCGCGAAAAAATTCGATTTCCCTCGGGTGATACGCCTGTCGAAAACCGAAACACAAATGCTCGTCCGTCCGTAAATCGTCGATCATCGCATTGAGTCGGTCGGTGACCCGGTTTGCTTGCGGTTCGTCGATTTCCACGTACAGGACCGCTTCGGTTTCCTTGGGGATTAACGATTGGTACTTCTTATTCCATTCGCGGACCATGCTGGTTCGGCGCCGATCCAGCAGCTCGCAGCAGTTCGGGCCGTGGAGTTGAATGAGGGAGACGGCTCGAACCGCTTTTTCCAGGGAATCGAAAAGGAATAACACCCCGCCAAGATGAACCGGATCGGGAACGGTTTTGATTCGCAGCTCTGTAATCAGGGCGAGCGTTCCTTCGGAGCCGGCGAGCAGTCGGACGAGGTTCACGCCACCGGAAAGCGGCTCCCCCAGGGGCGAAGTCGGCAGTACGCCTTCCAAACGGTATCCGGAGCGGTCCGGGGAGTCGTCGGTTTGCTCCAAATGGATTTCCCGGAGCGAGGGTGTCATGATTTCCCGAACGCCGCGAATGAGCCGTTTTTCCGTTTCGTTATCCGCTTGCTCTTCGGAGCGAAAATCGGCTTGCAGTTCGACGCTCTCACCGGTCGCGAGAACGGCTTGCAGGGAAAGGATCGCGTTTCTCGGCGAACCGTATTTGAGCCAATGCATTCCGGCCCCGTCGCAGGCGAGCCAGCTTCCGAGCGTCGTCGTCGGGGGAAAGCCGGGGTCCGGGCCGATCATACGTTGGTGCGACCGCTGGAGCATCGTGTTGATTCGCCCGCGGACCGCGCCCGGTTGAACGGCGATCGAGTCGTCGTCGGTCCGGATCAACCGGCGCATGTAGCGCGTGAAGTCGAGAATCAGCCCGTGCCCGAGCGCTCCGCCGCTCCGCCCGGTTCCGGCGCCGCGGGGATGGATCGGAATTTTTTTTGCGGCGGCATAATTCACGCATGCGACGACGTCTTTGACCGACTTGGGCCAAACGATTCCTTGCGGACGAATCTCGAACAGACTCGCGTCGGTCGAAAACAGGTGCAGCGTCGTCTCGTCGCAGCGTACGTCCCCTTCGATCAAACCGCGAAGATCGTCCTGGAGCCGCGCCTGGGTCGGAGAGAGCATTTTGAATTAGGAATTTTCTCGTAAGGTGCTATTCCCATCAAGCATCGTGAGTTTTGACAGGATTTTCAGGATCGACAGGATTGAATAAGAAAGAAAAGTCATTTTAGGAAAATCCGAAACAAGATGCAACCGGGCGAGAAAAACGGCAAGAAAAATACCAGCCCCAAGCGCTATACTTTATCTCGCCAAAAACTGGTCGTTTTTGACGATGTGAAATTTTCCAGCGGTCGATGATTTTGGAAAATGGAGTCGATTTTTTCCGCGGAAAGGATATTCTTCAGTATTCCGATAGATATTACGGCGACAGGCGATTTTTCCGCGATTTTTTTGATGAGTTCGTTGAACATGAATGCTTCTCCGTAAGCGTTTTGGGGGCGAACGCAACATTGAAGAAAAAACGGAAAAGCAAGCAATACGAAAACGGACGAAATGTCGACTATTTATGTGATTTTTTAACCGGAAACCCCTGTCCAGCGGGGCTAAGACTGCGACACATTTTTGTGCGATTGCTCCGTTGTTGATTGACGGCCGCTTACCGGGATTCGATCTGAAACCGCACTTTGACCGCGTCGGACGTATTCTCCTCGCTTCGGGTCTCTTCGGTCCATTGAATTTTCCGGGCCGTGAAGTCTTCGAGAATCGATTTCAGGATTTCCGGCGTGACCGTGACGTCGAAAACGACCATGTTCGTCGCTCCGGACGTGGATTGCGTCCAGGAAACGTCGTACTTGGCGAACGTTTGCGGGAAAATCTTCATCACGGTCGCCATGTTCTCGACTTTGCAGAGAATGACACGTTCTTTGGCCGAAACGGTTTCCTCCGATCGTTTTGCGGCCCCCGCATCCGCGGAAAGCGGGGCGGGAATGATCGTGTTCTTCGGCGAAATCGTCGGGGTTCGAGGTGAAATATCCGGCGTGTTTTCCGGTGTGGAATCCTCCGTGAGAACCGGCGTTTCGTGAATCGGGTTGTTTCGGGCGATGGGCGTCGTTTCTCCGGTCGGTGTCGGCGAACGATGGAAGATTCCGATCAAAATCGCACAAATCAAAACGGCGAGCGGATACGCGTAAATGCGCGGATTCTTCAGACGATTCACAAAATGCGAAACGCCCGGGATCGCGTCGTATTGTAGGGAAGGGCTCTTCGAAGGACGCGGAGACTTGGCTTCAATCGCCGCACGAACGCGTGAAAGCATATCGGACGGTGCACGGGAAATCGACGAACTCCCGCTCCGCTCGAACGCTGTCCGGACGGACAGATACCCGTCCATAATATCCCGGGCTTGCGCATTGTCGCGAACGAGAACTTCCACTTTCGCTTTCAGCGGCGGGGCGAGTTCATCGTCGATGTAAGCACTGATCAGCTCTTCAAGTTTGACGCGTTCCATGGTGGTGGGAAAAAGGGAAAAGGGTGTAAGGGGAAAAGGGAATCCCTAACTTTGAGGCTTTTCCTGAATGTTGTGTCTCTCGTGGAATCCCGGATCAAAAATCGCGTTCGTATTTTTGCAGGGACTCTCTCAAAATGTTTCGGGCTCGATGCAGACGGCTTCGGACGGTTCCGACCGGCAGATCGAGGATTTGCGAAATTTCTTCGTAGGAACAGCCTTCCATTTCCCGGAGCACGATTGCCGAGCGAAAATCTTCATGGAGTCGATCGATCGCAGTCCAAAGGATTTTCGCCATCTCTTCGTTTCCGACTTTTTCCAGCGGATCGACGGCGTCCCCCGCCGGTTCGTTGCCGCGTTCGGCGGACATGCCGTCCACGGAGATCGTCGGTTTCCGTTTTCGACGAATTCCCAGCGACAAATTAAACGCGATCCGATAGAGCCAAGTGTAAAACTGACTCGTCTGGCGAAACGTCGAAAGTCGCAAATACGCCTGCATAAAAGCGTCCTGGACGACATCCGAGGCATCCTCGGCGTTTCCGGAAACGTGAACCATCGTGCAATAGAGCCGGTCTTGATACTTCAGGACCAGCTTCTCATAAGCGGTTCGATCGCCGGAAAGGCTCAGTTGGATCAGTTCTTCGTCGCTCACTGGTGTTCCTGTCGGGTTAGAGGAGGACGCCGTAAATTTGGTTCCCTAAAAAAAGAGGAAAACGTGCCCAAGTATAACACGGGAAACCGTCAATAAAACAGTGAAACTCACAAACGTCCGTTCCGGTTGTGTCGATTCTGTTTTTTACGCAAGATACAATAGATGAAACAGAAAAAAAACGCTAAAATAAAACGATCAATCCAGTTGACGCAGTTGCGGCAAGCTATTTTTAGTTAGCCACGGGGCCTGCCCCGTGCTGTTCTCGTTCGTTTGCCCACGTCCCATGAGTATCGTTCTCCTGATTCTGATCATTTTGCTGACTTTGACCAACATGGCGATGGGGCTTTTCCTCGCCGTGGAGTTGGGGTACGGTCCGCCGACGCTCAGGGATGCGGTCGCATTGCTCGGATTTCACGATTTGGTCCGCTCCGTCAAATCGGGGTTCTCTGGTGGAGACAGCTCCGTTCGTGAACTGTTTCGCGGATTGGTCGGGAAAATTTTCAAGAAAAAAGAAGAGGAAACAAAGCCCGCCGAGGAAAAACCTCAGGCTCCCGCGATTAACGTCGAGGAGATGCTCAAAAGCGTTGCCGAAGCGAATGTTTCCGAGTTGCTCGACGACGAATCGGACGAGATCGAAATGGTCGCCCCACTCCGGGAGCTGTTCGACGACGATCTTGCGACGGTCCTGATGGATAAAGGAACCGAAGCGTGGCTCATGGGTGAAAAGCACGTCGAAACCTCGATCCTGAAGCTCAACGTCGTCATGATGAAGAGCGGTGCTTTTGCCGCGGAACTGGATCATCGGCTCCGGGTTGCCCGCGGCAGCGCCGACGCGGCGTTAGCCAACAACAGCATGACGGAGCTTCGGGACGACTGTACGAACTACCTGACCGCCCAGGCGGAAGTGACCGAACAGATCCAAAAGCGAATCGACGAGTTCGGCGAACTTTCTTACCTGGCCGAGGACATTGAATACGCGAACATGGAGCAGGCCGCGCAGATCGAAACGACGATCAGCAATATCGACCAGATGAATCCGGAAGACTCCGAAGAGACCGTGCAGAAATTGCTCAAGGAGCTCTCGAAACTGCGTATCGCGCGGCATCGGCTCCGAGATCAGCAGGAAAAGGCGTTTTTGACCGTCGTGCGCTACGAAGATCGAATGGACACGATCGTCCCGCAACTGTTCGTCGACGAAGCGACCGGTTTACGCTGCCGAATCGGCCTGGAAGTGACGCTGTTGGATTGGTGGAAACAAAAACGGCAGGAAACGCGGCAGATCTGTTTCGCGCTGCTCGATCTGGTCAAGTTCGGCGAAATCAACGACGAGCACGGCATCAAGACCGGGGACTCGGTGATCAAGTATCTCGGGCGGCAGATTGAGAAGGAATTCACTTCCCAGGATTTGACCGGCGTCTACTATGGAAACTGTTTTTTCATCGTCACGGTCAACAAAGGGCTCCGAAAAACGGTTTCCGACGTGGAAAAAATCCGGCAGGGACTCGAACGCACGAATTTCACGTGCCATGAGGGAAACGGCCAATTCAGCCTCGAACTCACCTCCGCCGTGACCGAAGCGCTCCCCAAACACACCGACCAAGAGGTGATGAAGCTCATGGAAAAATCGATCCAGCAGGCTAAAAAAGCGGGCCGTAATCACACGTATTTGCTGGATCAAAGCAAATTGAACCCGGAGCTGGAAAAAGTCGATTCCCCCAACCTCGGAATGGACTACATCACCGTCGATCTGGACGCGATCGCCTAACATCTCGCACAATTCCAAAAAATTTCTTCGCACCCCCATTGTCGGTTTTTGCCGTCGTGATACATTATGCGAACCTTTGAGAAACGCAGTGCATAACTGAGTGACGCAAGGGTGAGAAGGAATTGAAAGCAACGAGATAAAAAAGAAATTTTCCAACCCGGTGCTTGACGATCTAACAGGATCTGATAAACTACTTCTCTCGCGATTGAGGAAGCCTCGACAGTAAAGCCGCTCACGAATAAGTGGCCCGTCGAAAGCGAATCGATCACTGATATTTGACAATTAGGTAGTGATGCTTGTATAGTGAGATAGCAATCTTTTCAACGTGGATTGCTAGCTGACTTTACATTTTCGATAGAAAATGTGAAGCCCCAAACAACAGCCGATTGAGGATCGGAGTTGAATTTAAAAAGTCCTTTCCATGACCTGGAAAGGCAACCAGAGAGAAACTCTC
>JAVBPO010000197.1:0-22124 GCA_031549565.1 Thermoguttaceae bacterium
ATTTTATCGGTTTTTACTCTTTTCGAGTCGGTTTGACAACCGGCTCGTTGGCGTCAGCTTTGTCGACTTCTGGATCTCCTCCGGAAATCGGCTCGGAAAACTTTGGGTTTGGGTCGGGCGAAATGGGTTGAACAACGACAGCTCCTGCGGCTGCTCCGGGATTGCTCATGTTTTTTGTCTATCAGGGGGTGAGGGGAAATTCAAATTCGAACGGGATTTTACCCGAATTTCAATTTTTGTGCCAGTCCGTGGGAGTGGACGGCTATTTTCCGGATTCAGGAACAGATATAATACGACAAGTGGGCAACCAAAGCCTCGGCAGATTTACCGCTTCAAAGGCCCTTCAAACTATTTTCTCAGGAGCGTTTTCCTGCGGCCAAGCCGAAATGATTCTCTCGCGAGAAGAGTTTGGGGTATTGCATGTTCTCGCCCAATTGATCAGTCGTGTTGCGATTTCGTCTTCTAATCGTCTCGATGCCAGCCTGATTTTCAATAACCGACGAACATTATTCATTGCATCAGCAGCCGATCGGACTCAATTTATGCCAAAATCCATTCGAATCGCCATCATTTCACCGTTGTTTATTTCCGCGATGCTCGGAGTGACTTGTTTGCATATTTCGATTAACGCGTCAGAAATAACGGGGAAAGCGGAAGAACGAACGCCGTCTTTTTTTGACTTCGGGGATTTCGATTACTCGAAAAAACTTCTTCGGTTGTACGACGAAAACAAATTGCTCAACGTCAAATCGTATCCGGTGCTGCGCCGTCTTGTCGCCAAAAGAATCGCCCGGGAAATGGAAAGCCAATGGGTCGCACAATGGGGAGATCGCACGCGGGATTTCCCGAAATGGCTGGAAGCCCATCCGGAACTCCTTGAAACGTTTTTCATCGCCCTGAATGAACAGTACGATGATATCGGAAACTGCTTCAAACTCTTGAAAAAAATGGGAACGGAGCATCCCGAATTAGTGGAGCGGAATCCGGAACTTGCCATTGCGATTGCCGTCGTTTGGGATCGCGAGGATAATCGGATTTTCGGCGATTGCGGGGCATTGCATTACAGGGCGATTCCTCCCAAGGAACCCAAATGCGACGCAATGGACAATTTTCTTTATTACTCCAGTGAAGCCGCGCCGTTTCACGCTCGTTTGAAATTGTTGCCTTACGACTTTTTAACGTACATCGTATGCAATCCCGTTTCCAAGGAGGACCGAAAATGGGTCTGGAAGCATTACGGCAAGAAAAAAACGATGCTCGGCATGTCGTATGAAGACCCGCCTTTTGTCGTGGAACACAACGATGTGACCAAAAGCGGCGTTTATGCGACAACGCTGATCGGGATTCCGTACACACTTGAAAACATTCGCAAGCGGGGAACCGTCTGCTCCGGTCGGGCGGATTACGCGGCTGCGGTTTGTCGTTCCGTGGGCGTTCCGATTTTTCACTGTTGGGGATTCGGACACTATTGGGTCAAATGGGTTGAGTTCGATCAGGTGACGCCGAAAAAGATCACGTTCACCATCAAAGACGCCGGTTGGCGTCTCAAGGAAGACAAGGATTTTATCGCTCATACGATTTCACCGCAGACCGGACGGGAAGAAAACGATACCGATTTTACGTTGTATTTGGCAAGGGCTGCCCGGGACTTGACGGCGTACCGGCATTCCGAACTGTTGACGCGGTGTTACAACCACATCGCGAACGATTTGGATTTGCCGCTTGAAAAACGATTGGATTTGCTTCTGAAAATCAACGCAATGTCTCCTTCCAATGTCAAAGTTTGGGAGAAAATCGCCCGGTTCGGTTCCGCGCACGGAAGTAAAAACCAATTCCAAAAGCAACATATCAAGCAGGTGAAAAAACTGTTCGCGCAAATGATCGACGAATTCATGTACGCTCCGAACGCTCTGCCCGGACTTGCGATGGAAATGCTTGATTTTCCCGACCTGGAGAAAGACGATAAAGGAAAAACGAAAAAGGAAATGCTCTTGTCTCTTTTCGAGAAACTCGACGCGAAAAACCGCCCCGATTTGATATTCGAAACGGCGATTGTGTATTCGCAGCAACTTGACCGACGGGAGCGATACGAGGAACAATTTCAACTTCTCGCGCCTTTGCTCCTCAAATACTACGATGAAAGAATTCACGCGGAAAAAGTTCTGAATCGCCTTGAAAACATTGCGGAAAAGGACGCGGAACACTTTGGCGAGAAGCTGCTCGTTCTGTATCGAACGTACTTGACAAAACTCACGCAAAATCCGCCTGAAAAAGGAAGGGAGGTTCCGCAGCCTTTTCAGCTTTCGACTCTCGACCGCGCAAAGAAAGTCTTTGAGCGAAGCAAACGAAACGACTTGGTTCTGATGGTGGACAACACAAAAGCGAAAATCGAAAAGGACAAAAAACAGGGAGAAGCCGATTTTTCGCGTTGGATTGACGAAAAACAAAAGGAAAATCCCTATATCAAAATCGGCGTAACAAAATGAATCGGTAACAGAAGCGTAAACGAATGGTATGAGGCTTTTGAGACTCGGTTTTTTTCATAAAACAAGTAGCTTTTCGTTCCTGCCAAATCGGATATCAAGCCTTCGTAGTGTTCGCTCTTGGGCGTGAGCATTTTGTCGGTAATAACACTCGCATCATTGAAACATGGTCAACGCGACCATGAACGACGAAAAAAAATGATTTTATCCGGCAAGGAAATACTGAAAGAAGTCGAAAAGGGCAACATCGTGATCGACCCGTTCGATCCGAAACGAATCAATCCGAACAGCTATAATCTCCGGCTCAACAACGAGTTGCTCGTTTACACGGATGAGGTGCTGGACATGAAAACGCCGCACGAAACGGAGCTGCTCGTGATACCGAACGAGGGACTCCTGCTGCAACCGGGACGGCTTTATTTGGGGCGGACATTGGAGTACACAAAAACGAGCGGATATGTTCCGATGCTCGAAGGCCGTTCTTCCGTCGGGCGGCTCGGGCTGTGCATTCACGTGACCGCCGGATTTGGCGACGTCGGGTTTGCAGGCTTCTGGACGTTGGAAATCCAGTGTGTTCAGCCGCTTCGCATCTATCCGCTGGTCGAAATCTGCCAGATTTATTACCACACGATTCAAGGCGAATACGACGAATACAAAAGCGGCAAATATCAAAACAACAGCGGCATCCAGCCGAGTTTGCTTTACACCGATTTCGATATCCCCGTGCGCCTTCCATGAAGAAACCGCGAATTTTCACGATCACTTTTGCGAGCGTTTATCCGCTCTACGTCGCCAAGGCCGAGAAAAAGGGAAGGACAAAGGCCGATGTCGATGATATCATTTTTTGGCTTACCGGTTACGATAAAAACTCCCTTGAGCGGCAAATCAAGGATGAAGTCGATATGGAAGCGTTCTGCCGCCAAGCTCCGCGCTTCAATCCGAACGCTTCCTTGGTTAAAGGCGTCATCTGCGGTCACCGCGTGGAAGAAATCGAAGATGAGACCACACAACGAATCCGATACTTGGACAAACTGGTCGACGAGTTGGCGAAGGGTAAATCAATGGAAAAAATACTGCGGAAGTAAAGCGCTCCAAAAACAAGGCGGATCTTTGCCCGTGTGTGATGTCGATCCCGGATTTCGGCCCGATGCCCACGAAATAGAAGCAACATCGTAACGTCGGTTGTATTTAATGTGCGCGTCTGGAAGCCGGGAGCGGGTTTTGACCCGAAAAGTCGACCATCGCACAACACGCGACCAGCGTGGGGGCTCGTTGACGGGAAGTGGGCGGCAGAAGGAAGCTCGGGCCCGGGAAGACGCCCAATCACGACTTCGCCAGTCGGGATTCCACGTAATAAAGCGCGGAGTACCGGCTGAAAAGAAGGAAGAGCAGAGCCGAGCGAAAATCCCTTTTGCACCCTTTTGCTCCATTAGATACCGTTTACTCCGGCACAGTTTTCGGCTCTCTAGGCTGGTTTTGCCTCTGAGTGGCGGCACACCTGCCGTCGTATCCTTTTACCCATCAAGGACTTAGAAAGCACGCCCGACAGGACTCGAACCTGTAACCTACGGATTAGAAATCCGTTGCTCTATCCATTGAGCTACGAGCGCTTTTGATGTCGCAGAAACAACACGAGACTTCTCAGATTCAGCCTCTTCAGCTTCAAAGCTTCATACCAACACTCCGACTGACACATTGTATGATTTTCTATTGATTTGCCAAGGTGAGCAAGAGAACTGAAAAGTTTAAAATCGATTAACCGTCTACGCAATATTAATTTTCAAACAGCCTCTTATGGTTTTCATCGTCATTCCACAAGTAATAACATACTTTATATGGTGGTCGATTGGGGAACGTTAATTGGTTCGGTTTTTGAATCCGCCCCGAAGGAGCAGTGTATTCCAGCCCAAGGTAAAGCGAAGCACGCCCCAAAGAACGATCTGTCACCAAACGGCAAACGTTCCCACCGATCATGTTTCTATTTCCTTTTGAAAAAACGAGTTACGACCGTAAAAGGTCACCTTGAATCTCTTTGTGTTTGCACGGAATAAAGAATTTTTCCGCACTAAAATCCATGGATTTCGTTGACAAATGAGACGTTACGCAAAACAGCCGGTAGGTTTCAATTCGTCGGAGAGATTGCAGATGACTCGAGATCTTCGAGTGCTACCATGAATCGGGTGGGATCGCTCCATTTCCCCCCGAAATCGGTGAAGTGGACTTTTTTTCTCTTTTGAAGTACAATCGCGAAAGATCGAGTCTTTTCCCCCCAGATGAAATAGTCCCATGACCATTCGCGTCACTTGTAAGAATTGTCGTAGTAAAATCAATGCGAAAGACGAACTGCTCGGCCAGATGCGACGTTGCCCGAAATGTCAGGAACCGCTCCTGATCGAGCCGGATTCGCTGCCGGTCAGCGCCGTGATCGTCAACGACGCACCGGCGTTGACATCGGTCCCGGAAACGGATCGTCTTGATCAGACCGTACTGCTGCCGGTCAAGTTGAATTACGATCACAAATACTTCATTCTCAACCAGGATCGGCTCCTCGCGATCTGGGAAATGGGGCAAGGCTGGCTTTTCAACGTCGGAAACGGATTTGCGCCGGCCAAACGCAACGCCGCGTTGGTTCCGGACCAGGGGACGTTCGCGATGGTCGAACTGGTAATCAGCCGTACCGACGAGGGGCTGCGATTGACTGGTCTGAACGCCTATAAAATCTCCGCCAGGGCGGCGCTGTTGGCCATCACGCGAAACGAGGACGAAATCTGTGAGAAAATCGACGGTCCGGAACCGCTCTCACGTCCTCAAAAAGCGTGCGTGATCACCTACATGAGAAAAAATTTCATGGCCGACTTTCTCTCCCAAGCGGGGCCGGTCATGGATTATCTTTCGAACAACGATTGGCTTTCGACTCGGGTCGAGGTCGGGACCACAGGTCCCGGCTCGTGAGGAGGTCGAATTTACTGTGCGGCTCTTAACAGCGCCATGAGGCCGTAGCCGGTCGCGTATGCGTGGCCGTAATCGTACAGCGGATAATCGAACCACGACCCGTCGGTTCCCTGCCGCTCGATCAGGAGCGAAGCGAGGTGCTCCTGGTAGGAAGCCCGCTGCTGTTGCGGGAGTTCTTCAATGCAAAACGCCGCGTAAAACACGCCGTAATAATAGAAATACCCGGCGACTTGGGCGTACGATTCGTGCGGGATCGGACGTTTTCTCCCGATGTCGAGCCAGCCGTTGCGTGAAAACATCCGGTTGAGCCAGTTTTCAAGCACTTCGTCGGTCACGTCCTTGTCCCCCCAGTGCCGGGCGACGAGATTGCACGATTGCGATCGCGCCAAACTCCCCGGCGGACGATTGATCCCAAGCATCGGGCTCATCCGCAGGTACTCCCCGTAAGCGTATGAGAAGTCGGGAAAGCGTTGACGCCGGTTCGAAGCGAGCGCCCGATCGACGATTTTTTGCGGGACTTCGACACCACGTTGCTTCGCTTCCCAAAGCGCAAGGAGAACCGCCGCACTGACGAAACAGCAGGGGGAACCGGCGGTTTTCTGCATTTTGTGGTCGAAATCGTAGTAACACCACCCGCCGTCGAGGCATTCGAATCGCCCGATGTAACCGATCTGTTCGAGCATCGCGGCCTTGATTTTCTCGCAGCGAATTTCGTCGTCGGGGAACCGGTCCAACATGCGGACCAAGGCCTGCAGGCCGTAAGCGTGTCCCCAAATGTTGTAGATCACGTCCGCCGAAGAACGACGGAGCCGTGGGAGATTGCCCAGCAACCACTGCTCCGACTTATCGATCGATTTGGCCAGGACCTCAGGATCGACGCCGAGTTTTTCCGCTTGGAGTACGGCGTTTTCTTTTTTCAACGCGGCTTCCGTTTCCAAAAGTGCGGCCAATCCCAAGGCGGTCGTACCGCACAGATACCCGTCGTGCGAGCTTTCCGGTGCGTAGATGTTCAATCGTTTCGAATTTCGTGCGGACCCCCAGGTTCCCTTGGGATTCTGGTGCTCCAGCAAGTATCGGGTCGCATGACCGATCGAGCGGTGAATCTGCTCCTGGGTCGGTATCACGTCCAGCGGAACCAGCGGGACCCCCTCGGCAGCCAAGGGAAAAGAAGTCTTCGCACCGGGCGCGGACTCGGCGGTTTCCTGTGCGAAAACACACGACGCCGCAAAAACACAGAGGGAAGTGAGTAGGAAGTGTTTCATGGATGATTGATTCAAAAATCCACCGCGGCGATGTTCGCTTCGGCGAGTTTGATGGTTCCTTCGTACAGGGCGCGACCGATGATACAGGCTTCGATCCCCGCGTCGTAAAGGTTTTGGATGTCCTGGAGCGTTGTGATACCGCCGGAGCAAACGACGGGGACCGGAATCGCTTCTTTCATCAGTTGCGTTGCGGGGATATTCGGGCCTTTCATCATCCCGTCGGTCGCGATGTCGGTAAAAATCACGGCGGCGACCGGTGTTTCGGCGAATTGCGAGGCGAGCTGCACGGCGGAGGTTTCGCTGGTTTCCAACCACCCCTCGGTCGCGACCATTCCGTTGCGAGAGTCGATTCCGAGCACGAGTTTCCCCGGGTAATTATAGCACATTTCCCGGAACCATTCCGGTTTTTTTAGCGCGTGCGTCCCGACCACGAGGCGTTCGAGTCCGAGGTCGAGGTATCGGCAGATCGTGCTTTCCTCCCGAATCCCGCCGCCGAGTTCACACGGAATGTCGACCGACTCGATAATCGACTGGACCGCGTCGAAGTTCGTCGGCCTGCCGTCGCGGGCGCCGTCGAGATCGACCAGGTGCAAACGTCGTGCTCCCTGCTCGGTCCAATAAACGGCCATCCCCTTGGGCGAATCGCCGAACACGGTTTCCTGGGCGTAATCCCCTTGGCGTAGACGAACGCATTTCCCTCCCCGAATGTCGATAGCAGGCCAAATTTCCATAATTGCGAGCGTAAACTAAATCATTTTTTACAGTACACACCCCTTGGCGTATTCTACTCAATCGGCACGCCCCCTACCAGCCCCAAGCGTCAGCGCGGGGCGATTCTCAATTGCTCACAAATATCGTATCACCCCGCGCAGACACTCGCTGTACCACACATCTTTTTTGTCAGTTGCGTTCGTCAAATAAGGCTCCCGCCAGAAAGCAAAATACCAATTTTTATTTTCTTTTTTTCACCACAGAGAGCGCGGAGAACACAGAGAAGACTTGAATTCAAACTCTCTGTGAACTCTGAGCTCTCTGTGGTTATAAAAAACTCTTGATGATGTTTGGGGATAATATTTTCGAGCGACAGCCTAACTCAGGTCACTCACAGAAACCTTATTTTTCTGGGAAAAAACAAAATAAGGTGAAAATAAGGTTTTCCGAATCAAGCCTGTAAAACTTGTGTGGTATACCCCGCGCTGACGCTTGAGGCTGGTATTCAGACCCGCCGGCGATTGAATTCCGCCAAAGCCGTGAAGAAAGCATCGACGTTTTCCAGCGGCGTTCCCGGCGGAATGTCGCAGCCGGACGAAAGGACGAAATTTGGATAATCCCGAGTTTCGTCGAGGAGTTTGAGCGTTGCCGTGTGGACGCTTGCCGCGTTCCCCATACGGAATAAACCGGACGGATCGAGATTACCCATGACCGGAACGGTTTCCGGCGTCTGGTCGAGAATTTTTCGCACATCGACCGCGTTGCCGACATGGAGCGCATCGGCTCCGGTCGAAAGCATCGAGTCGACCTGCTTTTCGGTCTTGCCGCAATTGTGCAAAATGAAAATGAAACTTTCGTCCTGAACCGCTTCGACGACGCGGCGAATGTAATTTGCGGAGAATTCGCGGGACATTTTCGGCGAGACCAATCCCGCCGCCGGTTCGGCCATGATTAAACCGTGACACCCGGTCGCTTTGAATGCCTTGGCGTACTCGACGAGAAATTGCGTCGTTTTTTCAAGAAGGAGATGGACCGTTTCCGGCTCGATCGCGGTGAGCAGCATCATTTGACTCATGTCTAGGAGCCGCCCCACGAGAGAAAACGGGCCGATGAGTCCGCCTAATGTGGGCCGATCGGTAATTTCCTCGGCGCACAACCGGGCCGCCAAAAGCATTTCGCCGGTCCTCGCCGCCCCGACGGCGGGGATCGCGAGTGCTTCCGCTTCGGCCTTGTCGTGAACGCTGGCGCCGGAAACGGTCGGATTCTCAAGTTCGCTGAACAAGATCGGAGCCCCGAACGCTTCCGCTTCCACGGACAGGTCCATCATGGTCAGCGCCGCGGCCATAGCGGGAAATTTCGCGGTCACGGCGTGAATTGCTTCAAACTGCAACTTGCCGGCTCGAAACACGTCGTTCGGAGCGGCTCCGGTCAGCGGAATTCCCGGGGTCGTCAAAATCGGTATCGCAAACCGTCGCGATCCGCCTGTCAACTCGGCAATCCATTGCTTCCTATTTCTCTCCATTATTCTCCACTCTTCCTTTCTATTTGCCAACGAAAATCACGCGGCCGCAAGCCCGGCGCTTCGGCTCGACGTGATGCTTACGCTTTGACGATTTTGTCGCGACCATGCTTCACGTTTTTCGTTGCGTTGCGCGTGTCGACGACGAGCTTCGCCTCTTTGACGATCGCGTCGTAATCGTACGCGGTGTGGTCCGTTGCAATAAGGACGCAATCCTGCTCCGCGAGAAATTGCGGCGTCAACTCCTGCGATTCCATCTGCGGATGATCCCAGTGCCGCATCTTCGGCAAAATCGGAATGTGCGGGTCGTTGTACGAAACGATCGCTCCTTTTTTTCGCAACCGGTCCATCAACTCGAACGACGGACTTTCCCGCGGGTCGTCGACGTCTTTTTTGTACGCGGCGCCGAGAACGCAAATTTTGCTCCCTTTAAGCGACTTGCTCATGTCGTTCAAGGCGTCGCCGACTTTGCGAACGACGTAAAGCGGCATCGACGTGTTGATTTCCCCGGCCAGTTCGATGAATCGGGTCGTCAAACCCGCCTTTCGGGCACACCAACTCAAATAAAACGGGTCGATCGGAATGCAATGTCCGCCGAGTCCCGGGCCGGGATAGAATGCTTGAAATCCGAACGGCTTCGTTTTCGCGGCATCGATCACTTCCCAAACGTCGATTCCGAGCCGTTCGAATACGATTTTCAACTCGTTCACCATCGCGATATTGACGCAACGGTAAGTATTCTCGACGATTTTCGCCGCTTCCGCGACTTCGCAAGAAGAGACCTGGACCACTTTCACGATCGCGTGTCCGTAAAGCGCCGCGGCAAGCTCGCCGCTTTCCGGCGTGAAGCCGCCGACGACTTTCGGAATTCCTTCGGCGGAAAACGTCGGATTACCCGGATCTTCCCGTTCCGGTGAAAACGCGAGGAAAAAATCTTTGCCGACGACCAAGCCGGACTTTTCCAAAATCGGAAGCATCACATCGCGTGTCGTTCCGGGATACGTCGTACTTTCGAGAACGATCAGTTGCCCGGGCCGCATCTGTTCGGCGATGGTTTTACAGGTCGATTCGACGAAAAACAGGTCGGGATCGCGGCTGTCGTTCAGCGGTGTTGGAACGGCAATGAGGATCGCGTCGGCTTCCTTGAGTTTCTTCGGGTCGCTCGTCGGCTCAAACGAACCGTTGTCGACGCAGGTTTTGATCCAATCGGGACAAATATGGGCGATATAGCTTTTTCCTTCCTGGAGCATATCGACTTTCTTTTGATCGACATCATATCCGATCGTTGAGAATCCGGCTTTAATGAATGCCCGGATTAAGGGTAAACCGACGTATCCGAGTCCGATCACACCGACTTTCGCCGTTTTGTCGGCGATGAGTTTTGCGAGCTTGGCTTTCATGGGAAGGAGCCTGAAAGAGGAAGGAATCGAGAAAGAACAGCAGGAGAATTGTACTTAAAACCGCCCCCTATAAAAAGGGGATGGATTAATAACCAAAGCCTCCCCTGTTTCTGTCAAGTGTCAACGGGTCCATTTTCATTTCAGGAATTCGTTGTAGAATTTTTGTTCTCTGCGGAACGGTCTTTCCGAAGTTCATCGGGGGGAATCCGTCAGAATTCCGCGTCAAAGTCACACTTTCGAAAATGGAGTATTTTCCGTGAAAGTCGAGCAAAATCTTCCCCCGTATCGTATCGGTTTGGTCGGTTTCGGAACCATCGGAACCGGCGTCGCCAAGATTCTTCTCCAGCAAAACGACCGGATCAGTCGTGCCGTCGGACGTAAGATCGAGTTGGCTTGCATCTGCGACAAAGACTTGGCCCGAAACCGCGGGTTCGAGTTTCCGTCCGCCCTTTTGACCGACGATGTCTCGAAAATCGCAGAGGATCCGAGTATCGACATGGTCGTCGAGCTCGCCGGAGGGGTCGAATTCGCCCGGACTTTGGTCCTCACCATGCTCGAAAAAGGAAAAAATATCGTAACCGCGAACAAGGCGCTCATTGCCAACTGCGGGTCGGAGATTTTTTCAACGGCGAGAAAATACGGCAAAACGATTGCGTTCGAAGCGGCTGTTTGCGGTGGAATCCCGATCCTCGGGGCGATGGAAACCACGCTTCAGGCGAACCGTATCAAGTCGATCCACGCGATCGTCAACGGAACCTGCAATTTCATCTTGACGCAAATGGAAGAAAAAGGGACCGGCTACGAAGACGCCGTGCGCGAAGCCCAGCGACTCGGCTATGCCGAAGCGGACCCGACGCTCGACGTCGACGGAAGCGATGCGGCCCAGAAACTGTCGATCCTTGCCCAGCTCGGTTATCGAATCAATCTCGACTGGCACAAAATCCCGAAACAGGGCATCCAGGAGGTCGAAGCGATCGACATTCAGTTCGCCCGGGAACTCGGGTATAAAATTCGACTCCTTGCCGTCGCGGAGTATGTTTCCTCGTCCGGGAAAACGACTCCGGAGCTGGAATTGTCCGTTTCGCCGACGCTTGTTCTGGAAAATTCCTCGCTTGCCGACGTTCGCAACGCGTTCAATGCCGTTAAAATCGTCGGCGACGTCGTCGGACCGGTTTTCTTCCACGGTTATGGAGCGGGCGAACTTCCGACCGCGTCGTCGGTGGTCGGGGACATCATCGACACAATTCTCGGTCGGACGGCGATCACGTTTGCCGCGATGAATTATTGGTCGGACGAAGAAACGGCGTGCTCCCTGAAGAACCCGGAAGAAATCGTCGGCAAATCGTATTTGCGGTTGACGGTCGAAGATCGGCCCGGCGTCCTGCATGAAATTTCCGGCGTGCTCGGTCGTTTCAACATTTCGATCGCCGCGATGATTCAGCACGATCCTCATCAGTCGAAAGATTCGATTCCGCTGATTATCACGACTCACGACGCTCGTGAAGGGGACATGCTCCAAGCGATCGAACTTATCTCCAAGCTCGATTCGGTACGAGGAAAACCGGTCCGGATGCGAGTGCGGAATTAGGAATTGCCCGTTTAGCCGGAGCGTCGAAGACGCCCGTGCAACCGATTGTAGATAAAATCAGATAAAATAAGAGGTTTTTCCGGATTATTCCGATTGCATGGACGATAACAGGAAAAGATGATCGAACAAACGGTTCGATTTGAGTGGAATTGATACTTTACTCAATCACAAATCTTTCCCCCTGATTCAATCCCCTCCCCCTCCCTTGGAGATTCGCCCATGTTTCGGACTTTCACCGTTGTCGTCGTGATCAGCTTGGTTGTCGGCCTTGTCGGTTGCCGGTTTTGCGCATCACCTTACGATTACTGCTCGCCGACGTTTACCGGCAACAATTACGATTTTTATCAAGGCGATCCCTGCAATCCGAACTACGCGGCGGGCTCCCGGTTTCTGGGAACCGAAGACGTATGTCGTTGCAATACCTGCAACACTTGCGACGGCGGCGGTTGTTCCAGTTGCGAAACGGAGAGCTACCAGATGAACGGCCCGACCGAGGAGGTTTCCGCGCCGCTGACTCGGGCCGCCAAGCCGAACGTCAAATCCGTTCCTTCGCCGGTCAAAAAGATTCCGTCGCCGCCGGCGGCTCCCGCCGTTGCGGTTCCGCAGACGATCCAGGGAGCTTCGGCGCTGAAGAAAACCGCGACGCAGGAACTGGCCGCTCCGAAGCCGGTGCTTCCGAAAACGGGTTACGCGAAACAAGCTTTGACAAATTCCGAACTCGGCGACCCGGCGACCATGCTCAACGAGCTCAAGGAACTCAACCCCGACGCTGTGGAAGTGAAGATCATCGGGTTCGAAGAAGAATAACGAACGCTGAAATACGGGCAGTGGCGCCGCGTCCGCCTTGAGAAAATACCGCCGTTCGAATCAGAGCCGCGCACGAAGTAAGCGGTGTTCGAGCGAATCCTGTCTCTTAGCCCCAACGGGGCGAAATGTCTATAACCGCCGGCGTAAGCGATTGTTGTACCACACATCTTTTTTATCGGTTGTGTTCGCCAAATATCTCAGGTTGCTCACAGAAACCTTATTTTTTGAGGAGAAAACAACCTCAGTAGCCTCGGACGCCCCTTTTCACAGACCTTATTACATTCATGCTCCGAAATAAGGTAATAAGGTTTGTTTTCTTGTCCAATTTCGGCTACTGAGGTTGTTTTGTCAAACAAAATAAGGTGAAAATAAGGTTTTTCCAATCGGTCCGATAAACTTATGTGGTACAACAATCGCTTACACCGGGGGTTATAGACATAACGCCCCGTCGGGGCTAAGAGACAAGATCCACCACAACTCCGCTTACTGCGTGCGCGGCTCTGATCCGAAGGTGACGCTTCCCCTTACGAGCGCAAGGCAAACCCACGCCGCTCACGGGACGCAATGCCGCCACTATTGAGCGGCCACTCACAAGCCGGACGGCTCCACTTCGATGTCGTAGGTCATCGACTTTTTAACGTCGCATTTCAACGGAGACGTTGAACCGCTGGTGTACTGCTTTGCGATGACGGGTGTTAAAGAGGGGATTGAGTTTTTTTGCATTTTGCCGTCTGCACCCAATGTTTGAAATTCAACCGCTTTTCCGGTTTTGGTTGCACCGGTAATGTAAACCTTATATTCGCCCACGGGAAGGCCGTCGTTCGCCTTTAAAGAGCCCATCACATAGGAACCGTCTTCCTTGATTTCGCCATTGGCCGCAAAGGAGTCTTTCTCGAAGACGACATGACCAAGCGTTACTGGAGTACCATCCTTTAGTTTGACGGTTCCTTTCACTTGCACTTTATTGGAGCAGCCGACAAGTGCGAGGATTAAAACTGCAACAGATACAGATATGTATTTCATTGTACAATCAAGCTGGAAGTTATAAATTATCGACCGTAGGAAACGAAGGACCCTTTTGGAATTCCAAAGAGTCCTCGCGAATTCTTATCCAGATTTTCCGCTACGGTAACGAAGCGACCGCACCGTCTTTCACATCGGCAAAAGCGACAAGAACCGAGTACGGAGTCGTTACGGAAACGGCACGAACGGCACCATCTCCCATCACAAAATTACACACTCCGGTATGCGAACTCCCAAAATTATAGTGGTGGGTAGGAACGTAGCCGACATTTGACGTACTGTTAAAATCGTTAGGTCCTTTGGCGAGCATTTTTTCGCCGTCCCAAGTTCTAAAAGCACGCCCCATTGAGTTGACCCCCCAAACGCCGATGCTTAAATAGGAGCAGTCGCCGGAATAAACCTCTTTCACATCCCACCCCGGCGGCCTTAAGGGACCTTCGCCACACTGGCCCTGAACAGAAGACGGAATGTGTTTTTCACCGAGCATGAACTGGTTACTCGTACCATCTTCCAACCAGGAAAATGTGTCTCGCGGTGAAGAAGCTTTCCATAGTTGCCACCACGGAGTACTGGGGTCGGTGGACGACGCAACTCGCGCCATACGAAACGGACCATATTGGTTGGAATAATCTGTCGTTCGCGATTGCTCCGAACAAAACATCCACCCTTGTGCACTTCCGCCATCGTGGACACGTGCATGGAACACCATCGCATAATCGCCTTGGGGACCTGACCCGGCTCCGCTCGCTTCTTCGCCGAGTAGTTTATCAATTTTCTGCACGCCAGAGCGTCGGGAAGGGCATAGATAGATGGACACGGAACTGAATGCTTCCTTGTCTTCGGCCGGTAACGGTGGCGCACTGATGAGCGGCGACCCTTCCCACCAATAGGTGTTCGTACATTCCATGATTCCCACCGGAATACCGTAATCGCGATTCGCAAGCTTGTCGTACAAAGCTTGACGCTCGATGTAGGGATAGAGATAAGCATAGAAAGACATTCTCATTGAGTTGATACAACTCGGCGGAAGCCCGTTTCGCGCGTCATGAAAGTTATGAATCGCCAAGCCGATCTGTTTGAGATGGTTGGTGCACTGCATTCTTCGGGCCGCTTCGCGGGCGGCTTGGACGGCGGGGAGAAGAAGCGCGATCAGGATTCCTATGATCGCAATCACCACCAAAAGCTCCACAAGGGTGAAGCCTAAAAGTCTACCCCCCCCCCCCATTTTAACATTGTGTTGTTTTCTCATGGCATTTCCTCAAAAATAGACGAAAAAATAAAATACGTCACCGAAAAGCCGATTGGCATTTCAGAAAACACTCTACGCCCGATGCTAGCATTTTCTTTCAGGAAAAGCAAGCGATGGAGAAGCGAGATATCGCGATTTCGAGAAAATATTTTCGCCACGCAAGTTTATCGGACAGATTCGAAAAACCTTATTTTCACCTTATTTTGTTTGACAAAACAACCTCAGTAGCCGAAATTCGACAAAAAACAGACCTTATTACCTTATTCACGCCCTTGGAATAAGGTAATAAGGTGATCTGAAAGGGGCCTTTGGAGCTACTGAGGTTGTATTTCCCTCAAAAAACAAGGTTTCTGTGAGTGACCTGAGAGATTTGACGGACACAACCCATAAAAAACTTGTGTGGTACAACGAGACGCAAGGCGGGGCATTTTTTGGCCCCCCCCTCGAACCTTATTTGCCGCCCGCTCCGCGGTACGGCTGGGACCATGCGGATTCCCGGGTCGGCATGTAGCCCGTTGAATCGTTGTAGTTCGACTCCTTGTCGGATTCGACCGTGACTCGTACGTAAAGATCGTCGTCGGCCAGTTGATACGAAGCTTCCGTCGCCTCGGTTTGAGCGAGTATTTTTCCGATTTGGTCCGAATAGACGGGAAATTTTCTCGCCGGTTTCTTCTCGCCGGCGGGATCGTCGATCTCTTTCGTCGAACGATCGAACCCTTTTTTCGTGCCGTTGAATCGGATCGCGTACTTAACGCCCGGCTCCGGTTTCACCTTGACGGAAAGCGTTTTGGTCGCATCGTCGAAACGAAGCTCTTCCAATACGACGCCACTGGACGCGTAAAAATCCCCCTTGTACATCGAACGAAGCAGATGATCCGGCGTGAGCGCGTCGGCCCGCACCATGATCCAATAATTTCCCAAGTCGTTCGTTTTCGGCCCGGCCTGCATGTAGTTGTGCGTGTCGTCCTCGGTGATACCGTAAAGCGGCAGCCAGCCGTCTTCGATGCGGAACGAGTTGACGACATCCCAGAATTTCTCGAACGACCAGAATTCCGGGTGCGGTTTGTAGACCGGCGAACAGTTGAGCAGCTCGAAAAACCGGACTTCCGGAACGTCGATCAAGTCTTGCGGCGTGACGTCGAAATAAACCCAGCAGTTGTGGTTGGAAATGAATAATGTTTCACGTCCGGTTTCCGCACCGTATTGCGTCAGGGCGTCGACGTTTTTGCGAATGCTTTCCGAAACGGTTTTCCCGTGCTGAAACGGTTGCGAATCGACGACGTTGATCACGCAATTATGAACGGCGCAACCGTTGATCGTTACGTTTTGCTCATGCCCCGGAATCACGAGAAATTTGTCCGGAATATTGAGTTTTCCAAGGAGTTCGCCGAATGTTTTCAATCGAACCTGGGTTTTGTCCCCTTCCGATCGGGTTTCGACCCAATCCTTGCCGTATCGCTCGACATACTTTTCATAAAGCTCCTGGGTGACTTTGCCTTGTCCGACGTCTTTCCAGTTGTTTTTGTTGTCCTGCATGACCGTGTGATCGGTCAGGGACACGAAATTGTAACCTCGATCTTTATACCAATCGATCGCTTGCTCGGGAAAAACGTTTCCGTCGGACCAAACCGAGTGCATGTGCAGATTCCCCTTGTACCATTGCTGTTGCGCCGGCAGGATGGGCGAAACGAACAGAAACAGCCAAACGAGTAGGGCGCACGGAAGTACATTTCGAATTCTCATAAAAACCTCGATGGAAAATAGGATGTGTGATCGGGAACCGTGAACTTTCCGCCATCCTAGCAAAGTCGGCTACCCATTGTCAAGTCGCTTATGCCGCTTGGGATTGTCTTTGGTTTTGAACGTTGAGCACCGCATATTTCACACGCGACTCAGAACTCGAAATGTTCTCCTCCTCCCGAAAAGACGAACAATTCGGATTATTCGCATTACCACGGTTCGGCGGCATCAGAATATTTTTTTTATTCAGAAAACCCTGCCTAAATACCTTATTCTATGGTACTCTGTAGGGTAGGCATCCGCTGTGAGGAGAGTGGTCTTCGACCTTATTTTTCGTAACTGCCTCTTCCGGCTGCCGTTTCTCGCTGAAATTCGGTATGCGTTTCCCCCCCCTGAGAATTCACCGCTTTCTCGTCGTTTTCGTCGGAAGTCTCTTGGCGTTGGCCCTGCTTTCGCCGCAGTGTTTCTGCGCGCCGAAGCGTCAGGAAGAAACGCGAATAGACGGTTCCGCGACGTCGCGGGATTCTTCCGGTAATTCCACGACATTACCGCCGGAAATACCCCCACTTTCGCCCGAAACGACCTCTTCGCTCCAAAGTGAACCCCCATCCTCGGCGACGACGCGGACATTTCGGTCGCCGCCGTTTCCGATTCTCTTTAAGAATCAGTCCGGCGCAACACAGATGATCATTCCCAACGCCGGATTTGAGGAGCTGGAGAAGATTCTCTTTCGCAGCGAACGCATGAATGTGGAGCCGACCTATTCCCTGCAAAAACTGGAAGCGAATGGTCAAGTCGAGGATCGGATCGCACGGATTCGCTTCGAGTTGACGTTTTCTACGTCCGGCGATCCGTTGGTCAAAGTTCCGATCGGCTTGCGCGAAGGAGTCTTCACTCCGACCGCGACGACGGGAGAAGAGACTTCCACAACTTCACTCCAATACACCGGAAAGGGATCCTGCGACCTCTCCGTCGATCCGCAAAGCGGAGATTACGTCCTTCTGGTCCGCAATCCGCCGCAAAACGGCCCGGAAAGCGAAGAGATACTCAATCGCAACCACCACGTTTCATTCACGCTTTCCTTTCTTGTGGAAAACGTGATGGGGGAAGAGCAGAAACTGAAGTTGACCTGTCCGCAAGCCGTTAGTTCCCGGCTGCTTCTCACGGTTCCGATGAGCAACGCCGTCGCAATTGACGCACACGGTACGATGATTATCCGTTCCAACATACCGCCGGAAGAAGCGTCTCAGGAAACGCGATTCGAAATCCAGGGACTCCCGAAAACGTTCGATTTGACCTGGCATCGGCAAATAGAAAGTTCGACTCAAGGGAAGCAGGCCGTTCTTCAAGTGGAAGACGCCCAGATTCGAGTCCGGATGTCGCCGCGAGAAACGGAATTCGATGCAACGCTCCCGGTGCGGAGCATCGGCGGTCCGCTGCAGCGATTCTTCGTCCGACTTCCTTCACACACCCGCTTCATCGCGGAAGCAACGGAAAATGCCGCATCCTCGGAATATCAGGTTCGTGAGATCCCGGCGAATTCACAAGCCTCGCTTGCGGATTCCGGTTTGCCCGTTGACGCGGCTCAAACGGCTCTCGACGAATCCGCACCGCTCTTGGAAATCAGCGTAACCGGGGCTCCGAAGCAAAACACCTTTCTTCCCATTCGGCTTCGCGCGGTAAGAGCCTTTCCCGGCGAAACCCAATCCTCTTGGTGTGAATTGGGCGGATTCGAGATCATCGGAGCCGAGCGTCAGTCCGGACATTTGGAAATCGTCGTGATGGACGATTTGAAGCTGAATCTGCGCAAAAGGTACGGAATCCGGGAAAACGACGCCCCCGACGTCGCCAAATCGACCGAAGGAACATATCAGGAGCAGACGCAGGTCCGTTTCGCCTACTATACTCAGCCGTTCACCTTGGAAGCGCGAGTCGTTTTTCCGCAAACCAGCGTTTCGGTCAAGCCGGAATACCAGGTTCTGCTGGAAAAAGGGCAAATGACGCTGACCGGTCGAGTTCAGGCGACCATCAGCGGTATGAAGACGAATCAACTGCAATGGAATTTTTACGACTGGAATCTGGTCGATATCGGGCCGAGTTCCGCGATCGATTCGTCGGGAGTTGTCCGTGAAACCGGGGAACGGGAAAAGGAAAAAGGGACCACGACGATTCCGCTGCGGTTCCCGGACGCTCCCGTCGAAATGACCTTCACGGCGACACGTCCGATCCCGCCGATGGTCGATTCGAAAACAACGATCGACTTCTCGCTGCCGCTGCCGATCGCGGATCGCATGGAAGCGGCGACGATCGTGATCGTTCCGGCGGATAATCTCGAACTCCCGCCCGCGAAACTGGAAGTCGTCGGCATGTCCCGGGCGAATCGGAATATTACGCCGAGAATCCCCCTGCCGGTTCGGCAACAGGAGCCGCTGATTTATCGCTCCGATATTCCGGTCGATCTTGAAAATTTCAACCTTTCGTTCCGTTCGGAAGTGATCCTTCACAAACAGGAGGTGCTCGCGAATTCCCGTACGGTCGTCCGCATTCTGGAGCAAAAGGATCAAATCGAACAGACGATCCAACTGAACGTGAAATTCGAACCGTTGGACCAAATCACGCTCCTGATACCACGATCGGTCGACGACGACGGGACGTTGAAAATCTTTTTCGACGACAAGGCGATTGCCGACTCGGGACGCTCCTCGTTTCCCGAAGCGGTCCTGGGAACGGACCTGGTCCGGCGCCGTTTGACGCTCCCGGCCCCGTTGATCGGAAATGGGCTGCTCCAGTTACGGTATTCGATGGAACCGACGGAGATTCAGCGGGAAATGACGATGCGGATTACGGTCCCACAAATCCTGCCGGTCCAGTCGGGATTCGTCGAACAAACGGTCGTCGCGCTCGCGCCGGGAGGGGTCAATGTCCTGCTCTCGACGGGGGATGATGCCGCGATTTTCGGACGTGTCATTCCGTCGGCCAATCCGACTCCGTTGTCCAAAGGCTCCAACGGAAAAAAACGTGACGAAAACGGCGGATCGGAAATCCCTCGCGACACCACGGCGGAAACGGGCGGCTCCGCGAAATCGGACAACGTCGCCGACTCGCCCAGCGCGTGGAAAAAACTCGATAGTCCCGGTGCGAGCGACTCCGGTTTGCAGGAAACGACGTTTCACACGACGTTGTGGGAGTCGTCGATTCCCTTGTCGGTCCAACTCAATTACATGGATATTCTCGGGACGACCGTCGTGGAGCGGGCGTGGATTCAGACCTGGTTGATGGACCGGGTCCGGGTCGATCGGGCTTCCTTTCGCATTCGAAGCGACCATGAAAAGATTCCGCTCCATCTTCCGCCGGGATTCGACCGGAACCGTGTTTCCGTGTCGTGGGATAGTGGAACCATTCCGTTCCAGTACGAGGACGGTGCGATCGTACTCCTTCAACCGCAGGAGCAACGATCGAAAACACATTTGCTCGTCGTGAAGTATCAAACTCAGAACGATTCCGGACCGAAAAGGTATAAGATCGACTTACCGTACTTTAACGACGACGTTTGGGTGCGTCGCATGTACTGGCAGGTCATCCTTTCGCAAGACCGACACCTATTCGGCGATTGCCCCGGTTGGACTCCGGAATTCCATTGGAATTGGAACGGCTTATACTGGAACCGCGATTCTTCCCTTGTTCAGGAGGAATTGGAACTGTGGATCGGATCCGCGGAACAGCAGGAACTTCAGGATACTTCCGATACGAACCGATATCTGTTCAGCAGTTTCAATCCCCGGCGCCAGTGCGAGATTTACGTTCTCAATCGGGGCGAAATCGTCCTGTATTCGAGCGGAACGGTTCTGCTGGTCGGCCTTGCGCTGATCTATTTCACCTGGCTCAGACAGATCGGCGTCCTCTTTTCCCTGGCCGTGCTGTTGGTTTCCCTGTTGCTGTATCAACCGACGCCGGCGTTGTTGGTGCTTCAAGCTTCGATCCTCGGGATCCTGCTTGCCTTGATGTCGGCGATACTGGCGAGAATATTGTACCGGGAACCGGAATGGAAGTTCGCGACTTCGACTCTCTCGCCGAGTGTTGCCACGCAGGCGGACGCTCCCCACTACGCTTCATTGACCGAACCGCACGAGGTGATCGTAGGTAGTACGCACAACAAATCCTCACCGCCGGCAGCGGAGTGATCGTTGCTCAACGCGGTTCCGGAGCGGCTTCCCAAGGAGAAGGGGCAGGCTGGTATTCCGGCATCGGAGCCGTGAGGGGAACCGCATCGGGATCGGCGGGCGGAGTAAACGTCGGCGTCGGATACGGCTGGGAAAGCGGCACTTCTCCCGCGGTATCGGTCGGATGATACTCCATCGGCGGAGCCGGGGCGACATCTTGGGGAATGGTCGATCTTGCCCGACCGCTGGAAACACGGTAGGTTCCGTTGGAATGCGCGATCGCCTTCATGCGTTCGCCTTCGGCGATTAAGTCGTCGGGAGAGACTATTCGTTGCGGCTTGAGTTTGACCGGAAACACACGTTCGTCGGTGATCGTTCCAGGAATCACGACTTCCGAGAAAAAGTCGACAATGGGCCATTCGTACCAAGGGGCACGCAATTGGATCATTTCGGTATGCGGTTCGTATCCTTCTTTGACGAGTTTCAGTTCTCGCTTACCGTAGTAATCGAAATTCCGTGAAATCGGCGTTTTGCCCAGCTCCGCGTTATCCAAATAGGCGACGGCCCCCGGCGGATCGGTCCGGATGGTCAACCGACGTCGAACGCACCCGGAAAGGAACGCAACCTCGGCCAAAAGGAGCAAAATGATCGTAATACGCTGATAAAAAAGCATCGAAACTCGACAAAAACCCCTAAAACGGACATTTCGCCGAAGTGTACGAACTTTCCGGCAACGATTCCAGAGCAAATCGCGATTTTTTTTCAGTTCTACCGTCAACGGTCGGGAAATGCCCTTTTCCAGATTGAGCAAACCCGTTGTCATTCTGAACGAAGTGTACTCACGTAGTGAGGAATCTGGTGTATTCGACCAACACGCCCCGCATCACGAGCTCTGCTTGAAACCGGATTCTTCGGAGTACCTCAGAATGACATCACTATCGTCGAAACGGGGGAAGTTCTCGCCGTTTACTGTATAACCCCGTCGCCCGCGACGGGCTGCACACGGATGAATTGCCGACCACGCAATTTCCAGAAAGCGGCAGCTCACCGCTGTTCGCAGGCGAACCGGCTAACGGATGGGTGCGCGCAAATTTTCCGGGTCGTGAGTTGTCCTTCTGAACGAAGTGTACTCACGGAGGGAAGAATCTGGTGCATCCGGCAACACGCATTATGTTGCGAACACGGCTTGAAACCAGATGCTTCGGAATACCTCGGCATGACATGACACCC
>JAVBPO010000183.1:0-14758 GCA_031549565.1 Thermoguttaceae bacterium
GAAGCACGGCAGTTGGCTGGACGCGGCGGAAATCGAGTTGAGTATTTTGACGAAGCAGTGCTTGAATCGTCGGATTGGGGATATTGAAACGTATCGTCGGGAGGTGAAGGCTTGGCAGGACGCTCGAAATGCTTCGGGCAAACCGTTCCTCGGCACTCCTGTTACCGGGCTGTTCCACGTTATAATCGATCCCCGGTACGTAGCGGTCACGAATCAGATGCCCATATTCGTGCATCATCGTCAAACGACAACGCTCTGGCGGTTGATTTCTGTTAATGACTATGACGCCTCCGACTTCATCGTTGTAAGAAAACATTCCACTGATACGGGATGGAAGAATATCATAAAATATACGAAGCCCAACCTCCAATTCAAGGATGTTTCGTAAATCATACACCGGTTGCTCGCCGAGTCCCAAGCGAATCCGTTCTTGAGCGGCAACACTTTCGGCAATACTGTCCGTGTGTCTCGAACTTGAAAAGGAAAGGACGGGAGGGTAGTTTTTCCGAAGCGGGGTTTTATTGATCGCTTCCAATTCGCAATAGTCTTCGACGAATTTTTGATAGGAGGCGGTCGCCTCTTCAAGTTCTTTGGTGGGAATCGCGATGTTTCCGGTTGATGCCCGAAAATGAGGGAGAAGCTCGAATGATACTTTGCCCGATTCGTTGGGACGCACCAGATCATGAACACTCCGTCCATAAAGATCGGCGAGGCGTACGATTTCTTCGGATTTGGGAAGTCTTGCTCCTTTTTCTATCGCAATGAAGGTCGGGCGACTGCATTGGATTACGGCGGCAGCGTCCTCTTGGGTCATACCACGGGCTTTCCGTGCTTCGGTGAGACGTTTCCCCAGCAAGATGGGATCAATGTTCGGTTTCATGGCAATTTATGTAAAAAGGATGTGTTCAACATTCTTGTAATTCTACAGCGTTTAATTTCAAGCAGCCCACGGGCATTGCCTTTCGACCGCTTTTTCGATGAAATTGGAGCATTCATTTCCGTAACGACGGTACAAATCAATGATTGATTCCATTGGACGCCCCATCGCCGCATTGGTGGAAATGATATGATCTTCAATCCAACTGGGAAGCCGACCGTCTTGGGCCGATACCCCCAATTCATATATTTGCTCCAAGAAATAGCACAGTGGTCTACGGTCCTCCAAACTCATTCGTTTCCAGTGTGTTTTGTTCAGGATATCAAATTCATAATCGGCTAAATTCTCTTTGATTCCGGCATTGTTCATCGCAATCCGTCGAAAAATACAGGCAAAGCATTTACCACAAATTGACATGCCCCAGCGGAAACGGACAGAGAGCAAGTCAACGGCTTTGGCGCCGCCGACCGGATTGTAGGTTTTTTAAGGCATCGAGAACAGAGAAGTTTGCGAAAAAGAATCCCGCCTGATCCGCAGCCGAATCAGGCAGGCTTCTTCGTTCGTCCGGCTATCCCTCGGCAAGTTGCGCCTCCGCAGAGCCCGCCTCCGTTTCGCCGGACAAAACCGTTTTACGCTACCGAATCTCCGCCGTCAATTCCATCTCGTGATCGAAATACGACGACTCGAATTCGTTTGGCGTCACATACTTTTTTTGAGGAAACCGTAGTTGGCGTAGTGTTTGAATACGACGATGGTCGCAAATGCTCGAATAAAGGCATTATAAATCGAGTACGTGACATCAATTCAATTCTCGACAACAGGGAATTGATTCCACCTTGCGAAGGCTGCGACTTGAACAGCTGTGATAATGGATGTACTGTCGAAACGGTTACAAACATTAACATTTCGTCATTCAAAAAAAGGAAAGGGAGTGGGTTTCCATTGCCCCCACACAACTCGAAGAAATGCTTGAAGAAAAACGAATTGCTTTACAAGCGAAACGTCAAGCAGATCATGAGCGAGCAGTGGAGGAAACACAAAAAGTTTCGTCATATTGCCGTTTTTATCGCTCGCGACGTAGCTGTTGGAATTCGCAATGGTTAAGAGTTCGTTCGCCTTGTTGTGCGTGCGGGTCTGGCTCAACGTAAAACCGCCGCCGGTGGCGTCTTGTTTATACGTTTGCCAGTTGCCGGTAGCGTCGAAAACAAAACTTTCCTGGCCTTTCTTCGTCGCAACGCCGGTTTTCGTGCTATTGATGACGCCGCGCTGCATGTCGACCAATTGGTTGACACCGTCGTAAGCGTAAACTTCCGAAAAATTCGTACCGACGCCGTCTTCGCGGTAGAAACGGTTCCCGACACGGTCGTAGCCGTGTTTGATTCGCACGACATCGGTCGTTCCCTTCTTCCAGGCGTGATCGATAATTCGTCCGAATCGGTCCAGGGCGGTCGAGGCCGTGTAATCGAGCGTCAAGCCCGGCTGCGAGTACGTTACCTTCACCGGAGTTGAGATGCCGTTGTCGACGTACTGCACGACTTCGGTCGTGCCGTCTTTGATCGCGGTGTACCGGCTTAAAAGGTCGTCGTTCGAATTTGCGATGCCGTAAACGTATGTCAGCGTTTTGCCACCGGGGTACTTCGTCGTCGACGGCCTGAGTCGTTTGGTGAAATATCCGTTCGACAAGGTTGCGTCGTAAGTGCAGCCGATGTAAGGAGTCGTGCCGACAGACACCGAGCCGGAAGGATTCGAGTAATCCTTCAAGAGCAGCCCGTTGGTATCGTATTCGTACAGCACCTGATTCACCGTGTTTCCACTTCCAACGACAGCATTGTCGTAACTCGTCACGCTTTCACGTTGTCCACGGCGTCATAAATGGTCGAAATCCGCCGAATGGCACCATCGACGCCCGACGCCAGAGTCGTGACGCGATCATGCAAAATCCGGCCGAGATCATCATAATCGTACGCGTGAACGGGGCCGTTTTGGTCCCGTTTCCAAATTCGTTCACCGGCCCTATTATACTGAAATTCGACACGATCCACCACCCCGTCCGGGCCCGAAACGAGTATATTTCCGGACTCGTAATCGTCGCTGTCGGGGTACATTTCGGCAGCCAGAATATCGTTGCGATAGATCAACGGAGCGATCCATGCCTTGCTGGTACCGTAAGCGTAACGTGTGATCTGGTCGCCGGTTACGGGATTCCTCGCGGTGAGACTCGACAGTTGACCGGAACTGTGATACGCCATTTCAACCGTCACGTTCTGGTCCGGCGTCGCGGCCGAAACCGTTCCGGAGCCGGTGTAATTGGCGACCGTTTTGGTCGTGCGGCCCAGGGAATCGAAAAACGTCCTGTGGTCCTTCTCGGCAGGGTCGATGGTCCGATACGCCAAGCCGGTCGAAGCGTCGTACTTCGTTTCCGTTACCAGACAGGTGTCGCTTCGCGCCGGAACGGTCGTCGGGCGGGTCAGCGTGGAGCCGCCGTTAGTGCCGTAAGCCGCCGACGCGATTTGACGGCCGGAGCCGTCGTACCAGAACGCGTTTTGCTGAGACCGTCCTGTGGACGTCGAAAGGGCTCCTGTGACGGACGCGGTCGAAAGGCGTTCGAGGATGACGGACTTGATCACGTTGCCGAGGTTGTCGTAATCGGTTTCGCTCTGCTCGAACACGGTGTCACCGGTCACGTTCGTCGCGGCGGCATGGCCGGTTTCCGTCACGTCGATCGCGGTATAAGTTTTTACGGCCCGTCCGAGCGAATCGTAAACCGAGGCCGAAGCCGGTCGAAAAATCCGCAGTGCAACGACAACGACGGGAAATAATATCGTCATCGCAATCGTGCTGCAAATCAGGCGAAACAGGACGGATTCAATCATTTTCGTTTCTCCTTCTCGTTGGAGGTTTTCGTGCGATGACGCTGCAAAATTTTTTCCAACGCGTCGATTTCCTCGCTTGTCAGGGACCGCTTTTCGGAGAGATGAACCATCAGCGGCGCGAAATTATCGCCGGCCAATTCGTCGATCAAGTCGAAGTAGACACCTCGGGATTTTTCCCGATCGACCAGGCTGGAATAAACCGCCGGAAAACTTCCCTCCCGTCGGAGCAGTTTTTTCGAGACCATCCGGTTGAGACGGGTTTGGATCGTCTGTAACGCGGGGGAGCCGGTCCCTTCGGTATAAATTTCGTGAGTTTGCGAAAGCGTCATCGGACCATGCCGCCAAAACAGCTTGAGCAGCTCCGCTTCGCCGGGAGTGAGTAGCGTAAATTTTTGCATCGGAAGTGGAAAAAAGAGAATTAAGACCCAAGTCTTAAGTTAATATAAGACGTGGGTCTTAATTTGTCAAGAGGGAAATTGCATAGGATTGCCGGTGTGTTTTCCGGCATCTCTTTCCGGTGAAGATTTATTTGACGCCCGCAACGGCTTCGGCGATGTTTTGCGCATGTTCCCGGGCGCGGCGACCGGGATATGCCGCTTGCGACCGCTTACGTTTTTTCCGGCGTCATAACCACGATCCTCGCCGCCGACGGACTGTCAATAATTCCGGCGGACGGCGTCGGCATTTACCCTTGAATTGACGGATGATGCGGCACAAGGCGTCATGGAGTCTTTTCCAAAGTCCGTCGATTTTCCAACGTCGAAAAACGGTATAAACAGTTTTCGACGTGGCATCGACTTACGGAAAATTCATCGGTGTAAATGGACGTAGTCATTGCGCTGTAGTACTAAAGCACCGTCGCGTCCCAGAGAAAATCGTAAAGCGGTTTCAGTTTCAGATATTGCACGGTCAAAAAATCGACGAGCTTCGCGGAGTAAAGCGTTTGATCCGGTTCGCGACGACCGATCAGAGCGACCGACTTGCTTTGATACCACGGGTCAATTCCCGGCGGATGCGGGTGCGGATGCGGGCGTGTGTACTTTTCGTCTTCCAGGAAAACCGTTTTGCTCCGGTTCAGCGGCGTCACGATTTTGAGGAACCCGTCCGGATCGGCGTCGATCAGTTCGCGAAAGCGTCGCATCGTCGCGGCGGACGCACTGTACATTCCCATCCCGAACAGATATTGCTTTTCCTCGACTTGGAAGAAAAAGGTCGGCGTCCCGGACCACGGGTCGACGTTGCGTTTGAACGCGAACCACATCCGCGGGCGGTAAGGCGACTTGTCGCCGGAAAACCGCGTGTCCCGATAAATCCGGGCGACCGTTCGCTTCGGGTCGGTGATCGCTTTCGGATCGAGCCCTTCGATCACAGGTCCGAGCTCCGACACCAGCCGTCGCATCGGATCGTCGACGTACCGAATATACTCGTCCTTATGCTCCGCGAACCACGGTCGATTATTGTTGCGGCTTAGGCTGCGAAAAAACTTCAACGTTTCCGGGGAAAACCCTTCGAACGGAGCGGAGGTTGAGAAAATCGGTTTTTTCATTTTACTCCTCCCGATCAATAATCAATGAAACCGGCCCGAGCAAACCGGTGTCACGTAAAGCGTTTTCCTTACCGGGACCGTTGATCGTCCAGGTTTTGCGGTCCGATTCCGGGAGAGCGGCGTCGTAAACGAGACGGTTGAACCACGTCCCGGTTACGTCGACTTCGAGCGTGTTGACGCCGCTTTGAACGGCTTCACCGAGATCAACCCGATACGGCGCGGCCCAACACGTTCCGGCCAGTTGGCCGTTGAGTTTGATTTCCGCGATCATTTCCACGGCCCCGAGATCGAGCGTGTATCGGCAATCCTTGTCGACGCGGTCGAGATTGAACGTCGTCGTATAACGAACCGTTCCGGAAAACGCTTTTCCTTCGTCGGACAGATTCAGGTCTTTCCACGGCTTCAGTTCGTCGATCGGAAGCGATTGCGGAGTTCCCCAACCGTCGGGAAATTCCAACGTCCACGGCGTCGTCAACGCGACGGTATCACGATTCACGTACCGTTTCGGCGTCAAACCTTTGCCCGGACGAAAGACGACGAAACACGCCCCCGCTTTCGGCAAATCGAGTTCGACTTTGCCGCGGTTTCCTTCGGAAGTGAAAGCGACCGGTTCCGCTTTTCCGTCGAGCGGATTCCAGATTTCACACGACCCGGCTCGCACACGGAAATCGACGACGCCTTGAAATCCGGTTCCTTTCGGGGCAC
Organism: Thermoguttaceae bacterium; assembly: GCA_031549565.1. Lineage (GTDB taxonomy): Bacteria > Planctomycetota > Planctomycetia > Pirellulales > Thermoguttaceae > JAVBSX01. Next base: position 6,002 of record JAVBPO010000183.1, read on the forward strand.
TGACGAAATACCAGTCGGCTCCGTCGGCCCGGCGGTGGACCCAAAGCGGCGATTCCTTGCCGGATTCGGCGATCACATCCGGGGCGATTGCCAACGTTTTCAGGGCGTCGTCGATCGACATTCCGGACACGATTTTTCCCCGTCCGACCGTGCGTACGCCCGGCTTCGTCTCATTTCCCCAAAGCTCACGGACCACGGCGTCAAAACGTCGTTGCGAATCCCTGCCGCCGGAAAGCGTTGCGAGTCCTTCCGGGGCGTCGGCGATCACGGTCGCACCGCTACGAACGAGCACGCGGAGCTTTTCCAGCGTTTGCGGCAGCATCCGTTTGACGTTCGGCATCCAAAGCACGCGGTATCGGATTCCTTCCGGGGTCGTGATTTCCCCGTTTTGGACGCTCAAACGGTTCAGCAAAACGTCAGGATTACAGTAATCATATTTATACCCGGTCGGGAACGGAAACTCCTGGTCCGGCTTGTGGTTGATTTCGTCGCCGAGGTACCATAGCACGTCGGAAACCGGCTTGCCGCGTTCCAAGAGATAACAGCATCGGGAAAGGTATCCGGTGAATTCCGGCATCTGTTTCCACCACGTCTGCCCGCGAAGAAACGGCGTCCCGATCCCGGAGCCGAACGACGTTCCCGGCGGCAGGAAATCGGTCCGGGGGTTATGGGTGTACGTGTGGAAAACGCAATGCGAGACCCCTTCGACGGCGTTGACGTGGAACACTTCCTTGAGCATTTCCCAATGTTCATCCCAAGTCAAGGCGAACGACGTGAACGCTTCGGCGGCGACACGCGGTTTACCGTACATCCGGGCCGCGGACGCCGTCGGTTTGATCGGTTTGAAGTTCAGGGAGCCGACGAACGCGTCGCTCAGCGGTTGCCAGAATTCGCACATCGGCACGTCGGCATACTTATAATATTCAAGAATATCCGCCGGAAAAATGTCCCCCGCCGCCGTTTCGTATTGGATTGAAAGGCCGCTCTTTTTCGCAAGCTCCGCCATACGACCGTAAAACCGATTCGCGAACAGATCGCCGATCGTCCCTCGCCAATCACGCAGGAATCGTTTCGACGTCTCATGATCCTTGACTACGTATCCGAACACGGCCGGGAGATATTTTCGAAGCGGATATCCTGTTTTCTGGTGGAAGATTTCCTCCAAGCCGGGCGTCCAGGTTTGCGTTTTACATTCCCAACTGTCCAAAAGCATCCCATTGAGTAAACCGTTTTCGAGCGGCCCGTTTTTCCCGGATAAACGTCCGAGATATTCGGCGAATTGAACATCGGGCCCTCGCGTCGACAGCTTGTCGCATTCCCAACCGGTTCCTTCCGGCGGCGCGGGGCCGTTGCGCATTCCGGTGTTGACGTGTCCGATTCGCAAAATCGTCCAAGTTCCCTCGGGAAGTTTTTCGCTCAGCTCGCCGGAATCGTTCATTTTGCCCGTCAGATCACGAATCGAATCCAGCGTGATGAACGCTTTTTCCGACTGCCGCGGATGCTCTCCTTCACGGACGATACTCCGGAGCGTCCAGCCGGCTTCGGATTCCCAGTTGTTTTTACGTGCGCCACTGAAAAGTCGGAGTGAATTCAAATTCATGCCGTGTCGGTTGCCGATCGTGATACGGAACGCTTTTGCCACCGTTTCGTCACAAGCGAGCGAGATCGGTCGGTCGTCCTGCCAACTGCTTTGCGGGAGATTAAGTTGCAAAATCTCCTTGGTTTCTCCGCCCGGGATCACGGCTTCGACTTTGACGTTGACATCGGGAGCATAGCAATACGGATGCGAAAAACCGTTGATGCTCGAAAGTTCGACTGTTCGCAGCGTCACGTCTTCCGGAAAAGAAACTTCAACCCAATTTGGGTTTTCATCGTTTGCCGGACCGAGATTCAGTTGTCCTTCGGCGTTTCCTGCCAGACATTTTGCCCAAGGCAACTCGTCCCGGGAGCTTCGGATCGCCTCGGGAACGAGCGGTTTGTCGGTATCGTCCAGCGGTGTCGGGAAAGCGAGTACGGCAATGTCCTTATAATCCCGCCAATCTTCGTCGGACGGTTGCGGTTTGGGAAGTGAAACCGTGGTTGGGTCGTTGCCGGTTGACGCAACATCGGTTCGGCTCCAGACGAGGTGTCGCATCGCGTTGGACGGCTCGATCCAGGGCCCGCCGGACATCGCCCAACCGGGGCAGTTTTGCATCGTGAAACGGAGTCCGAGCCGTTGACATTCTCTCGCGGTGTGCCGGACGGCGGCGTCCCACGACTCGCTCAGGCAAGGGATTTGCGGCTCGACGCCCGGCCACGGTCCGCCGAATTGTCCGTGAAAAAGTTGAATTCCGGAAAAACCCGCTTCCGCGATCGCCTCCAAATCTGCGGTGACACCATCCTGGGCAACGTTGCCGCCGATGAAGTGGAACCACGTTTCCGGACGATAAACCTTCGAGGGATTTCGAAACGCGTCCGAATCGCCCGGCCCGAACGACTTCTGGAGTTCGCCGCGCGATGGAACGACCGATGGGGCCGCCGCACAGGAAATTCCGGCCTGAAACAGAATAACGGTTAAAACAAGGGAGCGTAAAAAGAGCATTCGTAGTGTCATGAGAATTGGTGTCATTCGTGTCGTCGTGGACAATGCGGTGTTTTCAAACGGCAACCGGTGCGCCGGGTCCGAGGCGATTCCCGTTATTCTACACGAAATCCCGGGGCGAGTCGATCATCCGGGACGTTAAAAAACGAGCCGTACTTTTTCCGCTTTCCCTCTTGCAGGGTCGGTTTTGAAATACTACAATGCCCGCAGTTAATGTTTCCCATTTCCTTTTCACCCCTCATTTTCAGGGAGGACACACAATGGCTAAAGCCGAAGCAAAAGCGGACGTCCAACGACCGCTCACGAAAACCCAAATCGTCGCCAACATCGCCGAGTCGACCGGACAGGCGAAGAAAGATGTCGACGCCATGCTCGCCGCCTTGGGCGAAGAGATCAAAAAAAGTCTCGGCAAGAAAGGCCCCGGTGCATTCGTCCTGCCGGGTCTGATCAAGATCGACAAAAAGCAAGTCAAAGCGCAACCGGCGAAAAAGGGCGTCAAGAACCCGTTGACCGGCGAACTTTACGATCGTCCGGCCAAACCGGCGCACAAAAAGATTCGCGTTCGTCCGCTGAAAACGCTCAAGGAAATGGTCTAAAACCGATTTCCGATTCTCGCCTGGAGTTTTTAAAGAGCCGCATGCGAAGCTTGCGGAACAGTGGGATGTTTTCCGTGTTCCGAAAGCTGCGCATGCGGCTCTTCATCGTGAAGTCATCTATTTTCCGTCCATGATTCCGGGCCTTGTCAGAAATCGGAATCGACACTAAAATAGGAATCTATACGTGCTTCAACCTTTACCGCCCGGCTTGAAGTTATTACGCTCACGCCGTAACCTTCTCAAAATCAAGCTTCGGGCATTCCTACAATCTTCTTAACGGTGGTTTAATGAAAATATCTGCGAAAACGGAGTATGCTTGCATTGCGGTGATGGAGTTGGCCAAAAGTCAGGGTTCAAATGAGCCGGTTCGTATCCGCAATATCGCCGAACAGCATCAAGTTCCACCCCGTTTTTTGGTCCAGATTCTTCTCCAGCTCAAAGGGGCTGGAATTGTTTCCAGTATTCGTGGAGCTGCCGGAGGATATCACTTGATTCCGAAACCGGAAGATGTTACGCTGGGACAAGTCATGAATATTATCGACGGGCCGGTCCAAACGACCAAACGTCTCGGCGGCGATCAGGATCCCCCTTCCAGTGCCGTTCAAGTCCTTAATCACGTTTGGGAAACGGCGGAAAAAAAGCGGCAAGACCATCTTTCCAGTGTTTCTTTCGCGGACTTGGTGAAAATGGCCGAACCGCACGCCGCCAAACTCGGACTGCCGGAAACGATTTTTGAATCACCGAACGACCCGGTTACACAGGACCCCGAGCCGGTTTATGCGTAAGTTCAAAAAGGGGCGGTCTGTGCCGAACCGACCCAATTAACGCCCTTATCCCGGAATCCCATGTCAACGGCTTCTTTTCCCGAAATCACGCCCGCCGCTCGCAATCGATTGCAGCAGCTTTTCGAAAACGGAAACAAGCAAATGAGCTTGGGCGGTTTCGATTATGCTTGCGACATGTTTTTCGAGTGCGTTCTCGGCGATCCCGGCAACATCATCTATCTCCAGTCTTACGTCGCGAATTTACGGAGAAAGTTCGGGGAAAAGAAAAAGAAAAGCATGTTCTCCATGCTTTCGTCGGGGGGAATCAAAACCGCGGAAGTGAAAAAGAACTGGATGGGCGTGATCAAAAGCGGACTGGAGCTTTTGAAAGCGAATCCTTGGGACGCTTCCGCGTTGGCATCGATGGGAAAAGCCTGTTTGGAGTTGGGCTTGGAAGAATCCGGGCTCGCTTATTTGAAACACTCGATCGAAAGCAACCCGAACGACGCCGAAGTGAATCGCATGGCCGCCCGGATTTTGCGGGAAATGAAAAAATTCGACGACTCCATCGCCTGCTGGACCCGGGTCACGAAGATCAAACCGGACGACCGCGAAGCGACCAAGGCGATCGGCGACATTATGGTCGAAAAAACGATTTATCGCGGCGGATACGACAGCGCCGAATCGTCCCGGGAAGTCCGGGCTTCCGGCTCTTCCGCCGCTGTCAAGGGAAAAGGTCCCCTGATCCCTGAAGACGAGGATGTTCTCGGACGCCCGCTGACCTTCGAGGAGCAGATTCAAAAACGACTCAAGAAGGATCCCCACGACGTGAGCGCGTACGTCGATTTGGCGGAATTCTATTTCCAGGCGGATCGGTTCAAGGATGCGGAAGATGCGTATAACAAAGCGCTCGAGATGGATCGGGACAACACCGACCTCACGCTGCAACTGATGGATACGGTCCGACGGCGGATCCACGCGGAGCTGCTCCAACTCAAAACCGAATACGAAAAATCGCAGAGTCCCGACATCAAGGGAAAATTTGTCGCCAAAAGGGAGCAGTACGATAAAAAAGTCCTCGAAGTAGCGCAGGAAAGAGTTCGGCTCGCGCCCGGCAATGCCGGTAATCATTTCGAGCTCGGAACCATCTTCTACCAGCTCCGGCGGTATAAGGAAGCGATCGGCGAGTACCAACAATCGAAATCCGACGCGACGCGAAAAGGAGAAGCCCTTCTCGCCTTGGGCCAATGTTTTCAACAAATCAAGCAGTACAAATTAGCCCAGTCTCATTACCAGGAAGCGATCGACAACATTTCGGACCAGGGAGAAAACAAGAAAAAGGCTTTGTATCTGGCGACAAAACTGGCGATCGGGCTCAAAGACTTCGCCAAAGCGGACGATTACGCGAATCAACTGGCGGCGATTGATTTTTCCTACAAAGATATCGGGGAACTCCTAGACAAAATCGCAAAGGAACACAATAATGGTTGATCTTTCTTTCTGTAGGGCAATCGCCTCAGCCGGGAGTGAGGTTTTGCCGGATCGTATCGACACCATTTGAACAAGGAAAACATGCCAAATATTAAAAGCGCCAAAAAGAGATTGAAACAGAGTCTTGTCCGCAATGCCAGAAACCGCGCTCTTCGGACGACCATTCGTAAACGCTGCAAGAAAGTTCTCAAAACGGTCGGGGCCGGAAATTTGCAGGATGCCCAAGCTTCTTTCGCCGACGCGGTGAAAACTCTTGATAAAATGGGCGACAAAGGAATCATCCACAAAAACGCCGCTGCCCGAAAAAAATCCCGGTTGTCCAAAATGCTCAAAAAACTGAAAGCTTCGGCGTAAGCGGTATATTACCAGCCCAAAGCGTCAACGCGGGGTGATTTTGTCCCCTCATTCGCGAAATGTACGATTTTCGCAGCGATACGGTCACGAAACCGACCCGCGACATGCTTCGGGCGATGCTCGAAGCTCCGCTTGGGGACGATGTTCTCGGCGACGACCCGACCGTTTTGATTCTCCAGGAAAAAGTCGCCGATCTTTTGGGGAAGGAGCGGGCTCTTTTCGTTCCGTCCGGGACCATGTCGAACCTGATCGCGGTGTTTCTGCACTGTCGACCGGGCGAGGAAATGATTTGTGAAGAAAACTCACACATCTACATTTACGAGCAAGCCGGATATGCTCAAATCAACGGCGTCTGCGTTCGAACAGTTGCGGGACAGCGAGGAATTTTTTCGCCGGATCAGCTTTTGGCCCACCTGCGTACGCCGAACATTCATTTTCCGGACATTAAAGCGGTTTCGCTGGAAAACACGCACAATCGAGGCGGCGGAAGTCTTTGGCCGCAGCAAACTGTCCGGGATGTTTGTGAAGTCGCGAAAAAGCACCGTTGGACGACTCATTTGGACGGAGCCCGTCTGATGAACGCTGCCGTTGCGACCGGCTTGTCCGCGCAGGAGCTCGCCGAGCCGTTCGATACGGTTTCGCTCTGCTTCAGTAAGGGGCTCGGCTGTCCCGTCGGTTCGGTTTTGGCAGGCCCGGCGGATGGGATCGACCGTGCTCTTCGACGCCGTAAAGTGCTCGGCGGCGGTATGCGGCAAGTCGGAATTCTCGCCGCTGCCGCAATTTACGCCTTGGATCATCACGTCGAGCGACTCGCGGAGGACCACGAAAACGCACGACGATTGACCAAGGGAATTCGTAACCTCGATCCAAATTCGATTCGTTTGAAATACGATCAAACGGACACGAACATGGTCTTTTTCGACATCGTTTCCGCGAAAATCGCCGCAAACGCCGCAGCGCAAAACTTGGAGCCCGGCGAATATTTCAGTCGCGAATTGGGCAAACGCGGAATTCTCATGAACGCGACCGCGCCGACGACACTCCGTGCGGTTACACATCTGGACGTCGATTCCCAAGCGGTCGACCAAGCGATTCGGGTAATCGGCTCATGCTTCGCCAACTGACGTTTTCGCCGTACAATAAGATATTGACGAACGCGAACGTCTGGACTCGCGACGGACGCCGGATCGTTTACGATGTGCGAAGCGATCGGGACGGCTCCGTTTTCGACGGAGATCGGATCGAAGCGGTCGACGTCGAAACCGGCGAAATCGAGATTCTTTACCGTACAACTCGCGGAGCCTGTTGCGGCGTCGCGACCTGCTCTCCGGTGGACGACCGGATCGTTTTCATTCACGGCCCCGAACATCCGACGTCCGATTGGACCTACGGCGCGACTCGCCGTCGCGGTGTCATCCTGCATCCGGATGGTCGGACGGAAACACTCGACGGCTGCCAACTCGGTTCGCCGCTGGTTCCCGGCTCGCTTCGCGGCGGATCGCATGTTCACGTTTTCAGCGGCGACGGGGCTTGGATTTCGTTCACGTACCAGGACGAACCGCTCCGCCGGCTGGACGCGGATCCGAACAGTCCGCCGCACGATCCGGACCAACGCAACGTCGGTGTGAGTGTTCCGTTGCGACCGGAGCCGATCGTCTCGAACGATCCGCGAAACCATACGGGAACGCACTGGACCGTTTTGGTTACGAAAACCTTCGCCGCCCCGCGACCGGGAAGCGACGAGATTGAAAAAGCGTACGAAGACGCTTGGATCGGAACCGACGGATACGAAAAGCCGAACGGTCGGCGTCAAAAGAAAGCGATTGCGTTTCTCGGTGATACGGTTTCCTCGAAAGGGAAAAAATACACGGAGCTGTTTCTCGTCGATCTGCCTGAAGATCCGGCGGAATTGCGACAGGAAGGGGACGGCCCACTTGCCGGAACGGAAACCCAAAGGCCGTTTCCCCCTCAAAACATCGTTCAACGACGGTTGACGTTTACCGAAACGAGAAAATCCCCCGGCATTCAGGGCTCGCGACATTGGGTGCGAAGCTCCCCGGACGGAAAATGGATCGCTTTTCTATTCAAGGACGACCGGGGAATCGTCCAAATCGGAGCGATTTCACCCAACGGCGGCGAAATTCTGCCGATTACCGACTCACCTTGGAGCGTCGAATCGGCGTTCACTTGGAGCCCGAGCGGTCAGGAAATCGCTTACATCGCGGATCGGAGCGTTTTTACAACGTCGCTCGGGGGTAAACCGATCCGTTTAACCCCGTCGACCGAATCATCGCCGCTTCCGTTGGCGGTTGTCTTTTCACCCGACGGAAAACAAATCGCGTTCCAAAAAAGCGTCGACGGTTACAATCAGATTTTCATCGTCCGCTCATGAAAATCTACGCCGTTGAGGAAACACTTAACGGCGTTGAATACAAATCGTCGAAACAGCGACGCTAAACGTCAGACCGCTAACAAGTTTACGATTTGAGTCCGAGGCGTTTGGCGGTGGGACGGGGATCGGCCAAACACTTCTCCCGGACTTCACGTAATGTCCTCTCCCCTTTTCTCGGCAATTGCGTCAACGAAACCGCGATGTTCGTCACAACCGTCCAGACTTGACCCAAGCCGGATCCTCGCAGCACATGCTTTCCGCATCGTCTCGCCGCCGAAATTGTCGGGATGAAAATAGACAGTTACGAAGATTTGTGTTGTGATGCTTTTCGATCCATGGAAATCGTAGTACCGATTCCACTCACTCGTCTCGCGGTTCTTGGCGAAGTTGAGTTGCTCAGCATCGACGATGATAACAAAACCGCTCCGCCTTACGAGTTGACATGCCCCAGCGGAAACGGACAGAGAGCAAGTCAACGGCTTTGGCGCCGCCGACCGGATTGTAGGTTTTTTAAGGCATCGAGAACAGAGAAGTTTGCGAGCAAGAATCCCGCCTGATCCGCTGACGCACCAGACAGGC
>JAVBPO010000155.1:0-44690 GCA_031549565.1 Thermoguttaceae bacterium
AAGTCTTGCTTGCGTCGGTGTTTTTTTGGCAAACGCTTATGATTAATTAATCATAGCGAAAACGTTAGCACCGATGTATCCCATGACCGCTCCGCGCAAACGCACCCGCGACGGCGAACCGCCGCGCATTTGTCTCCATAACCCTACCCATCGACCACCTCTGCCAAAGCGAGGTATGCGTGCTTGATTACGCGGGCTTGGTGATCAAGTTTGGAATCGTTTTGGGAAACGAAATGCTTCCAATTCATTCGGATATCGCTGTGAACCCAAGCAAGCAACTCTTCGCGATTTTCCGCGAAAACATCAATAGCAAGTTCCGGATGGAGGACCATCAAGTATTCCTCATCACCGGTAGCGTCCGGTTCGCGTGGCATCCGTTGCGGAGTCACGGAAAGAGGCTCGCGAAATTTGATCGTTTGGGAGTCAAAGGGGACCTCCCAGATTTCAAACGGGGCCAACAGGTCTGTTTCGGTTTTGTTGGCGGACATAACATTTCTCCTTTCGTCCCCATTATCGGCATATTTTCCCGTTTTGGCAAGAGCGAAATCCGCCGGACGCCGTTTTGTAACCTACACTTGAAAGCCGTAATGGACCAACTCGATTCCCCTTATGCCGAAGATAACGAAAATGATGACCCCTGCGCGAAAAGCCCCCGACGCTTCCACCTACTCCGGACGCTTTGCGATCCGGCTCCGCGAACTCCGCGAGAAAGCCGGGCTGACGGTGCAAGAGGTTGCGGTGCGATTGGAAACGACTTTTGTTACCGTTCACAATTGGGAGTCCGGAAAGCCGACAGTGAGACTCGACGTCCTTCCTCAACTTGCGGAAATGTATGGACTGAAAGAAGTGAGAAACCTATTTCCAAAAAAATAAAGAAATTCTTTAGTCACGCATTGACATTAAAGAGTTTCTTTAATAGAATGGAATCAGTGACGCTGAACGCTCCTGCATTCCGAAAACCGATAGGTTGTTCCCCGCCCCGTACCGCTTCAGCGTTTAGCGTCACTGCTTAACGAAGCGGACGGGGTTTTTTGTTGTCCAAAACACGGCACGCATATGTACTCACTTGAAACACTGCGAAGACCGCGCGATCAGCATACTTCGTTTGTTCTCGTTTTCACCGGAGATGTGAATTACTACATTCCCTATGATCGTATCAAGGAAATTCGCTACGTCAAAAATAACGGTACAGTTATCGACCAAGATCACGCCAAGCTGAATACGTCGTTCGTGGAAGGGATACGATTGAGTGACGATGAACGAACTCAACTCGACACCATCGTCAAGAAACTTAAGGAGACTTCGCAAAAAGTCAAACGTGCCATCGTCCTACTCAAAGCGGACGCCGATGGCCCTCATTGCGGCGCAAGGCGGCTGTATCGTCGACGGCTCTTTCGTCGAATGCGAACGACGTCGCTTGACCAAGGAAGAAAACGAACAACTGAAAAACGGCGAGATTCCCGAATCGATTTCGTCGAATCCGCACGTCGCGTCGCAAACGGATCTTGACGCCGAATGGACGAAGAAGAACGACGAAACGTATTTCGGTTACAAGACTCATGACTTGATCGACGAGGAGCACAAGTTGATCCGCGACTACGAGGTGAAGGTGCGTGCCGACGGCGAGACACCGGCGTCAGCGAGTCGGTTTGGGGGCGTCAAAAGGAGAAAACAGGTCGAAAATCATGAAAATTCCCTCGAAACTCGATTATCGTGCGATTGAACCCGCTCGTTGATCCGAAAAACGGCATTTCCAGAGGTGCCGTTATCTCACTCGGGTATTTTCGGCATTTTACTTTCTGGCGAAGCCTAAACACCCGACAAGCCAACAGTAACCACTTCTTACGGCTCGAAACTGCCCGACGTGATGTTGAGCAGTTGCTCTTCGAGGTAGTCGGAAAGTCGTTCGGCGAAGAGAACTTCGTCGGTTTTCTCGAAACGCGGAAGGAGCCGTTTGATTTCCGCGGCCGTTTTAAGTTCGACGAGCGAACCGCCTTTTTCGAGGGCGTTCATGAAACGAAGCGCCTGAGCTTTCGGGCGGAGGAATGCGCAAATTTTCGCGTCGCGACCGAGAAAGTGAACCGCTTCCCGAAGCGTGATGCTTCGCAAGGTCAACGTCGTCGTTTTGTTTCCGTATTCGTCGTAATCGTCCTGCTCGATATCGTACGCCTCCGCGGTTCGGCGAAGAAAATCGGCGATAGAGTCCTCGCGGCGCATCTCCTCCTGGTAGGCCACTTCGATCAAGCCCCGGCCGTCCGTCCAACTGACCTGGTACAAATCATCATTAAGTATGCGAACGAAAATGCCCGGATTCTCCAAATTTTCACGATTGGTCGACATGGTATTGCTCCTTTATTACCTTATCAATGTGAACGCCGCCAAATCGCTCAAAGGAAAGCAAGGGGTCACAGACCTTTTACGATTTGTTCAGCACGAACAAGCCAAAAAAATGCGTCATGAATTAAGGGTACGATGGTAAGTGTTCAAAAACCGAAAGGCGCGGCTTTTCAGAAACCCGCCACCCCGGCACACTCGCAATTTTACACTAATTACTGTGATGCGTCTACCTTACTCGGAATATTTTTCCTAATTATTTGTTCTTTTTCTTTAAAATGGAGGAAAAATAGCGAATTTCTCCGGAAAATAGGACGACTTTGCGGTTTAAGCTAATTTTAACGACAGGCTCGGTCGATGTTCGAAAGAAGAGATGTTTCCTTTTCTCGAAATACTCTCCCCATTTCGAGCGATATCTGTTTCCGATTTCCCCGACGAAAATGCGAACGCCATCCCCATTACCAGGAACCGTATTTCGGCAATCCCGCTGCATCGCTGCGGCGGTCGTCTTGCTTTTACTTGCGCTGAGCGGATGTTGCATCGAATGTAAAGACAAGCCCGGCGTCGTGCTTCGTGGCGATTGGTCGGTGGAATTGAATCGGTCGCGGGCGATCGAACGGGTTTCCGAATGGATGCCTTGCGATCCGGACGAAGATTCCTCCGGCGGTCGGAGAAAGAAGAGAAAAGACAAACACCACGCCCCGTGCGGAAAATGGGGGTGTTTACGCTGCGCTTTGGGACCGAGTACCGGTGAGGAATATCTGGATTCGGAAGAGGGTGAAGGGGAAAAACAGGAACACAAGTCTCTCACGGTCACGGCTCCGCAATACATGGGACAATATCCCTACCTCGCCCCCCCGGGGATGCCCCTGCCGGGAGCCAGTCCGTTCTATGCCGGCGTTCCGGGATTCGGCGGACCGATGGGCGGTTTTATCCCGCAACCGATTCCGGTGGTGAACCCGCGAACTGGTCAGCAACATCTGATGGTTCCGGTTTTGCCGGGCCAGCCGGGAGTGTTGATGCTCCACGCCCAAAACGGGCAACCGATCATGGTCAGCCCAACCGCTCCGCTCCCTGGAACACTGCAAGCCGGGGGACCGGGATACGCCAATCCGCAGCTCAATCCGGCGTTGGCAATGCAGCAGCAGGCCGCAATGCAACAGCAACCCGGAATGATGGGCTCGGGGCTTCCTCCCTATGGAATGCAGACGCCTTACGGCAATCCCGGGTTTGCTCCTCCGGGACCGCTCAGACTCGCCGGAGCTCCTCAACTTTCCCCTCCCCAACCCCCTTGGGGAGCCGCGATGGTTGATCCGGCGACGGGGCAGTTGGTTCCGAATCCGAACACCAATTCCGGTGGAATGTACGCTCAAAACCCGATGGGGGGACCGCTTCCTCCGAATGAAGCCGGCGCCGAAGACAAGGCCGGTTCCAAGGATGGTTTACGTTCGCAAATGCCGACGCCGCGGTTCCATCCGGTTCCGACGCAGCCGGTCTTCCAGCGAACCGAAGGGCTCGCAACGACGAAAGAAGCGGAAGAGGAGCAGCGATTAAAGCAGTTGAAACTCGAAAGAGCGCTCGGAATGAAAGTCCCGGAAGGGGCGAAGATCGCGCCTAATGGTGTCAACCAACAGATCCTTCAAACCGGTGCGTCGAGCAGCCTGAAAGGAGGTGGTCCGGTCAACGGCTCCCCTTTTTCCTCTATCAATGGGATCCTGGGACTCAGCGATGATCAGCCCGTGAAAGGCCGTGGTCCGTCCGATTCGTCGGAGAAGAACTACCGGGCCAACCAGCAGTCGCAGTTGCTCGCACAAAAAGCGCAGATTCTCGAACTGCAAAAGGAGCTTCAGAAATCGCGAAGCGGCGTACCGCCGAATACGCTCGCCATGCAGCCGGAAGAGCAGAAGCAAATTTGGGCGCAATTACTCGACGGATCCGAAACAGTTTCCGGTGAAACCGTTTCCCGGCAGGAGTTCGAGGAAATGCCGGCCCCCGTTCGTGAAAAATCGCGATTGACACCCTCGGAAACCGCGCCGCCGCAACCGCTGAAAACGCCGAAGAGCAAGATTCCGTCGATTTCCCTATCGGCACTTTCTCCGGCGGGGCTGCTTGCTCCTTCCGAAGACGCCGAAAAAGCGGCAAGAATCGCGCGACAAACAGCCGTGCAACCACTGGTTCAAAAAAGCGTGAGTCCGATGAAAGTCGTTTCGATGATGACACCGTCCTGGTTGACGCCGCAACCGCCGCAAACCGCTTCGAGAGCTCCGGTTTCCACTCCGCATGTTCACTGTGTCGCAGGGGCTGTCCCGAAACCGACGCCGGACAGGAATCAATCCGTCCAACGGGTAAACGAACCGAATCCGATCCGGCAGGTTTCGCGAACGCAAACGCCTCTATCTCCGGAAGACGCGCCGATGGTACGGTCGGTCGTCTCCACGGAAACACTCGTGGAAGAAGATGAAACAGGAATCGATCCCGACGCAATGGAAACGGTCTGGGAAGAAGAAGAGGAAGAAATCGAAGAACTCCCCCCGTTGATGCAGGGAAACCGGTTCGAACCGAAGGAAATCGTACAAATCCAGTTGCACGAAGAATCGCGTCCGGTTCGCCCCGTTGCAAACGGACCTCGCCGCAGTGCACCGGTTCCGGGCAGGAATCCTGTCGCGGTAAACAGACAGGGGCCGGTCCCGTCGCGTTCTCCGGTGAAGGTTCCTGTACTGAATTCCTATGGAAAAAAGTGACGATTCCGAATGCCGCAGCTTGCCAAAAGAGGGAATCTTTGCTATGATGAAAACGCCCCAGTAAGGAGCTGTGTTGACTACGGATTTTTTCCGGGGAGTCGATATTTTGCCCGATGGGTTCCTGTTCGTAAAGAAAGCGGGCGCGTACAGCCGGATCGGTCCATTTCAGTGGAGTTTCGGATCACGCAATCGTTTGTCCAGGTGCCCCCCTTAAAACTTCGGGCTCCCAAAAGGTTCGTACTAGCAGCGACTTCCGGGGCATTTTCTCTTTTTTTGGCGTCATGTGATGTGGAATCACGGACGACGCTTCTCGAGCATTTCGACCCCCATCATGCTCCGGTCCACCGGGCGACCGTCGGTCGGCTTGCCGTAAGACCAGACGAGTTTTTTCTCCCGCGTGATCTCGAACATGCCGGCCCCTTTTCCTTCGGCGTCATACGCGCTGTAACACCCGACGACGAGGTTCCCGTTTTCCCGGAGAAAGAATCCGGTCATGTTCCGAATGCCCAGCTCGGGAAGGTCCGACGTTCGGAACTCCCAGACCTTTTCCCCTTTCGGATCGACTTCGGTGATCTGGTCCAGCGAGGAAATCATCGTGTTGCCGTTTTTCAAACGCTCCGCGCAAAACGCGATGTTCGGCGTTTTGTATTCCCAAACGATTTCGGCGGCGGGCGCGTATTCCCGGACGTTGTGGTCGCCGGAATGACAGACGAGATAATTGCCGTTTTCCAATTTGCGTACGTAGCGCATCCGGTGATGCAGATCGTCGGTTACGAATTTCGTCAGCATCTCGAAAGCGACCGAGCCGTCCGGGGCAAGTTCCTTGACTTTTCCCGAGAAATTCTCGCCGATCAACGTGTTTCCATTCGGCAACCGGGTACAAGTGCAGGTTCCGTATTGCCCCTCGGGAGCTTTGTACTGAAAAACGATTTTCTTGTCCGGCGTGATTTCCGTGACGCCTTCGTCGGCGAACAGGATGTTGCCGTTTTCCAGGAGTTTCGCTTCATGAATGTTTCCAGCCGGGGCTTCCCATTTCACGGAGAAATCCGGCGCGAAAATCACGACGCGATCCGAACCGGTTGCGAGAATGTCGCAGTCCGGTGGGCCGGCGCAAACGAAGGAACAAACAAGAATCGACAGCAGGGAAACGGCGGCGGTTTTCATGGGGAAATCGAAGAG
The DNA here is from genome assembly GCA_031549565.1 of Thermoguttaceae bacterium. GTDB lineage: Bacteria > Planctomycetota > Planctomycetia > Pirellulales > Thermoguttaceae > JAVBSX01. Next base: position 6,255 of record JAVBPO010000155.1, read on the forward strand.
AAAGCGGTGTCAAGTGGAATTTTTACCGTACAAATACGGGTTCATCGTCGGGTCGTTGTACATTTTGAATTGATGGTACACTTTCAAAAACTTCCGGCCCGCGAAAAGGTCGGCCAAAAGCTCTTCGAGCGATTTGGAAAGGTCGGCGTGCTGCTCGAAGCATCGCTGCAACCGTTCGGCGGCCTTTTGTTTGTGTTCCTCGGTCGCGTCGGTCCGGTTGACCTGCTCGGTCATGTGGTAGATTCGCAGGGCCATGATCGAAAGGCGGTCGATCGCGCTGCCGGGCGTTTCGGTATTCATCGGCGATTCCGGTTTCGGAGTGACGCCGCTCTCGACGAGCAACTTGATGATCGCGTCGTCCAACTGCTCGATGTGATCGTTGCGCGATTGGTTCAGATTGTCGATACTTCGTTTGACCCGGGCGATTTCGGCGTCGGAAACGTCGGGACTCCGCGCGATGTCTTCCTCGTGCCAAAGATTGTAGTTCCGGCGATGCTGCTCCATGGCAAGCTGCAGGATCCCGTCGACTTGCGGGTCGGGCTTGTTCTGGTGCCAAAGTTCGACGGTCGTTTTTTGCAGATTCGTAATCGCTTCAACGGGTATCATGGTGTTCCTTTCTCATGAATGGTGTCAACGGAACGGGTTGCCGCGGGGAAATGAGAATTTCCTCGCAGGCGTCAATAACGTGTTGGGCTTCGATCGCATCCATCAGGTCGCGGGGGGCGTGATGCGGATTGATATTCGTTCCTTCCGGGGAGCGGATTTGGACGGAGCGGTTTTCGGGACCGTACGGTCCGTTGCGTTTGGCGGACATGGGCCCGTACAGCCCGACGCAACGCGTTCCGGCGGCAACCGCGATGTGCAGCGGGCCGGTGTCGGAACCGACGAAGATCGTCGCCTTTCGAGAGATTGACGCCAGTTCGCCGAGCGAAGTCCGCGGAGCGAGGATCGCGGCGTCACCGGCGTCTTTCACGATCGTTTCGGCCATTTCGCGTTCTTTTGCCCCCGCCCAAACGACAAGCGACGGGAGATTATGTTTGCTTTTCAAATAGCAGGCAACTTCGGCGTAGCGGTCTTCGCGCCAGAGTTTCGATTCCCATCCGGCTCCGACGTTGAGCACCGCGAACGCGCCGGTCAAACCGAGCCCGGCGAGGATTTTTTCGGCGGCGTCACGGTCTTCCGGTTTCTCCGGCAGTTGAAATTCGGCGACAACCTCCGTGATGCCCAGCGGTTCCAGGAGTTGAAGATTGCGGTCGATCACATGTTCCCGGACAGGCGTCACGAGTCGGTTGTTCAGCCAACGACTTCCTTCCCGACCGTCTTTACCGCCGAATCCGATCCGCGTTTTCGCTCCGGACAGCCAAGCGGCGAACGAACTTTTTAAGAGCCCTTGCAGATCAATCGCGACGTCGGGCGAAAATTCGCGGAATCGTTTGCGCAAGTTCCGGACCGTGGAGAACGACTTCATCCATTTTTTGGGAACGGTCCAAATTTCATCCAAAGCGGGATGATTCTCAATAAGCGGCGCGATTTTCTCTTCGACGAGCCAAACAATCTTCGCTTGCGGAAACCGTTTTCGTAGCGCCACGGCAACCGGCAGACCGTGAACGACGTCGCCGATCGCGCTGAGACGAACGATGAGGATTTTCGAGGGGGGGATTGTGTTCACAATAAACAAATGATGTCGGAATAATTATCGGGAAATTTCCTTGCGTTTTTGCTCTTCGATTTTGCGGTGGATTCTCGCGAGCGATTCTTCAGTGGAACCGAATTGTTTCAAGTATTCGCCCAAAGCTTCGATCGAAGGATATTGCCGCGAAATTTCTTCCCGATGCCGACGGAGCCATACCAACGGGTCTCCTTCCTCCGGTTGATTCCACAAGTCCAGTTCACTAATGTCTTTCATTCGATCACCTCGGTAATATCACTGATGTTCTCGTCGATTTCCACTAAAAACTCTTCCGGGGTTATGATCAGCGGTGCTTTCAAATTCCTGTTGAATGCGATTTCATCGATCAGTCTCCGTTTTCGTGGTGCGGCGATATGTTTTTGATTCCATGTTACAAGATAATCCATTCCATAAACGGTGGCAAGAGCGATATGATATGCATCCATTTCGGAATGTTCGGGGACGGCTTCCAAAAACAATAATTTGTTTGCCAGTCGTTTAACGGATTCATTAACGGCCAAGATAGGAATGCCCTCAACGACTTCCACTCGCAATTTGGCGGCATCGGCGTTGCCTTTTTCAATTTCTTCGACGACTGTTTCGGAAATGAAGGGATCAAAAAAATCCCGTTTCATCCACCATTGCCGCGTCAGCAGTTGCTTGACGGAGAGGAGCGGATTTTTCGTCGGACGCGCCGTCAAAAAACTGATCGTGGAAGATTCAATGTAGACTTTTGGTTTTGCCATATTTCCTTACGTTGCCAGCGAGGCTTTCCCTGCATTGGAACCGCCCGTGTTCCGCAAGTTTCGCTGCGTTTCACGTGCGGCTCTTTGAGGTGCGTTTCATGCTTTGCGTCGTCCGAGTCTTCGGTCGAGCGATTCGGCGAGTTTGTTCAGCTCGTCGATCCGGAAGCCGAGCGAGTCGATCTGCTCGCGGAAATCGCGGATCCGGTCGATCGTCGTTTCCAGATTTTGAAAAACGAAACGCATCGGTCCGGTCATGCTCCAATTCGACGACGTTTCGTTGATTTCCCGCTCCAAGCCGAAGTTGATCGTCAGTAGGAAGATTCCCAAAAGTCCCGCCGCCCACAAACCGAGCCAAAAAAGCGAAACAAGGTAATGCGAGAGCGGCCAAATGTCGTAACCCAGAAAGGGGGATTCGTAGAAAAAATTGCACGCCGGTCGGGAAAGAATGAACAACAGCATCGCTCCGAGCAACGTTTCGTAAAAGATTCGATTGATCAGCGTGTCGTATCGGACCGTCAATCGTTCGCAAATCGACTGCATTTCCTTGGAGATGACCCGCATGAACGAATCGCCGGCTTTTTCCGTTTCTTTGAGGAGGTCGTCCAACGCTTCCGGCGGAATCTTCGCGTCCCGGGCGAATCCGCCGAGGATCAGGTTCGATTCGCGGAGCGTGTTTTCGTCCCAGTATTCCGGCAACGTGAATTTTTCCTTGAGTTTCCGCGACGACGACCAGCGCCGAAGCGTTCGGACCCCTTCGACGGTTCCCAGCGCGGCCAGTTGCGGGATCGACCTAGCCCGGGCAAGAGCCATTCCCATAAGGATCGACCCGAGTTGTCGATAGATCCGCAGCACGACGGAAAATGGGCTGTATCCCCAGCAATTCGTAATCCGGTCGATCAAACGGTTTTCCCAGAGTTTGCGGTCCTGCACCAATTCCCGCCGTGCGTTTTCGGCCAAGCTCACGCTCAGTTCCCGACGCTGGGCGGCGATTTGTTCCTGAAGAATTTCGATCGATTTCCAATCGTGCTCGACCTCTTCGCGGCAAAGCGCGATTGTTTCGTCGGCCAGATCGAAGTAGTTCGCCTGCCGGATTCGCAAGGAATACTCTTCGTTCATGTCCCGGGTCAAAAGCCGGTGCAGCTCGGCGAATTCCCCTTTCGGCTCCTTCCCTTCCAATTGGTTGGCCAGGGCCGTGTACGAATCGACGAGGTAGATCGTTCCCGGCTCGTATTTCTCTTCCAGGACTTTGCGCCAATCGTCGCGGATATCGACGTCCCGATCGGCGTGCGTCTGCACGAAAACCAGCCGAGCGCCCGGAGCGGCGTCGGCAAGTTCGTCGGCGACTTTTCGGCTCCGGTATTTCTGCTGCGTTCCGGTCACGACGAGAATGTCGCAAAGCGGCAATACGCCCCGCAATCGGGCAAGATTCGAGAGCCGTTGCTCTTCGTTTTCCGTCGTGTCCGGGTCGGGACAGTCGATCAACACCATCCGCTTCAAAGCGGGAAGGTCGTGTTTTTCGATCGTCAGATCGGCCGTGTCGATTCCCCATTCGGTCGGATCGATTTCCGGACGGCAAACGAGAATCGGCTGATCGGTCGTCGGACGCTGCTTTCCTTCCCGCACGATCCGTTGACCGAGCAGGGCGTTGACGAGCGTGCTTTTACCGGTCCCGGTCCCGCCGAGAAACGCGACGATCAGCGGCATTCCGAGTCGACGCTGCATCGCCGCGGTCCGGGTCGTGAACTGCTCGATCCAACCGCGGCAATTGCGGGCGGGATCCCATTCGGGAATCGACGCGGTCAATCCGCGTAAACGATTACCGATCAAATCCGGTTCCGTCCAGGAATCGTGCATGTGGGATAGCCTCAGATTGGGCGTCTTAAAATGGGTAAAATGGGAGAAAGAGGATTTTAAACTGGGATGAATTTCGATCGGAAAGGATGGTCCCCTCGCCCCCGGTCGTCCGGGGGAGAGGGTTAGGGTGAGGGGGTGAAGCTGTTTGAAGCTTCATTTCCCCTCACCCTAGCCCTCTCCCCGGAATACCGGGGAGAGGGGACCGGCGTTGTGGCGGTGTAAACTTGTTTACTTTATCTGAATTACCACGGCCACTCTTATACTTTCAACCTCAGAAATCGAAATCTTTCGTTTTCGCTTTCGGCTTGTCCCCCTTATCCTTGGAATTTCCGAACGGATCGGAGTCGAGCGACGACTGCATTTGGGCGTCTTTCGCGGCTTCGACCGCTTTGGCAACGGACGAAATAATCGATCCGCTGATCGCGAAATCGGCCGTGCTAGTTAAACCCGTAGACGCGGAAACCGCGTCGTTGTCGATCGTCACGACGGCTTCTTTTGGCGCTTTGGTAAGCGAAGCGATCACGGCATCGACCACCGGTTCTTTGGGAAGCAGTCCCGTCGCTTTCAAAGCTCCGGCCGCAAGCGGGAGTGAAAAAACGAACGACCGCTTCGGCAAAGCCGCGGGCGTTTTCGAATCGGTAATTACTTTCTTCAGGATCGCTTCCAGCTTCGTACCGTCGGTCCCGACCACGCCGCAAATCGCGTCGTCTTTGATTCCAAGAAGAATATTGACCGACATCTCGGACAAATGTTCCGGGAGCTCTTCCGCGTTCGGAACTATCGACTCCAGAAGCACCAACGGAAACGTCAGCGTGCTGAACTTGTATCCCTCGAAGGAGGTGTATTCCAGTTTGAGCAAATCCTTGACGTCCGGGTTCGCGTCGGTAATCCCGGCCGCGGTCTTTTTCAAGACGTCGCCGAGCAGGTCCCCCTCGGCGATGTGTCCGGCGAAGAAAATTTCGCCGCTCGTTTTCCAAGTCGCCGCGAAATCGGTCTTCCCGCTCTCGATGGTCGCGACGGCGACTTGCTCCAGCGAGTCGAGAATTCCCTTGACCAATTCGAGTTCTTCCCCTTCCAGATCGTTTTCAACCCCTTCGAGCGCTCCCTCGAAGTACGATTTTACCATATCAATTTGGGTTTCCTTTTGTGCATCCGGAATGAGTCCGATTCCGACCCCCGCAACCGCCTGGTCCGGTCGGAAGAAACCCGGAAAAGCCGTTTTACCGTCTTTCGTGTATTGAATCGCTTTCGCAAGAGTTCCGTCCGGTTTGACTTCCATCGCGACGTGGACAGAGATGTCGCCGGTTTTCGAGTCGACATTAATCCCCTCGAGCAACCATTTTCCTTCGTCCAATAACATTTCGATGGTTTCCCTCAAGGACGCGAACTGCGCCGGGGCATTCGGATTCGACATCGAAGCGATCATCTCCAGAGGGCCCAACAGCATGAGAACGGTTTCTTTCGGAACGTTCTCGAGATCGACTTGAAGTGAAAGAAGATATTTTTTATCGAGTCCGTTGAGCAGTTTCGCGGGATCGTCGACGGCCAGTTTGGGATACGCTTCCGGATAAAGGACGAGCCAATTCTTCTTTTGCTCGAGAATCATGTTTTCGGCTCCCATCGGAATCGAATACTTCCCTTTTCCCGTCGATTTAAGCTCTCCGAGATACGCGTCGATGATGGGAAACTGTCCGGAAAGTTTTTCCAGATCGCTGACCGGGACAAAAGCGACCGGAAGGAATTCATCGTCCGTCGCGTAAAGCATGATCCCGATCGGCTTGGAGCCGTCGACGCCGGCCAGCGTTCCGAAATTCGATTGAACCATCTCGAACGCGTCGCCCTGATCGACCAGCTTGGCGAGGACTTTTCCGGCTTCCATGAGTTTGTCATAGCTGGAGACCGAAATCGTAATGATCGGTTTCGGCTCCGCAGCGTTCGCGGCCACCGAAAAGAGGGAAACGGCAAACAAAAGACCGGCGCAAACCCCGGCAAACCGCGTTTTCAGTAATGTTTTCATGGAAGAATCCAAAGGTTGAAGGAAAAGGTTTTCCAAGCGACGACACACCCGCCGCATTCTGTCGCATTATACACATCCCCGCAACTTTGACAATTATCGCCGTGTCGTAGTGGTCGTGTGATGGTTTGAGCCTATTCCCACGGATTGGCCCAGTCCCCCCAATGGTCCAGGTAGAGGGCAAAGGCCGGGATATCGTTGCGTTGCTCCAGCCATTCTTTCGTTTGACGAACCAAATCCTGCTCCCGCTGGAGCGAGAGATTGCCGAGCATCAGCATCGTTCGCAGAAAAATGAAATATGTATCCAACACGTCGCAGCGACAATAGTCGTTGATCTTCGCGACCTCGCCCTGTTCATACATGTCCTGGACCATATTTCCCTGGACTTCCATTTTTCCCGGTTTTCCGAGCAGGTTCGCCGCCAGGTTGAGCCCGCCGCTGAACCGCGTGACGCCGAAATTCGTCAAAACGTCGTGCAAATCGAAATGCGACCGCGTGTTATACCGGTTGCGAGGTTGGTCGTACGTTTTTTGGTCGAGCGACAACCATTGCGGAATCGAAATCCCGTATCGAAACGCCGTCAGTTCCATCAGCGGAATGTCGAACCCGCGACCGTTGAAACTGACGAGCGTCGGCTGTCCGTAATGCTTCCAACCGCGCCAAAACAAGCTGCAAATTTCGTGCGGCCGGAATTGCGGGTCGTCGAGAACGACCAAATCGTCGAGCTGGAAGTCGGCGGTCACTTTGGCGATCGCGACGGAGACCGGGAGCTGGAACGTGTACGGAATGAAATCCGACCCGTTCGCAGCCATCAGTTCGTCGCGATACGCCCGAACCGCGGCTTGCGGCTCGATCTCCTTCCCGGCGAAATGAACCTTCGCGACCAACTCCGGATCGGCAACGCTTTCGATGTCGAAAATCAAATAATGTACTTTGGCCATACTTCCGTTCTTGTTAAAGAGTGGTGAAGGTTGTCGAACACGCAAATCAGAGCCGCGCACGAAGTAAGCGGTATTGTGGTCTATTTTTTTCATAAACCATTAGAGGGGCCCTCGTAATTCAGGTAGAATAAACGGAAGTAAACAGGTTAAAACAGTCAAAACGCCGGTCCCCTCTCCCCGGTAATCCGGGGAGAGGGTTAGGGTGAGGGGAAATGAAGCGTCAAACAGCTCCACCCCCTCACCCTAGCCCTCTCCCCCGGAATACCGGGGGCGAGGGGACCATCTTTTCTGATCGAAATTCCTCCCAGTTTAACACTATCCTTATCCTTCTCTCATTTTTCCCCTCCTACATCCCCTTTTAGGATGCAGTCGACTCGAACACCGCTTACTTCGTGCGCGGCTCTGATTCGAAGGCTGCCGCTCACCATTCCACGCGTAGTTTCGTCCCGTTCACGTTTGCCGGGTGGTTCAACAGCAGCGTCGAACTGCCGGCGTCCCAGGGGAAGGCCGATTGATCGACTTCCGCGCCGCTCACGAAAACTTTTTTCGGCGGACCGGGAAGCAGGATTCGCGTGAAAACTTGTACGTTTTCCGGCGCGGAAAGCGTGAACTCGGCCGCGTCGGACTCGGCGCTCCACTGCTCGATCCGGCCCGAGGACGCGAGCACCGCCGGGGCTTTCGCGGTCACTTTGTCCAGGTCGAGGTACCATCCTTGGGTTCCCGGGGCGACGGAGATTTTCGTTTCAATCGGCAGCGTCGCTTCGAGCAGATTGACGTACTTTCCGTCGAGAACCAGCGGTTCCTCGGACACCGATTCGTTCATCGTCGCAGCGATGATGTACGGGCCGCGACGGAGCAGGAAGTAATTTCGTTCGATCAGCTTTTCGCCGTGATCTTCGACGCACTCGCGCACCAGCGAACGCAATTCCTCCGCTTTCTCTTTCGACCGCGAGAAATACGCCGGATGCTTACGGACGACGACGATCTTCCCTTTTCCGAACGTATATTTACCATCCCCCGGTTTTCTGTCCAGCCCGACCAGTTCCATCAGGTGTTCCGACGGCGCCGCGTAGTTTTGCGGCTCCGTGTTCCACCAATCTTTCGCCTGGTGGAACGGATCGGTTTCGGCGCCGGCGTAAAGAAGCGTTCCGCCCCGGGCAACCCAGTCGGCCAAGACCGCGTGAACGCCCGGATGCAACGGCTTTTGAAATTCGTAGCTGAGCAGAAGAATTTTGTAGCGGTCCAGATAGCCCGGGAACCGCAGTACGTTGTCCAACTGAACCGCGCGGGCCGGAATGCCGTGCTTGACCAACGGGAGCGTCAAACCGTAGAAGCCGGAAAAGCGGTGGATTTCGGCGATGTCCGGCTTCGTCGGGTCGGAGTAATCTGGCGCTCTTCCGTCGCGGTACATCGGCTCGGCCCGCTGGAACATCGCCGAATCACCGAGAAACACGCCGATTCCGTCCGTCCCTTTTTCCCAGGAAACGTCCGGCTGTTCCATGTCGCGAAGCTGTTGAAAGACGGTACTCAAAACCGACGCGTACTCGCCCGGGATCGGCTGGGCATTCGGATCGCGAGCCGGATACTTCCCTTGGAAAACCCGCTGCGGCCAAGGACAGACTTCGTAATACCACACGTCCGGCTGCAAAAGCGATGCGACGAGCGTGCAGATATAGTTCTTTCGATAATCGTTCCAATCGTAACCGGGATTGTCCTCGATCGGATCGTGCAGGAAGTACATCCGCTTTTTCGTTCCGCGAACCATTTCCTGCATGATGCAGTATTCGAGGTAAGCGGTCTCGAACGTCCGTTCGGCGTTGACGCCTTGGTACGTGTTTTCCGACCGTGCGGTTCCGGTCCAGACCTGCGCGATCATTCCGTCGATCCCCGGCAGGTCCAGCAGCGACGATTCCGGCGAGACGATCGCCCATTGCGTGTAGTTGAGCAGCGAATGCGTCGGGACGTAAAAGCGGACCGGGCGTTTGTGTTTGACGAGCGAATACTCCTTAAGCGAACCGCAGAGTCGGTCCAGCATACGGCGGTACAAATAGTATTTCAGCTTGCTCGCCCGATACTGTGCATCGCAAGTCGAGTCGGGACGAATCCACGGTTCGTTGTAGTAGATTTCCCACTCCCGTTTAAACGAATCGCTGAACCCGGCCCGGGCCCAGAATTCCGGCTCTTCCAAGTGAACGGCAACGACGCCGGAATCGATCGCTTTTTTCAGACCGTCTTCGAGGTAGCGGCTGAACGCGATCGAGGGAACCATGTACGGCGTTCGTGGACCATGAAGGATCTGGTTGCCTTGAGGATCGACTTGGGCGTCGTCCCAGTGATCGATTCCGTCGAATTTTCCGTCGAGAAAATCTTCGTATCCGCCCCAGGAAACGCCGGTCATTAAATGGGGAACGTACTGTGCTTCGATCCAACGGGGAATCAGCGAAATCGCGTGGTCGGAGATCCCGTAAGGCATCACGAAATCGGTCCGCAAATCGTAGCCCGGCCCGTAGGGGCCCGCTTGCTGGAAGCCGGTCCGTTCCAAAGAGCGTTCGCCGAGAAGATTCGGCGCGGGCTGAGACTGAGGTTCCGCCGCGAAAAGTGATGCCGTCAGGCCAAGAAGCATAAAGAGTGTGAACGTCGCTGTTGCTATTTTCATGGGATTATCGGTTGATGGTGAAAAATTTTTCCTCCAAGGACACGAAGATACAGTATAGCTGTTCGAACTTCAACACGCAACTTGTGGACCTGTCTCTGTTCCGCAAGTTTCGCTTCGCTTCACATGCGGCTCTTTGGCGGTGTCGATGGGGTAAAATAATTTTTCAAATTTTTTTGAGAATACTTGTTTTGAAAAACGCGAAAGGCTATAACGACAATGAAGGGGGGATCAAGGGAGGAAACCCGCCCTCCATTTCGCCCCTTCGGCTGCTGTTGTTGCCGAATTCGAAACGGTCGTGTCGCGACAACGGCTCTCAGTGTTGTTTTTCTTTTTTTCTTTTCCTCGATTGGAGAGTCCCATGGATAAAAACTCACACTTTCGATTTCGAAGCCGTATTTTCGTGCCGGGAAATACCCGAGGTTTCACCTTGGTCGAGCTTCTCGTCGTCATCGCGATCATTGGAATTTTGATCGCCCTGTTGCTTCCCGCCGTTCAAGCCGCTCGCGAAGCGGCCCGACGGATGCAGTGTTCCAACAACCTGAAACAGATCGGTTTGGCGGTTCACAACTTTCACGATGCCCGAAATGGAATTCCCCCGTTGGAAGTCCACGAGTTTCGGGTCGGATTTTGGCCGATTCTATTCCCGTACATGGAAAAAACGTCCTTGTGGGAAATTTTTCTCCGAGGGCCCCATGCCACGTTTAACGAAGGCTTGGACACCTGCGTCGCCGGGTGCGTGAACCCTTATGGGAATCTCGGGCGCGAATGGTGGAACGATCGACTCACCGAAGAAGACCGGAACGGTTTGAGCAGTCTTCCGATGTACCTTTGCCCGACGCGACGCACCGGCGTTCAAAAATGCACGGGAACCGGCCCCGGCGATCCCGAAAATCCCCGCCCGGGACCGGTCGGTGATTATGCGGTTGTCGTTTACACAGGCAGCGACAACTCTACGCAATGGGCCGCGTGCTTTTTCACCTACGGCGGTACGGACCACTATTCGTTCCACCGCGGACCGGTCCGGGTCGCGATCACGGATTTCAATCCGGGCAACTTGGCGATCACCGGATTTAAGCCGCGCGACTCGTTTTCCTGGTGCAGCGATGGATTGTCCAACCAGTTGATTCTCGGCGAAAAGCACATTCCGACCGCCCGGCTCGGTCACTGCGGCCAAAACGGTCTGAACGGCTGGAGAGATCAGGGGGATTGCGGAATTCTCGGCACCTCCGGCGGTTTTTCCGCTTCGATGGTTCGGCAAATTCACCCGACTTTCAACCTGTTGGGAAAAGGCCCGAGCAGTTTCGGTGGGGATAACGACAACCCGATCGATGTTTACGGTTTCGGCAGTTACCATACCGGAGTGATTCAATTCCTGTACGGCGACGGATCCGTTCATCCGATCAGTAACACGGTCCCGCTGACCGTGCTGAGCGCTTTGGCCGACGTCAAGGACGGCAAAGCGGTTTCCCTCCCGTAATGGATCAGCTTCCTTTCACTCTCGATCAAAAGGATTGTGTTTATGAAAAACCTTGCCTTGCTCACGTCGTGTTTGATTTTCTGTTCGCTCCTGATCGGATGCAACAAAAATTCCCAAGTGACCGGAAAGATCACTTTCCCGGACGGTACGCCTTTTACGACCGGAACGGTTGTTTTCGAAAATGAAAAAACGTCGGCCAATGGGCGGATTCAGCCGGACGGAACGTACCGGCTCGGCTCGGTCAAAGAAAACGACGGGGTTCCCAAAGGAAGTTATCGGGTCAGCATCTCCGGGGCGGTCACTTATGGAGCAGCTCCGGAAGCCCCCAAGGACCCTTACGCGTCCCGGGGAAGCGCGTCGCCGCTGCCGGCGAGTATTCCGTTGATTAACCGCAAGTTTTTCAGCGCGGAAACCTCGGAATTGAAATGCGACGTCAAAGGGAATACGGTTTACGACATCCAAGTCGAAAAACCGTAAACCGTGTGTTTTGACCGACGTAATACAATTACGGGGAAAGGTTGTTGATTTTTTTACAATGACAGCGAGATCGGGAGTGAAACGACCATCTCGCGGCTTATTTATCGGAGCGGAAGCTCCAGCCGCCTACCGGGGCTCCCGGTTTATGTCGTGCTCGCCTGTCGCAATTCGCCGGCGAGAATGTCGATTCCTTCGTCGGCTAAATTGGGCGGCATGTTCATCGCGGGGAGAAGTCGTAAGACATTTCCCTGCGTACAGTTAATGAGCAGCCCTTTTTCCATGCACTTGTTCACGATCGGGGCCCCCTCGACGGCGAGTTCGATCCCGATCATCACGCCGATCCCGCGAACGTCTTTGATCACATCGGTCGTTTCGGCGAGTTCGCGGAATCGTCGGAGGAAGTGCGCGCCGAGCTTTTTCGCCTTTTCAAGCAGTCCTTCCTTTTCGATCATTTCAATTGCCGCGATTCCGGCGGCGGCCGCGATCGGATTACCGCCGTACGTTGCCGCGTGAGTTCCCGGTTTGAGACTCGGGGCGATTTCTTTCTTGGCGAGCATTGCCGCGCCCGCCAAACCGCCGCAAACGGCTTTTGCAACCGTCAATATGTCCGGAACGACGTTGAAAGTCTGATACGCGAACCAATCGCCGGTTCGACCGAATCCGCTTTGCACCTCGTCAAAAATCAGCAAAAGCCCATGCTTGTCACAGAGCGAACGCAGCCCCTGCAGGAAACCGTCGGGCGGAATTCGAACGCCCCCTTCCCCTTGGATCGGTTCGATCATGATCGCGGCGGTTTCGTCGTCGATCGCTTTTTCCACGGCCTCCAAATCACCGTAAGGAGCGTAAGTGAAGCCTGCCAGGAGCGGGCCGATCCCTTCATGGTATTTCGGCTGACCTGTCGCGGAAATCGCCCCCATCGTTCTCCCGTGAAAACTCGACAGGAACGTGATGATCTTGTATTTTCCTTTCGGGCTGTGTAACCGGGTCAGTTTGATTGCCGCTTCGTTCGCTTCGGCGCCGCTGTTGCAGAAAAACGCCTGACCGCCGAAGCTCCGCTCCGAAAGTCGTTTGGCCCACTCCCCCTGCTGCTCCGAATACCAAGTGTTCGGAATGTGGATGAGTGTCGCGACCTGCTTCTGGACCGCTTCGACGACCGGCGGTGGACAATGCCCGAGCAGCCCGCACCCCCAGCCGGGGAAAAAGTCCAGATACCGGTTGCCTTCGGCGTCCCAAATATAAGAACCTTCCCCGCGAACCAGAGCGACCGGATACCGAGTGTAATTACCGATCACGTATTTCGAAAATGTCGCGATGATTTCCTGAGTGCTTTGCATGGTATAAGGGTGAAAAGGGATATTACCCGTTTAGCCGGAGCGTCGGAGACGCCCGCGTAACCAACGGAAAGCAAATTATTTCACGTTTGGGAAAATCGTAAAGGAGGACGCGTTTTGACCGTCAATCGGGCGACCGGTTTTCTCAACGTTAAATTCCGCCCTCCGTTCGTCTTTTCAACTTTGCGGTTCTCTTGCGGTATGGCAAGGAACACTTGCCGTTCGGGGGAGAAAAAGTATAATGACCCGATTCAAAAGGAGCGATCCGTTTCCTCCTTTTTTTGTTTTCCGCGCGCACTCGATACATGAAAAATCTTTTTCGGGCGATCCAGCTCACGTTTCGCTATAAACTTTCGATCGTCGCGTCGATTTTTTGTGCGCTGATGATCGGCGTACTCTGGGGCGGGAATATCGGGGCGATCACGGCGCCGATCGTGGAAATCTGCTTGAAAAACGACAACTTCGTCGATTGGTTCGAACGCAAAATCGGTGAAACCGAAAAAACGAAAATCGATCTGGAAACGAAAATCGCGACGCTCGAAACCGAATCGGAAACCGACCAGGACGCGAAAGCCAGGTATGAGCTCGGTCGATCCCGCAGCGAACTGAGTTGGAATCAATGGTATCGTTTCCTTTTGCTCCGTTTTCAGCCGGTCGTCAATCGCTTCTGCCCCCGCGACGCGTTTCTGACGCTCGTGATGATCGTTTCGTTCGCCTTGGTCGTGACCTTGCTCAAAGCGGTTTTTACGATCCTGCACGCAATTCTTTCCGCCCGAATCGCCGCGAAAACGATTTGCGAAATCCGGAACCAAATGTTTCGCAAAATCATTCGGTACGAAGTCAACTACTTCAGCCAGCAGGGGATTTCCAATGTGATGAGCCGGATCATCGGGGAAGTCAACAGTCTTTCCATCGGATTGACCGTACTGTACGGCAAACTGATTCGCGAACCGATTAAAATGGTCGCCTGCCTGGTCGGAGCGGCGTTGATCAGTTGGCAACTGCTTCTGTTGACGTTGATTCTCGTTCCCGTCGCCGCGTATGCGATACGCTGGCTCGCCAAGTCGCTCAAGCGGGTCGTCCGAAACGGACTTCAGCAAGCGGTGCTTTTGTTCGGACGTTTGGAAGAATCGATCCGTTCCATCCGGGTCGTCAAGGCGTTCGTGACCGAGCGCTGCGAATTCGGCAAATTCCGGCAAACGAACGTCGCGCTATACCGTTTGACGATGAAAACGGCGAAATACGACGCCCTGACCAACCCGCTCACGGAAGTGCTCGGCGTCGCGATGATCTGCATTGCCGCGCTGGCCGGGTCGTATCTGGTGATGAATCAGCGAGCGGATATTTTCGGCATTCCGATGTCCGACGGGCCGCTTTCCCAAGCGATGCTGTTGACCTTTTTCGTACTGCTGGCCGGAGCGTCGGATCCCGCGAGAAAACTGTCCGATATTTTCACGCAATGCCAAACGGCGATCGTCGCCGCGGACCGCGTGTTCGAGCTGATCGACCGGGAAATTCCGATCGTCGACGCGCCGAACGCGGTCCGGATGCCGCGACATTCCAAGTCGATCACGTTCGATCGCGTCTCTTTTTCGTACCTGCCGGACAAGCCGATTTTGAAAGACGTTTCGCTGGACATTCCGTTCGGGGAAACGCTCGCGATCGTCGGCCCCAGCGGCTGCGGAAAAAGCACGATGCTCAGTCTGATACCCCGATTCGCCGACGCGACCTCGGGCGACGTCCGGATCGACGGCGTCGCGGTTCGAACGGCGAAAATGCACGATGTCCGCCGGATGATGGGAATCATTACGCAGGAGCCGATTCTGTTCAATGACACCATCATGAACAACATCCGGTACGGTTCGCCGTTCGCGACCGACGAGGAAGTGATCGAGGCGGCGAAAAACGCGTTTGCGCACGAATTTATTGAAAAGGAACTCGTCCACGGCTACAAAACGAACGTCGGACCCGGCGGCGCACTTTTGTCCGGCGGACAGCGGCAGCGAATCGCCCTGGCCCGGGCGTTTCTGTGCGACCCGGCGATCCTGCTGCTCGACGAAGCGACGAGCCAGATTGATTTATACAGCGAGCAGAAGATTCACGAAGCGCTCGCGAAGTTCATCGGCAAACGGACGACGATTCTCGTCACACACCGCCTGTCTGCGTTGACGTTAGCCGACCGGATCGTCGTGCTCCAGGACGGCGTCATCGAAAGCATCGGAACGCAACAAGAACTCCTCACCCAATCCCCCTACTTCGCCCGACTCTGCCAAATCGACCAAGGATAATGAAGGTTGCAGACGGCAGTGGACAGGTATGAAATAAGAAATATGAAATAAGAAATATCGCTTGTTTGGACTTTACTCATTGTTCTATTTTTTCTCATTTGTCAGTCAGCGCTCGCTTGCGCTTCCCGCTCTGTATTATTATTTCTTATTTCTTATTTAAAATGCAACATCTCTGGGAAATCATCACGCTGGCGGTCGTTCAAGGGATCGGTGAGTTTCTGCCGATCAGCTCGTCGGGGCATTTGAATGTCGTAAACGATTGGGTGGTTCGGCTCGGTTCGCAACCGCTTCCCGAGCCGCTGCTGGTCAGTATCCTGCTCCATTTCGGGACGCTTTTTGCCATGCTGGTCGTGTTTCGCAAACGGATCGTCGCCCTGCTCAAAGAAGACGCCCGGGTGATTCCGCTGATCGTCGTCGCAAGTATCCCGGCGATTCTCGTCGGCTTTCCCATGGAAAAATATTGTGAAGAGTTGCTGAAATCCCCGCTGCTGTCCGGATTCTGTTTTCTCGGAACGGCAGGCCTGCTACTCTATTCGGGGCAAAAGCAAAAAACGGAAACCGGCGATGTACTCTACAAAAACATGTCGTACCGGTCCGCGCTGATCATCGGAATTTTCCAGGCGATCGCGATTTTGCCCGGCTTTTCGCGGAGTGGGTTCACGATCGTCGGCGGACTGCTCTGCAAACTTCGTCGGGACGAAGCGGCGACGTTTTCCTTTCTGCTCGCGATCCCGATCATCGGCGGCGTCGGACTGCTGAAAATCGCCAAGCTGGTTCGTCATTACGATCCGTCGCAAGCGCAAGGGCTCGTCGTGTTCTTGATCGGAATGGTCGTCAGTTTTCTCGTCGGCGTTGTCGCGCTCGTTTGGCTCTTGAAATGGTTGCAGCGCGGTAAACTCCATTACTTCGCGTTTTGGCTTCTGGTCATCGGGCCGATTACGATTATTCTGTGCCTCTTTTTTCCGGTGGAACGAAAAACCGCGACCGACGATCCGGCCGTGAACCCGGCGATCACGTCGTCGACTTTGTTCGGAACGCCCGTTTTCGGCCAGGAATCGGTTCGCGAACGCAACCGGGAAATCGTCGACCGTTGGAAAACGGAAAGGGACGGCAAAATCGTCGAGAAAGACGACGAAAATTCCGAACAACCGCACCCGCTGTTCATTCCGAATTCCGAGGAGGACGATTTTGAAGAGGACGAAATCGTCAACCAACTTCCGCCGGAAATCCCGCGACCGTTGATCGACTGTCCCGAGGAACGGCTCATTCCGCTCGATGAAAGCCAACAGATTTGGATTACCCGGGACCGTAAAAGCGTGGTGCTGATGGGGCGAATCTGCCTCCGGGAAGGGATGTTGGAACTGTTCGCCTGTCGCAGCGGTTCAAAGGAGCACGAGTCGGTCGTCGCGGTCGAAGCGAAACCGTTTTTGATTCACGCGGCGCTTTTGGCGATCGGCGCCGAACCGGGTGAACCGGCGAAATTCTCGCCCGACTTCGTTCCGGCAACCGGCCCGGAGATCGACGTCGACGTCCTTTGGACCGATGAAACCGGAACGACCGTTCGCCGCAAAGCACAGGAGCTTGTCGAAGAAATCGACTACGACAATCGCGGCAAGGAAGGGTTCGTTCCGAAACAGATGTCGATTCCGTTCGTGTTCACGGGAAGCTTTTTCCAGGAATTCGAGGGGGAGAGCGGGCAGCGGATCCAGGTTTACATGGCCGACGCGACCGGAGAGCTTTTCGGCGTTTCGAATTTTCCCGCTTCGATTCTCGACGTTCCGATCCGCAGCAGCGACTCGAACGACGAACTCCTGTTCGCCCCGTACACGGAGCGTATCCCGGAACTCGACACGCCGGTTACGCTGATCTTGACACCAAAATTAAAATAACGAACAAAGGCGAACTCCGATGGAACTTGCGACTTTTGGCGGTGGTTGTTTTTGGGGCGTCGAGCATTTGTTTCGCCGGCAGCGCGGCGTGCTTGACGTCGTTTGCGGGTATATGGGGGGCTGCGTTCCGAACCCGTCTTACGAAGAAGTCTGCTCCGATCAGACCGGGCATGCGGAAGTGGTGCAAATCCGGTTCGATCCGGCGATCATTTCGTACGAAGAATTATTGAACCTCTTTTGGAGCGTCCACGATCCGACGACGCAAAACCGGCAGGGCGTCGACGTCGGAACGCAATATCGCTCGATTATCTTCTTCCACTCGCCGCAGCAGGAGCAAACCGCCCGGGCCGTGATGCGACAGATCGACGCGGAGCATCGCTTTTCCTCGCCGATCCTCACGCATCTTCGTCCGGTTCAGCCGTTTTATCCGGCCGAGGAGTGTCACCAACGCTATTTCGAGAAGCATCCCGACAAAGTCGTTTGCCATACGATTCAGCGATAGATTTGCCCGGGGATTACGGCGGAGTACGCCTTCATCCCCGGCTCTTTAAATCGATTTATTTCTTCAATTCTTCCGTCGCTTTGGCGAGGATTTCCTTGATGAGGCTCTCGATTTCCGGCGTGTTGCATTTGATCGTTGCCGATACGGTTTTCGAATCCTGTTGAATCGCGATCTTCGAGACCAGCGCGATCATTTTTTTGCCGTTTTCGTCGATCTCCGCATTGTACGTGCCGAAGAACTTCAACATGGCGACAAAACCGTCCGCGATTTCCTTGAGATTCTTCGCGTCTTCGTCGTTTTTCATCGTCAGCGAAAGATTGCCCGAAGTCGTTTCGGAATCGTCCGCGACTTCGTATTTCAGGCTTTCGAGATTTTCAAGGATTTTGACGAGGTTTTCCGCGTTCGGATCCTTGTTTGTCTTCGATTTGATCTGCTTGAGAATGTTGTCGCGAGCCGTCTCGAAGAACGCCGGGGTAACCTCGACCATTTTGAACGCTCCGTCCGGACGCAGCGCCGTTTTCAGAAATTCGCCGGTTTGAGCGTATCCGAGCAGCTGTTCGACCCGGTTCTGCTTTTCACTGACCGCGATCACGTAATCCGAGCGGTCCGCCAGTGGGATGTAGCCGACGTACATTTGTTTGTCGTCCTGGGAAAACTTGTAGATCGTTCCCGTCGAATCCTGCTTCAGCTTTTTGTACATCCACTCGGGAACGAATTTCAAGAAACTTTCCAGTTCGACCGGATTGAATTTCGTAAAAATCGAAACGGCGATTTCCGGTTTTTCGACCCCCGATTCGAGCCAGACGCTGATTTGGAACGCTTCGAATTCCTCGAGAATGACCTGGATCACGTCTTTGGAGGAGATGTCTTTTTTCCCGGACGCGTCCCGGACTTTGTCCAGCGCCATGTCGGCCAATTCCTTGGGGAAATTGTGTCCGCTCCGGGCCTTTTCGTATTCGGCGTCGATTTTTTTCGTGAACGCGTCGACGAACGGTTGCCACTCCGGTTGCGCAACGATGAATTGAACCAGTTTGCAGTCCAAGCCGCGAGACAGGTTTGAATACGCGTAAACGTCTGGGAGATCGGCCGCGGCCGCAAAGGGAGCCGCGAGAACCAATCCCAGAAAACCGAGTGTCCAGCCGAACAAATTAGTAAGTTGCTTCATTTCTCGATCCTTTTCAAAAAAATGGGACAGTGAAAATGGGTCATGTGAGACGAAATGTCTCTGTCATGTCGTATTGACGAATCGAATTCGAGAAATGTTACAAGCGGGACAATTTTATGGAAGCGTTTGCCGTTTCCAGCGCTGAATGTCTATAACCGCCGGTGTCAACCGGCGGAAAGCGACGACAAAACAACTCTCAGCCCCAACGGGGCGTAACAGGATCGTCGGAAAAGTCGCGCCCCGTTGGGGCTGAAGGATTGTGTGGGCGACTTTCCCCCGGCTTGCGCCCCGGGGGTTATTGACATTGCGTCCTTTCAGGACTTTGTTCTTTACGGATTTAAGCCAAATCAATGCCCCCTTTTCGCATACGCTCCTCACTTTTTATTGGCTTGTCAATTCCAGATTGATTTCGTTTGCCCCTTCTTGTAATTGTCCCCTAAACTGCGGATCACCTGGGTTTTGGTACTTTTGGGGAAAGGTTAGGCGTCGCGGATCATTTACCAAGTCGATGGTTGCAGTAGCTCTATATCCACCGGGTTTAAGCCCCATTTCCGGAGTGATACTGTATTTTCCTTTTCCAATTGTGTTGACGGCAACACCACGCTTCCTGGATTCCGATATAAAACAAATCGTAACATTTTCTTGTGGTTTGCCGTCCAGTGTCACGGTTCCCTCGACGGAAACGCCGAAATCGGTTTGCGCGGCCACATCCGGATTCCACGCGATCGCTTCCCCTCCGTTACAGGTTAGCGCCGCTTCCAGCATTTCGTTTTCCTCCATATTCGGAGCAAAACGGACCGTGCCGTCGCAAAACACGACGTTGATACCCTCGGACCCTTCGCCGCCGCCGAGGCCGTTTTTCACGGCGTTGATCCCTTTGACCGCGATCTTGATCGGCACGTCCCCCGTCGGGTCCATCCAGCAGACCGGCTCCGACCGCTCCGCGAAAAGAATCGTGTTCGACGTCCCGTCCGTAATGCGGCCAAACGTGCTCCAGGAATTCGGCCCGGCAAAGACCGCGTCCACGGTAGCGGCACTACGGCCTCTGTTCATTTCCATGGCGAAGTCGGGTGTTATACCCATGCCGCCACCTGGGTTTCCGCTCATACCCATGGGACTACCTGAACTGCTGGAACCACCCGCCATACCAATACCACCGCCCATGTTAGTCAGCGTTGCTTCGGAGTGCAGGTTTCCGACGATCGCGATGTAGTTGGTTAAACCTTTTTGCGACTGTTCGTCGGTCAGGTACGGGCTGCGGAAGCTGTCGGGCATTTGGTGGTGAAACTGTTTGTTGTACTCGCTGTCCCACGGTTCGTCGCGCCGGATCTTTTCGTACAAACCCGCGTGGTCCAAATACGGCAGCAGCGCGACGCGCCAACTGTGCATCGGTTTACCGGTCCCGTCCTCGGCGGTCGAGGAGCTCGGCAGAAATTTTGTGGCATCACTATAATTGTGGAACGCAAGGCCGAGCATCTTGAGATTTTGCTGATCAATCGCCTTCTTCCCCATCGGCGTCGTCGGGGACGGGGTGTACGTTTCGAGGAATTTCGAAAGCGCTTCTTCCGACTCGAACGTCAACGGGAATTTTTTCGGCTCTTCTTTGGCCTGTGGAGCCTTGGGATTTTGAGCGTTCACTTCCGCGGCGGGCCGGAACGTGAACGTCGCAAGGAGCAGCCCGAGCACGATCGCCGAACAAGCGGCGGTGATGCGAAACTTTTTTGACACCGTCGTCGTGATGTCATAACGATCTTTGAGCAACATGGTGATTCTCCTGGTCAGGGGTGCTTTTTTGAAAAAATAATGGACCGCAACGAGTCCGGACCTGTTGGCCCGTCCCATGCGTGCCCAATTCAGAAGCGAGCGAGCGTATTCGATCCGGTCGCCGCATTCCCGGCTCGCGGCGGCATCGGCGAGGAATTCACGATCCTGAGCGACGTGGTATCGCAAGAGCCAATACAGCGGATTGATCGCCGCGAGAAGCGAAAGCCCTTGCAGCAGCCCGAGCAGCCGCAGATCGCCGTGATCGATGTGAGCCTGTTCGTGAGCAATCGCCAGTTGCAGGCTCCGGGGGTCTTTTTCCAACGCGTTTTCGGGAAGCAGGATGATCGGTCGAAAAAACCCGAGCGAAACCGGCGAAGAGATTTCGGACGATATTCTCACGTCGGTCGATGTCTCTTTCGAATTCCGTATCAACCTTCGGCTCGCGATCCAACCGACGGCAAGCCGTGCGGCCATTACGACCGCGAGGAAAAGGTTCGCGGCAACGAAGAGCCGGTCTCCGCGTACGGTTGTTTGGGATTTGCTTTCCACTTGGGGGGCGACGAAAACAACGTCGGATGCTGTGGTGTCATTCGAGACATTTTCTGTCGGAATAAAATCTTTTTCCGGGGTGAATGAGCCGTAGGACGGTTGCGTGACGCCGTTTTCCGCTTCAGGCCCCCTCACCCTAACCCTTTCCCCCGGAGTACCGGGGGAGAGGGGACCGGATTTTTGGGGAGAGTTTATTGTCGTTGCGGTTTTCTTCGCAGGACCGACGGTTTTTTGGAATCGATATTCACGCGGAACGGCCAGCACGACGGCGAGCAGGAGCATCGCGATTACCGTCGAACGGGCCAACGTCATTCGTGACGCCGGTTGCCGCAGAACGCAACGCAATAAAATCGCAACCGCAAGCAGGGCCGAACCGGCGAGCAGGTAGTCGAGATAAAAGTAGTAAAGCGTGTTCATGGTTCCATTTCCCGGTTAAACGTGTTTGGGATTGTCGTTCGATTTTTCACGGCGGACTTGTTCGATCATTTGTTCCAGGCGGTCGAGTTCTTCGAAGCTGACTTCCTGCGGCTTGAGGATGTGCACGAGATATTCGTCCCGGGCGCCGTCGAAGACTTTGTCCAGAAATCGCCGCGAGAGGTTCGCCACGGTCCGCTTTTTCGGCTGCGCGGCGGAAAACAGGTGCGCTTTCTCTTCCGTTTTCTGCACGACATGTCCCTTTTTGCGCATCACTTGCAGCATCGTCAGCACGGTCGTGTACGCGAGGTCCTTTTCCGGATCCTCCCGGGCGTCCGATTCGCTCAGCTCTTTCCAGACTTCGCGAACGGTCGCGGAGCCTTTTTTCCAGAGTATTTTCAAGATCTCCAGCTCCCGATCGGTCGGAGTTTGGTTCAAATCGGTGATTTCAGGCATTTTTTTCTCCAAAGGAATGTGTTTATCGATTAAAGACATCGTACTAAATGCCTAGGACTATGTCAATAGTTTTTTTCGCTTTTTTTGGCGAATCACAAGAAAATGTAAACCGCCCTGCCAGGTTTTAGCTTGGAACCTGGCAAGGCGGTTACGAACCCCGCCGATTGCGGAAGACGCGCCGGCGGGAGCCTTACTCGATCGCTTTTTTCAAAATCACCGTTTTGTCGATGTTGAAATCTTCACCGCGGCGGAAGCCGACGGGGATCGTGCGGTCGATCAGGTAGAACGAACGGTGTCGGTACATCTCTTCGGTTCCGGAACCGTAACCGAGCTCTTTGCCGTATTTGTACCCGTCCGGATAAATCTGCCTGAGTTTGGCAATCGGGTTTTCCGTCGTCGCTTCGTTGGTGAAATCGACCTGCTCCGCTTCGAAGTAGCCGACCGTCACCCAAACGGCGAACACATTGGACCGGGTCGTCGTCATGTTGCTCAGACGCTGGAGTCCTTCGAACTCTTCCGTGACGGTTCGCGCCGGGGCGATGTGCGGGCCGTTTCCGGTCCAGTTTTGCCCGAATTCGCCGCCGACCACGGGGGCCAGGAGCGGACGGAACGGTTGCTCATTCGAATTCGCATCCACTCCAAGGTAGTACCTCCTCAGAATCGTCGCATCGGCCGGGTCGGGAACTCCATACCCTTCCATCTGGGCCACGGGAGATTGGAACGCGACGGGGACTGTTGTCCCCGTTACGAAATTGCTCGACGCGAGCGACCGGAACGGATACGCGAAATCGAGCCGACGGTACGGTTCGGAATTATTAAACGAATTGGCCGAGTCGATGCGTCCGACCGTGTTGTCCACGATGTAGTCCGTTCCGTCAATCCCGTTTCTCTTCAGGCCGATGTAGTTCGGCGTACCGATCCGTCGCGACATGGAAAGAGCGTCATACAGCGTATTCTGCTGAACGTTCGAGATCGCTCCCATGGTCCTGATGAGCGGGTTGCTCTGGTTGGTATGCGCCTGCGGGAGAATCCGATCCCCCGAAAGTGCCCGCCAAGCCGGTTCGGTGAGCGTGTTGATGTTGATCTTGCCCGGCTCTCGATAGGTCGGGATCGAATACGGCTCGTAGACGCCGGTGGGGGAAACCCACTCTTTCGTACCTTGGAATCGGGACGGAACCTGGATATGATCCAGAAACGCGCCGAGGTTCATCGAGAGATTTTGCGGAACGGCTCGGTTGTTGTGGGACACGTTCAGCGACGAATGGTAGAAATTCATCAGGTGTCCCAAACCGGGCAGCGTGTAGGAAGTGCTCGGAGCCGAGGAATCCTCCGGATCGACGAGCGGATAGCCGAAGCGACCGCCGCCGCCGAGCGAACCGACTTTCGTCCACGAGTCTTTCGTCGTGTAAACGGGCGGCTGGATGGTTGTGTTCACATCCACGTGATAAAGCCGATTCGTCAACACGAGACCGTACGGATTGGGCATGCCCACGGGGGCTCCGAAGAGTCGGAGGTCTTCCCGCTCGCGGTCGACGAATTCGAGCCCGAACCGCCCCGGCGCACTGGCCGGAACCGACATCACTTCGTACGGGTTCGGATAAGGCGCGTTGTTCCACGCCAGGTTGATGAACGGACGGTAATCCCAGTTGGAGAAATTCGAATACGACGAACCGTCGCTCGAATGATCCACGAAAGCGTTCACCACGATCGGGGCGCCGAGCAGGACGTTACCGAAGTAATCCCCACCGGTTTCGCCCGAATTCGTCAGGACGATACGACCGAGATGATCGCCGTCGGCCGAGCGACCGCCGCGGAACACGTTCGGCGGAATCGCCCGCGAAAGCGGCGGCGGGTTCTCATTCACGGTGCTTAAGGCTCCCAAAACATATTGCGACAGACCGGTATCCGGATGCGGCTTGGCCGTTCCGTCGGCGGCAAACGCCCGGACGCCGCTCGCCTGGTTCGTGAAACGGGTTTCATGGAGGAATTCGCCGTTGACGAACGGAGCCGTATTGTTCACCGTGCTGTTGTCCGAGTAATACATCCAGTTCAGCCGCCCGAGCGAATGTTGCGGACGGTGCGGGAAATTCAACTTCTTGATCTCGGCCGCATCGAACTTCTTGTGGTAATTCGCACTATCCGATTCGCCGAACATAAACGAATTGAGCAGCGGCGAATTGTTGATTTCATAAGTCCCCGCCTTATCCTTGGTCGCGTCGGAGCCGATCAACAGGCTCGGATCGAGCACTCGGGAATCGCGAACCGGGTCGGGATCCTGGAAGATCCAACCGGGATCAATGACGCGGGTCCACGGATTCGGATGCGATGTGTTACGCAAATCCACGGGCAGACCGGTCCGGCCCCATTGCCGCGAGGACAAGCGGACACGCAGATCCCATTTGTTCGGGCCCATCTTTTCCGGCGAAGCGAGGACTTCGACCCCTTGAGCGGAGTCTTGATCTTTCTGGTCGCCCCCCTTCGAGCTGAGTGCGGACGAAATCTGGTCGTTCGGGATCGTCGCATTAACGTCCTCCTCGCCGGTGAAGACGGTCAGGTCGATCATGCTCCAATCCACCGTGATATACGGATTGAGGATCGGATCGTACGGAAATTTCGGGTTCGCCAGACGCTGGAGCATCACGGACCGAACCATCGGAACCGTCCCCGTACCGAAAAGCTGATCTTCCGTGATCGGGCCGGACGCTTTGTGACTCGCGCCGCCGGGATTAGTGGGATCCTCGAACGGTTTATCGGGATAATAGGTCGGATCAACTTCGGGATTCTCCTTGTAGAGATTCCACATGAAGCCATTTTGAATTGCTCCTGCATTGTCGGCGATACGGTAGTACTTATTGTTACCGCTATAACGGTTATCGTTGAATGCGGCGTTGTCCTCCGCTTTGTTCGGAAACTTCGGCTCCGGGTAAAAGGAGTCGTATACCGTATCGAAATCGTAAGCCGTTCCCCCCGAATTTCTGTTCGGAGCCGGCGCGGAAATGTTGATTCCGATACCGACCTCGCAAACGTCATTCATGCCGTTGTTCAAATCAGGAACGTTGGGATTATGGTTATAGACCGTTCCGACACCGAGATTGGCGGTATAAACCGGATTCGTCCAATTGTGCGGCGGCATGGCGGCGGCGACGATCACTTTCGGCATTTGAGCGCCGGTGAACAATGGGTTTTGGGTGTTGCCCCCGTTGATACTCGGAACCTCGTCGCGCAAATCGATGCACTCGCCCGACGGAAATCCCCGCGTGATCCCCCCCAACGCCGTTTGCCCCTTATCTCGGGATCCAAGAAACGTCACGGCTCTCGGTGCGATCACGAGGTACTCCGACGGCAGGAGCTGATCCGCATCAAAAATCTGATTGGACGAATTTGTCTTGAAATCGCTCTTGTTATTACGGCGCCAGTAAATCTGCTCCCAGTTCGGGTAAACCAAGGGAATGCGCGAGTTGGCCTTGTGGAACCAGACGATTCGGTCGATTTCCACGTCGTCGGGCGCGCCGGTATAAACGTCGGTCGGGCCGAGGATGCTGCTGAAATGGCGTTTGTACGACGCGGCACCCGTACCGGTCGTCGAATCGAATTCGTTCGATTTGAGAGCCGGCTGCTGCGTCTGGAGCGAGAACGTAATCGGATTGCCGATGTTGTCATTCTTGTGGTCCGCCAGACGACGGGCGATGTTGTTGGACGGTTTTCCGTTGGAACCGGCGGCGTCTAAGGGATTGGTACTCTTGCTTACCGCGAGGTGCCACACCGGATAGAGACGCCCCGTCCCCATGTTGGGGAGCACTAATCCCGTATACGGGGCCGTTTCACCCAGCTTGAGAAACCAGACTTTTCGTCCCATAGAATCCACCTTGTAGTCGTACAGGTCTTGCGGTTGGACGACCTGGTTCGGGTTCGCCGTGCAATACAGTTCGAACCACGCCGACGCTTCCGGCATCTTGACCTGGTCGAAATCCGGATCCCCTTCGCTGACCAGTCGCGGCTTGTTCTTTTTGTCGTTCGGATCGATCCAATCGTCGGTTTTCGTGTCGGCGATGCCAAGATCGTGCGTGGCGAGCGTTTCCGTCAGGAGCAGGTCGGACCGCTCCATGCCGAACAACATACGGACGCGGCACATCGACTGTGTCACCCCGGGGATCAGCGGGAAGCGAGCATCGGCGTCGGCGATCGGCGTGGCGAGAAATCGCCGGAGTTGCGTATTCGACCAACCGCCGGTGTTGGAATAATACGGCATGATGAGCGACGCGTAACCGACCTTGGAATCGGAATAACTTGCCGGCTTATCCATCGCACGAACGTAACTGGTCGACAGGTCGAACCAGCACGACAAAGTCATGTTCACCCGCAGGTTTTGATTCTGCGCTTTCATCACGGCGTCACCCGTCGAAGACGACACCACGTTGATCGCGAACGGATCGATGTCGAAGATCATCGGCGTCATGGTTGCGTCGGCGTCGGCGTAATCGACCAGGTTGATCGCGTATTGCGCCAAACGTGTCGCCATAACCTGCCGGGCAAGCTCCTGGGCTTTCTTTTGGTCGTTCCCGCTTTTCGCGGGCCAGTTGAGCCGGTCTTCCTGCGCGAACGCTTGCTCGAAATACGGCTCCGCATACGCCCAGGTGCGATATCCGGGATGGCCCGACACCTTCGGGAACGTATTATTTTTCCAAGCTTCGGACGACAAATTCAAGACAACTTCGTTATTGAGACTGGCCGTGTTGACGTCGAGAAAAACATCATCGATCCCGTAGAGTTGCTGGTACGACATCGCCATGAGGAGAATGTAAATTCCCCGGGCCAGATCCGCGCGCTCCTGTAAACCGTACAGATTGGTCGAGTCGATCCAGGTCGCTTTTTGCGTCAGTTGATTGATGTCGAGTTTTTCACCGTTACGAATCTGCTCCGGCAGCATCGAGACGAGCTTGTCGACCAGCGGCGACACGATGTTGGCGACATCCTTACGCAGCGCGGGAAGCTTGTCCACGGCATCGTACCGGCTGTCGTAATAGGTCAAATCCAATTGCCCGGTTTTGAAACCGGTACGGATCACCTGGTCTTCGACGCATTTGTAAATAAGCGTATAGATGCCCGAATGCACGCCGTAACGCGGGTTCGGCAACGGAATATCGTTACTGTCGGTCGTCAGGAAATCCCGGCCGCGCCGCACGAGAGTGGCGTCGCTGTCCAGGTTCGTCGGGTCCGTCAACAGGAGCCGTTCGAGCCGTTTCTGCAAATACGCCTGGTCGACGTCTGTTTGCCGTAACAGATTCTCAAGTTCCGCCGGAGTGAACCGTTGATCGGACGCCTGATTCGACACGATCTCCATGTCGTTGTACGGGTCGAATCGGTAAGGATTCAAATTTCTCACCGCCCCCCAGAGCGCGGGATTGCCGAGCGCGAACGGAACCGGCGAGAGGATGCGCTGTCCGTAAACGTCGAATGCGACGGCGGCGACATCCCAAAGATCCGGCGCGGCACCACCGGTATTGTAGGCGATACCCGTGTCGGCACCGTCAAGCGGCAGACGATTTTCATACAGCGCCGTCATCCAATTTTCTCCGACGCTCACGTCGTCGTTGCCGGGTTTGGCGGCCAAACCGTCGGGAGAATTGATACCATAACGACCGGTCAACCAAAAGTACGGGGAAACGGTGTCCAGCGTCGGCGAAACGAAAACGGTTCCCACTTCGACGGAGGTGACTTTCGTCGAGATGCCGTTCATCAGCCGCCAAGCCGCGATTTCGCCGTCGGTAGCGTTCGCGTCCACGATCGAAGGTGTTTTGTACGGATTGTAATTGAAATTGCGGAAGACACCACGAATCGCGTCCAACGCATAAGCGAGGCGCACTCCGGCGGGTCCGTAGCCGTTGCCTCGCGGAACGACCTGGGACGAACCCGAGGTGACACGCTGCGGATCGGCAAGACGGCGTCGCACTCCGGTCGTCTCGTTTTCGGGATTGCGATAAAAACTGCTTCCCACGCCGAATTCGTAATTTTCGGACCAAACATTTTGGGCGTGGTTGCCGTGCGCATTGACATTGACGCGGCCGTCCATGTCGATCACTGTGAAGGAAACGAGCGGCTTATACATCTGCCCGGAGGAACTCATCCGGACCGGCAGTCCGGCGTCGATCCAGATTCCTTCTTTGATACCGTCGCCGTCGTTATCGACGTCGAAAAACGACAAAGCCGGAACGAGCCGTTTGTTGGTCGGAGGGTAATTATTGTCGTCCACCCACTGCAATCCGCCGCACAGGTAAGCCAATCGGCCCAGCGAACTGGCCGACGGATTGTTCAAATCGACCCATTGGTCGAGCTCCGGATTGACGCCCTGCGCCGCGGTCGTGGAGAGCGTCCAGTCGTTCCTTGTTTTCAGGGACGAAAAATCCCACAACGGATTGCTCCCGGTAAAATTCGGATGGTCGAACGGCAACGGACGCAGCACCACTTTGCGCAGCATATCCATGCGTTGCGACATGGTCAGCCTCGGCTTTCTGTCGGTTCCCCAGCCTTGCTTCCAAGGCGCCGATTCCAGGAGGTACGGAATCAGCGAAGGCCGCATGAACGACGGGATGATCGCTTTCAAACGCCAGTCTTCCACGCTGTTGGCGTCATACTCGTCTTTGCTCCAACGCCGGTCGAACCACGCCAGAAACATGTTGTTCGTATCCGGGGCGGTGTAATCGACGTTCATCTTGACGAAATTCGTGTCGAGATAATCTTTATAAACCCCGAACGGAGCCACGGTATTCGGAGCCCGACCGTTCGGACGCAGTGCCAAAGGAAGCGGCGTGACCGTATCGGCGTCCCAGAGTCCCAGGGCCGGTTCCCACGAAAACGGAGTTCCGCCGGACGGATGCCCGTACCCAATCCCCGTACCGCTGAACGGCGCCCCGTTGACAATGCAGCGGGTAAAGAATTCCGTATTGTCGACGCTGCTCTCGAAATCGGTGTAATCGGTAATCGCCGCATTGACGTACGGTATGCAAATATTGTTGCCGTAAGTCATGGTCACGGGCGTGAACGGTCGGACAACGACAAGAATACAGTCGTCGACGCGTCCGTCGGTTCCCGTGGTCTGACCGAGATTATGGCCGCGAATCACCCGTTTGCTCACGATCCGCGCGGAGGTGTTTTGAATTTGCGCGAACGCGTTCCGGTAAGCGGTATAACCGATGTCCGTCCGTTCGTTGTCGCTCCTCGGTTCACGCGGCTTCGTGAACGTCAGGACGTTCCCCATCTGGTCGGCGATCTCTTCGATGGTAACGGTTCGTAGGTTGACGTTTTGTGTCGGGTACAGGCAAAACCCGATCAACTGATTCGTCAGGTCGGTGTTCGTCGCGTTCGCCGTGTTGGGATCGAACGACCCGCGCGGCGCATAGAAGAAGCGTCCATTATTGGACAGGTGATGCGCATTGGTGCCATCTCCCTTTCCGATGTAAAACGGACCGTATTGGGAAACGTCGTACAGTTCATTGGCGGCGCCCGTATTTTCAAGGTCCTGACACCGGACGATCTTGAACTCCAGTTGATCGACGCCGTTGGCCACGGGATGCCCGTACACGCTTTCAATGAGACCATGATGCCCGATCGAAGAATAGGGCGATCCGCGAAGCAGTTCGAGCAGGCCGTTCCAAGTGTCCTGTTCGCCGACCGTTTTATCCTTGTAGTCGACGATCGTATCTTTTCGGGCACCGCTCTCGGCGACGCGTTGCGATTGGCTCGTGACGACCATGAAGGTGAGCGTCAGCAGCGCGAACATCATCATCATGCCGAGCACGAGCAGCAGGATCACGCCGCGCCGGGTCCGGCGAAACAAGGACCGGGGAATGGATCGGGAGTTCATGATAACCTCCGGGAACTGAATTCTGAATTATAAATTATGAATTACCGACAGTCTGTCTTTTAGCCGGTACTCCGCGTAATAATTTTTACTTTTTAACGACCGAGGAATAAACGTGGATCGCACCGCGGGCCAAGGTAATGCTGTACGAAGTCGATTTCGGTACGTCGGGGCCCAGGAGCATGATTTTTCGGGTGTAGTTCGCTTGGCGGACGGGATCGTTGGAAACGTTCGGGTCCGGCGGGAGGATCGCTCCGGAGTTGACCACGCGATACCACTTCGCGAACGTCATGGTGCCGGAGCTCGTCGGACAGGAGAGCAGCACCCACTTGATGTCGGTCATGTCGAGCATCTCCGCCGGTTCCAAACCGGCTGTTGCCGCATCCGCCGGACTGACGTTGATCCGGAATTCGCCGCCCCGGAAACCGGTTCCTTCCCGTTCGGCGCCGACGGCGCGTTCCGTCTCCCGGAGCAATGACGGGTTGGTGTTACGATTGAAAAAGACCACCACGTCGACATCGTAGCCGACGATGTCCGATTCCAGAGAAAACGCGCCGACGCCCGTGGTGCCGTCGTAAGTTTTGTTCGCGATGTTGATATCATATCGATAACCTCGCGTTTGCGGCGTCAGCATGTAGAGCCAGGAGTAATTCTCATGACTTTGCACTTCGCTTTCCCCGTCGCCGACGACTCCGACAGGACGCGGCGTTTGGAGGACCGGCGATACCGGGGCGGCGAAGTTGCGGTCTTCCTTCCAGTAAAACGCGTTAAGAGCTTGGGTTTTTCGCCACTGCTGCACGGTCCACGCGGAAGGCCCGGCGGGAAAAGTGCAGCTCAAACGCGGCAAACCGCCTCGGACGGCGGGGAACGTTATGAGTGCGTCATCGGCGGCTCGCTCGTTGAGTTCCAGGAGCAACGGATCGAAAATCAGCGGCCTGTCGCAGCGCAATAATGTTTCATAGGGGCTGCCGGGGCTTTTTTGCGCACTGTATCCGACGATCCGGGTCGAATCGTTGTAATAGGGATCCTGAAACGACGTTTGAAAATCAGAGGCCCAATTCCGGACTTGAATTTCGCGCACCGCCGCCCGTCCGCAGTTGCCGCCGAAGTCCGCCTTGTTGACGCGATTCAACTGATACAGCCCGAACGGCAGCACCGCCAAAACGCCGAGCAGCCCGACCATCAACACAAACGTCGAGGTCAGAATCTCAAACAACGACAAACCGCGATGATTTTTTTTGATGAGATATTTCATGGTTTCGTCCTCAAAGATTATTGCGGTTTATTGGCATACGCCCGGGCGTTGACGGTTTTGAGCGGGTTTTCCGCGGTGTCCGAATCGGATGGTGCCATGGGATTGGTCGTGACCCGACCGGTGTATTGATCGACCGTGACCCAGATGTTCGCCAAATCCTGGTAGTTGCGCAATTCATCATCCGGCGGATACGGCGATGCGTCCGCCCGTCTCGTCCAATTTCCGTTCTCGTCCTGACTCCACTCGCCCGCGGCACGATCCCAGCGCCCCAGAAGGAAATGGATCGGACCGTCTTTGTCGATCACGTTTCGACCGCGAACGAACGTGACGGAACCGGACGGGGAAAACATCACGATGACCGGTTCGCGATCGGTTCCCGACTGCGGTCTGAAATCGCTCCCGACATTGCTCCACAAAAATTGACCGTCCGCCGACGCGTTCCTTGTCCCGAACGAATCGATTCCCGAATACTGCAAATCGACGATGATCCCGGTCGGAAACCCGATCGGCGGGGCAAGCGTCGGCTGCGGAGCGCGAATCACCTTGAACGGAACCGGTGCCGTTCGGGGAATGGGACGAATATCGAACATGTCCTTGCCGTTCTCCACTCTGCTCCGAACGGCGATCATCGGGCAGCGCAAGTCCGGTTTGGTGGACGAACTATAAAAAAAGTAAGCGTTATCGCTTGTTCGATTACCGGTGGCTTGATCCGGAAAGCTTCCTTCCTGAACGATCGTGTAAAACGGCCCCTGGCCGTCGAATTGAATTTTGTCGCCGCGACGGACGAGGTTGTTCCAGTACGGATTTTCGTTGGTGCAAATCTTGTCCAGCGTGGCACCGGGATCCTTGGGGGAAATGCCGAGCCACTGCGAACCGCTCCATTGGTGGAAAACGATGTCCGCGACCTGGTTGCCGTAAGCGCCGATCGGTTCGACGGAAACCCGGACGTCGCCGACGCTTCCGGTGTAAACGGGAGGCGTTTCGACTTGCCGGACGATCAGGCAGGTGTCATTGTACGGGTAGAGCGCAACGCCGCCTTCCATACGGTTATTGTCCGTATATCGTTCAAACAAGACGCCGCAGTTCCGCCCCGTTTCGCTCGCCCGAATCCGTGCGGAATTCAGGTAAATGGAAAGCGTTTGCGCCGCGTCCGCTTGTTTTCGGGACTCGAGCATCGGTTTGACGACCGGAACGCTGATGACCACGACCATTACGATGATCGTGGTGACAACCATCAGCTCGACCAAGGTCATGGCGGAATACCGGCCCGTCGCAGGCGACGGGGCTAACGAATATCGTTTCATCTTACCGCCCTCCCAGTTTATGGTTGTGAATGTTGTCCAGTTCGTATCCTTGATAGGTCGTCTCCTTGAGCGGCGCTCCGTATCCATGTTGGAACGGATCGAGAATCAGCATCCTCGCTCCATCGGTTTCACCGGCGACGACGTCGTCCGGAATCTCGATACCATACTCGCCGTCCGGGCCGGGTGAATAAATGAGTGGCACCAGCAAGAAACCGGGCCGCGAACGTGGAATGACTCCGTTGGTAACGACATTGGTTCCGAACCGGCTGCGGATTTTCGCCAGGTCGCATGGGTCGGGATACTTCAGGAGCGTGTCAAAAATACTGCCATGTGCGCAGAAGAAATAAGGGGCGCCCTGAAAAGGAAGCCCTTCCCATTCGATTTTATTGAGAATCCCTTCGCTGGAATCACCGTAAGTGCTCGCCCGGAGACTGTCGTACTCTTCGAAGTATTTGTCCAGGAGCGTGTCCGGGGAAAGTTTGTTAGACCAATATTCTGCATTCGTGGGATACTCGGCTTGGTCGGGCGTGCTGCCGGTCCATTTCCACAGGTCCGGTTGACGACTGCTGCCGGTAAAGCCGGGCGCCCAGCGGAGAAAGTAAATCGGCTTGCCCCACGCGTCGACGAAACAAGGGAGTGCGTCCCCGTCCGGAACGTCGATCCCTTTTTCGCCGAACATTTCGCGCGATTCGGGAATGCCGTTCATGACGATTTGGTACAACAATTTCGCCTGCGCGCTTTTGCGGACCGTCCGATGCGGCGAATCGCCGGAATAATCGATCGTCGCGAACTTCTGTCCCGCGGCGTTGGTTTGAATATCGACCTTGGTTTTTCCGCCGCTGGCCGCTTCAACCCCTTTACGAAACGCTTCCAGGTAGGTCATTCGCAGCGGAGAATCCTCGACGCAAATCGGCGTCCCGTCGGTATAATTCCAGGCTCTGTCATTGATGACGAACGGTTGCGGCGGGGCGACGACTTCTTCCCAGAACGTCGGCATTTCCATACGCATCAAATCGTGCAGGAAATGGAGGCGGATCTTCGCGATGATCGCCGGTTGATTCAACTCGGGCGGAAGTTTGGCAATCTGGACGTCGATTCTTCGATTGGCGTACGTTTCGTACATTTCGCAGACCGCGGCGTCGATTCGGGCAATGGTCGTTTCGGTCGACGCCTTCCTGGCCGCCTGCATGGCACTACCGACGACCATGAGAGTCATCGACGAGAGCATCGCGATGATCGTGATCACGATCAGCAGTTCGACGAGGGTAAACCCCGCCGCGCTAACGGCGCACCGATTGGCAGATGTGCGTCTCATTGGTTCATCGCTCCTTCCAGGGTTGAGGTCTCGGTGAAGTTGACGATGTTGTCGTTGTCCGCATACGTGATACCGTCGCCGGTCTCGACGCAAGCGAACCAGGTCTCTTGGCAACCGTCGCCGGTTTTGTAGCGGGAATCGGGATCGGCGAACAGGGCGTCACGACCGGGATGGATCAACTGGTACTTTTTGGCCGCATACCAGGAGATGCCGGACTGCTCGATCCCCTCTCTCGTCCAAACGAGACTGCTCAGATCGCCGGTGAACGTTTTCGCGTAAGGAGCGGCGACCCCGAATTCCCCCATGTCGCACACGAGCGGGTGATACTCGTCGGCGTTCTCGACCTTCCGCATGTACGAGAAAGCATTGCTCAGCGTCGTGCTGCGAAAATAGACGACCGGTTTATCGTAGACGGCGAAACAGAACGCCGTGGTGCCGGCGATCGGGAGCGTGTTTTTTTCGCTGAAATCGAATTCGGTGGACGTGCGCTGCAAGCCCGTCTTGAGCGGATTGGCAACATCGGCGCAGAAGCCCGTATATTCCCCCGAGACGGGATCGCGAAGCCCGCCGAGCCAGAACGTCAAGCTCGCCGCGATCATCTGGTCTTCCGTCGCATTGGCGGGCAGGCCGGCCGCCGCGAGAATGGCCGCATAGGTCAGGCTGGCTTTTTTCCATCGTGAAGTGGCGTGACGCTCCACGGCCGTTTTGTCGGAGAGCAATGGCGGATATTCGTTGTACGTATTTTTGTACGACTCCAAGGCCGTATCCATTTGCGTCAGTTGCACTTTCGTGAGGCTCTGGATCACCATGATGCGTGCATACATTGCCCCGCCGGTCGCCAAAGCCGCGAGGACACCGATGATCGTAATGACGACAAGCAGTTCCACCAGCGTGAAACCCCGGTTTTTCAGAGAAGTTCGAGCGTTCATGGTACACTCCTTTTATTTAATTATGAATTACGAATTACGAATTACGAATTAATAATTATCAACTACAGGATTTAGTAATTAGTAATTAGTAATTCGTAATTGACCATTACCCGTTCGAGGACAGTTCCGTGATCAGTTTGATGAGCGGCAAAAACAGCGAGATGACGATGAAACCGACCATGATACCAAGGAACATGATCAGTAGCGGTTCCAACATCGACATGAGGCTTTCGGTAAGCGTCTGGACTTCGTCGTCGAACGTGTCGGCGACTTTGTAAAGCATCACGTCCAGTTCGCCGGTCTCCTCGCCGACGTCGACCATGTTGACGACCATGTCGTCCAAAATCCGGTTGCGCAATTTCATCATGTAGATCAGCGCCCCGACGATCGGGATGAAAAACATGAAATACAACAGAGCCCCGAAGTGGAACGCCGGACAGGAATTCGCCTTCATCGGACTGGCGATGGTGTCACCGTCGCGAATCGCTTCGAGCACCCGCTGGTACATCTGCTCGAACACCGCGTTGTTGCTCGTTTCTTTCGTGATGTGCAGCGCTTCGAGAATCGGCACGCCGGAGGTCACGAGCGTCCCGAGCGTCCGGGTCGTTCGGGCCACGGTCGTTTTCTCGAACAACGATCCGAAAATGGGAAGCTTCAGCAGGAACAGGTGCCACCCGAATCGCCCGTACTCGAAACTGGTCGTCAGCTTGATCATGAGCCAGATCGAAAACGGTATCAACGGGAACAGGAACCAGTACTGCATGCAAAGCCGCGACGCCGTCATGAGAATGAGCGTCATGATCGGCAGTTCCGTATCGAAGCTTTTGAAAATTTCCTCGAATTTCGGAATGATGAACACCATGATGAACGCCAAAATCGCGATCGCGAAGAACACGACGGCGACCGGGTAGGTCATGGCCGCTTTGATTTTCCGTTTGAGCTGTTCGGACCGTTCCAAAAACTCGGCCAAACGCTGGAGAATCGTTTCCAGGGCACCGCCCGCTTCGCCGGCTTTGATCATGTTGACGTAGAGCCGGTTGAACGCTTTGGGCGTCTTGGCCATTGCCTCGGAGAGGCTGGCACCACTTTCGATTTCCTGACAGACGTCGATCAGGGAGTTTCTCAGCGCCCCGGGCCGCGACTGGACCATCAGGATATTCAGGCTCCGCAAGATCGGCAGGCCCGCGTCCTGGAGGATGGAAAGCTGTCGCGTAAAGGTCGTGAGTTGCTTTGAGCCGACTTTCCCGAAGGAAAAGGTTTTCCCGTCGTTCTTCTTGTCGGCTTTTTTGACTTTACGATCCTTGTGCAGAGAGATCCGTGTAATCACGTACCCCATCTGCCGGATCGTCTGCTGCGCTTCCTCCTCGGTCTGCGCATCGATGATGTCCTTGATTTCCTTCCCGGTAGCGTCGATCGCTTCAAATTTGTACTGAGGCATGATTAGGTGACAGGGGATAAGTGATAGGGGATAGGGACAAGTGATTGGTGACGATCCTCACTTTTCACTTCCGGTTTCTAGCTTCGATTTTTTTGACGGCACTGGTCAACATTTTCAACATTTCTTCGCAATCCGATGAAATGCTTTCGAACATTCACGAAGTAATAAATTTCGTGTCTTTCAACAAACAAAGCCAGTAATGGGTTTCATTCGCCTCTTTCAAGGCGACGCTGAGCTTGTGGATAAAATCCGCACGACTTTCCGCATGTTCGGCCTCTCGAATCATCGCACCAATCGCGGTACCACAACGGAGAACTTGTTTACTGATAACAAATTCACTGCGTTTCGTGGACAAGTAAAGGGAAAGATTGACGATACGCACGGCAAACGAATAACTTTTATCTTTAAGAGGAGAGTTAATCATTACAACCGCGTATCAACTATCAACTATCACTTATCACCTATTCCACGACCGTTTCCCGCACCACTTCGTCGATGGTCGAAATGCCCTCGTAAATTTTGTCCAATCCGGCGTCACGAAGCGTCAACATGCCGTTGCGCTGGGCGGCACTGCGCAAGTCCGCCGCGGACGCGTTCTGGTTGATCAAATCGCGAATCTCGTCGTTGATCACCATGAACTCATGGATCGCCGTGCGACCTTTGTAGCCGGTGTTCTGACACGTCACGCAACCTTTGCCGCGATAAAACGACTTATCCGCGACCTCTTTTTGCGTCAGTTGCAACTCGTAAAGCTGCTCCGGCGGCGGTGTGTATTTTTCCCGACATTCGGAACAGATTTTCCGTACAAGCCGCTGCGCGAGAATCGCTTCAAGTGTCGCGGTAATCAAAAAGGACGGGATTCCCATGTCCTTCAATCGTGTCACCGTCGTCGGGGCGTCGTTCGTGTGGAGCGTGCTGAACACCAAGTGCCCGGTCAGCGACGATTGCACCGCGATTTCCGCCGTCTCCTGGTCCCGAATCTCGCCGACGAGAATCTTGTCCGGATCCTGTCGTAAAATCGAACGCAAGCACTGCGCAAACGTGTTCCCGATGTCCGCGTCGATCGGCATCTGAATGATACCATCGATGTCGTACTCGACCGGATCTTCGGTCGTCATCAGCTTGTCCGTGATCACGTTCAACTCCGACAGCGCCGCGTAGAGCGTCGTCGTCTTGCCTGATCCGGTCGGACCGGTTACCAAAATGATTCCGTTGGGACGCTCGATCACCTTCCGGAAATGCTTCAATACGAACGGATCCATGCCGACCTTGTCGAGGTTGAGCATCACGACCGACTTGTCGAGGATCCGACACACGACGCTTTCGCCGAACAGCGTCGGGAGAACCGAAACGCGGAAGTCGATCGGGTGTCCGCCGACGGTCATGCGGATACGACCGTCCTGCGGCAATCGTTTTTCGGCGATGTCGAGGTTCGACATGACCTTGATTCTCGTCGTGATCGCCGACGCCAAATGTCGCGGAGGCGGCACCATTTCGTACAACGTTCCGTCCGCCTTGATTCGGATTTTGAATTCGTCCTCGAACGGCTCGAAATGCAAGTCGCTCGCGTGGTCCTTGATCCCGAGCAGGAAGACCATGTTCAACAATTTCCGAACCGGGGCGCTTTCGCTGAGCGCTTCGACGCTCGCCAGGTCGATGGTGTCGCCTTCGAGCAGTTTCGCGGCCTCGATCAATTCCTTGTCCGTCTCCATGTCGCGGATCAGCGTTTCAACGCTTTCCACGTCGGACGCGTAGTACCGGTTTAACGCCGAAGCGACGTCTCGCGGCGTCGTCACGACTGCACGGATCTGGTATCCGAGAAAATTCCGCAGTTCGTCCAAGACGATCAGATTCTGCGGTTCACACATCGCGACGGTCAGGATGTCGTTCTTAAAACTGACCGGCACGACTTTGTACAATTGCGCCATCGGCTCGGTCAAATGCGACAAGACCTCCGGCGGAATCGTAATGTCCGCAAGACTGATCACCTGGAGTCCGAGCTGCTCGGCCAAGGCGACGGACAACTGATCGTCGTTGAGCATACCGATCCCGATCGCGATCTGCCCGATCATTTCGCCGGGCCGCGTATGGTGCTCCTCCAGGAGCATTTCGAGCTGCTCTTCATCGATATAACCGAGATCGACG
>JAVBPO010000136.1:0-24566 GCA_031549565.1 Thermoguttaceae bacterium
AGACGCAATCGGATTAGTCGAAACCAAGGGTTTGGTCCCCCTCGTTGAAGCGACCGACGCGATGGCCAAAGCGGCCAATGTCGCGATTGTCAAACGGATCCAGATCGGCGGCGGTCTGGTCACGACCGTCGTCAAAGGCGATGTCGGAAGCGTTCGCGCCGCCGTCGAAGCCGGCTCCAACGCCGCCGCGCAGGTCGGCGAACTGGTCGCCAGCCACGTCATTCCCCGCCCCGCCGACGGACTCGTCGCGGCTTTTTTAAGCTAGAGGACAGAGGACAGAGGACAGATGACGGGTGTCGTTTGACACCGTGATCCTACCGAAGTCCGAACTCCTGTCCTCTGTCATCTGTCCTCTGTCATCATGAAAATTCTTGTTGCCAATCTCGGATCGACCAGTTTCAAATATTCGTTGTTCGACATGGACGGCGAAAAGGTGCTCGCTCGCGGCAAGGTGGAGCGGATCGGCGAAACGTCGAGTCCTTGCCAAGTCGAAATCGGAGGTCATAAATCGATCTCCGACGCGGAAGTGCCGGATCACGCCGTCGCCGTCAAGCAGTGTTTCGCGCAACTGACCGATCCGTTGACCGGTTGCCTGAAAAGTGATTCGGAAATTTCCGCGATCGGTTTCAAGGCGGTCCATGCGGCCGGATACAGCGGTGTCCAGTTCGTCGACGCGAAGCTGCTCGACGCGATGGAAGAACTCAACGACATCATGCCGGCGCACAATCCGCCGTACGTTCGCGCGATGCGAACGCTCAGCGAAAAACTGCCCGACGTGCCGCTCGTGGCCGCGTTCGAGACGGGGTTCCATCAAACGATTCCCGACCACAACCGGTACTACGGCGTCCCGATGGAATGGGCGGAAAAGTACAGCGTCGTTCGTTACGGATTTCACGGGGCGTCCCATCGGTACATCGCCGAGAGAACGGCCCAGTTGGTCGGGCGCAAAGACCTGAAAGTGATCTCGTGTCACCTCGGCGGCTCCAGTTCGATCTGCGCGATCAATGCCGGAAAGAGCGTTGCCGCAAGTATGGGGGCCAGCGCCCAGACCGGTCTGTTCCACAACAACCGCGTCGGCGATTTCGATCCCTACCTGGTGCCACACCTGATGAAAAGGCTCGGCATGAACCAGGAGGACATGTTGAAATTCCTCGCGACCAAATGCGGTCTGCTCGGACTCAGTGGCGTCAGCAGCGATTTGCGCGACGTAATGGATGCCGCGCAAAACGGCGACAAACAGGCGTCGTTAGCCGTTTCGGTAATGATCGGCGACATTCGCAAATATCTCGGCGCGTACCTGGTCGAACTCGGCGGAGCGGACGTGATCGTCTTCACCGGCGGGATCGGCGAATACCAGCCGGTCGTCCGCGAACGGGTCTGTGCCGATTTGGACAAGCTTGGCATCGTCCTCGATTGGTCGAAAAACGTCGAAGTCAACGGAACGGAAACCGCGATCCACGACAAAAACAGCCGCGTCCAAATCTGGGTGGTGCCAACGAACGAGGAGCTGATCGTCGCGAGACAGACCCTGAGTAAGATGACAGAGGACAGAGGACAGAGGGCTGGGAATCCATGAGTATCACCGATTACCGAGACTTGATCGTTTGGCAAAAAGGGATGGCGTTGACCAAAGAGGTTTATGTGGTCAGTTCACATTTCCCTAAAACTGAAACTTATGGTCTCGTTTCACAGATACGTCGCGCCGCTGTTTCCATTCCGTCCAATATTGCAGAAGGTCAAGGTCGAAATTCAGACGGCGACTTCGTCCGATTTATGGCGATTGCGAACGGTTCGTTGAGAGAAGTTGAAACACAACTTTTCCTCGGCGTTCAACTGAATTTCGTCGAAGAAAGTCAAATCCGCAGATGCCTCGAAATTTGCAATGAAGTCGCGAAACTACTCCATGGTTTATCCACAAAAATTCAATCCAGGATCGAAGCCAAAGGAAAAGGATGAATAAAGGACAAGGCGAAGCGCACTCTGTCCTCTGTCCTCTGTCCTCTGTCCTCTGTCCTCTGTCCTCCACCTACATGTTCATCGCCAAAGTCGTCGGATCGATGGTCGCCACGCAGAAAGTCGACTCCATGGTCGGCCGGAAGCTGCTCGTCATCGAACCGTACCGGATCTGTCCGGAAACACGGTCGAAGATGGTCTCGACCGGTCGAACGCTCGTCTCGGTTGACACCGTCGGCGCCGGCGAAGGAGAGATGGTCCTGATCGTCCAAGGCTCCAGCGCACGATTGACGCCGGAAACGAAAACGCTACCCGTCGACGCCACAATCATCGGAATCGTTGACGCCGTGACGCTTGGAAAAGCAAACGTCGAACTTTAGTCGAATAGGTGCATGCTATGGAAACGATCAGCTACAAAATCATCGACGAGAATGACCGGGAACGGCTTACAGACAGCGTCACTGAAGCGAAAAAAGCGTTTCGAGCTGGATATACCGTCCTTACGGTCAAGGAAGTCAAAATTTACACGGAAGATTCCATCGTCGTCGTAACCGTACTTACGGAGATGAAATGATGCCAACAACATTGTCGTCCACACAACTCGGAAAACACAAGGTTGGAAAATCCGTGTCTGCTGCGATGCCCCCTGTTTCCTCGCAGGAGCATAGTCCTTCTCCCCGGCAGGAATATTTGGATAAATTTGTCGAAAACGACCGTCCGCGACGCCTTGCTGTTGCGACGGCTGCTTTTATGGAACACAAAACGAACAAGTCTCAACCCAAGTGAGTGCCATGCATGCCATTAACGAATCTCTCGTCCGGAACGTCATCGAAGAAGTTTTGTCCCGCATCACGTCCAACGCCTTGACGCCCGTTGGCGGGTATTCCGGTCGGTTCGGGCAATTCACCTGCGCCAAGGAAGCCGTCGCCGCCGCGAAAGACGCTT
The DNA here is from genome assembly GCA_031549565.1 of Thermoguttaceae bacterium. Lineage (GTDB taxonomy): Bacteria > Planctomycetota > Planctomycetia > Pirellulales > Thermoguttaceae > JAVBSX01. The sequence goes on from JAVBPO010000136.1 coordinate 2,899, forward strand.
ATGAACAGCTTTCCAAGCGAACCATCGCGGACCGGAAAAAAATTCTTTCGATCATCCGAAAAATCTGCATCGAACAGAGCGTCGAGCTCGGCACGATGGAGATGAACGAAACGAAAATCGGACGATTGCCGCACAAAATCGACAAGCTGCAAAATGTCGGCTATAACGCCCCGGGCGTGGAATTCCTCAAGAGCGAAGTGTTCAGCGGCGACCACGGCTTGACGGTGATCGAATTCGCGCCGTTCGGCGTCATCGGCGCCGTGACGCCGGTCACGCATTCGCTGCCGACGATCGCGAACAACGCCGTGAACATGATCGCGTCGGGCAACACGCTGGTCGTCAATCCGCACCCGAGCGGAAAGAAAGTCGCCGCCGAAGGGATCAAACGGTTCAATCGCGCGATTTATCAGGAAATGGGAATCGACAACCTGGTCACGCTCGTCGTCGAACCGACTTTGGAATCGGCGGATATCATCTTCAAACATCCGGACGTCAATCTGATCGTGGTGACAGGTGGTCCCGGCGTCGCAAAAGCGGCTCTTTCGCAGCAGAAACGGGCGATCGTCGCCGGGCCGGGCAATCCGCCGGTCGTCGTCGACGAAACCGCCGATCTGGATCGGGCGGCTCGCAGCATCATCGCCGGAGGGGCGTACGACAATAACCTGCTTTGCATCGCGGAGAAGGAAGTGTTCGTCGTCGACTCCGTTTTTGAAAAAATGATGCAAGCGATGGAGCGGGCCGGCGCGGTTCGACTCAATGCCGCCGAAACCGACCTGATGACACAACGCGGTATCACTTCCGTCGGGGAAGGAAAAGACAAACACGACGTTCCGGCTCGGGAATTTCTCGGCAAAGACGCGAAAGTGCTTGCCGCCGGGATCGGGAAAAACGTCCCGGATTCCGTCGAAATGCTGTTCGGAGAAACGGATGAACACAACCCGTTTGTCCCGGTCGAGCAAATGATGCCGTTCCTGCCGTTCGTTCGCGTTCGTTGCGTCGATCACGGGATCGCGTTGGCGAAAAAGTACGAACACGGTTTCCGGCATACGGCGATCATCCATTCGAGCAACGTCAACAACATGACGAAGATGGGCAAGGCGTTGGAAACGACGATTTTCGTCAAAAACGGCCCTTGCACCGCGGGACTTGGCGGCGGCGGGGAAGGCTATCCGTCGTTCTCGATCGCAGGCCCGACCGGCGAAGGCATCACGACGCCGCTGACGTTCACGAGACAGCGGCGTTGCGCTCTGGTGGACGCGCTCCATATATTATAGAGGATAGATGATAGAGGATAGAGAATAGAATGTCGGTCAAGGATTATCGTGATCTTATTGCATGGAGGAAGAGTATGGATTTGGCGGAGAACGTTTATTCCGTCAGTATCCTGTTTCCTAAGTCGGAAACATATGGACTCGTATCACAACTACGAAGAGCTGCGGTCTCCATACCTTCCAATATCGCCGAAGGGCAAGGTCGTTACTCCGATGCGGATTTTGCGAGGTTTTTATCGATTGCAAACGGCTCCATCAAAGAGGTGGAAACACAATTACTCCTGGCTGTAAGATTGAATTACATTCAGGACACGCAAATTCACACTTGCCTTACGTTATGTTCGGAAACCGCAAGACTCATCGCCGGCTTAAGAACTAAACTTCTCAACAACATAAAGAAGCCCCAACAATAATCATTCTGTCCTCTATCCTCTATCCTCTATCATCTATCCTCTCCCCTCCATGAGTCCTTTTGAAATCGGCATGTTGATTTGCTTCGGCATCAGTTGGCCGATTTCGATTTACTCGCTTTGGCGAACCAAACGGACGGAGGGGAAGAGTCTGGTATTCGGCGTGATCGTGCTCGTCGGATATGTATGCGGGATTTTGCACAAACAGTTTTACCATTACGACAGCGTTATTTACCTGTATATTTTGAATTTGTTATTCGTGTCGATCGACATAACGCTAACCGTTTATTACCGTTCCGTAAAAAAATGCTTGCCGGGAGAATTATAGGACACGCGACCTCGACGGTGAAACACCCGACGTTGACCGGCTGGAAGTTGCTGATCGTTCTGCCGGAGGAAGGGACCGATCCGGTACTGGCAATCGACACGCTCGGCGCCGGAGCGGGTATGGACGTGCTGATCAGCAGCGACGGCAAGTTCACGGCCGAAACCGTCGGCACGCAAGCGACCCCGATCCGCTGGTCGATCATCGGGATCAAGGATACTTAATATGCAAACGATTGACATCAACTCTCTGGTACGACAAATCCTTTCGGATCTCGCTCCGAAACCGGTGAATGTTGCACCGAAAACGGAAGCGATTCCCCGGATCGCGTCCCGGGTCGTTTCGCTTGCGGAACTCGAAAAAATAGGGGACGCTAAAAAATTGATCGTTTCCGAAAAAGCCGTGATCACGCCCGCCGTTCGCGATGAGTTGCGTAAACGCGGAATCGAACTGGTTACGGAAAATCAGCAAGCGATTACCGTCGGGACCGAAAAACTCAACGTCTGGCTCGCGCTTCATCTGCAGAAAAAAGAATCGACGGCATTGTTCGATTTTCTCGCGAAAAATTACGGATTCGAAAAAGCGACCTTCGACTGCATTCTCAAGACGATGGACGCCGCCGAGGAAAAACTCCTCGCGCAATCGACTTCCTGCGTCGTCCTGTCCGGCTATTCAGCGGCGGCGATGTGCGTTGCCAATCGGCACGCGAACATTCGGGCGGTTCTCGGATTCGATCCGACCATGCTCAAGGCCGACGCCGACCAGATCGGCGCCAACCTGCTCGTCGTCGATCCGGTCCGAAGCGGCCCGTTCAAACTCCAGTCGCTGGTCAAAACATTTCTCGCCGACGGAGTAAGAAAAGTACCAAAGTTTTTATTAGAGGACAGAGGACAGAGGACAGAGGACAGGTAAACGTTTTCCTTCAACCCTTTTCCATTCCTATGCGTATTGGTTCGGTTATTGGTTCGGTCACACTTTCGCGGTTTCATCCGGCGGTTACGGGTGCGCAGTGGAAGATCGTCGTGCCGATGTCCGTGGCCGACCTAGACCGCAAGGAACCAAACCCGCAAACGGAAGAACTCGTCGCTTACGATCAACTCGGGGCCGGGCTCGGCGAATGGATCGCGTTCAGCGAAGGAGCCGAGGCCGCGATGCCGTTTTATCCGAATCCGATCCCGATCGACGCGTACGTCGCCGCGATCCTCGATTCGGTCGTACTGGAAAATCAGGAAAATTCCGCAATAGTTTAGCGATTTAGTGTAATTATTACGATAAGTGATAGGTGAAAAGTGATAAGTGATAAATCCTCTTATCATCAACACCCCTGCAAACCTAGCACTTATTACAGTATCACCTATCACCTATCACTTATCCCTTATCACTTACCCATGATCAACATTCATCAAATCAAAGAGGAAATTTGCGATATCGGACGTCGGCTTTACAACAAGGGTTTTGCCGCGGCGAATGACGGCAACATCAGTTATCGCATGGACGAGAACCGGGTCGTCTGCACTCCGACGCAGATTTGCAAGGGGTTCATGAAGCCGGACGACCTTTGCGTGGTCGACATGGAGGGCAATCAAATCGCCGGACACCGCAAGCGGACCAGTGAGATTATGCTGCATTTGACGATTATGAAGGAGCGTCCGGAAGTCAAATCGGTCGTTCACTGCCACCCGCCGCACGCGACGGCGTTCGGGATTGCCCGGGAAGCGATTCCACAGTGCGTTTTGCCGGAAGTCGATATTTTCATGGGAGACGTTCCGATCGCGAAGTACGCGATTCCAGGCGGTCAGGATTTCGCGGATACGGTTTTGCCGTTCATTCACAAGTCGGACATCATAGTTCAGGCGAACCATGGAACGGTCAGCTTCGGTCCGACCGTGGAGCGGGCGTATTGGCTCACGGAGCTCTTGGACGCATATTGCCGGATTCTCCTGATTTCCCGCGATTTGGGAAAGGTCGAGTATTTCAACAAGACAGAAGCGGAAGAACTTTTATCACTCAAAACGCAGTGGAATTACAAAGATCCGCGGGTCGAATTGGCGAACTGCGAGCTTTGCGCCAACGACGTGTTCCGCGAAAGCTGGAAAGAAACCGGCGTCGGACACCGGGCGTTCACTCCGCCGACTTTCAAACGCGGCGAAGAGAGTCCCGCTCCAAGCTGCGGCTGTTCCGCATCAGCCGACCCGTCCCAAGAATCCCTCGTTCAGGCGATCACCGACCGGGTTCTGGAAGCGCTGAAAAGAGGGATGTGATTTTAAATATGAAATGAGAAATAAGAAATGAATCGGGGAGAATCTATTCACAACCGCTTATTTCTTATTTCTTATTTTCTCCACATTTTCCGTAATTTCCCAGTATTCGGCTCAACCGTTTTACCCTTCCCTGTTTTTTCATTTTTTTTAATCGGAAACCTTTGCCGCTTCCACGAATTGAAAAAAATTGATAGAATTTTATTGGTTTGAAGATAGCGACTTCTCTCGAATTCCATGAAAAAATGGAGCTCGGGAGAATTTTGTGTTGTATAGTTCGAAAGTAAGTATTGAGTGCGCGAACGGGGGCTGGGGATCCGTCGACTCGTTTTGCCGCCTTGCCGGAACAGACCGTCTTTGAATTGTCCCAATTGGAGTGAAACATGAGAAAACACCTTGTCCAACCTTTGTCCGCATTGGCGTTTGCGGTCGCGTTTTTTGTTCCGCAACTTTCCGCGTCGCAGACGCAGGTTTCCACGTTGGAAACGTACACTCACAGCGACGGAGCGAATTATTTTGAGTTCGGCTTGCGAGCGCCGCAGACCGGGTCGAACGTGGAAAACGAAGTCGTTTTTCTCTTCGATACCTCGGCGAGCCAAGTGGGACAGGCTCGGACGGTCCAATTCGATATTCTCCGGGAAACCGTCGCGGCTCTTCCGCCGGGAACGAAAGTTCAACTCCTCGCGGTCGACGTGAAAACGGAACCGTTCACGTTCGGGTTTGTCGATTCGCAAAGCGCCGAACTGCGGGACGCGGTTTCCGCTCTGGAAGATCAACGAATCCCGCTCGGCTCGACCGATTTCGAGCGTGGCGTTAAGGACGCGGCTTCGCTGTTTGCCAACCAAGGGAATCCCGACGCAAAACGGACCGTGATCTACCTCGGCGACGGACTCAGCGCCGGAAAGGTGATTTCGCCCGCCAAATTCCGAGGAATGGTCGATCAGTTCGTCTCGCAAAAAATTTCCTTCAGCTCTTGCCCGGTCGGAATCGCGTCCGATATGGGATTCACCGGAGCGTTGGCCAATCAGACGGGCGGTGTTCTCGTTACGCCCAAGGACGTAGCCGAACAGGTTGCCCAAACGAACCAAAAACCGGGCCGGGTCGCCGGTGGAACTCTGGCCCAATCCGTGGAAGCGACCGTTCTTTGGCCCGACGCGAAGTCGCAAAAATTCCCGGCCGGTTGGACCGTATACCCGTCGAATGTCCCGCCGCTTCGCAGCGATCGGGAAACGATTCTGATCGGCAAAACGACGACAAAGCTCGGAAATGCGGCGGTTTCCCTTGCCGTGAAAAACCAGGATGGAAATGCCGAACAGCTTTCGTGGAATTTGAAATCGACGCCGTCGGATGAGGCGAATCAGTATTTGGTCAACGTCGTCCAACAGTCGTCGACGAACGGTGGTATTACGCTGCCGCTCGCCGGTCGGACCGCGCTGGAAACCATGAAGCAGCAAATGGAAGTGGCGGACGCTTCGATCCTCGCCGTTGCTGAACAGGCCATGCGAAACGGGCAGGTCGAATCCGCGAAAAAGATCGCTCAAAAAGTCAACGGGCGGAACGCTTACTCCAGCGAAGCGGTGGAGGATCTTCTCAACCGCGCGGAGCAGTCCGCAGCCAATCCCGCGACCAACGACACAGTTGGGACTTACGTCAACAGCATGTCGATCCGAACGCAATCGCTCACGAACACCGTGAACAACGCGATTGCCGACGCGGGAAAACTCATGAACGACCAGCCCGAGGTCGCGCTGCAGAATCTGAAGCTGATGAAAGCCGAATTGATGCAGGAAACGCAGCTTCCGCCGAGCGAACGGAATAAGTTGATCGATAAGCTCGAAGCGAAAATGAAAAGCGCTTATCATCAATCGCAAATCGTCAATCTTCGGCGTATCGAAAAAGACGCCGTGGAAGCGGAACTCGAAAACAAACGGCTTGCCGCAGACACGTTTGCCCGCAAAGAGGAAAAAGTCAAGCAAATTCTCGAACGCTTTGAAGCGCTTGCCGACGAAGGCCGGTACTTCATGGCTCAAGAAGCGGCGGACTTCGCTCAAGGCGTTCTTCCGGACGATCGGACCGCTCCCCGCACCGGCTCGCTTTGGGCTCAAGTCGCCGGATACGTCGATGAAATCGGCCAACTCACGGAAAAACGTCAACGCGGTTTCGTTGACGTCCTTATGAGCGTCGAACGCTCCTTCGTTCCGCTGAGCGATGAGCCGCCGATGTTGTATCCCGACCCGGCGGTGTGGGCGGCGTTGACGGCCCGTCGAAAAGCGATGTACGAAGCGATCGACCTGTCCAATACGGAAGAGCAGGAACAAAAGATCCGAAAGGCGCTCGATTATCAATTGGATGCCGACTTCACGATCAGCAGCGACGGGAGCCAGACGCTCCAGGAAATCGCGGATCAAATCAGCTCCAAATTCAAGATCACCGTCGATTTCGACAAGAAAGCGTTGGAAGAAGGCGATTCGAACGCGGATACGTCGGTGGACGCGGCAACGTATACGGGACTGTCGCTTCGCAAAGCGCTGAAGCGGATTTTGTCGAAGATGGATTTGACCTACTGTATTCGCGACGACTGCTTGGTGATCACAACGCCGGAAGGCGTCCAGAAGCAGATGCCGATTCGCGTTTATCCCGTCGGCGACCTCGTCGTCTCTCCGCAACCGCAAATGGGCGGCGGAATGATGGGTGGCGGCATGATGGGCGGTATGGGCGGCGGCATGGGCGGCATGGGTGGTATGGGCGGCGGCATGGGCGGTATGGGTGGCGGCATGGGTGGTATGGGCGGCGGCTACGGCGGCGGCATGGGCGGCGGTATGGGCGGCGGCATGTACAGTCTCCCCTCGAAGTACGAGAAACTGCTCAAAGCCGGCTTGCTTGGAAGTGGAATGATCCAAAATTCGTTCTACTCCGTTCCCACGAAGAAGAATGCTCAAGCCGTCCAAACGAAGCCGGTTTCGTCGTCCCAAACCACCCCGGTGGCCAAAGAAGCCGTCGCCAAAGCCGTGGAAGCCGAACCGACCAAGCTCGGAAAAATCGATTTCACGCAGATGAACGACGAGAACCCGAATTTCTATTGGGACAAAGTTTTTACCGCCGAGACGGAACAGCTTCCCAGCGATAACGAAGTCGCGGTTGCCGTTTGTCGGCTCTTGGGTAAGGCTTCGAAAGACGAGTCCATGCTCAAACAGCTCGTCTCGATGCTCCAGTGTGCGATCAAACACGGGCAAGTGCAGCCGTGGATGTACGAAGTGCTGTCCGTGGGGCTCATGCTCCAACACGCGCCGCAGGAAGAAATCGAGCGGGTCGTTCTCTCGGCCAAGGAATTTTGCACCGATCCGCTGGATCTGCTGACGCTCGCGGTTTTTCTCCAGGGATTCGGTTCCAACGAGCGGGCTTTGGAGATTTACCGCGATATGGCCGAGGCGATGCCGATGCGGCCGGAACCGTTGGCTCACGCTTTGCGATTGGCGAGTCTCCTGGAAGACGAAGAAGCGTCCAAATCGCTTTGCCTCGCGGCACTGTCGCAGGCTTGGGACGGACGTTGGGCGGTCAAGGTCTACCAGACCGCGCTCGATTTGGCCGAAGCGACGATCGCGAAAATGCAACTGGAAGGGCGTGACGCCGAAGCGGAACAATTCCGTGAAGAAATGTTCGACGCCCTCAAACGGGACTGCATCGTGATCGTCGAATATCTCGGCGACGCGGAATTGGATCTGTATGTCAAAGAACCGGCGGATACCTATTGTTGGTACATGAATCCCCGAACGACTTCCGGCGGGATCTTGCTTAAATACGCTTTGGAAGGAAATGAAGCGCCGGGTCAGGCGAAGGTCAACCGCGTCGTCTACGTTTGTCCGAAAGCGTTTGCCGGGGACTATGAAGTGCTCGTTCAACGCGCGATGGGAAAAGTCGCCAACGATAAGTTCCGCATCCGGATTTACACGAATTTCGGAACGGACCACACGACGACGATCGACAAGTATTACGCTTTGGACGAAGAGACCGGTTCGCTCGTGAAATTCCACTTGGAAGACGGTCGTTTGAACGAATCGTACAAGGAAGCGGAAATCGAAGCGGCCCTGGTCAACGAAACGGAAATCGAAAACCGGATGAACGTCGCCAAGCAGATCGCGGCGTTGTCCAGCACGGCTCCGTTGGCGAAGCTGAACAACTCTCCGACGACGACCAAAGGGGGCGGAACGACTTCCGAGGGTGGGACGACTTCCGAAGGTGGTGCCGCGCCGCTGACCGTCAATCCACAGGTCAACGACCAAACGCTCCAGGATTGGGTTTATCGTCGTACCGCAGCCAACCCGCTTGGATACCAGGTGAACGTGACCACGGTTTACGACGGCCCGAGTCTGTACGTCAGCGGATTGGTCGTTTCGGCGGATCGACGGTATGTACGCATGTCCCCGATGCCGCAGTTCCAGGCGATCAAGAGCGTGTTCACCTATAACCCGGGAACGGGAGCACAAACGGACACGACGAACAACTACGGCGGTAATAACAATAACACCGGCGGCAATACCAACACTACCGGCGGCATGGGCAATACCGGCGGCGGTGGCTACGGCGGTGGAACGTATTGATGAAATCCGGTTCGCCCGCGAATTGCCTGTTAGCCGGTTCGCCTGCGAACCGCGGTGAACGGGCGCAAACCACAACCCGTCGCAGACGACGGGGCTAACGCAAGTTCCGCAGCCAAAGGCTGATGGTCTTGGATTTTCCAGCGTCGGGAAAAATTTTGGGGTGTGACTTTGAAATTACGTGGATTGAGTCAGGCTGGGCGAGGGGTGGTGTCGTTTGTAGGCGTTCCAAAAGATCGACCATCGGTTCGATTCCCAATCGCTCGCAAGCTCAAAATCGCTTGGCCGCCCCCCAAACTCCAACGCTGACCGCTTTGACACATCCGCTTTTTCACGATGTTTTTGCACGCCCCTTCCACCGGACCCGAACCGATCACGCTTGTACTCCATCCGAGGCCCGTTGTTCCGCAGGAACGTCAAACAACCCTCGATCAATTTTCGTGACGATTCCTTGTATTCATAACCGTTCAGACAATACTCCAACGAGCGAATGCCCCGATCTGCTCCCTCATCGTAAGACAAAAGCGTTCCTTCCTTCTTGCGATACCACACCTTGCCTTCCGCCGTGCCGAGCAGCTCGAAGTTGACCGTCAAAGCCGTCGGTTCGGCGACGTCGCGCCGTACGACGAATTCCGCGTAGTTCGGTAATGACGCCGGAGCTTCCTTTGCGATCAGATCGGAACTTTCCAGCGTTACCACGGAGAGCATTTCGCGTGGCTCCAGCGGTTCGACATGAAGTTTTCGTCTCGGGAGCGGTTTCGACTTCGTTTTCGATTCTTCCTGCTTGAAGCCCATCGCCGCCATAACCGTACCGAAAAGTGAATAAAGATCGCTCATCATGATTTGCTCCCGATTGGTGAAAAGTTCGGAGGAATCCGGAAAAATTATCGTAAAAAAGCGTGTTGAGACGGCAAATGCCCGTCAAACGTCATCTCGTTTGAAAAAATCCCTTGTCTGGTGAAGAATGAATCGGTCCCGAGAACCGCCTCGATCACGAGGCGAGGAGACCGGGTTTGGCGGCAGACATACGGCCGGAATACCTCAGGGCATGGTGAAAGAATCGGTTCCATTTCCGAGCCGTCTTTTCGTTCTCGAAAACCGTATCGTGATGGTAAAGAGTTTCCACTTCGTCAAAGTGGTTTTGTCGGTGCAAGGCAAGAGCCTGCTGGTAGAGAGCGGAGATCAATTCGGTCTGGGGAACGAAACCGCTTCGCGTCTGCGCGAAGCCGGTCAAATTCTTCGAATTTATGGTACGACTGCTCACCGTCCACCTCCGTCCGATTGTCAATTATGGGATATTCACACACAAACCTTTCTTTGACACGATCCTTCGTAAAACCGTAAATCCATTCCAAACCGCGAAAAATGAAATTTCAAAAATTTCCTTTTTTTGCGGAGCAAGTTGAACTCTTCACAATGATACAGAGTATTCATACATTGTGTCAACCCTGCGAAGCAACTATTTCTATGATTTTTGGCAAAAAAAGTGATTTTTTACGGAACTATTTCTGGAAATCGGAAATCGACTGTTTTCATGATGATTTTTTTTGGGAGAAATCCGCCTCTGTTTTCGAATTGAATCTGCTTCAACTTTTCAACTTTGTTTCCTGATTATTATCGAGATGTGTTGCTGAATATCCAATGGCATTTACTCTCGGTCCTTTTCGCTCTCGATCACATTTCTCTCGCACTTGTCACACAATAGCTGTAGATAAGAATGAAAAAAAAGTATTTGATATAAAAATGCTCCTCTTTGAGGGCTTCCATTTTCATCATTTAGCACAAAATCAGGTATGATCGTTTTCAAGCTGGCTTCGGGCATAGCGTAATAACCATGCCTTTCAAGCAACATTATTAAATCTAGGTCAGATGATGAAATTTCATCAAACCTCGATATCACTTGCCACCTATTAGGACTAATCTCTTTTGAAACCATCGCGTATGGACCGATTAGTGAAACACACACTTCCCAACTGCATACATGATCCTTGGTATAATAATGTAAACATACCTCACAGTTAAAATCTGTATCTTCTAATGTTGAGTAATTCTCCGACAATTCTTTAAATATAGCGCATTGTTTTGGGAGTAATGGATCAACAAAAGAGTAGTCAGGACAATCAAAATTCTTGTACTTGTTTTTAATGTTTTTTATTATTGAAACCAAATCATACTGCATTAGTATTTTCCTCCAACTGTTTAGTGTGGGTAGCCGTGATAGAAGCCCGATAAATCAACATGAACGCGGACAACAGAGGTCGCATTACCGGACAAATCAGTCCCAATAATTCTGCCAGTATCATACTCAATCACTTCTGGTCTGTTTGGAAGAGAACCGCCTAGCGACTTGGCATCCGTGACGGCAGATTCTGCGGTAGCGCGATCGGGAAAAGCAGATGTTGGTTTTCCTTGGTTAATTCTATTATTGTATTGGGGTGTTCCTAAAACATGCCCGTCTTGTTTTTGCGAATTGATTAACGGGTTGTTATACCGACTCGCATTATGTACCAACACGCACGTCTGTCCGACCCCATACTCTTTCGCAAGGACGAAGTAATTGTGATTCCCTTCGACCTCGAAGTTGAAGACGCTGATACCGCCCGCGACTTCAAGCCGCACCGCGTTCGTCAGCGACGACAGTTTACCGTCCGCTCCGAGAAACACGTCGCCGACGCGTAAGTCCTTCGCTTCGACCCAGTAGCCGTTCAATCCGGTATCAAGATTGTCGTGGTACAACCAAGTGCCATTTTCGTCAACGACGCTCCTCGCAGCACGACTCAAATCCGGCTCGTCCGTCACGACCCAGAACGGGTGACCGTCCGTCGTTTCGAGTGTCTGTTCGCGGCCTTGCTCGTCAACGATTGTCAGATAATTGACATGGTCCGATTTGCGAACGAACGTATTCGTCACCTCGCGATAACCGTATTCGCCGGTCGCAGTGTCATACGAGTATACCCAGTCGCCGACTTGAATCTCTTCGATATTCTTGGTGTCGTAAAGTATGTTACCGCTTTCATCATAGCCCAGGCCGACGACGATTTGCGTTCCAGCGGTGAAACACTTCGAGAGAAAGTTCGTACCGAGTCCGAGACCGGCGCCGATCATCTGTGAAGCATTGCCTTCAGCGGCACCACGTCCGAATTCGACGACGTTGCTCGCAAGATCGTACATTTTCGCGACACCGCCGATTCTGCCACCGACGCAACCGGCATAACCCGTTCCCGCTCCGATAACGATGTTGCCGCTGGCGTTAGCGATTGCCTGGGAAGTTCCGGCTCCCATCGCCAAATCCCAGGAATCCAGTGTGAATGGGCCGTTTGTTTCTCCAAAGCCGAATGTGATGCCGCCATATCCCGCTTGCGCGAGTCCGTTAATCGTCCCCCTGGCACCGGCTCCTAAACCGCGAAGTGCGTCGCCAAAGATTCCCGCTTCCGGAATCGTATAAGCATCAATGGACGGAATCGGCGGGGGCGGTTCGAGGATGTCGGTGAGTGCGCTTTCGGTCATGGCGTCGGTCACGACCGTCGGGGCGCCGGAAAAACTGATTCCGGCGTCGCTTGCGCCGAACGTGCCGATCTGGTAGACCGCCGGAGCCGGGCGATGGCCTGCAAGCGGACTTCCCGTCGAAAGCTGGGCAATATTTTCCCCCGACCCCATCTCTCCTTGAGGATCAACAAGAATAATCTCTTGATATTCAATCTTGTTGATCATGTCGATCCTGTTAAAAAAAGCCAAACGGTCTTACCGTATTCTATACGAGCAACCCTTTCAACCGGAAAGATCGTCCCGTTTCGTGACCCGGACGACTTCTTCGACCGACGTTTTGCCGTCGATCGCGCAGCGCCAGCCGTCTTGCCGGAGCGTGGACATGCCTTCTCCCATCGCGGTCTTTTTGATTTCCCATGACGTCGCGTTATGGCCCGTGATCTCACGGACTTTGTTCGACGTAACCAGCAGTTCGTAAATCCCGAACCGGCCCCGGTATCCGACTTGGCGGCAATCGCGGCAGCCGACCGGTCGCAACAGTTTTCCTTTCGAGCCGGACTTTTTCAGTTCGTCCAAGGGAAAATCGTCCGGCAGTTCGGCGGGGTCCGGGATGTACGATTCCGCACATTTCGGGCAAAGACGCCGAACGAGCCGCTGTGCCATGACTGCTTCGACGCAGCTTGACACCAAAAACGGTTCCACGCCCATGTCGATCATACGTGTGTAGGCGCCCGCGGCGTCGTTGGTGTGGAGCGTGCTGAACACGAGGTGTCCCGTCAAGGCCGCCTGGACCGCGTTTTCCGCCGTTTCCAAGTCGCGGATTTCCCCGACCAGCACGATGTCCGGGTCGTGCCGCAAAATACTGCGAAGCGACGCCGCAAATGTAAGCCCGATTTTCGAATGAACCTGAATCTGGCTGATCCCGTCGAGCCGGTATTCGACCGGGTCTTCGGTCGTGATGATTTTCGTCGAGGAATCTTTGATTTCCGTGAGAGAACTGTACAGCGTCGTCGTTTTTCCGCTTCCGGTCGGCCCGGTCACTAAAATAATCCCGTGCGGCAGGCGGATCAGGTTGGAAAAAATTCCATAAATACTCGGATTCATGCCGAGTCCCTTGAGCGAAAATTCCATCGCGTCCTTGTCGAGAAGACGCATCACGATTCCTTCACCGTGAATCATTGGTATCACGGAAACACGCACGTCGATTTCACGGCCGGAATATTTGAGCTGGATGCGCCCGTCCTGCGGCAAACGGCGTTCGGCGATGTTCAGCTTCGACATGATTTTCAACCGGGAAATGATCGCCGACTGGAAGCGATGAATTTCCGGCGGAAACGGCTGAACATGCAACACGCCGTCGATTCGGTATCGGATGGAAAGCCCGTCCTGTTCCGACTCGATATGAATATCGCTCGCCCGGGACTCGATCGCTTCGAGCAGGATTTCGTTGACGAGCTTGATCACGGACGGTTCCTGAGCCATCTCGGACAGTTCGGAGCCGTCGAGTTCCAGATCTTCGAGCAGTTCAATGGAGCCGTCGGTCGTTTCGTTTTTTTGCGCGATCAGCCCGTCGATCGTTTCGCTGCCGAGCCCGAGATTCTTTTTGATCAGCTTTTCAATCTCGGATTTCAACGCGAGAACCGGTTGAACGTGCATGCCGGTGATCGACGCGATTTCGTCCAGCGGATACAGGTCCAACGGGTCGCTCATCGCGACGATCAGCCGACGATCCCGCATCGCGATCGGAAAGAGTCGTTCCCGATGAATGAAACGGATGGGGAACATTTTCAAGAGCGAAAGGTCGACCGGTTCGACGGCTAAATCGATAAAATCGATCCCGAGTTCGTCGCCGAGTGCTTTGAGAACCTGCTCTTCGGTTAATATCCCTTTTTGAACGGCGAGTTGGTCGATCCGCAGGTCGTCTTTCAGTTGCGACTTCAGGTCCTCGAGCTCCGATTCTCTCAAAAGTCCGCATCGTGTTAAAATTTCGCCGGTTTCCATGGAATAATAAGGAGAAAGGACGCATTCGATATAACTGTCGAGCGCCGAAAACGTCGCGCCGATCCAAAAATCACGTCCCTCATTATACCCCCTGCCTTTGAAGAAAGTAGTGGCAGTTTACGCCGTAAAAGTGTTTCACGCTCCATGGTTCGGGATGTACCATTGAGTAAACTGTCGGGGGCGTTTATAATCATAATTTGATTTGTCGTTGGTCGTCAAATGAAGCACCGGAACCTGCGGTTCGCGGGCTAAACGCTTTTTGGTTCGGTGCTCGTTAAAATCAAAACCTTTTCGCTGCTCGGAATCGACGCCGTTCCCGTCGAAGTGGAAGTCGATGTCGCGCTGGGCAGTCTCCCGAAAACGACGCTTGTCGGACTCCCGGAAGCGGCGGTTCGCGAAAGTACGCATCGTGTGACCCGGGCGATCGTCAATTCGGGCTTCCGAAACCCGATGCACACGATTGTGATCAACCTCGCCCCGGCCGATTTGCCGAAAAACGCGGCGTGGTTCGATCTGCCGATTTCTCTCGGTCTGCTCTGTGCCAGCGGACAGATTCAAACGGAGCTGCTCGATCAATACGCCGTTGTTGGGGAACTCGCTCTGGACGGAACGGCCCGGCGGTCCAAGGGAGCGCTTTCCGTCGCATTGGCCGCCGCGAAAGATAAGGGGCTTCGGGGCATTCTCCTTCCGTCTGTAAACGCCGCCGAAGCGTCCGTCGTCGAGGAAATCGAAGTGATTCCGGTTTCGAGCCTTTCCGAAGCGGTCGGATTCCTTTCAGGAGACCTGCCGATTGAACCGCATCCGTCGCTCGGAACCGAGCAATTCGAAAAGCTGGCGGAATACGACATCGATTTCGCCGACGTGCGCGGCCAGGAATCGGCGAAACGTGCAATGACCGTTGCGGCGTCCGGCGGACACAACATGCTTATGATCGGACCGCCCGGAACCGGAAAAACGATGCTCGCGAAACGGTTTCGGACCGTTTTGCCGCGGCTGTCGCTTACCGAATCGCTCGAAACGACCCGGGTGTTCAGCGTGCTCGGATACTTGAAAGACGGCGTTCCGCTGTTCGCGACCCGACCGTTTCGCGAGCCGCATCACACGATCAGCGAAGCGGGCTTGGTCGGCGGCGGTTCCCCTCCGAATCCGGGCGAAATCTCGCTCGCGCACAACGGCGTCTTGTTCCTCGACGAACTCCCGGAATTCAACCGCCGTACGCTCGAAGTGCTTCGGCAGCCGCTTGAAGACGGAACCGTTACGATTTCCCGAGCGTCGCAAACGAGCACGTTTCCGGCGAATTTCATCCTGATCGCGGCGCTGAATCCCTGTCCGTGCGGATATCGCAACGATCCACGCAGGCCGTGTCGCTGCAATCCGATGCAGATCGAAAAGTATATGTCGAAAATGAGTGGGCCGCTGTTGGACCGGATCGACATTCACGTCGAGGTTCCGCCGGTCGATTATTCGGAGCTGTCCGCGCAGGCTCTGGGAACCAGCTCTGCCGACATTCGCACGCAAGTCCTGGAAACCCGAACGCTTCAGGAGGAACGATTTCGCAAAACGCGCATCAAATGCAATGCGCAGATGTCGCATCGACAGATCATGACGTTTTGTCCGATCGACGAAACGGGACATCAAATTTTGAAAACGGCGATGGACGATTTCGGCCTTTCGGCCCGGGCGCACGACAAAATCCTGCGCATCGCCCGCACGATCGCCGATCTGGAGCGGAGCGAGCGAATTTCTGCGGCTCATCTTTATGAAGCGATCACGTACCGAACGCTGGATCGCAAGCTTTGGGGGAATTAGTGGTGTGTCAACGTCTGGAATCCATGTCGAAAACGAAAAAAAACAAAGCGCATATTCCGCCGAAACCCGTCGAAGTGAAAAAACGACGGCGTAATCTTTGGACTTCGATCGTTTTTCCTCTGCTGCTATTCACATTCGTGTTCGGAGGAATGGACGCTTTATTGCTCCAGGATCCGTGGGCGATCGGGATCGCGGTCTATTTGGTCGCGGCATTGAATTGGGGCGTTTTTTTCCGAATCGAAGGGCGGCTTCGCGAATCGCTCGTGTCCGCCGTGCTGCTGCTCGCGGGCTTGGGTTTCGTCTTGTTCGTGATACCGCCGGTCCGGATCGCGAAGGAAACGACGTTTCTGACCGAACCGAAAACCGCCGATGGAACGAGAATCGATTACGACCGGGCGATCGCGGAGCAAAACACGACGAAAAACGACACGATTTTCGCACCCGATCCGAAGTACCGGTCGGCAGAATCGTTTTTCTCGGATCATCGCGAAGAGATTGCGCCCGATTCGTCGATTCGCCTGCTCAACCGGCTGATGGAAAGCCCTTGGACCGATTCGGACAGCCCGGTTGCGAAGCGTTGGCTGGAGCAAAGCGGTCCGACTTTAGATCGGCTTGCCGAAGCGGTTCGGCGTGAGAATTTCGCGTTTGCCCCTTCGGATTCGAGCCGTATTCCGGTTTCGTGGGGCCGTGATTTCCGCGTCCGGATCCAATACGAACTCGGTCGAAACGAACCCGAAAAAGCCTGGGATGACGTTTTGACGCTCTTTCGATTATCGCAACACCTCGGTCGACAATCTTTCGACACGGCAAGTTTTTTCAGTGCCCAAGTGGTCTGGGGGGACGCGTACGGTTCGGCGGTCGCAGTCGTCAAGCTCGGCGGCTTTTCGGCAGAAACGCTCACGAATAAACTCGCGGAGCTGGACCCGTTTCTCCGACCGTTCACGAAGGAAACCGGCAAGGCGATCATCGACACGGAGCGGCTCGCGATTCTTTCCCGGATCCAGGCGACCGCTTGGGGGGATCATTCAGAGTTTTCTCTTCCTTTTTTCAAACGGTTTTTTCGTTTTTTTTATTGGAACGAAACGCTGCAAAAAATCAACTCCTATTTCGATTGGATCGAAGTCCTGGAAACACCGAATTATTCGTTCGCGAGTCGCTTTCCGATCCGGGAAAACCCGTCCGAATGGAACACGATTCTCAAGCTCGGCATTTTTCGAGCGGTCCCGGATAAGAAAGGGCTCTTGGAAATTCACGTCTGGAACGATCGCGTCCGATTTTTGGAACAGCAGCTCCGCATTCTTCGGGCGAAGTCGGCGCTTTTGCAGTCGGTGTTTTATCTGGAGATGTACCGCGACGGGCACGGCGGAAAGTACCCGGAGTCCTGGGCCGCTTTGAAGGAGCAATTCGGTGACAAGATTCCCGACGATCCCTGCAGTCTCGTCCGAAGCGGGGATCGTTCTCTCAAATACGAACCGCTTGAAAACGGAGCGGAATATCGCCTCTACAGCGTCGGTCCGAACGGAATCGACGAAAACGGAGCTTCTTGGAAAGAGAAAAAAGGTTGCGACGACATCCTTGCCGGAAATTGATGAATTTGCTTGTGACTACGGTTTCAGGTTTTTGTCAAAGAACAAACGAATTTCTTCAAGCAATTTCGGATCGGCGAATTCGGCGCCGCCGTGTCCGGCTCGGGGAAGAATGAACAAACGGCTCCAAACGTCCGCCTGACGCAGTTTATCGTGCAGTTTCTCCGCCTGTTCGACCGGAACGAGCAGATCGACGGTTCCGTGAACGTGTAGAAAAGGGGCGGAATTCGCGTCGGCGTAGGTCGTGGAGCTCGCTTCCTTGGCCAATTCTGTTTTTTCGCTCACCGGCCCGCCGAGCAGCGAGGTGTACATACCGACCAGCGCCTTGGTCAAATCGGTGTTCGGATCCAAACCGTCCAAACCGGTCAACACGTCGGTCGGGCCGAAGAAATTGCACACGGCCTGCACTTCGCTCGATTGGTCGAGATTGTCGCCGACATCGAACTTTTTCGTCTTTCCCGTGACGCCCAGCAGACAAACGAGATGCCCGCCGGCGGACCCGCCCCAGACGCCGATATGGTCCGGATCGAGATTGTACTCTTTCGCATGGGCTCTGAGCCAGCGGATCGCGGCTTTGCAATCTTCGATCTGCGCCGGGTACGGAGCGACGTTGCTGAATCGGTACGACAAACTTGCCGCGGCGTAACCGTTTTGGCAATACCCGAGGTTCAGCGGCGGACAGTCCGTTTTCTCGCCGCCGAGCCAACCGCCGCCGTGAATCCAAACGACGACCGGAAACGGGCCGTCCCCTTTTTCCGGAACGTAAAGGTCGAGCTTCATCTCCCGATCGCCGTGTTTGGCGTACACCAAATCGGTACGGGATTGGACCGGAACCTTTTCTTCGGCGAAAGCGGAGAAAAGAAGCGAAAAAACAAACAAAAAGCTGAGAACGAATTTGTATCGAGTCATGGCGTGGTGTTGAAAGAGAAAGGGATTGGAACGAGAGCGGATTTACGATATTAGCGAGACTGTGGTGATTCAGGTAGAATAAGCAGAAATAAACCGTTTAACGCGACAAAAACGCTGGTCCCCTCTCCCCGGTATTCCGGGGAGAGGGCTAGGGTGAGGGGAAATGAGGCGTCAAACAGCTCCACCCCCTCACCCTCTCCCCCGGAGTACCGGAGGAGAGGGGACCGGATTTTCAGATCGAAAATCTACTGTTTGCTGTCGGGCCTCCCGGATTATGCATGAACTTCGACGACGTCTTTGTCGTTCAGGACGTAGTCTCCTTTGACGACGGTACCGTCGTGGACGGCGGTGCCCCAGACGCGGCCGAATTTCAGGTTCGCGGCGTAATCCTTGTGGATCAGTTCCGCGAGGTCCAGGAGCGTTTCGCCCCGCTTGACCGTGAACGGACGGTCCATGTCCGCTTCCTTTTTCGACGGCGCTTTGGTGTAAACACGGACCACGTCCATTGCGTCGTAAATCGATTTGCACAAATGCTCCAAGCCGGTTCCTTCCGTCGCGGAAATCTGAAACTCCTCAAACGGCAACGGACACAATTCGTGCAGCAATTCCAGACGCTCCTTCGCTTCCGGAAGATCGATTTTGTTCGCCAAAAGAAACGTCCGGGTAAACGACAGGCCGACGTCTTCCTCATCCAGATACGATTCGGTCGCGAGCCGCGTTTTCGTCGATGTGAGTTTATCGACGACGTCCTTGCACTGTTCGACACCGTCGTCGTCGCCCAAGTCGACCATCAGCAGCGCCAGCTCCGCGCTGCGGACGAATCCGTACATGTACGGCTCCAGAAAATCAGGCGTGATCGGCGGCGTGTCGATCAGTTGCACGAACACGTCTTCCCACTGCATCATGCCGGGCTGCGGTTGTTGCGTGGTAAACGGATACGGCGCGACTTCCGGCGTGGCCCGGGTCAACTTCGTGATAAGCTGACTCTTGCCCGCGTTCGGACCGCCGAGAATGATCGCGGTTCCGGCCCCTTGTCGGGGAATTTTGAACGAACGCGACGAGCCGCCTCCCTTTTTGCCGCCGGTCGCACGGAACTGTTCGATCTCCTTCTTTTTTTGCGAGATTTCCGTTTTCAGTTTCGCCTGGAGGTGATCGGTTCCCTTATGCTTCGGCATTTCGGAGAACATGATCTGCAACCACTTCAACTCTTCGTCCGGCGTTTGCGCCTGGCGGTATTTGTCTTCGGCTTTTTTATACTGTTGAGTCAGGTTCGCGGGCATGGATTCAATACGGGAATATTCAGGTGTTCGGTTTTTTTAATCAGAGCCGCGCACGAAGTAAGCGGTATTGTGGTTCACGTAGGAAAAACTGTCGCACTACGGTCGACCCGAACACCGCTTACTTCGTGCGCGGCTCTGATTCGAAACGAAATGCCTCTCTATTTAAGTTCCGTTACCCCGAAATAAGCCGTCTTATCGATTACGGTTCCCGGAGCGATCTTCGACGTCAGTTCTTCCGGATCGGCTGCGAAAAGGGGCGAAATTTCGACCGTGACGCCGGGAGCGAGCTTCGCTCCGGCTTGGATCAGCCAACGCGTGTGCATTTCCGAAAGCTGGGCTTTGACCGTTTCCGGGCTGTCGCTCGCCGAGCCGGGGGCGTTTTTGAGCGGGCCGTAATTGTTCGGAATATCGACTTCGACGACGACCGCGTTATTCGCCGAGGGCATCAGGTCGAAGATGAACCGCTCGAACTTGATCGCGTTCGGTTCGTTCGGAGCGACGGTTTCTCCGCTTGTGTCGACGAATGCGACTTTTTTCTTGGCAATGTGAAACGGGAGCGCCGAAGCGATCGGGGAAACCCGGCGCAAAAAATCGAGATTGAACTGGTGGACCGCGATGCTTCCCGCCCAGATTTGAAGCGAGCCGTCCGGAAAACGGCGATTCGCCAAGCTATCCGGGATGTCGCTGTATTCGAGAACGTGCAGTTTTCCGTCCAATTCCACGACGTTGCCCACGCGGTCCGACGGTTCCCGCTTGCGGATCACTTGCGACGTCATTTCCGAGCCGCTCGCGAGGTGATACCCGACGAATTCCGGGCTGCAAATATCGACGAACGGATTGTCGACCTGGAAATAGAAAAGATTCTCAATGCCCCGCTCGCGAAGTTGTTCGAGAACGGAACTCTTTCCGCCCGACGATTTGCTGATCGCGGCGAGCATTCCGCCGTGTCCGTCGGGGCTCAGGGCGAGATGTCCTTTTTCGGCGAGCAGAATCTTTCCGCCCCGCATTTCGACGGCGGGCATGGTTCCCTGACAGAAAAGAAATCGATCCTGTTGCGCAACGCCGAACCAGTCATTTTCGGCGAGATATTCGACCGTTTCCGCGTAGGTCGCCGGGCTGGTCATGATGCAAATCGGAACGCCGACACCGTATTTGCGGGAAAGAGAGACGACTTTCTCGAAATGGATCTGAAAAAGCGTTGCGCCGCTGACCGGGCCGATCGGATACATTCCTTTCGGGTGCGGAAAGCCGAGCCGGGTTCCCTGTCCGCCGGCAACGATCATCACGGCGTAAGTTCCTTGGGCAAGAGCGGTCCGGGCGAGTTGGATCGCGTCCGCTTTCTCAATCTTTTTCGGCGCGGAATAGGCCGGTCGCCCCTCGGAAAGCGAGCCGAATTTGTACGCGGGCGGATCCTTGGCTCGATTCTCAAACGGCGTCAAGTCGATCGCGTGGTCCCGATTCCGGTAAAGCTCGGCGAGGAGCGCAAAATCGATTTCGCGAATCTGCCCCGCCAAGTCGTTCCGCCGATCCGCATCCAACTCGTCCCAAAACCACAACAGATGCTCCTGTCCAAACGGCTGAAGCAGAGAAATCAATTCGTCTTTCATCTCTGAAAGTAATCCCCCCGTCAAGGAGGGTTCTCGTAATTAATTGTTAATAATTCAGTCCATTCGGGCGTAAGACACCACTCTCCGGTTTATGCCGAAGTCGTTTCATCTTTACGTTTGAATACAATATG
>JAVBPO010000092.1:0-6784 GCA_031549565.1 Thermoguttaceae bacterium
CCTACCCTTCCCATCTTTACAGGCGTTCGGGAAGCGACGAAGCATGTCAATGTCTTTAATCGTTATAAGTCCCGTCAGTCTATTATTTTCGTCCACGAGGAGCAATTTCTCCACTTTTTTTTCCATTAAAATCTTTTCAGCCTGTGCAAGCGTTACTTTTCCGGTCGCCGTCACAAGGTTTTTAGAGGTCATAACCTCGGAAATCGGAACGTTCCAGTTCTCAAGAAAGCGAAGATCACGGCGGGTTATAATCCCGCAAAGCCGGTTTTCTGCGTTGACGATCGGAACGGCAGAAATGTTCTGCAAATCCATGATCTTTTTAGCTTCCCGGACGTTGGCTTCGGGAGCAAGGCAGGCGGGCTCGGAAATAATTCCGTTGGCGGTTCGCTTGACTTGAGCGACTTCTTTCGCCTGGTGATCAATCGTCATGTTTTTGTGTATGATTCCCATTCCTCCATGCTGGGCGAGTGCGACGGCCATATTTCGCTCCGTGACCGTGTCCATCGGGGAGCTGAGAAAGGGGATCGTCAGCCGAATGCGCCGCGTGAGTTGGCTGCTCACATCAACTTCGGAGGGAACGACTTCGCTGTACTGCGGTTCCAAAAGTACGTCGTCAAAAGTAATGCCCAGCGGGAAATTTTCGTTGCTCAGTTTTTGCATCGGACGCTCAGTGAGAGTGCATGGGATCAAAGGGGATTCCGTCTGAGTTTATCTCTATTACCCGTGAAAAACAAGTGGGGCGAGCGGGGCGAGAAGTGAGTTTGTTTTCCATTTCCCCTTTCGTTTCCCGGCTTGATGGGATATACTGTCGCGGGTTGATTTCTTTGAATACCTCCACTTTTCCAGCAAAGCGATGATCGAAGCGATTGAAAAAGCAAGACCGAAGTTCGAGTACCCGAAATACCAAACTGGGGAAAAGGTCGCCCTTTTCATTCCCTGTTATGTCGACCAGTTTTATCCGTCGATCGGTAAAGCGACGGTCAAGCTCCTGGAAGATGCCGGAATTCCGCTCGTTTTTCCGGAAGAGCAAAGCTGTTGCGGCCAACCGGCGTTCAATAGCGGGTACTGGGCCGACGCTCAAAAGGTGATCGACCATTTCGCGAAGGTTTTCGAACCGTACCCTTGGATCGTAACGCCGTCGAGTTCCTGTGCGGCGATGTGTCGCGTCTTTTACGAAGAATCCGCCCCCGATTCGCTCGGGGCGACCGTCGGCAAGCGGGTCTTCGAGATTTGCGAATTCCTCGTCAATGTCCTCGGGATCACCGACACCGGGGCTCGATTTCCGGAGCCTACGAAAAAAGTGACAATGCATATCGGCTGTCACGGTCGCCGGGAACTCGGAATCGCGGAACCGGCCATGAAGCTTTTCAACAGCATCAAAGACCTGAACTATGTGGAGCTGCCGAACATGGAGGAGTGCTGCGGTTTCGGTGGAACATTTAGCGTTAAAATGGCCGGAACGTCGTTGGCGATGGGGAAGAAAAAGTTGGAAAACATCCGCAAAAGCGGCGCCGAACTGATCGCGACGACCGATATCAGTTGCGCGATGCACTTCGGCGGAATGATGCAGCTCGATTCGACGATGAAACACATCCCGATCAAGCATCTCGTCGAATTGCTCGTCGTCAAGTGACATTGATCCTGTCAACGAGCCAGCAATTCGTCTGTTGACAATGACACTGGGGAAGCCTAAATCCTCGGCATCGGACTCGTTCTCAGATGATGAGAACGAGTCGCCGTTTTGAGCCTTTTCGCCTCTCTCTTGCCGCTCAGAATTGAGGCTTTCCTGTCCAATTTGAGGGTTGGCCGAACCTAAACGGTGCGACTTTCGGTGCTGTGCCGCTGCTGCTTTTGCGTCAAATCGCTTTTGGGACGCTGTTTGAATCGCAATTGGAAATGCACTCAATGAACGAATTGCCGGTAGAGGGGCGAATTTCCTTTCGAGGCAAGCCGGTCTTGGGTGCCGAAGGGATCGAGTCGGTATTTGCCGCAAAAATCATGGATGATTTTTCGGAAATCATTGCACTGAAAGCATCCTCCTATCAAGGACCGTTAAGCAGTTCCGGAAAAATCGCCAATCGCGACGCTTATCGAATGAACATTACGGGCACTACGGTTGGGGCGAGATCGACTTGGAGAAATCCTTTCCAAGCCAAGGTTTTTCGCTGGTGTGCTCACATGCTAGAAGATTTCGTCCAGGACCTGCGAAACCGACGCTTCGCCGAGCTTGACGACCGCCTCGACGATCTGCCGTTCCCGACGCCCGAGTTCGCGGAGAGGATTTTCACTTTTTTTCATCACAAAACCTTTCGACATGATGTTAATCAGTTGACATGTTAATATATCAACCTCTGAAAAGAGGAAAGTCAAGTCAAAAAATGGAAGCCTTCCAAAAAATTCGCTCAGAGGCGTCTTTTCGACTTGACGCTTCTGTTGATTGACAAATCCAAGGAATTGCAGTACAAAGGTCGGTAGTGTCACGTTTCAATAACCCCATCGATTTCATGAATATTTCAATCGCTTTTCGGGCCTTTTTCGCGGCTTTGTTCGATCGAGCGACGGCCGATCGGGTGCGTCGCGCGCTTTCGCCGGATGCCCTGCCCGCTTTAGATCAGCCGCAGACGACGCCGACGGAGATTTCCGGAGAAAAAACAACCGAATCCCAAAGGCCGCGGACCTTGCCGTCGAAAACTTCGGAACCTCCGCGACAAAGCGAAGCGATCACGCTCCTGGCGGCGCTGCAACGGGAAGCGCGGTTCGTCGATTTCGTACAGGAATCGCTCGCCGAATTTTCCGACGCGCAAATCGGAGCCGCCGCCCGATCCGTTCACGACGATTGCGCCAAGGTTCTCCAGCGATTTTTCGAATTGCAGCCGGTCGTTGAGCAGACGGAAGGATCGCCCATTGAAATCACGTTCGACGATCTGCCGCTTTTCCAGTTGACCGGCAACGTCCCGCAAACGCCGCCGTACCACGGCAAACTGGTTCACGCCGGCTGGAAAGCGGCGAAAGCGGAACTGCCCGTCTGGTCCGGACAGCCGGAAACCGCTTTGATTATCGCTCCGTCGGAAGTGGAATTGTAGTTTATAGGCTTCAGACTTCAGGCTTCAGGATGTCAAGGTAAAGTTGAGGGCATTTGGTGGGACGCGACTTTTCTCACATAACAAACGCGGGGCAGGCCCCGCCGCTAACAGAACTGTATTATGATTACTCGAAATATTGCCTTGGGAATTCTCCTGTTGTTCATTTCCTTTCCGTGTTTTGCGGCGGAGGGGGGGAAAACGCTTCCGAAAATCCGGATTGCGGCGGACGGACGCTCTTTCGAAACGGAAGACGGTCGTCCCTATCGACCGATCGGCATTAATTACTACCGCCCGCACACCGGTTGGGCGCCGCAGGTTTGGAAATCGTTTAACCCCGCCGAGTTTCGCGAAGATTGCGTCCTTATGAAAGACAGCGGCGCCAACTGCATCCGGGTTTTCCTCACCTACGGGTCGTTCATGAGCGAAAAAGGCCGGGTCGATTCCGAGGGGCTCCGCAAATTCGACGAATTCCTCGACATCGCCGAAGAGCATGGGATTTACGTGCATCCGACTGGTCCGGATCACTGGGAAGGGCAAGGCTGCTTCGGCGACGCCATGTGGGACCGTTATACTTCGGAAGAGGTGATCGACGAAACCTGCGCATTTTGGCGGACTTTCGCGAAACGGTACAAAGAACGCGGCGCGATTTTCGCCTACGATCTGCTCAACGAACCGTCGATTCCGTGGAATCGGCCCGACTTGAAACGACATTGGAACGCCTGGCTCTCGCAAAAATACGCGTCGGCGGACAAGCTGGCCGAAAGCTGGGGCGTTCCCGTCGAATCGGTCGCGTGGAACGACTGCGAACTCCCGGCGGACGAGCCCGGCAAGTCTTCGCAACAGCTTCTCCTCGATTTCCAGCATTGCCGTGAATCGCTCGCCCGGCGTTGGACCCGGCTTCAATCCCAAGCGATCAAGGAAGTCGCTCCGGACGCGTTGGTGAGCGTCGGATTGATTCAATGGAGCGTGCCGTGCGTCTTGCCGGGCTATTATCAGCATTATTCCGGTTTTCGTCCTTCGGAAATCGCGGAAGATCTCGATTTTTTAGAGGTCCATTTCTATCCCCTGGCAACCGGTTTCTATGAATACGCGGATAAAGCATCGGGAACGAAGAACCTTGCTTACGTCGAATGTTTGGTTCGCGAAATCGCCAAAACCGGCAAACCGGCGATGATCGGCGAATTCGGTTGGTACGGCGGCGGACCGTTGAAAAACTCAAATCAGGAACGGCCCGCTGCGTCCGAAGGGGAGCAGGCGGATTACTGTGCGTCCGTAATCAAAACGACGGAAGGAATCGCGGTCGGCTGGTTGAACTGGGGGTATTACGACGTTCCCGAAGCGATGGACATCTCGGAGTTGACCGGCCTGTGCGCCGCGGACGGTCGGGAAAAGGAATGGAATAAACGTTTCAGGCAAATCGCTTCGGAATTGTCGACGCAAAAAACTCCGTTGCGAAAAATCGGGGCCCGCCCGGACATGGATTGGGACAAGTTGCTTCTCGATCCCGGAGCACGGCAGGTTTTCATGGACGAATATTGCGACGCTTTTGAGAAGGATCGCCGCGGCGAATAAGGAGGATACCGTTTGATGTTCCGCAAGCTGCGCGTGCGGCTCTATGTTGATTCCGTAATAAACCACGATCATGCTTACGACCCCCTGGGCTCTGCTCGCTTTATTTTCCGTTCCGGTGGTCGTCGGGATTTACCTGTTCCGGACGCGAACGCGGCGTCGCGTCGTTTCCGGGCTGTTTCTTTGGAGCGATCAAACGCAATCCCGACAGGGCGGACGTCGGATCGAAACGCTCCAGTTCCCGCTGCTGCTCCTGTTGGAACTGCTTGTTTTGACGCTGCTTGCCGTCGCGGCGGCGGGGCCGTACATGAAATGGAACACCGCCGGACGGCCGACCGTGATCATTCTCGACGATTCTTATTCAATGCACGCGAAGGTCAAGGAATCCGACGGGACCGTGCACACCGTTAAGCAGCGGGCCGAAGAAGCACTGGAGCGTTTTCTCACGAACGAAGCGGGATACCCGATCCAATTCATCCTCGCCGGAGGTTCCGCTTCGCTCCTGTCCGGGCTCGCCAAAACTCCCGCAGAAGCCCGGTCGGCCTTGGAAAATTGGACTTGCAGCGCCCCGACGGCGCAAATTGACGCCGCGATTTCGCTCGCGGCCCGGACCGCGATTTCCGGAGCGAAAATTCTCGTGATCTCCGACCACGCGCCCGCCGAAGAGCTTGCGGTCGGCAAAATCCGTTGGCTCTCCTTCGGGGAGCCGCTCGGAAATCTCGCGATCGTTCACGGCAGTCGGGTTTTTCAAGCGGACAAGGACCGGCTTCTCGTCGAAATCTCGAATCTCTCCGCGAACGAGGAGCGGTTGCAACTGTCGCTCTTTGACACCACGCACAACCGGATGCTGCAAAAAATCGACCAGCCGATCGGGCCGGAGGAAACGCTCAGCTTCCGTCTTTCGCTCGGCGAAAAGTCGAACGAACCGGCGAATTTTCCGGTCGAACTCCGTTTGGCGGACGACGGTTTGGACATGGACAACGTTTTCACGCTCCTGCCGCCGAAACACAAGCCGGTCCGGGTCGCGATTTCCGGCGTTCCGGTCGAACTGAAACTCCCGCTTCAAAAAGCGGTCGAAACGAGCGGACTGGCCGAACTGGTCGTCGAGGAACCGGATATCCTGTTTACCGGTCGCGAAAGTGTTGACACCACCGACTCGACCGAAAACGTTGCGCCGGATAAATTGGCGTGGACCGTGCGCGTTTTTTCGGAGCGGGACGATTCGAAAGTGCAGTCGTTCGTCGGACCGTTCGTGGTCGATCGCGGCAGTCGTTTAACGACCGGTCTTTCGCTCGACGGCGTTGTTTGGGCGGCGTCGGCGACCGCTCCGATGGGCGGGCTCCCGATCGTTTCGGCGGGGAACGTGCCGCTGTTGACCGAGCAGATCGCGAGAAACGGAACCAGGGAATTGCGGCTTCAGGTGAACGAAAAACTTTCGACGCTCACGATCTCGCCGGACTGGCCGATCCTGGTGTGGAACATTTTGCGGGCTCGCGGCGAACATCTGTACGGAATCCCGGCGAACAACGTCCGACTCGGCAGCGAAGCGGTTTTCATCGCCGCGTCGGGAGATGAGAACCTGGAAATCAAGGATCCCCGGGGAACGGTTCGTAAGCAGCCGGTTCGAGGACTGCGAACGACGATTCCGGCGTCCGTGTGCGGCGTGTACGAAGTGAAAGCGGAAAGCGGCGTCTACCCGTTCTCCGTCGGAACGCTTTCCGCCGGGGAATCGAACCTGCAATCGATGGAATCCGGCGTATACGGCGGTTGGCTCGACGAAGAAACGATCCGGGCCGACTACCGCAGCTTGATCTGGGCGATTCTTCTCGCTTCACTGACGCTGCTGGTTCTCCATTTGATCTTGACGTCGAAAACCTATGCGATTCGAACGGCGTGAGGCGAATGCGGTGAACACAAGCCCATGCTGCTCAGCTTTAAGTGTTTCCTAGCACCCGACCAGACCTTAAATTACGTATTTGATCTTCCCCGAGAATCGAAAAACGTGTATCCTCTTTGTCGTTGGCGGGAATTTCAACGACAAGGAGGTAAAATGAAGAAACTGTACAAAGTCACGCTGACCGCCGAAGAGCGAATTCAACTGGAAAACATCGTCTCCATCGGCAAAAACAACG
>JAVBPO010000053.1:0-20551 GCA_031549565.1 Thermoguttaceae bacterium
GTGGGGAAGCGCCCTTGGTCCACGTGACCGGGCTTGACTCATGAAGGATACGTCACGAAGAGCATGAAAGCAAAGAAGTGTGCGGGATGACCAACCTATTCCCGTCCAAAGCCGACTCGCGGCGGAGCCGCTTCCGTCCAAGGCGCGCGGGAATATTCTGTGAATATCAGCTACGTCTACACGGTTTTGGGTAAGAAATACAATGGCAACCGACTAACTGTCATAAGATTTTCACATCGCTATAATAAAGATGCTCAAAAGCTCATTGAACAATATCCCGTTGGTTCTTCTGTGACCGTATACTATTATCCTGATGACCCGCAAAAATCAGCCCTTATTGCAGGAGTGCCAAACGGCGTTTACACTATCCTTTTCACAAGTTTATGTGCAATGTTATTCGGTTTAGCCGGTATCGGGTATCTGTCCGGATTTTTTCATTCGAAGGGGGAAAAGGGGGCGGTTGAGTTTAACACCAGTGCAACATGATTCGATGGAAGAGAAGAGGAGAGTAAAAATTCCCCTAACCCCACCCTTTTTCGCAGTAGGTATCAACACAATTTTTTCGACGCAGGATGGGTCCCCATCATTTGCGTACTTTCGTTCCTGCTCAATTTGCTCGCCCACTTCGTGGTGGCATTTGTTATTTCACGAGCATCAGATCGTAGTCGCCCGTACCGAGCCCGATTTTTTCGGCGTGGGAAATCTGGCCTCGCCAATCGGTGGTCGGATGAATGTTCCGCAAGTGGTCGGGATGGCCCGCGGCATCCGTGTACGTTTGCATGCAGTCGCTCAGGAGACTGTCGGCCGCCGGTGTCGCCGCGTTGACGGCGTCGATGCACGCCTTGTCCAGCGCGACGGGATCGAAAGATGCGAACATGCCAATGTCCGGCACGATTCCCACGTCGTTGGCACCATGACAATCGCAGTGCGGCGACACCTGGTTGACGATGCTGATGTGGAAATGCGGCCGCCCGTCGAGGACCGCTTGCGTGTATTCGACCATCTTGCAGTTGATCCGGTCGTTCGAGGCGTCGTACGGCGGGGTAATGGCGTGTTGGTTGCAAACGCCGATGCAGCGTCCACAGCCGACGCATTTCGCGGGATCGATCTTCGCTTTTTTGTTCTGCGTGAACGTGATCGCGTTTTCGTTGCAGTATTTTGCGCAAAGTTTGCATCCGATACACGCTTCCGCGTCGATCTGCGGTTTGCCGTCGCAGTGCATAACCATCTTCCCAGCCCGACTTCCGCAGCCCATTCCGATATTCTTGATCGCGCCGCCGAAACCGGTGCATTCGTGCCCTTTGAAATGCGTCAGCGAGAGGAAAATATCGGCATCCATGATCGTGTGTCCGATGTGGGCCGTCTTGCAGTAGACGCCGTTGCGAACCGGGACTTCCATTTCGTCCGTCCCCTTCAGACCGTCGCCGATGATGTTCCGGCAGCCGGTCGTTTCGGGATTGAAACCGTTTTCCGCGGCGGCGTCGAGATGAACCAGGGCGTTGTTTCGCCGTCCGACGTAAAGCGTATTGCAATCGGTCAAAAACGGAAAACCGCCGAGCGATTTGACCTTGTCGGCGACGACTTTCACCCAGTTCGGTCGCAGATACGACATATTGCCGGGCTCGCCGAAATGGATTTTTATTGCCGCGAATTTGTTCTTAAAATCGATGTTTCCAATTCCGGCTTTGACGATGAGCCGTTGGAGTTTGGTAAGCGGACTTTCATCCACTTTGCATCGCATGGGGGTCCAATAAACTTGGCTTGACATAGGGGAAGGGGGAAAAGGAAAAGGGGCGGTTATTCTACCGGATCATGTTTAATTCTATCCGGTTTTCGTTTTGCGTCGAGCCGCAGTGATGCAACGTGGGGTGTTCAGCTTTCACCCTTTTCTTGGGGTGCGAGCAAATTTTTCGGGGCCTTTCCTGGGACCGCAGGCTTCCAGCCTGCCAGTGAACGGTTGGGCACCGTTTGCGGGGTATTTATTATTTTTCGCTTCGCAAACGGGCTGGAAGCCCGTTGACCCAGGTGCAGGCAAGATGCCTGCGGTCCCAGGCAGCCTATTCTCACAGGGAAATTCGTGCGGTCCTTTTTTTAAGGAAAAAGCCGAGTGATTGACTGTGAAACGCGGTATGTTACACTAACAGTCATGTATACGATTTCGCGTGAATTTACATTTTGTTACGGGCATCGGCTGTTGAATTACAACGGCAAATGCGCCCATTTGCACGGCCATAACGGACGCGTGATATTGACGTTACGCGCCGAATCGCTCGACGAGCAGGGAATGGTCCTCGATTTCACGGAACTGAAAAACGCGATCGGCGGCTGGATTCAGCGGACGATCGACCATAAAATGGTGCTGCGCAAAAACGACCCTGCGGTCCCGATCCTCCAAAAAATGGGGGAGCCTCTTTTCCTCATGGACGAGAGTCCCACGGCGGAAAACTTTGCCCGGCTCTTTTTCGATTTGGCGCAGTCCCTGAATTTCCCGGTCAGCCGCGTTCAATTCTGGGAAACGGAAAAATGTCAAGCGGAATACGGAATTGATTAGTGATTAACGACCTTTCGATTTTTTCGAGTCTATGTCCTTACGGTGCATATTCCTTTTTCTGCTCGCTTTCGGGTGGTTCGGAATCTCCGACGCCGCGACGACGGTTCCCGCCGGGGACGAGAAGAATCCGCAAACGACCGAAAAAGCGGAGCCGAAACAATCGTTCTTCGATTGGAAAACTTTTCGATTTGAAAAACAAGTCGCCGAGCTTTATCGCAAAAAAAAGCTGCTTGCCAAATCGGATTATCCGAAACTTCGCCGTTTGTGCGCCCAAAACGTCGCTTATTCGCACCGCCAACAATTGCGGGCCGAATGGGGCAAGGACGACGATCCGTTTTACCGCTGGATGGAAAAGCACCCGGAGCTTCTTGAGAACTTTCTTTTGGCGATGGACGAGGATCGCGACAATTTTCCCGCGGCCTTGCGGATCATGAAATTTCTCGCAACGAAATACCCGAAACAGGTGGAGCAGTACCCCGATTTGACCATCGCGCTCGCCGTGGTGTGGGACCAACCGGAATCGATCGACAACGGCAGCCAGGGGCAATTCCAGGCGATTGACGCACCGAACACCGCCAATTACGAGGAGCTTTTCCTCTATTATTCGGACGATAAAAGTCCGTACAAATTCCGACTCAAAACGCTTCCCTGGGAAGTGCTCTGTTACGTCGTATCCCACAAAACGTCGGAGCAGCAGCGGCGTTGGGCGTATTCGACGTACGGACACGACATCCGGATGCTCGGGCAAAAGTACAACGACGTCCCGTGGATCGCCGGGGATCCGCCGCCGCTTTCCGGGCAGACGTACACGCTCTCGAACATGAAAAAATACGGCGGCGTATGCACATGCCGGGCGGATTTCTCGCTCGCGCTTTGCCGGACGCTTTCGGTTCCCGCCTTCTACGGCGGAGCCGGTTGGCCGAAGTATCACGGCGGACATTCCTGGGTCATGTGGATGGAATTCCGTGAGATCACGCCGAACAAGTTCGTTTTCACGCTCGAACAGGAAGGCCGCTATTCCGAACGAAAAGATTACGTTGCAGGCGGCGGGAACCCGCAAACGATGCAGCCGGAAAACGATGGAACGGTCCTGCTCCGATTTCATCGGCTCGGGGCGAATATTTCCGCGGCAAGACATTCGGACATTCTCATGCGGATTTACCCCGTGATCGTCGAGGAAGCGAATCCGGATTTTCCGGAAAAACTCAAGCTGTTAACCGACATCAATGCCGTTTCGTCCGCTTCGCTCAAAGCGTGGAACGAAATCGCGATGTTCGGTCGTAAAAACCGGTTTACGAAAAAAGAGATTCCGACCGTTTTGAAACTGTACCAATCGCTTTTGAACGATTTCGCCGTTTCGCCGAACTACCTTCCTTCGCTGGTTGCGGGACTGTTGTCTTTTCCGGAAATCAAGGATCAACGGGAAAAACTCTACACCCGCTTGTTCGCTTTGTTGCATGAAAAAAAGCGACCGGACCTGATTTTCGAAGCCGTGCTCGGCTTGGCCCAAATGGAGCGGAACGATAATAACGACGCGGACGCGTTCAAAAACCTGGCCGGAGCGGCACTCAAGTATTACGAAGAAGCGTCCCGAATCGAACCGGTGCTGATCGAACTGGAAAAAATCGCCGATGCGGACAAGGAGGTCAACCGCGAAAAAATCACGGACTTTTACGCCCGATTTCTCAAGCTCGTTCTGAAAAAGACCGATCTGCCGTTCGATTACCGACTCGATATGCTGCGTCGCGCGGAATCGTGTTTCGAAAAATACGACAAGCCGAAACTGCTCGCCGGCGCGAAAAGTGAA
Organism: Thermoguttaceae bacterium; assembly: GCA_031549565.1. Lineage (GTDB taxonomy): Bacteria > Planctomycetota > Planctomycetia > Pirellulales > Thermoguttaceae > JAVBSX01. Next base: position 4,359 of record JAVBPO010000053.1, read on the forward strand.
ATTCTGAAACTGGAGCAGTCCCGTTAAGGAGCGGGATAAGCTATAATGGAACACAGGCGATCCGTTAGCGGCGGGGCTTGCCCCGCGTTTGGAATGTGAAACGTCGAATTTTGCCGAAACACCAATCAGAGCCGCGCACGAAGCGTTGCGCGAGTTGGCAACACCACCATGTTTTGCGCAATGTGAAGCACAATACCGCTTACTGCGTGCGCGGCTCTGATTCGAAAAGATTCGCTCTAATTAATCGGTAATCCCCAATATCCCCCGAGGTGTTTGATGTTACGTTTTCTCAGTTGTTGCGTTTTTCTGATTTCCGCATCTCTTTCCGCGGCGGAGCTCCGGTTCGATTTCGAGTCCGGCGACCTTGATCGGGAAGGTTGGAAAATCGTCGAAGGATCCAATTCGAAACCGATCGGCAGCCGGACGACGGAGTTTCACAACAATTCCGTTCCGTACCAAAAACAGGGAACGTATTACCTGACGACGCTGGAGCAGGCGGGAAGTGACGCCCCGACCGACGAACCGATGTGCGTGATCGAATCGCCCGTGTTCCGGATCGAAGGAAAAACCGTCCGCTTTCTCATCGGCGGCGGTCGGCGTCCGAACACGTACGTCGCCCTGTGCGTACTCGACGACGACGACGGCAACGACCACGAAGTCCTCAAAGCCGCCGGGAAAGAGACGCAACGTCTCGACGAAGTCGTCTGGGACGTGTCCGAGTACGTCGGCCAAGACGCTTTTATCCGCGTCGCCGATCGGGAAACCGGACCGTGGGCTCACATCAAAGCGGATGATTTCCGTGTCGAAGGGAAAATCGATCCGGCGAAAACCGAACGACGCTGGAACGAATATCAACAAAAAATCGAAGAGGAAATAGAACGCAACCGCAAGCTCGCTCAGAACCCGCTCGTTTTGAAGCAGCCGATCCTTTACGTAACGCGGCAACAGTATCTGCCGGATCACCACAACACGGCAACGATGTTCCAGAACGGCGAGATCAACACCGATTCGTTTCGCGGCGGCGCGGCGATGAAACTTTGGGATCCGAAGACGAACCAAACGCGAACGCTGCTCGAACTTCCCGACGGAATCGTCCGCGATCCGTGCGTGAGCTTTGACGCCCAATCGATTCTCGTTTCCCTCCGCAAATGCAAAGAGGACGATTACCACATCTACGAATACGAGGTCGATCCGAACCGTCCGGCGATCACGATCCGCGGGACCGACTCCGACGAAACCGTCGCGAAAATCGACGGCTTGAAACAGCTTACCTTCGGCTCCGGACTGTCCGACATCGATCCGCTTTATCTGCCGAGCGGGGAGATTCTGTTCAGCTCGACCCGGGAACCGAAGTTCTGCATGTGCAATCGGCATATCATGTGCAACCTCTTCACGATGAAACCGGACGGCTCCGACATGCAGCAGATCGGGCATAGTACGCTTTTCGAGGGGCACGCGAATCTGCTCTCCGACGGACGGGTGATCTACGATCGTTGGGAATACGTCGACCGGAATTTCGGCGATGCGCAGGGCGTTTGGGTCACCAACCCGGACGGAACGAATCACGCGATTTACTGGGGTAACAACACGAATTCCCCCGGCGGCGTGCTTGACACCAGAGTCCTGCCCGGCTCGGATTCCGTATTCGTCTGTACGTTTTCCTCGTGTCACGATCGACCCTGGGGCGCGATCGCGCTGGTCGATCGTCGCAAGGGAATCGACGGCAAAGAACCGGTCCTGCAAACCTGGCCCGCGTCGGCGATCAACCTGGTCGGCGTCGGAAATTTCGATACGTTTATCGGCGTCGAGCAGAAATTCGAGGACCCGTACCCGCTGTCCGACGTATTCTTCCTCGCGTCCGGAATGGTCGGTCGCGGCGAAGAGATGGGTATTTACCTGCTCGACCGCGACGGAAACATCTCGCTGCTGCACGAGGACGGCCCCGGCTGTTACGATCCGACGCCGCTTGCACCGACGGAAGCGCCGCCGGTGATCGCGAGCCGGATCGATCTTGACGCCCCGGAAGGTTATTTTTACGTTTCCGACGTCTACGAAGGGTTCGGCATGAAAAAGGTGACGCCGGGCTCGATCAAATCTCTCCGGGTCGTGGAATCGCCGGAAAAACGCTTCTGGACTCACACGGCATGGGATCAGGGGAACGGAACACAGGCGCCCGGCATGGCTTGGGACGATTTCAACAACAAGCGGATTCTCGGAACCGTCGACGTGGAAAAAGACGGCAGCGTTTTCTTTTCGCTCCCGGCGGACAAGTTCGTCTATCTGCAACTGCTCGACGAGGACGGTCGGATGATCCAATCGATGCGCAGCGGCACCATGGTCCGGCCCGGCGAAACGAACGGCTGCTTCGGATGTCACGAAAGCCGGCTCGAAACGCCGCCGAAATTGTCGTACAATCCGATCGCGATGAGCAAGGCCCCGCAACAGTTGCGTCCCTGGCATGGGGAAGAGCGGCTTTTCAGCTACCTCAAAGAAGTACAGCCGGTGCTGGACAAGTATTGCGTCGCGTGTCACGATTTCGACGGGCCGGGCGCCAAGTCGCTCGTCCTCGCAGGGGACCGGAATCTGCTCTTTAACGCCTCGTATCATCAGCTGCGGACCAAAGGTTACGTCAACGTCCCCGGGGCGGGGCCGCACGTTACCCTCGAACCGCTCACCTGGGGTTCCCACGCCAGTCGGCTCGTCGACGTGCTCCTCAAGGGACACCCGGCGGAAATCGAACGAAAACGCGTGGAAATGAAGCTCGTTCTCAACCGTGATACCGACCCGGAAGCGTTCGACCGGATCGTGACGTGGATCGACATCAACGCCCCGTACTACCCGGTGTACGCCAGCGCATACCGTAACAACCGGTTCGGGCGTTCGCCACTGGACGAAGCGCAAATCAAACGGCTCCAGGAGCTGACCGGCATGGACCCGGTCTGGACGGTTTCGCTGGACCGCCCGGAAAAAAGTCCGCTTCTGTCGAAAATGGACAAAAATTCCGACGCTTACCGGGAAGCTCTCGCGATTGTCCAACAGGGCCAAACGACCTTGGCAACCAGGGACCGCGGCGAGGATCCCGACTTCCGCCCGGTCGATCCGATCGAAGTTGCGCAGGAAAAGAAGTACGAAAAATTCCGAAAAGAATTGCAACAGTAAACTCTCGAAAAATAGAGCGAAACTCTCCGGCCCATGGATGGAACACGGTTTCCGGGTATAATGCGGCGATACTGTTTTTCCACGGCCCGGAACGAGACGACGACCGGGCTTCTCTCCAGCGAAGAATCCCCCTATGCCGCAAAGACGCCCCGCCCGCGAAGAACTCAGGGACGACGAAGTCCTTTGCACTTATTGCAACGCGAAATGTTGCCGTTATTTCGCCTTGCCGATCGATAAACCGGACTCCTGGAAGCAGTTCGACTACATGCGATGGTTTCTTCTGCACCAGCATGCGAGCGTCTTTGTCGAAAAAGACGACTGGTATCTGCTCGTTCATACGCCGTGCAAAAATCTCCGCGACGACAACTTGTGCGGTATCTACGAAGAACGACCGAATATTTGCCGCGAATATACGACGAAAAAATGCGAATACGACGACCTCTGGGTTTACGACCAATATTTTGAACTCCCCGAACAGGTCGAGGAATACGCCGAAGCCGTTCTCGGAATTCGACCCGGGGCCGAATTGAGAACCCAAAAAACCAAAACCCCGTAAAACCGACTCAACCCATGAACATCTCCCAAATCGAAGTTTACCTGGTTCGAATTCCTTTCCGTCAGCCGTTTCGCTTTGCCGACTCATCTCTGACGGAGTTGGAAACCGTGCTGGTCCGGATGGATGACGCCGAAGGTCGTTCCGGCTGGGGAGAAGTCTATCCGGGCAATCGCCCCTTCTTGACCGCCGCATGGTCGTCCGGCGTATTTTACGTGATCCGGGACTGCCTGCTTCCGATTCTCGGTGAAAAAATCGCGATCGATTCCGGCGAACATCTCCAGGAGCAGCTTGAAAGCATTCGGGGCAACCGGCACGCCAAGGGAGCGCTCGACCTCGCCTATTGGGATCTGTACGCCAAACGAATCGGCAAACCGCTCTACGAAGCGATCGGCGGGACACGCAAGGAAATCGAACTCGGTCTGGTTTTCGACCGGTACGAAGACATCAATCCGTTCATGGACGATTTGAGACGTGCGGTGTCCGAAGGGTATAAACGGATTTCGCTCAAAATTCGACCCGGTTGGGACTTGCAGGTTCTCCGAATCGTCCGGGGCGAGCTTCCGACCGTCATGCTCCAGTGCGACGTCGAAGGGGCGCTGAGCATGGAGCGACATTCGGAAATCCTTTACCGGTTCGACGATTTTTTCCCGTCGCTTTTAGAGCAGCCGCTCCCGCAGAGCGAATACGTCGGACACGCGATGTTGCAGGATGGAATGCGAACGAATATCGCTCTGGACGAATCCATCACGACGCTGCACCAGGCGCAGATTTCGTTCGACCTGCAATCTGCGAGCACATTCTGCCTGAAGCCGGGCAAAGTCGGCGGGTTGACCGAAGCGGTTCGCATTCATGACGCCTGTTCCGCCGCGGACATCGTTTGCTATTCCGGCTGCGACTGCGCCACGTCGATCGGATACCGATTTGCCGCGTCGCTGGCGTCGCTTTCGAGATTCACGCTCCCGGCCGATTACGTGCGCACGGACGAGATTTTGTCCGCCGACCCGGGCGTACCGCTCCTGAGCGAAGCCGTGGAAGACGAGAACAAAAAACTCCGCCGCGTCTGCAAACTCTGGAGCGAACCTGGCATCGGGTTCGAACCGGACCGCGAAATGATTGAAAAATACACGGTCATGCGATTCGCGACGAGCTGACGGAGTCTCCAAAGAGCCGCATGCGGAGCTTGCGGAACAGTCGACGGTCAACGCCCACTGTTCCGCAAGTTCCGCTTCGCTTCACATGCGGCTCTTTATTTCTTATTTCTGTGGGATTTCGATCGTCCAGGTTCCGGGGAGGTATTCGCGGTCCTGCACCGTCGCTTTCGTTCCCGGCGGAACGGTCAGTTTCATCGTCACGGTTTCCCCGGTTCGATTCAGTTCGACGTCGATGCTCCCGAACTTGGTCGGCGTCGACGATTTGATCCACTTCAGCGGGCCCAGGTGCGGCGCAACGGTAAACTCCTCGAAAGCGGGCTTGGTCGGACTGACGCCGGTGATGTACTGCGATAAAATCGTCAGTCCGCCGCCGGACCAGGCGTGATTCGTCGTTCCGCCGCCGAACCCTTCCGCTCCGATCCCCCAGCCTTCCCACATCGTCGAGTAGTACGGATGCTCGACCATTTTTTTGAACCGCTCTTTCATCCGGCTCATCGCGTCGTCGTGATACCCCATCTTGCACAGCGCTTCGAGCACGTATTTTTCCATGTAGGGGCTCGCATGCTTCTGTTTCAAGAGCACTTCCCGGATCGCGGGATAATTTTCTTCTTTCGCCAATCCGGAGATCACGGCCATCGCGTTGGCCCGGTCGTCGGTTTGACCGCCGTATTTCGGATCGCGGTATTCCGTTCCGGTCCAGAAGACTTTGTCGAAGTTATCACGGATCGTTTTCATTTGCCCGCGATACAAGTCGGCGTCGTTGCGATATTCATCGCCGTATCGGGAACCGGTTTCAATCGAGTACTCCGCCGCCGATTGCGCGGCAAGATAATACCAGCAATTCGCGAGAACCCGCAAATCGATGTTGTCGCCCCAGTCCCCCCAATCCCAGGCGCCGGTGCGGTGCAGGATCAGATGGTCGTCGCCGAATTGCCAAACGTCCAGATACCGCTTAATTCGCGGATAAACATCGACGACCGGCGAAAAATCGCCCGTGAAGAAGCACCAGTTTTGAAATCCATACCATCCGATACTCGCGAGCATTTGCATCGGCAGTTCCCGGTCCCAATTCCCGGACGGGACCGGGGAATAAATGATACCGTCGGGCCGTTGCCAGCGCATCAGTTCGTACATTCCTTTTTTCGCGAGCGTCGCACTTTTCAAATCGAGGGCGTAAAACGCTTCGCCCAATTCGTTGACTTCGTCCCCCCACCATTGGGCGCGTTCGCGGTCCGGGCAGTCGAAATAGGTGTCACGCATCGTCACGTAAAGCGTACGCACCGATTTTTCCCAAAGCGTGTTGTAAAACGGATCGTCGCATTCGAACGAACCGGCGAATTCCGTATCGAAACCGGTTTCGCGGAATTTCAGTTCGAGAATCTTGATCCCGGCGGGCATCGTGTAGATCATTTCGTGTCCGTTCATCCAGCCGAGCGATTCGTATTCCTGCACGCCGCCTTGGGTCACGTATTCCGCGCGGACGTTGTACTCGCTTCCCCCTTCGTAATTGTCGGTCCGCATGTCGATCACGAGCCCTTCCGGCGCGTCGACTTTCAGGTACGGCGTCACTTGCGCGTTGTACGGCAGTTTGCAGCGGATCGACTTCTCCGTCGAAACCGCGGGAATGTCGTTCGGGTTGAGATAGTTTTTGAGTCCATAATCTTTCCAAAGCGGAACCGGACGTTCGTAAAGCTGGTTCCACGGAGCGCACGGAGCTTTGCCGACCGGCTTGACGTTTTTCCACGCCGAATCGTCGAACGCAACCGCGGTCCAATCGTCCGGGAACGTGAATCGGGCGTCGTATCGGATGTTCGATTCCGGCAACCGGTAATTCGGCTGCGGATCGGCGGTATACATTTCGTACGGTCCGAACTCGAATTCGCGCCAAGTGGAATCACGTTTGCCGGTCTCGGGATTCTTCGGCGGCATGGAACCGAGATTGGTGTAGATCCAACCTTTCCAACTTGCGCCGGAAAGCAGTTCCAACCCGTTCGCCTGTAGATCGAACAGCAGTCCCGGCTTGCCGCTGTTTTTGTGCGAGAACCCGTCCTTGCCGAAATACCACATCAAAATCGCGACGGTGTTCTTCCCTTTTTGCAGCGACGGGGCGAGATCGACGACGTCGAAATACGTATCGTTCGGCGTCGGTCCTCGTTTGAGTTGTCCTTCGAACACGATCATCTTGCCGTTGACGTAAAGCCAGTATTTCGAGTCGCAGGAAATCCGGGCGAGCGCTTTATCCGGAACGGCGTCCAGGTCGAACGATTTTCGGAACGTGAACCAGAGGTTCGCCGGAACCGGTTCGGGCAGGCCGTCGGCGACGACCCACTCCGCTTTGAAATCGGTCGTCGGAGCGTAATGCTCCGCCTGAGCGAATTGTGTCGCAAAAAACGCGACGGCAAAAAGGAGAATTTTTTTCATATTATTCATTGTGTTGTTAAAGAGCCGCATGCGTAACGAAGTGGGGCTTGCGGAACGGGTTGAGGCGTCCCGCTGTTCCGCAAGCTGCGCATGCGGCTCTTTAGAGAGAGGGTGATCATGGGTTTACCGCGCTTCCGGCGGGAGCGCGTATGCTTGACTGAGCCGTTCGCCGCTTTCGAGCAGCCAATATTGGCCGTCGCGGTCGAACACGACATAATCGCCGTCCGTCTCGACGAACCGGGCGATGAACGAACCGACCTTAATCGTTTCGTTAAGTTTCACGACGATCGGTTCCGTCGAGCCGCTCGTCCGGTCGGTCAACCAGAGTTGCGGTTCGCCGTTTTCCACATTGATAAACGTAATGTAAACGTAATCCGCCCGATCGACTCCCGCCCGGGCGTATTGCAACAAATTGCGATCCGCGACTGCATGGTACGTCGCGAACGGACCCGAAGCGAGCCGTTTATGCCAACCTTGCGGCAGCTTGTCGGCAAGCGGGTACGCCGCTCCGGTTTGAAGCGGGTAAAGGGCGATTCCTTCGAGCGTCATATCGACGTTCATCAATTCCGATTTCTCCACCGGCGTCAACGTGATCGAAACGATCCGGTGCAGATACGGCGCCCAATAAAACTCGAACAAAAATCGAGCGAACCCTTCCGAGGAAACGCGAGCCCGCAATTGGAAACGGTAATCGTAGCACCACGTCGTTTGGGTCGGGTTGTACGAATCGATGCGAGGTTCTTCCATATCGCAAAACGTCGCGACTTCCGAAAGCCAATGCTGGTAAAGCGTGCGAACGGCAACCACCGATTGCGGCAACGAGCGGGTCAAATAGGTCTGATTCGTCTGGACGAACTCGCTCATCGTTTGGATTTGTCGCTCCATCTCCGCGTTGGCGGTTTCGTATTCCGCGATTTTTTTGGTCAATTCCTCCCGGGGCGCTTTGTAAAGCGAGCCGTAAGCCCAGTATCCGCCGTAGACCAGCGCAAAGAGTCCGAAGCCGGCAAAGAAAAGAATTTGGGGCAGATTTTTCATTTTTCCAGGGCGTCGCGTTGCTTTTTCGAGCGGGTGAGCTGTTTCAAAATTTCAGGTTGGTCGTCTTCTTCCAACAGTCGCCGGAACGATTCGAGACGCTTTTGCATCGTATCGATCGCTTCGCAAACGGCTTCCTTATTGCTCATAAATACGTCGGTCCAAAGCGCCGGATCGCTCCCCGCCAACCGGGTCGTCGAACGAAAACCGGGCCCGACCATGATGTGATCGCCGATTTTCAACATCTGGAGCATGAGCATCGCGAGCAAATGGGGGAAATGACTCGTTCGAGCAAGGATGGAATCATGCTGTTTCGGCGGAATCTGGATCACGGAACTGCCGAGCAGATTCCAAAAATGCTCCAGCAGCGTCGTTTCCGCAAGCATCTCTTCGCCCAACGGCGTCAGAACCGTCAACCGCCCGACAAACAGGTCGGCTTCGGCGTGCTTGGGACCGCTTTTTTCGCTCCCGGCAATCGGATGTGAGCCGATATACCGAACATGGGAGGGAAGTTGTTTGTCAAGTTTTCGGGCGATTTTGTATTTCGTGCTCCCGACATCGGTGATGAGCAGCCGCCGTCCTTCGGCGACTTGCGCCGCCTCGAGAATCACATTCGCAACGGCGCCGACCGGCGTACAGACAAGGAGCAGATCGGTAAAACGTTCTTTAGGCCCGTATTTTCCGGAGCGAATCGGTTTTTCCGAAATCGCGTTTCGTTCGTTTTGCGAGGGAAGTGAGTCGAGCAACTCGAACGCTTCGGCCAAAGAATTCGCGGAACGATCAATCGCCCCGACGCGCAGCGCTTCCTCCAAACGCTCCGGATTCGAGTCGACGCCGATCACGAACTCCGCGAGTTTGCGTTTTTTCACGGCCAAGCCCAGCGATCCGCCGAGCAGCCCGACTCCGACAAGAATGATTTTTGAAAGAAACGTCCCCATACCCTCAAATGCAACGACAACCAACCCCGGTACAGATTCTACCTGATTCCGCGAACCGGGACAAGGGATTGAAGTTTTAAGGACGGGGCGGTTTTGAATCATCTGTTTTTCAACCGCGGATCCGAGAGAATGTAAAGGAGTTTTTCCAGGATCAGCTTCGGATCGATCCGGCTGGCGCCTTTCAGGTCCCGGTCGGCGTTGAGTAAAAGTTCGCCGAGTTGGGCGCCGCGCCGGCGACCGAGTTGCATCAACTGCCGCTCCGTTTTCGCGAGGAAAAAACCTTTCACGCCGACCTGCTGTAACGCGGGACCGACGCCGATCTTTTTGCCCTGTTTTTCCAGACTCAGGATCAGTTGCGTCGCGGCCCCCAGTTTCCGGAGCGTGTACGCGATTTGGGCGAGGATGCCGACCGGGTTTTCGCCGGACAGGAACAACCGGTCGAGCTGCCGGATCGCTTCGGCGGTTTTACCTTCCAGGGCGGCATCGAGCATCTCGAACGTCGTCCGGGTTCGCCAGGTTCCGACCACCGTATCGACCAACGGGGCGTCGACTTTCCCTTTTTCCGGAACCATCAGCGCCAACTTGGCAAGCTCCTGGTCGATCAGACCGAGTTCGGTTCCGGCCAGGGAGACCAGCAGCTCGGCCGCTTGTTTTTCGAGCGTGATCTTGTGAACTTGCTTTCCCCAGCGGACGGCCCAGCCGGGAACTTCCTTCTCCGTAAGCGGCGAGCAGTCGATCAGTAAACCGGAAGCGACGACTTTTTTGAACAGTTTCGTCGTCGCCGGAAAGCCGGACGGCATCAGGAGCAATACGCCGCTTCGGGACGGTTTTTCGCAGTAATCTTCGAGCCGGTCCCGATTTTTCGTGATGAAAGGATCGGCGTCTTCGACGACAACGAGCCGTTTGCCGCCGCCGAACATCGCGGTTGTCGACACTTCTTCGAGGACGCTGGAAAAGGCTGCGGCCGGACCGTCGAAGCGGGACAGGGAAAACTCGGCGTCTTCCTGATCGAGCGTCAGGTCCCGAATACGCACATACGCCTGATGCTTCAAGTACGATTCGTCCCCGAAGAGAACGCAAACCGGCTTCACCGAATGCTGAGCCGGATCCCAAAGATAATCCGTAACGTGGAGTGCTTTAGCCATAGTCACAACAGTATAGCAAAACCCGCGACGAAGGGGTATGACTCACACCCGGTTTCATGCTATGGAAAAAACCGATCGTCGATCCGTATTCCGTTTTAATCTCACGAACATAGTCCGCAAGCGAAACCGCCGGATGCAAGTCAGACAGAATGTGGATGTGGTCCTCCGTGCCATTGATGCGCAATAGCGTCCCGTTTTTGTTTTTGACGATTCCCCAGATGTAACGATACAATTCCTCACTTTCGGCCAGCGGAAGAGTCTTGGCTCCATACTTTGTACGGAAGACAATATGATAAAGTATCTGGCGAAAACTGCTCATAAATCTCTTATTCTTAGCCCCGGAGGGGCGTAGCGTCTATAACCCCCGGCGCAAGCCGGGGGACACGCGTCCCCCAAGATCGCCCAGCCCCGAAGGGGCGTGACGCGCAAAACGAAAAAAACTCCCGGAAAGTGCACACTCTCCGGGAGTTTTTTCGTTAAGCCTACCGTCTCGGCGAGTTCACGCGGAGCACGGGCTAAAAGGGCGGTTTAGCCTCTCAGACGACGACGTGCCGCAAACCCCGCTCCCGCCATACCCAAGCTCAGAATCAGCATCGTAGCGGGTTCCGGGGTGGTGGTGCCTTTATCGACGACCACGCTTTCGGTGTACTCTTCCGCATTTCCATCCCACTTGAACGCCGCAGGATTCAAGCTATTTAGGTCGTCGGGGAGACCACCTAGATGCATCGACATGGTCAGTCCCCAATTTTCAATATAGTCTGCCAAGGAGTCCCAGTCGGTATTACCAATATAATCCGCAAACCATTCCTGTGGCAACCAATTATTTGGATTAGGGAAGTGCTTCGATGTGGGCGTCAACATATCAGAAATATCGTCCCCAGCAAGCACCCAATCAATCGGATTTTGTTGTATTCTTCCGGTACCGCTTGATTCAATCCTGAATTTAACGTTTCCGTCTCCTCCATCAGCCACTGTGATCCAAATCTGTTTGGCTATCAACGCTTGACCGAATGAATCCATACCACCCCAATTCGTTTCGTCGCTATCAATAACAAAAGTATAGTAGTCGTCGGCTTGCCATGTCGGCCTTCCTTCGAGGAGAGGTGAATCAGACGGGATTAGAATACCATCTTGATCATAGTATTTGATAACACCCGCATTAACTTGGGCAACTCCCAACAGCATCGCCATGGCGACGCAAGCGCACATAATTTTTTTCATCATAGTTTTCCTTTCGTAAAAGAGACGAGAATTTTGCTTTTTGAACGACATTTCACCAACCGGCGAGGCCCTATGCGCCCGGTTCTTTCGAATCAGTGTCACTTCCGGTCATCCAGTCGGCGGAAAAGGAGAACGAGAAGAAAAGTCTCCGATCTGCGAGCCCCGAAATGCAACTAATCCTACTATATTCCTGTCAAAATAAATGTCAAGAGTAATTGCTAAAAACGGCTCAAAAATTCCAAAATAAAACCGTTTTCACAAAACCACTTGTCTTTTGCCGTGTGCCTCTTCGTTTGGTGAACTGCGTAACCTCCCTCGACAACCTCGGGAATGGAAGATACATAGTGCACAACTCGTGCCAATCGAAAAATAATTTTTGGCACTGGAAATCAAGGGGTGGGAAAAACAGCGAATTTCCGGTGTAGCAAAATAGTGCATCGTTTCGCGGCGATTGCATCGTTTCGCAGCAGGCATAAAGAGCCGCATGCGCAGCTTGCGGAACAGCAAACGGTCTCAAATATTTCCTGGGACCGCAGGCATCTTGCCTGCACCTGGGTCTATGGGCTTCCAGCCCGTAGCGAACCCTCGGCAGGCTGGAAGCCTACCGACCCAGATGCAGGCTGGAAGCCTGCGGTCCCAGGTTGCCCCCTTTCGGGAAAGTTTAGTTCGATTACAATGTCCGCTCCGGATTTTTCTATTTTGTCGGGCTCGCTCCCGGCCCTGTACCCAACCTATCTTGCAAGGAGATATTGAATGAGTGAACAGCGTTTTATCATGGCCGACGGCAACGAAGCGGCAACCCTCGTCGCCCATAAATGTAACGAAGTGATGGCGATCTACCCGATCACGCCCTCCTCGACGATGGGTGAACTGGCCGACGAATGGGCCGCGAAGGGGAAGAAGAACCTTTGGGGAACCATTCCGCAAATCGTCGAGATGCAAAGCGAAGCCGGCGCCGCCGGAGCCGTTCACGGTTCGCTCCAGGCCGGAGCCCTGACCTGCACGTTCACCGCGTCGCAAGGGCTGCTGCTCATGATCCCGAACATGTTCAAAATCGCCGGCGAACTGACGCCGACCGTTTTTCACGTCTCCGCCCGAACCGTCGCCGCGCACGCCCTGTCCATCTTCGGCGATCACAGCGATATCATGGCCTGCCGCGGCACCGGTTGGGCCATGCTCGGCGGCGGAAGCATCCAGGAAACGCACGACATGGCGATGATCGCCTATGCCGCGACGTACAAAGCCCGGGTCCCGTTCGTTCACTTCTTCGACGGATTCCGCACCTCGCACGAAGTCAACCGAATCGAACCGCTTTCCGACGACATGATCAGCCAAATGCTCGACATGGACGCAATCACCGCGTTCCGACAGCGAGCTCTTAACCCGGAAAAGCCGGTCCTTCGCGGAACCGCCCAGAACCCGGACGTCTTCTTCCAGGCCCGGGAAGCGTGCAATCCGTACTTTGAAAAGGTCGCCGGAATCGTCCAAGCCGAAATGGACAAGTTCGCGAAACTGACCGGACGTCAATATCACCTGTTCGATTACTTCGGCGCCCCGGACGCGGACCGCGTGATCGTCGCCATGGCGTCGGGAACCGGCGTCGTCGAAGAATATCTGGACGCCGTCGGTAAAGGCGAAAAAGTCGGTTTGGTCAGTGTACGGCTTTACCGTCCGTTCGACGCCGAAGCAATGATCAAAGCCTTGCCGAAAACGGTCAAAAAAATCGCCGTCCTCGACCGGACGAAAGAACCGGGCGCTCTCGGCGAACCGCTGTATCAAGATGTTGTGACCGCTTTGGCCCAGAAATGGACCGGCGATTGGATCACCGTCATTCGCGGTCGTTACGGTCTTTCCTCGAAGGAATTCACCCCGGCGATGGTCAAAGCGGTTTACGACGAACTTGCCAAAGATCACCCGAAAAAGGAATTCACCGTCGGTATCAAAGACGACGTGACGAATTTGAGTCTCGATTACGATCCGCATTTCTCGACCGAAGGGGACGACGTGACCCGCTGCCTGTTCTACGGGCTCGGCAGCGACGGAACGGTCGGCGCGAACAAGGAAACGACGAAAATCGTCGGCGAAAACACGCACCTTTACACGCAAGGGTATTTCGTTTACGACTCGAAAAAGTCGGGCGGCTACACGATTTCCCACCTCCGTTTCTCGCCGCGGCCGATCAAAGGTTCCTACCTGGTCAGCAAAGCGAATTTCGTTGCGTGTCACCAGTTCGTCTTCACGGAAAAGTTGGACATGCTCACCCAGATTCTCGACGGGGGAACCTTCCTGCTCAACAGTCCTTATGGTCCGGACGAAGTTTGGGACAAGCTCCCGCGCGAATTGCAGAAGGAGATTCTGGAGAAGAAACTGAAGTTCTACGTTGTTGACGCCGTGAAGGTCGCGAAAGAGACCGGAATGGGAAGCCGGATCAATACGATCATGCAGACCTGCTTCTTCAAGCTGGCCGGATTCCTTCCCGCCGACGAAGCGATCGACCACATCAAAAAGGCGATCAAGAAAGCGTACGGCAAAAAGGGGGACGAAGTCGTCCAGAAAAACTATGACGCCGTCGACGCGTCTTTGGCCGCTCTGTACGAAGTGAAAGTCCCGGCCGAAGCGCAGTCGAAGCTGTGCCGCCATGCCGGCGCGGTCAATCACCCGCCGAAGTTCATGAAGGAAGTGCTCGGCGAAATCCTCGCCCAGCGCGGCGACGACCTCCCGGTCAGCGCGTTCCCGGCGGACGGAACCTTCCCGACGGCGACCAGCCAATACGAACGCCGCAGCATCGCGATCGACATTCCGATTTGGGACGAAAATCTTTGCATCCAGTGCGGCCAATGTACGCTCGTTTGCCCGCACGCGACAATCCGGCTCAAAAAGTTCGATCCGGCCCTGGGCGAAAAAGCTCCGGCGACGTTCCGCAGCGCGGACTGGAAGACGAAAGATTTCGCCGGTCAGAAATTCGTGATCCAGGTCGCTCCGGAAGATTGCGTCGGTTGCGGCTCGTGCGTCAACTTCTGCCCCGCGAAGGACAAAGCGGTCGAAGGACGCAAAGCGATCAACATGGAGGACAAAATTCAACACCTCGAAGCCGAAAAGGCGAACTGGGAATTCTTCCGCAAGCTGCCCGACGCCGATCGTGCGGAAGTCGCGGCTGATACCATCAAGGGTTCGCAGCTCCTGCTGCCGTTGTTCGAGTTCTCCGGCGCGTGCGGCGGTTGCGGTGAAACGCCGTACATCAAGCTGATTTCGCAGTTCTTCGGAGATCGGATGCTCGTCGCCAACGCAACCGGCTGCACGTCGATTTACGGCGGCAACCTGCCGACGACGCCGTACTGCGTTGACGCCAACGGACGCGGTCCGGCGTGGGCGAACTCGCTGTTCGAGGACAACGCCGAATTCGGGCTCGGGATGCGGGTCGCCGTCGATCAGCAGAACCAATTCGCCCGGGAAATCCTCACGGCCAAACGGGACGCGATCGGCGCGGAACTGGTCGACAATCTCTTGAACAACAAGCAAGAGACCGAAGCGGAAATCGCGCAACAGCGGAAGTGGGTCGCCGACCTGAAGGCGAAGATCACGGAATGCCAAAAAGGCGCCGACTGTAAGGACAAGACACCGGGCTTGAATCTGTTCAACGCCGCGGACGCTTTGGTCCGGCACAGTTGCTGGTGCTTCGGCGGCGACGGCTGGGCGTACGATATCGGTTACGGCGGCCTGGACCACGTTTTGGCGAGCGGTCGTGATATCAACGTCCTCGTGCTGGACACCGAAGTGTACTCGAACACCGGCGGCCAGGCGTCGAAATCGACCCCGCTCGGAGCGATCGCGAAATTCGCCGCTGGCGGAAAAGCGACCCGCAAGAAAGACCTCGGCTTGATGGCGATGTCGTACGGTAACGTGTTCGTCGGCCAGGTCGCTCTTGGTGCCAACCCGATCCACACGATCCGAACGATCCGCGCCGCCGAAGCGTATCGGGGCCCGTCGATTATTATCGCGTACGCGCACTGCATCGCGCAGGGGATCGACATGCGAACGGCTCTCGATTTGCAGAAGGAAGCGGTCAACTGCGGTTACTGGACGCTTTATTCGTACGATCCGCGGAAAGACAAACCGCTGGAAATCGCGAGCAAGGAACCGAAGGGTTCGCTCGAAGAATTCGAGATGAAGCAGAACCGTTTCAACCTGCTTAACCGGATGAACAAGGAAACGTACCAAAAACTACAAGGCGAACTGCAACAGCAGATCGACGAGCGGTACAAATTCTACACCGCGATGTCCCAAGCCAACACGAAGCCTGAGTAGGTTTTTTACTTTTACGCAGTAACAAATCAAAAGCCGCGATCCGTACTCGTGACAACCTTCTCGTTGTTGCGAGCACGGATCGCGGCTCGTTTTATGTGATTGTTTTATCGACCTCGGGACGTTATTATTTCTACTGTATGTAAAATCCCTAACCTTCGGTAGAATAAAGGAATACGTCACTGATTATGCTTGTTTTTGCAATATTCGAGCGCCAATTTCGTGCGATTAAGCCATTGCGTGCAACGGAAGCAAATGTACTCGTCTT
>JAVBPO010000174.1:0-2825 GCA_031549565.1 Thermoguttaceae bacterium
ATCTCCGGCGAACAAGGGACCGGCAAAACGACCGTCGCCCAGTTGATCCACCAGGCGGGGCCCCGTGCGGATCACCCTTATTTCGTGGTCCCTTGTCATTCGATTCCGGACGTGATTCTGGACGCGGGCCTGGTCGGAAAAGTCGTTTCCGGCGTGGAGTATCACGGACGACTGTCGATCTGCAATCGCGGCACGATCCTTTTGGACAACGTCGATTACTTGTCGTTGAAACTCCAGGAGAAACTGGCGGAATTCCTGAAAACGAGAACCTATCGCCCGGTCGGATCGAGCACGGACCGGACCTCGGAAGTCCGGATCATCGTTTCGATGCGTTCGTCGGTGGATGAGTCGTATAGGGCGGGATTTGTGATCCCTTCGCTGATGGCGCAACTGTTATCGCAACCGCTGATGATACCGCCGCTGGCCAAACGGCTCGACGACTTGCCCCAATTGTGCTGTGATTTTCTCACGAGAATGACCGAACGGCCGCCGACGATTTCCGACGAAGCGATGGACAAGTTGAAAAAGCACCCTTGGCCGGGCAATTTGCAGGAACTTGAGGCGGTTCTCGGCCAGGCGATGCGAGTCGCCCAAGGCGGTGTCATTCACGACGGCGACGTCAAGTTCGACTACGCTTTTACGAGAAAGCGACGCGACACCATGACGCTCGGGCTGGCCGGACGAACGGCGGAAGAAGTGGAGTGCCGATTGATCAGCGAAACGCTCGAGTACTGTCGCGGCAATCGTGCCAAGGCCGCCCGGCTTCTCGGGGTCAGCGAGAAAACGATCTACAACAAGATCAAAAAATACGGCCTGCCCTGGTGATATTGAGAAATCTCGTCGATGGATTTGGACGATAAAGAGTGTGAACACGCATGGCGGGAGTAAAATCCGCCTCCTATCGGTGGAAAGTCGACTTCCCAGAGAGTTGACTTGTCCACCGTTTTTTTTTGAATTCACGATACAGGCGCCAAATGGTCGACCAGACCGGCTTCGATCGCTTTCCAGATGAGGTCGGTTCCCGACTTGACGTTGAATTTCCTCATCAGTTTTTCCCGAAGGTTGCACGCGGTTTTTTTTGCGATAGTCATTTCTTCGGCGCAGGCCTCGATTTTCTTTCCTTCGGCGATCAGGTGAAACAACTCCCGTTCACGCCGGGAAAGTTTGTAGACCGGATGTTCCAGCAGGCCGGGACCGACTTGCAGTCCCTTACGACGGTGGTGATGCAAATGACCCGCCGCATGCGGTGAAATCGAGGGATAACGGCGACTGGCCCGGAGGATTCCGTCGACGATCCCCTCGACCGAATCGTGAAACGTCCAGTATCCGTGCGCGACCGTATCGCGCAACAGAAGCCCGCCGCCGCTGCGAAATTGTTCGTCGAGGATCACGATCGTGGCGTCCGGCTGAAACGCCAGGACGTTCCGGATTGTTGGACGAACCCGCAAATACGAATGAACGACGATCAAAAAGATCGTCGGCCAACCGCTTTTCATCGTAACCACCGGACTGGAGCAATCGCTGACGACGCAGACGCTGGAAAACGCGTTCGTGTTCGTGAAAACGGTACGAAGCGATTCGCCGATCAATGTCCTCGCATCGAAAATCACCAAAGTTCGCGGGAAAATGTCGACAGGCATATTTTCTGAAAGATGTGGAATTTTGTCAATCGTTTTGGAACAAACATCGAAGAAACCCGAACGGCCCCCTCATGTTAGATCGAACGGGAAAACGACACGTATCTCGCAAATTTCCAAAAATTCCGAAATTGCGTCAACATTCATGGACATTTCATGGGGGCGGGCGGTTCCCATTTTCTCGTTTTTCTGCGAAATACGGGTTTCGTGGAACGACATCAAGCCGGTTGTTTCCTCGGTGACTCTTCCAGAAAATCCGCGAGTTGGCCCAGTGCCTCCGATTCGATCTGCCGGACCCGCTCCCGGGGGATGCCGAGAATTTCACCGACTTCCCGGAGCGAATGCGGCTCGCAGGAATCGAGTCCGAATCGCAGCCGGAGTACGGTGGATTCTCGTGGCGACATTGAATCGAGTCGGCTTTTCACACGCGACGGATCGCATTCTTCCAGCGGCTCTTCGGCGGAACGTTCGTCCACGATCATCTCCTCAAGCGTCCAGCCGGACTCCGCCTGTTCCGCCAGCGGCGTCAAATGATCGACGAAAATCGCGCATCGAATATACGGAAGCCTTTGAGCCGATATTCCCAGATACAGGGCGACTTCCTCCGGCGTCGGTCGGCGTTCGAGTTTTTCGGCAAGCCGATCGCTCGCCTGCTGCCATCGGTACAGCAGTTCGACCATGTAAGCCGGAATCCGAATCGGTCTGCCCTGATGGATGATCGCCCGCCGGATCGACTGTCGAATCCAGTACACGGCGTAGGTCGCGAATCGGGTCTCCCTGTCGGGATCGAATCCTTCGACCGCACGGAGCAAACCGAGGTTCCCTTCCGCGATCAGGTCCGGCAGTTCGAGGCCCCGACCGGTAAAGTTCCGGGCGATCCGGACGACCAATCGGAGATTGGCCCGAACCATTTTATCCCGGGCTTCCGGATCGCCGCGATCAATCGCGATGGCCAATGTTCGCTCCTGCGAAGCGGTCAATAACGGGGTCTGGCTGATTTCTCGAAGATAAATGTCAAGCGGCGTCCGAAACGCCGGAAAAGAGTGTGCGTCTTTCATCTCTGAAAGTAATCCCCCCGTCAAGGAGGGTTCTCGTAATTAATTGTTAATAATTCAGTCCATTCGGGCGTAAGACACCACTCTCCGGTTTATGCCGAAGTCGTTTCATCTTTACGTTTGAATACAATAT
>JAVBPO010000145.1:0-9981 GCA_031549565.1 Thermoguttaceae bacterium
TGCGCGCAAATTTTTCGGAGCTTTTCCTGGGACCGCAGGCTTCCAGCCTGCATCTGGGTCGGTAGGCTTCCAGCCTGCCGAGGGTTCGCTACGGGCTGGAAGCCCATAGACCCAGGTGCAGGCAAGATGCCTGCGGTCCCAGGCTGCCTAATCCCACATGAAAATTTGCGCACCCCTCACAAACGCGGGGCAAGCCCCACCGCTAACACGCGCGAAACGAAGAGAGTATAATAGGATAAGAAGCTTGCTTTTTTGTCAATTCTTTCGTTTGATTTTTTATGCGTAATCTCCTGTTGCTTCTTTCATTTTGGGGAGGAACGTCCTTTTTAATGTCGCAAGAAATCCCTCCGGACGCCGCCGAGCCCGATCCGCCGGTCGTTGCGAAAAAGGCGACGATCCTGGAGATTCCGCTGCCGATCACCCGAGGAACGGTCCAGCCGATCTACCGCTCCCTGGTCCGGGTCGGGGAAGAACTTCGCTCGCTTCCCGAGGCGACTCTCGTGCTCACCTTTCGGGTTCCGCCGAACCAGGAAGTCGCCGCGCATGGCAGTCAGTTCGGGCCCTGCTTCGATTTGGCAAATCTGTTGGTTTCAGACGATTTTCAAAAAATCAAAACGGTCGCGTACTTTCCGCAGTCGGTCCAGGGACACGCCCTGCTCGTCGCACTGGCGACCGGAGAATGGATCGTTGCCGACAACGCGGAAATCGGCAACGCCGGCGTCGATGAAAAACGGATCTCACCGGCGATTCGGCAAGCGTATCTCGATCTGGGACGTCGTTTTCCGGAACAGATCGTATTGAAAATGCTCGATCCGAACGTCGATCTTTGGCAAGCGGAAACGGCCCACGGAACCGAATGGACCGATAAAGCGGGTGTGCAGAAATTGCGAACCGAAGGAACGCTCGCCAAGGATCCCGACGCCGCGTTCATTCCCGCCGGAGCGCCGGGATTGTTTTCCGCCCAGCAGGCTCGGCAACAGCTCGGGATCGCCGATTATATCATTCCCGCCGAAGATCGGGAAATCGGTTTGGCGAAAGCGCTCGGACTCAAACCGGAGCAGATTTCCTTCGCCAAGATTTACACCAGCACCGGTCGGGCGGTACGCGTCGATCTGATCGGCCCGATCACGGCGGCAAAAGTGAGCGAAGTCGAACGGCAAATCCGTATGGCAACCGAAGAAAACGCAAGCGTTCTTGCCGCCGCAGCCGGACAGAACGGCACCAAGGAGCCGCTCGCCGATTTCGTTTGCCTCTGGATCGAATCCGCGGGCGGTTCCCTGGCGGACAGCATGAATCTGGCCGGATATTTGGCCAACGAAATCGATCCGATGAAAGTCCGAACGGTCGCGTATGTCCCGAACAAAGCGCTCGCCGATTCCGCGTTGATCGCATTATCGTGTCAGGAAGTCGTGATCGGTCCCAACGCGGAACTCGGCGGGAGTGGTGAAGCGAATTTCACGACCGACGAAATCCACGCCGCCGAAGAAACGATTTCCCAGTCGCTCGCCAAAAAATCGTTGCGCCGCTGGTCGCTCATGGCCGCGATGATCGATCCGGAGCTCGAAGTGTTTCGCGTAACGAGAAAAAGCGATCCGACGATCGTCGAATATTTCTGCGACAAGGAGCTCGACGCCCAGGGGGATAAGGACGATTGGGTCAAAGGCGACCCCGTTACGAAAAAAGGAGCGCCGTTCGAGGTGAAAGGAAAAGCCGCCGTTGCGTTTTTTCTCGCCGACAAGGTCGCATCGGATTTCAACGAATTCAAGCTCTTTTACCATCTGGAAAACGATCCGACGCTTTTGGAGCCGGGTTGGGCGGATCGGTTGATTCGTGCGCTTGCGGACCCGTATCTTTCGGCGACCCTGCTTTTGCTCGGATTCGTCGCGATTTTCATTGAGATGAAAACGCCCGGAATCGGGATCGGGGCGTTCGTCGCGATCTGTTGTTTCGTCCTGTTTTTCTGGAGCAAATTTCTCGGAGGAACCGCCGGGTGGTTCGAGGTTTCGCTCTTTTTAACCGGCGTGCTGTTCGTGCTGATGGAGGTTTTCGTGATTCCCGGTTTCGGCATTTTCGGGATCGGGGGCGGTGCGGCGATCCTGGCGTCATTGGTTCTGGCGAGTCAAACCTTCATCATCCCGCGCAACCCTTATCAGTTGCAACAGTTTCAGAACTCGCTGATGGTACTCGTGATCGCGATTGTCGGTTTATGTTCGATTGCCGGGGTATTGGTTCACTGGTTGCACGAAATCAATCGCCCGAAAGATTCGGAATACATCCGTGAGTCGGAGAAGATGGCCGATTACGCGTACCTGCTCGGCCGGGAAGGGACCGCGACGACACCGCTTGTCCCCGCCGGAAAAGCGATGTTCGGAGCCGAAACGCTCAGCGTCGTTTCCGATTGCGAGTTGATCGAATCCGGAACCCCGATCCGCGTCGTCGACGTCCGGGGGTATCGAATCGTCGTGCAAAAATCGGTGCACGGTTAGGCTCGCGCTTTCGCCTCGCTCGTTCAGAATGACGCCGCTTCACACCCGAACTTTTCCGGCATTGTATACTCCGTATACTCCGGCGAAAGTCTCTCTCCGACCGTTCTTGACGCCTCGCGTTCTTTTTCGCCGCCGTTGCGATTGAAAACGAGCAGGGCGAGGATTCCCAGCAGGAGAATGCCGATGATGATCAGCAAGATCGTCACCAACTGGTTCGAATTCTTTTCGACGGCGTGGTGCATGACCGGTTGCTCCGGTTGCGTCGGATCCAAGTCCGGTTCCGCGGGGGGACGCCTTTTGTGTCGCTTGTTTTGGACGCTTGCCGGAACGGGAACCGGCGTTGCACGAACTCCAAGCGTATCTTCCAATTGCATCAGATGCTCCGCGACGGCCGCGCGGCTGAGGATCACCGAAAGCGCTTCCGACGGCGGCCCGGAATCTTCGGGAGCTTGCATCGCAATCTCTCTCATCAACTCCGGGGCGCTGTTGGAAATGAGAACGTACTCCTCTTCCACCGGAGCCTGCGGATACGCGGTCGGTCGCGGCGCCGCGGCGACATTCCCATAATCCGGCGTCAGCGGAGCGGCTTCCGGAGGGGCAACGTTTTGCGGCCTCGGCGCCGGAGCTTTCAAGGCGGCTGCCTTCTCCGGATTGACCACGAATTCCGTCGGCATCTCCGGCTCCGGAACCGACGGTTCCACCTTCTGTTCCGCGACGATCATTTCGGTACCGCAATCGCTGCAACGAAATTTCTGGCCCAGGAATTTTTCCTTGAACGTGTACGATTTACCGCAGGAACAAACGAGTGAGATCATGGAGTCGGGAGTCAGGAGTCAGGAGTCAGGAGTTTAGCCCGAACAGCGAAGCTGCCGGGGCAAAATCATTCATAATTCATAATTCACAATGACTCCCCCAGTTCCGGCGCGATCGAGTCGGCCCAAATCTGGTAGCCTTCGTTGGTCAGGTGCAGAAAATCGGGCATGATTTCCTTCGGGAGCGTTCCGTCAGGGGTGAGAAACTTTCCGCCGAAATCGACGATTTGCACGTTTTTTATTCCGTCGAGCACGATCGGCAGACACGCGTTGATTTCGTTCACTTTCAGACGCGGCAATTCGTCCGGCTTTTCCGAACGCGGGAAAACCTTGAGAACCAGGACTTTCATGTCCGGATACTGTTTTTGCAGCTTCTCGACGATCGCCCGGATTCCCACGGCGACCTGGTACGGCGAATTTTTATGGGCGGGACTGCCGACGTTGTTTGTCCCGATCATGATTTCCGCGACTTTCGGCGCGATTTTTTCCGTCGGAAGATGGTCGAGTCGCCAGAGAACGTGCTGCGTTTGGTCGCCGCCGAAACCGAGGTTGATCGGATGGTATTTGCCGAATGTCTTGTCCCAGAGTTCCTTCTCGTTATCCCAGCCGTGCGTGATCGAATCGCCGATCATGAGCAGGCCGATGTTCCCTTTTTCCATTTGCGCGACGTTCGCTTCATGCCGCTCTTTCCACCAGGGGTCTCCCATCCTGTCCGCCGGCTCGATTGCCGGATTCTTTTCGCCGAGCAGCTTGCTGAGAATCGGATCGACCGTACGCGCCCAGATTCCGTAGCCGGCCGTGTTCGGATGCAGGAAATCGGGCATGATTTCCGGAGAAAGCGTTCCGTCGGCTTCGAGGAATTTCCGGTTGATGTCCAACAGTGTTACGTTTTTCTCGTCTTTGAGCACCTCGGGCAAATACGAGTTGATCTCATCGACCGATTTCCGGTATTTTCCGTCCGTTTTGTTGTCGCGGGGAAAAACGTTCAGCACGAGAATCTGCATCTGCGGATACGCCTTTTGAAGACGGTTCACGATCGCCTTGATCCCTTCGGACGTTTCCTTCGGGTTCGTGCTGTCGTGTCCGACGTTGTTCGTTCCGATCATGATCATCGCGGCTTTGGGCGAGATTTTGTCCAGCGGCAGATGGTCGAGCCGCCAAAGAACGTTTTCGGTCCGATCGCCGCTGAAACCGAGGTTGATCGGCTTGCGGAACGAGTAGTACATGTCCCAATAATTCTTTCCGCCCCCTTCCCAACCGTGGGTGATCGAATCGCCGATCATGAGCAGGTCGATGTCCCCTTTGCTCATCTGCTCGACGTTATCGGCGTGTCGTTTGACCCACCAATCGTCGCTCTTGTTCTCGGGAGTGACCGCGACATGTTGCGCGAAAATCGAAACCGCTGCGCTGAAAAAGAGCGCAATTCCCAGTAATGCGATAGGTGTACGTTTCATGGGGAAATGATTGTGGAAAGTGTAAACGTTCGGCTTGCGTCAAAAAACTTCATCCCCAACGGTCCCCTTTCCCCCGTTAGCCCGGCGGAGAGGGGTGGGACGGTTTTTCAGGACGCTACGCAAATGGAATAATTTTTCAACATTGTAGTCTAATTCCTCTAAAAATCAAACCTGTGAAAAAGAACGAACAATCTCTGCTACGGAATCATCAAGGCCTTAAAACGACCGGTGCGGTTTTGACTCGGGGACGGATCGGGAGGCGTTCGATTCCTTCGAACTCGGGATCGTCCATGGCCCGGATTTCCTCCTCGCCGCAGTACGGACCGCAAGCGTCGACCCAGATCATGATTTTTTCCAGACTTTCCCGATCGACTTTCACGTCGTAATGCTTGCCGCTGGCACACAAATCGACGAGTCGGCTCGTTGCCGAGAGGTATCGTTTGACCGGCAAGGTTAAAAGCGCGTTCGGGTCGTTCATCGTCGGGTCCATGCTTTCGACCGGCATCACGTCGGCGAAACCGTAGCCGGGCTGACCGGTATTCGGAACCGGATTCCCCCAACCGGCGGGGCCGAGCAGCGTCAGGTACGGCTCCTTGAAAATATGAACGCCGGGCCGGAGCGTCAGGTCGATCGCCTTCTTACCGTCTTCCCCGTCTTTTTGGTGACACGACGCGCAGTATTGGTCGAATACCGGCTGGACGTACCGTTCGTAACCGATACTTTCCGCGGCCCAATCCGGCGGCGAAAGCGGGGTCGGCGTCCGTTTCATCGCAAGCGAACCGCTGCCCGGCGAGATCGTGCTGTGCTGCATTTCATGACACCCGAAGCAACCGCGATTCTCTCCCGGCATGAGTCCGGAAAAACTCCGCATCGTGTGCAAGCATCGGCCGTCGGCGTCCAGGAGCTGGAAAAAGAGCGAAACGCCGGACGGGGCCTCGAAAAAGACGGAACCGTCCTCTTCGACCGGGACGACGGACAGAACCCGTTTGACGCCTTCTTCCTGGACGAGCGAAACGACCGGTCCGCTGTGTCGGTACGTCTTTTTCCAGGTTGTGTACGTTTTATAGTCCAATTGCATCAGCCGCAGGAATTTGACTTCGCCGCGTTGGATGCCGTTCACTCCCTGGTAAACGTCCGGGTTGAAAAACGTTCCGCCTTCCTGATCCTCGGCCCGGCGATCGGGACCGTTTTCCGGCCAGTCGACGCGGTCCGGCTGTTGCGGCGGAACGGCACGCTTTCGAATCGGAATCGCGTTCCAGATATTGTAAAGGCCTTCGTAGATCAACTCGCGGTTCCCGTCGACGTCCATCAGGTACAAGCGGAACTTGCCGTCCTCGGCCCTCGCGGAGACGAGGAAATCCGTTTCGGAAAGCGGGTACGGGCTGGAATATCCGGTGAACGATCCGGAGGAATGGTAAGCGATCGATTCCGCCGGATCGATCGGCGGCGTGCTGCATTCCGGCCAAGGTCTGTCGGCGGTCACTTTCGTGAGACCGTACGGGAAATTTCCCCCCTTTCGCGGATCGATGATCCCCACGGAACCGGACCACCAATCGTGATGCCCCACGCCGACGAACATGATCCGTTCGCTGCCCGGAATCGCCCGCGGCTGCGACGTGTGATCCGGCCAAACAGACTGGTTGCCCCAAAAGCCGGACGTATTCGTTCCGTCCTGATTCGTCGTCCAGAGACTCTGGACCCGCCAAAGCGGTTTGTCGGAGTATTCCCAGCGGGAATAAATCACACGACCGTCGTGCAGCAGCGACGGCACGAAATCCGGTTCGCCGTTGTAACTGATCAGCCGCAGATCGCTTCCGTCGGCGTTGCATCGGGCGAGAATGTACGAATAAATGAACGGTCCGCAACGGACGTGGGAGTTGCCCCGGGTCGTCGTGAACAGGATCTGTCCGCCGGGCAGATAAATCGGATCGATATCGTCGTAATCGCTGTCGGTTAATTGTTTCAGACCGGTTCCGTCGAGTCCGATTTCGTACAGTTTGAAACTTTTCTCTTCCGCCGGTTTGTAGCAGAAGACGATCTTTTCGGCGTCAAACGACAAATCCGGGCGCCAAAAACTACCGGCCTGCCCAGGTTCCGGGGCGAGTTGCCGCAGGCGCCCTTCCGGAGAAAGCCCTTCGAGCACCAAAAGCCGTCCGCCCGGCGTCGCGGACATTCCCATACGGTGGATCGATTCGTGATTTCCTTCCCGGTGCGTTTGGTAAGGTTGGTCGATCATCAGCACCGACTGAAAATCGAGAACCGGATTTTTGAACGCGATGCTTCGTTTGACGGTTCGAACCGCATAATAGAGTTTCTTGGCCGCTTCCGAATCGTATCCCCGATTGCTCAGATCGTACAAATCTTTTTCGATTTGCGAGAGTTTGAATAAATCGTCGGAAATCCCGCTTTGCGAGGAAGATTCCTTGAGAATTCTTTGCGCCAAATCGCGGGTCCACGCGATTTCCCGAACGGCCCGCGCGGCCCACGGTTCGCCCTGAGCTTGTCGATCCCAATCGTTGCGCAAAATCTGTTCCGCTTCGACTTTGGTGAAGTCCCGAGTCGGCGGTGTTTGCGGATCGTCGAATTTCGGCGGTAAATAATACCCTTGCGCCAAGGCTCGCTCCTGGAAGAGCGCTTCGTTGAGTTCGTCGGTGAACCCGGTAAACGTCGGCCAATCGGCGAGCGGAATTCCGACGGCTCCTTGCATCATCGCGAACGAATTCCAGGGGGAAGCGTGTCCGGTGAACGGCGGATTCGGCCCGGCGAGCATCACGGTTCGGGTCGTGGGAAGATCGACGATCATCAGCGAACCGGATTCGGCGTCCAAGGTCGCATAGTCGTTCGACTCATCGTGATTCGCTTCGAAATTGGCGTAAGTCGAAAGCGTCAGATCGCCGATCTTTCCCGGTGAAGTGTTCGTGATGCGAAAATCGACCTGCACGGTTCGAGGAGCGATCAGTTTCGCGCCGACTTCGATTTGCAGTTTGTCGTCCGTCGTCGCGACGATCCCGTAAAGCGTGTTCGATGCGGTTCGCTCCACCGAACGGACGGTTTTCAAATTTTCGATCGTTTGTTTCGGCTCGTAGTGCGGAACGCCGGCCCGATGTTTGCCGGCGGAGTCGGAATAGTTGACGTAATACGTAAATTGGCTCAACTGCCCGCCGCGCTCGCAGCGGAGCGATTGCCGGTTTTCGACGTCCCAACGGAAAAAGCAGGGACCGAACAGGGCGAAGTCGGTCGTTCCGTTTTCGATCCAGACCGGTTTATCGTTCACAGCGTCCGCATCGGGAAGAACGACCATCGCGTTTTCGCTTGCGTTTCGTGCGGATTTGAGTTCGTTTCGTCCTTCTTCCGGAGTATCGGCGTAGAGCAGGAAAACCGTTTGCGTTTTCGATTCGTTCGGTTCGAAAGCTCCGAGCGACCAATGGAGCACGCCGTCGACATTGCCGACGCCGTTGGAGGAGGGGGACGCGCCCATGAGAACGGGCGGCGCGAAGAAAAACACGGTCATGAAGAACAGGAAGCGTTTCATAATTTTCTCTCCGATAATCAGGTCGTTCGAAACACCGCGACACCGGACCGATTATATCGAAGAAAAAACGGAATTTCAACCACGTCAACCGCGCTCATGACAATCTGGGAACGGAAAACATGGTCCCCTCGCCCCCGGTATTCCGGGGGAGAGGGGACCGACGTTTTGGCTGTTTCCACTTGTTTACTCTACCTGAATACCACTGCCCCTCTCAGGAATTAAAAAGAAACAGGACGATATCGCCATCCTGGAGGACGTAGTCTTTCGGTTCGCGGCGGACGAGGTTTTCCGCTTTCACGGCTCGTTCGCTGCCAAGGCGAAGCAGGTCGTCGCACTTGATGATTTCCGCCCGAATGAATCCTTTGACCATGTCGGTATGAATCGCCCCGGCCGCTTCGACGGCGGTCGCGTTTTTACGAACCAGCCAGGTTCGTACTTCTTTATCCCCCGCCGTGAGAAACAGGCTCTGCCCAGACGCGTCGAGAATCATTCGCACAACGGCGTCCCGATCGGACGATTTCAGGCCCATTTCGTCCAGGAACGCGGCTCGTTCGTCTTCCGGCATTTTTTCCAGCTCCATTTCCAATCCGACGGAAACGGCAACCGCCGGAGTCGTCGCCGTCGCGAATCGGGCATATTTCTCGAAATCGGTTTCGTCGTCCGGCGTATTGATCAGTACCATACGCGGTTTTTCGCTGAGCAATCGGAACGCCCGAGTCACTTTGCCTTGTTCGTCGGTCAATTCGTCTTCCCGGAGCGGGGTTCCGGCTTCCAGAGCCTTTTGAACCAGCAAGAGCGTTTCGTATTCGAATTGGACGCGATCCTGTTCGGTTTTCGGGAGCGGGCGTTTTTTCTGCTCTTCCACTTTCGCAAGGCGGTTTCCGACGATTTCCAGATCGGCCAAAAGCATTTCCTCGCTAAACGCCGCGATTTCCTTGGCAGGATCGGCTCCGTCGAACACGCCGACGACGCAAACGATACTGTCGCATTCCCGCAGATGCGCCAAACGCGCCGCGTTACCTTGCTGATCACGACTCAAACCGGGCGTATCGACGATTTCCAGCGCCGCGTAGGTGATCTTTTTCGGCTTATAGAGTTCACACAGTTTCGGAACCCGCGGTTCGGGAATCGGAGCCATTGCGGACTGCGTTCCATGCGAAAGAGCGGGATCCGCCGCAACCCGCGTCAGCCATTGAAAGAGCGTGCTTTTCCCACTTCCTTTATATCCGATAAGACCGATCTTCATAACGAAAACAAAACGGGAAGCGGCAGCGAATGAAAAAGCGCCCTAAGGGAGTCGAACCCTCAATTACAGCTTGGGAAGCTATCGTGTTGCCGCTACACTAAGGGCGCTTCAAAGTGAGCCCGTATTTTAGGGGTTCCTCGTAATAACACAAGGCCCTCAAAAACGGATGCGGAACCGATCTTTTCGAGCGAATTGCCGCCGGTAACGCAAAATGTTATACTCGCCGGAGCGATCAGGCTTCAGGCTTCAGACTTCAGACTTCAGACTCCTGACTCCTGACTCCTGACTCCTGACTCCTGACTCCTGACTCCTGACTCCTGACTACTGACTCCTGACTCCTGACTCCTGACTCCTGACTCCTGACTCCTGACTCCTGACTCCTGACTCCTGACTCCTGACTCCTGACTCCTGACTCCTGACTCCTGACTCCTGACTCCTGACTCCTGACTCC
>JAVBPO010000025.1:0-69454 GCA_031549565.1 Thermoguttaceae bacterium
ACACCGGAAGAAGCTTTGGCATGACGCCAGAAATTCCTCGAACTGCTCGTAATACGTGTTGTATAAAATCTTCTTCTTGAAAAACTTCCACAACCGCTCGATCACGTTCAAGTTCGGCGAATATCCCGGCAAATAATGCAAGAGGATTTTCGTCCCCTTTAACTGCTCCTTCAACCATTTCGATTTGTAATAGCTCGCGTTGTCCAAAATCACGTGAATCTCTTTGGCGTCAGGATACTTCTTTTCCAGCTTGCTCAACAGCCGCCGAGCCGAGCGGTCGTTAATTGGACGCTAGTGATACTGGGTTATTTAAATTGTACGGTCGTTCAATTTCCAACGCGCGATCCGCAGCACGGCTTTCGGAGATTCGGGGCGAACTTCGTACCAAACGGTCGCCAAGGAGCCGTCGTCCTGCTGGATCGTCGACGGATAGCCGAGATCGCCGCCGATTCCGTCGTCGGAAATCGTGATCGGGTCCGACCAGTTTCGGCCTTCGTTTTCGCTGACTCGGGCCTGATTGCCAAACGGTTTACGGCGGTGTCCGTAGGTCATCAAGAGCCGTCCGTCGGCGAGTTTGAGCAGATGCGACGGGAGCCCCCACACGCCGATCGTGTGCGGCGTCGACCAGGTTTTTCCGGCGTCGTCCGATTCCGTTTGAAGCGTTTCTCCTTCGTTAGCCGGGTTGTGATTGCGAATCTGGACGACGAGCTTTCCGGAATCGGTCTCCGCGCCGTGGAGTTCATGATATTGCGCCAGATCATCTCCCGGTCGGGTCGGAAATTCGCCCCCCCAATTCCATGTCGCGCCGTCGTCTTGCGAAACGCTCCAGCCGTTCCGTTGCGGGTTTTTCCACAATTCCTTGCCGGGATAGAAAATCCGACCGTCTTTCAGTTGAATCGGACCGTGCGGCGAATTAACGAGCGGATCAATCCGAGCGGACCAATTCACGCCGTCGTCCGTGGAACGGAAAAGCCAACAACCGAGTTCCTTCTCCGGTTGCGCAATTCGGTCGTGAACGGCTTTCCATTTCAGGAAACGTCCGTCGCTCCAAGTCCCGGAACCCGATTTTCTCGCTTCGACTTCCTGCTTCAAACCGTGGTCCCAGTAAGCGAGCGAAGTGAACGACGTGATCAAAATCGTCCCATTTGCGGTTACGAGAATTCCGGCATCTCGATCGTCGATCGGACCGTCATAAATCGATTGCGGCCAAGTCCAGCTTTCGCCGCCGTCGTGAGAACGGTACAGCCAAACCTGCCCGAACGGGCAAACGTGCCCTTCACGATTACCGGAGCAAACGACAAGCAGTTCTCCGGCTTTGGTTCGAGCGATCGTCGGCCAACCGAGGTAGGCGTCCCGGTCCGGATTGAGCGTTTTGAGGGAAATCCGCTCAACGGAGGGAGCCTGCTGCCCCCTTGAAATCATGGGACAGGAGACCACGGCCAAAGCCGCGCCGCCCATCTGGAAAAAACGTCGTCGTGTCAATGTGTGTTGCATGATTTTTGGTCTATTACGCAATAATCAGAGCCGCGCACGCAGTAAGCGGTATTGTGGTTCATGCATTGTAAGGCGCAGCGGTACAATCAACTCGAACACCGCTTACTTCGTGCGCGGCTCTGATTCGAAGGCCGCGTTGTCACAAAGTAAGAGCTTACATCGATTCGGCAAGCGAAGCAAGTGTTCGCTTCAACGGATCCTCGGGGGCTCCCGGATTTGCGTTTTTAGGATACAATGTATCGAGTCGTTCCGTTCTGTTGTCTACCCTCAATCCTCGACTGTTCCACCCTACCAACGCGGGAAAAGCCCCGCCGCGAACGGGAAATGTTTCACTATGAAATACGATCCCTCCTCCCTCGAAAAAAAATGGCAAACGTACTGGGAAACGCATAAAACTTTCGCCGCGCCGAAAGAACCGGTTGCCGGGCGAAAAAAGATGTACGTGCTCGACATGTTCCCGTACCCGAGTGCCAACGGTCTGCACGTCGGGCATCCGGAAGGATATACCGCGACGGATATCGTTTGTCGATTCGAGCGAATGAACGGGACGAGTGTGCTGCATCCGATGGGTTGGGACGCGTTCGGACTCCCGGCGGAAAACCAGGCGAAAAAGACCGGAATCCCGCCGCGCATGATTACCGAAACCAACATCGGCAATTTCCGGCGTCAACTCAAGATGCTCGGCTTTTCCTACGATTGGGACCGCGAGCTGGCGACGACCGACATCGATTACTACCGCTGGACGCAATATATTTTTCTCGTTCTGTTCGACACGTGGTACGATGTCTCATCGCAAAAGGGGCGTCCGATTTCCGAACTGCCGATTCCCGCCGATGTTTCCGCGGAAGGACCCGACGCCGTCCGCCGGTTTCAGGATGAACACCGGCTCGCGTACCAGATCGAAGCGCCGGTCAACTGGTGTCCGAACCTCGGGACCGTTTTGTCCAACGAGGAAGTGATCGGCGGACGAAGCGAACGGGGCAACCACCCGGTCGTTCGAATGCCGCTGCGCCAATGGATGCTCCGGATCACCGCCTACGCCGACCGGCTGGAAAACGACCTCGACGCCCTCGATTGGTCCGAAAGCATCAAAATGCTCCAGCGTAATTGGATCGGAAAAAGTACGGGAGCGGAGGTGGATTTTTATGTGGGAAACAGAGGACAGAGGACAGAGGACAGAGGACAGGATTATGAGACATGGAAGAACAATCGGAAGACAAGCGGTTTTCCGCGCAAACCCGGCGACGAGTGTTTGCGGATTTATACGACGCGACCGGATACGCTGTTCGGGGCGACGTATATGGTCATTGCGCCGGAACATCCGATGGTCCAGCGGCTTACGACGAGCGATCACAAAGACGCCGTTGAAAAGTACCGCGAACAGGCGGCATTCAAAAGCGATCTGGACCGGACCGATTTGGCGAAGGACAAAACCGGCGTCTTTACCGGCTCGTACGCGATCAACCCCGCCAACGGGCAGCCGATCCCGATCTGGGTCGCCGATTACGTGCTCATCTCCTACGGAACCGGCGCGATCATGTCCGTTCCGGCGCATGACACCAGGGACTTCGAGTTTGCGACGCAGTTCGATTTGCCGATCGTGTGTGTCGTAGAGGATAGAGGATTGAGGAGAGAGGATAGAGGGAGGACGGTAGATTCTTGTTTCACCGGCGATGGTGTCGCGATGAACTCCGGCGCTTATGACGGTTTGTCGACGCAAGAGTTCAAGGAAAAGATTTCCTCCGACCTTGAAGACGCCGGCCTCGGTCGCAAGGCGGTCAATTACAAGCTTCGCGACTGGTTGTTCTCGCGGCAGCATTTTTGGGGGGAACCGTTTCCGGTGTTGCACGAGCTTGACACCGCGGGAAAAATCACCGGGCGCGTGATACCGCTGGAGCCGAAAGATCTGCCGATCGAAATTCCGAAGGAAATCCAGTTTAACGCCGAACACAACTCTCCGGAACCGCCGCTGGAGCTGGCCCCGGAAAGCTGGCTCTATCCCGTAATCGACGGTGTCAAATACAAGCGGGAAACGAACACCATGCCGCAATGGGCCGGATCGTGCTGGTATTACCTGCGGTACATCGATCCGAAAAACGCTGCTTTATTCATTGATCCCGGACTGGAAAAAGCGTGGATGCCGGTCGATCTGTACGTCGGAGGTGCCGAGCACGCCGTGCTACATCTGCTTTACGCACGATTTTGGCACAAAGTCCTGTTCGATCGCGGATACGTGAGCACCATCGAACCGTTCCACAAACTCGTCAACCAAGGAATGATCCTCGGCGAGATGGAATTCACCGCCTTTAAGGACACCGCGGGCCATTACGTTTCCTCGACGCTCGTCGACATCGATCGGGACGGAAAGGGATTCCTGAAGTCGGACAAGACTGAGCTCGCTGCGGAAAAACTCGACTCGAAATCGGTCGTCAAGAAAGGAGATGTTTTCGTACTCGTCGAAAACGAGTCGATCCAGGTCGATTCCCGTGCGAATAAAATGTCGAAATCCCGCGGCAACGTGGTCAATCCGGACGACGTGGTCGAGAAATACGGCGCGGACTCGTTGCGCCTGTACGAAATGTTCCTGGGCCCGCTCGAAGCGGTCAAGCCGTGGTCGATGGACGGCGTCAGCGGCGTGCGCAATTTCCTCGATCGCGCCTGGCGGATGATCGCCGGAGAAGAAACGAAACTGACCGATTCTCCCGCGACGGAAGAGCAGAACCGCATGCTCCACAAAACGATCAAAGGCGTCACGCTCGACATCCGGCACATGGCGTTCAACACGGCGATCTCGAAAATGATGGAGTTCGTCAACTTTTTCCTGAAGCAAAATTCGAGACCGAAAGGCGCGATGGAAAAATTCGTGCTGCTCCTTTCGCCGCTGGCACCGCATATTTGTGAAGAGCTTTGGGAACGGCTTGGGCACGACAAGACGCTCGCCTACGAACCTTGGCCGACCTGGGACGAAGACGCGATCAAGGAATCGACGATCGAGGTTCCCATTTCCATCGGCGGCAAACTCCGCTCGAAAATCACGGTCCCCGCCGACTGTGACGCCGCGATGCTGGAACAAGCCGCCTTGGCCGATCCGAAAATCGCCGAGCTGCTCGCCGGAAAACAAATCGTTAAAAAAATCATCGTACCCGGAAAGATGGTAAATTTCGTGGTGAAGTGAGGAATGCAAACCAGATGTTACTCTACTTGGATAATTGCTGCTTTAATCGACCGTTTGATGATTTATCGCAAATCTCCGTTCGTTTGGAGGCAGAGGCAAAACTGTTTATTCAGGACGGAATTAAAAATGGAATATTCGATCTCGTATGGTCGTATATTCTTGATTTCGAGAACGAATCCAATCCATTTCAACCGCGAAAAGATTCTATTCGAGGCTGGCGATTGTTGGCAATCATAAATATCGAAGAATCACCACCCTTATTGGATCTCATGGATTCCTACGTCCAAGCGGGGCTCAAACCGGTGGACGCACTTCACGTCGCGTGTGCGGCGACGGCGGGTGCGGATTATTTTATCACCACGGATAAGCGTATACTCAACAAGACGATATATGGCGTCAAATTGGCTGACCCAGTGGAATTTATTCGCATATTGGAAGATCAACAATGATGAATGATATTGCACTTTATAGTACGGGAATGAAAATTCTGACAGAACAACTAGGATTGGTCGAAGCGGAACGTTTTGTTTTTCTGGTCGGCAAGGAGCGATTCGACTACACAAAATGGCGAGACAAGCTTTTTGAAGGTTTGTCCGGACGCGAAATCAGTACGTCGGCAATGAAACTGCGACGGGAAGGGGAACAGAATCAAGACAAATAACGCCTGCCCCTATATTACCCCATGAGACCACTGTTCACGACAATCGCCCTGTTTTGCCTGCTGTGCGTTTCCGCCCAAGCGGCCCGGGTCCAGATGCGCAGCGGTCTGTGGTACCAGGGTGAAACCGCGCCGCTGGCCAAGGTCGATGCGACGATCAGCGTCGACGGAGAACCGCAAACCAAGTCCATCCTCCTGATCGACGATGGGCTGCGACGGATATTCGTTCCTAAAAGAAGCGTCATTAACGAGCTCCCCGACGAAACGTCGTTGGATATTTTTCGTTTCACGCAAGTTTTCGCAAGCTCCGAATCGGCGGACCGCTACGATTCGCTCGGCGATGTCCGCCCCGTCGGCCCGTTCGGCGAGTTCGATCGATACGGTCGCCGCGTCGTCGAACTGACCGGTCCGAACGGCGGCGTCCATGAAATCCAATCGATTACGGAAATCAATTCCCGTTACGTTCGGGCACGCGGGCGTTACCGCATCTGGGACGCCCGCTATTCGACGCTCGCGATTCCGCACGAAGTCCTGTCGCCGATCTTGCGACATAAAATCAATCCGAACGTCTTTGAGGAACGGTTGAGCCTTTTTCGCTTTTACCTCCTCGCGGAGTACTATGACGCCGCGGAAGCCGAACTCGCGTCGATCAAGGCCGACTTCGCGGACGATCCGAAAATCAAAGACAACTCGAACATGCGTATGGCGCAACTCCGCGTGAATCAGCTTTCCGCGGAACGGCTGGAAAAGGAACTCCAGATGCGAAGCGATGCCGGACAACATCGCCTGGTCGTCCATTTGCTCAATACGTTCCCGAACGAATACGCGAAAGGTTTGGTGCTGCAACGTAACCGGCGTATGTCGGAAAACTACGACGCGATGGAAAAGAAGCGGACCGACCTCCTCGCCCGGCTCGACGAATTGGCGAAAAAAGTGTCGGACGAAGCTCACAAACCGCTCGTCGAGGAGCTTCTTTGGGAAATACGTGCGGAATTGAATCCGAACACGGTCGATCGGTTCGACGCGTTTTTGTTCAACGAACAGGACGAATCCCTTTCGGACGAGGAAAAGCTGGCGATCGCGCTTTCCGCGTGGTTGATCGGAAAAGAAACGGAAATCCGCCGGATCACCATTGCCGTGTCCCTGATCGAAACGCGGAATCTCGTTCGGGAATATCTGCGACAAAAAGATTTCAATGAGACGAACGCGATTTATGAAGCGATCCGTAAACAGGAAGCCGGAACACCGGAACTGATCGCGGCCCTGCTGAAAATCATGAAGCCGCCGATCGAAACCGATTTTTCGTCGCTCGCCGACCCGGAGCAGCCCGGCTACTTCCGCCTGGAGCGACCCGGAATCGCACAGGAAAAATTGTACGAAACGATCCGGTACTCGATTCAACTCCCGCCGGAATACGATCCGAACCGCTCGTATCCGGCGATCGTCACGCTGCACCCGAATTCCCTGGGCCCGGACGGAATGATTCAATGGTGGTGCGGCCCTTGGAAAGACGGAAACCGCTTCGGCCAGGCGACCCGACACGGTTTTATCGTGATCGCGCCGCACTGGGCGGTGCCGGGGCAAAATTCGTACGATTCGTCCCCCTTGGCGCACGCGGCGGTGCTCTACGCCCTTCGTGATGCCGTGAGCCGGTTCAACATCGACACGGACCGCGTGTTCCTGACCGGGCACGGCATGGGCGGAGCGGCGGCGTGGGACATCGCGGCCGCTCACCCCGACCTTTGGGCCGGCGTCATCCCGTTCGGAGCCGCGGTGCCAGGGCCGACCCGGGTTTACGACGACAACATGCAACATGTTCCGTTTTATTTCGTCTGCGGCGAATTGGAAAGCGCTCCGATCGGCGGTCGGCTTCGCAATTTAACGAACATCAACGGTCCGACGTTCAATTATTACCTGAAAAAAGCGTTCAACGCGACGGTCGTACAATATCTCGGGCGCGGTCCGGAAATGTACGGTGAAGAGATTTTGGAAATCTTCAAGTGGATGAAAAACCTCAAGCGGACCGTCCCTAAAAGCTATACCGTCAAGGCGACCCGCGCGCTCCCGAATTTTTACCATTTCTGGGGGCTCGAGTATCCCGATTTGCCGGACGAACTGAACTGGCCGCGGGACGGCAAGGGAAACCGCGAGACGCTGGAAACGAGTTACGAATATCTCGAAAAACTCAACAAGGTGAAAATCAAGACGCGCGGCCGCTTTTCCAACCTGAACCCGGAAGTCTTTTTGACGCCGGACATGGTTATGTTCAACCAGCGGATCAACATCGAGTTCAACGGCAAACCGCTTCAGCCGCGAGGCGGTTACGTCGAACCGGATCTGCGGCTGATCCTCGAAGACGCCCGAACCCGTAAGGATCGCAAGCATCCGTTCTGGGTTCGCTTGAATTTCGGAACACCCCGGAATACCGAACACCGTTGAAAATTCCCGTCGATTCAGTTGTTTTGATACCGATGAAAGTTGTCCGCCAAAAGTGTGCGCAGCTCCTCGCGGTACTTCGTCCGACATCGGAAGAAGTTTTTGCATGGCGCCAGAAAGTCCTCGAACTTTTCGTAATAGGTGTTGTACAATATCTTCTTCTTGAAAAACTTCCACAATCGCTGGATCACGTTCATGTTCGGCGAATAACCCGGCAGAAAATGCAAGAGGATTTTCGTCCCCTTTAACTGGTCCTTCAACCATTTCGATTTGTAATAGCTCGCGTTGGCAAAGATCACATGAATCACTTTGGCGTCAGGATGCTCATTTGGATTATTATTTGGACGAATTTACTTTTCGATTTAACCGTCGCACATCCCACAGTCGCAGCAAACTATTGTATCGTTTACTTCAGCAAGCCGTCCAGGTCGATCCGGCTCCGTACAAAACCATTGTCGGCGGAAAAGTCGACCTAAACGGAACAAATTCAGGTGGCGTCAATTGAATAACCAGAATCTCGAAAATGGTATCCACTTGACTCAAGTACCCCCTAAATATAGAGGTCGAGCATCGGTGACTCGGTTTGGTTTTGAACGGCACTTTCGTCGTAACAAGCTATCAATACAATATTTAACATCAACGCTATTACCATCAGAAAATGTTGTTGTTCCCTAATAGAATCCTATATTTAGTCGCAACTTGATTGAAATGGATAACCATTTAAGAGAAAAAAGACAAGCCGACTATGTACGAACAAATCAGAGAGGAAGGTGTTGTCGAGGGCAAGGCCAAAATGGTTTTGACGGTGCTCCGCGCTCGATTCAACCAGGTTCCCCAAGAGGTCGAGGAAACGATCCGTAAAATGACCGACCCGACGGCGCTGGACTCATGGGCCGCTCACGCTGCGACATGCAAAACGCTGGAGGAGTTCGAGAAAGCGATCCATTGACGGATGGGGAAAAAGGGGGCGGGAGGCCGGCGACGCCATGATTCGCGCAATCGATATCGAAAATTTCACGAAAACCGCGCTCCCGACCCCTTTTCCCCGGGTGTCTCGCCCGCCAGTGGGAGGATGAAAACCGTTTGCATGGTCTCACTCCGCTTCGCGCGGCAGGCGAGACGCTCTCGCTCCCAAAACGCTTAACGGACTTTGATTAGTGTTACGCTCAGCGGCTCGACCGTGATACGGTCGCCGTCCAGCGCGAAATCGGACTGTTCGATCTTGATACGCTGCGTTTGACCCGGATCGTTGAATCCTTTCGGGTCGTTTTGCGGATCGCGAATCTCGAACTTTTGGCCCGACTTTGCCGCTCCCAAGCCGGTGAGCGTCAACTCCACGGGCGTCGACAGCGGGTTGACGATCCCAAGGGTCAGCGTCTTTCCGTCTTCGCTCGTCGCGGCCTGGATATTCAGCGGCGAATCGCAGGTCGTCGCGACTGGAATCGAACCGAATTCCTTGCGGTACAGCTTTAACACCAAACCGGTCGTCTCGAACTGGGCGGACGTTTTGTTCGTCTTGATGCAGCCGATCACGTTCACGGTCTG
This sequence comes from Thermoguttaceae bacterium, assembly GCA_031549565.1. Taxonomy (GTDB): domain Bacteria; phylum Planctomycetota; class Planctomycetia; order Pirellulales; family Thermoguttaceae; genus JAVBSX01. Next base: position 9,309 of record JAVBPO010000025.1, read on the forward strand.
CGCGTAATTGGCCATGACGAACAGGTCGGAATCTTTCGCGTACTGATGCACTCCCGCCGCGATTCCGAGGGCGTCTTTCATGAAATACCGCGTACCCAATTCGCCGAACAGATGCGGACCGTACCAGTAGTTCCACTCATCCATCGCGATCCGGATGTTCTTGCCGGCCAGTTGCGGCATTTCCTTGCGGTATTTACGATGAGCGTCGGCGATGTGCCGGATGCTGTTCGGAACGAGATTCATGTGCTGGACGACGTCCTCTTTTTCCTGCACGTAAAAATGTTCGCTGATATCATCCATGTGATCCGCGGCGCCGGGCAGGAACGCTTCGTCCCATTTCCCGACCGCTCCGACAGCGATCAGCCGGACGTTTTTGTCCTCTTTTCGGAACGCGTCGACGAATGTGTTGTTCTTTTCGACGTATTTTTCAACCGGCATGTGTCCAATCTGCCAATCGCCGTACATTTCGTTGCCGATTCCCCACCACTTGACGCCATACGATTGAGGATGTCCCTGCTCGGCGCGGAGTTTGCCCCATTTCGTGTCGGCCGAGCCGTTGACGTACTGCAATTCGGCGACCGCGTTTTCCACGTTCCCGTCGCCGGTGTTGACCGCGATGTACGGTTCGGTTCCGAGCGTCTTGCAGAAGAGCATGAATTCGTTGACGCCGAAATCGTTATGTTCCACGCCGGTCCAAGCCGGATTTTTACGCGGCGGACGTTTGTCGCGGTCGCCGATCCCGTCTTTCCAGTCGTATCCGCTCACGAAATTCCCCCCCGGCCAACGGTAAATCGGCGAATCCAGTTCTTTCAGCAGGGCGAGCGTGTCCTTACGCATTCCGTGGACGTTGTCGGCGGGCATGAGCGAAACCGTTCCGACGAAAAACGAACCTTTTCCAAACGCCGCGACTTCCAATTCAAGGTTGTCGAAATCGACCGGCGCGTCGAATTCGAATTCGATTTTGTAATACTCGCCGAATTTCACCGGATACTGGAATTGCGTGAAATCGTCGTGCTTCGTGCTCCAGTGGAAATGCACTTCGACTTTTTCGATCCCTTCGGTCGCTTTGACCCAGGCATATCCGACGTATTTGCGGTCTTTTTGAATCGCGAGGTTCTTTTGCGCAACGCCGAGCCAGCGGGCTTCCGCGTCGGCAATCGATTCGGGCGTATGGGCTCCGACGAATGCGTCCGTCTTGTTCATGTTCATCTTGCAGTCGTAAATCGCGTACCACGGCGATTCCTTGTCGCCGACCGGATAGTAGAATTTACGATCTTCGAGCATTTCCGCCCAGATGCCGCCGTAGATGCAGCGACCGAGATGTTCGATGAACTGCCCGTAAATGAGCGGCGAAAGCGGTTCGCCTTTGTTTTCCCGTTCGATTTTGACGGTAAACTGCGGCGTTTGAGCCTCGGAAAAGGAAACGCCAAAAGCAAAAGCGAGCACAAAAAACCACAAATGTTTCATAATGATTCTCCCAAAGAGCCGCATGCGAAGCTTGCGGAACAGTGTAAAATTAACGACTTCGCGATCCGCAAACTTCACCAATCTCCGCTTGCGGTTCACGGATTTTACCACACTTTGTTCTTGTTTTGCGTCAATGGGATTTTTTCTACTCGCGGATTCGAGCGAGGTTAAAGAGTCCGGCAATGCAGCAGCGCTTCTGATTTCTCGCCGAGTGGTTCGCCGAAAAATTCCCGATAGGCCAACGTGATCTCGTTATTTTCGTGACATAAGCGCACTTTGCTCCGGTCGATGCCCGATTGAATGGCGTCTTTTCGGTCGTAAATCAGGTCCGGGAGCATTGCCAACTGCGACGGATACGGTTGTCCGCCGCCGCCGAGACAACCGCCCCGGCAGGACATGACCTCGACGAAATCGAATTTTTCGCCGTCGTTTTCAATGGCGTCAAGCAGTCCGCGCAGGCTACCCGGCGTTTCGACGACCGCGATTCGGAGTTTCCGGCCTTTCATGTCGATGGTGTCTTCACGAACACCGGCAATGCGACCGAACGGCATCGGGTTGACCCAATTGACGGTCTGCATCGTTCCCTTGATATCAACATCCTTTTGAAGCGGAGCGTTCTCTTTGTGGAGCAAATAATACGCCGTTCGGAGAGCCGATTCCATGACGCCGCCCGTCCGACCGAACGCGACGCCGCTCCCGCTTCCCCGGCCCATGAGATATCGCTAACACGCCCCCGGCAGATTGGGAAGATCGATTTTCTTGTCGTTCAAAATTGTCCCCAATTCCCGAACGTTCAAAACAAGATCCATCTCCGCGAGTCCTTCGTAGCCGCTCTGAACGGTCAAGGTGTTCGAACCGGGCCGCTTGATTTCCGTTTTCTTGGCTGTGCAAGGCGTCACGGCGACGTTGAAAATGCGTTTCGGATCGATTTTTTCTTTCCGGGCGAAATAGGTTTTGATCGTCGCTCCCTGCATCATGATCGGGCTTTTCGTCGTCGAAATGTGTTCGACCAGTTGCGGGGTGAACAGTTCGGCGAACCGTACCCACGCCGGACAGCAACTCGTAAACATCGGATATTTTGTCTCGGAGTTTCTATCGAGTCGACGGAGCAGTTCCGACGCCTCTTCCATGATCGTCAAGTCGGCGCCGAAAGTGGTGTCAAGTACATGACCACAGCCGAGTTTTTTGAGCGAAGCGACCATTTTGTCTTCGACGTAACTGCCTGGCGGCATGTTGAACATTTCGCCCAGTGCGACGCGAACGGCGGGCGAGGTCGAAACAATGACGATTTTATCGGGATCGGCCAGTGCCGCCAGAAACTCGGCGATACCGGAACGTTCCGTGATGGATCGCGATTCGCACTGAATCGTGCACTGACCGCAGTTGATGCAGGAGAGGCGACCTTCCGAGGAGCGGTGTCCCTGCACGGTTCCGTAACGATAACAATAATCGAGGCATTGACCGCATCGAATGCACTTGGAGCGATCCCGAACGACCGAAAGATTTTCGGGAGCAATCACGACGTGGGTCATGCCGCTTTCGCGAGGCGGCGGAACGGGCGGTGTTACGCCGGGTTTCATTTGTTCGGCGGTTTGGGCAAGCAACGTGTTCGTGCATCCGGCGGCGAGAATACCGAGACCGCCGACGCGGAGCAAATCACGACGGGAAAGCTGGGGATTATGTTGATTCGTCATGGTGTTTCGGAGTAATGAAAATGTGAAAATGTCGGGTTGCGATCAGTAACAAACCCCGCTGCCGAGAAAAAGTTTCGCTCGCCGTCAACGGATCCGGTGATTCCTTATTTGGAGGGAACACGTTCGCTGAAGGGGTGCAGTCAATCTCCGTTGCGAAGATTTGAACAGGATTTACAAGAGGAAACTGGGTGAAACAATGCCCCAACAGGCCGACGGCAACCGGCATATTCGACTGGAGTTGATTTTGTCGGGGCTCCTGGTGACTCCGTTGGAGAGTGCCAAGTGATTTGGGGTTTGCCCGGAGACTGGGCTATGTCTCCGGCTTTTGGGGGAACATTATCAACGACGACCTAATTCAGCCCGCTGGAACTCATCCCTTTCGGACCGGTTTGGCCACCAGCGCGAACGCTCATGCGGCCGTCAGCGCCGTCGTGGATACGAACGAAAAAGCGGTCGTATCCCTCTTCCGGCTTTTCGAGTACGGTTGCCTCCTTCTTTTTCGCGTCAGCCGGGTCCGGTAAAAAGTCGGCTTCCGTGAGCGCTGGATTCACCGAAACGTCCGTGAAAAGGGATAAATCCTCGGATTCGGATTTATGCGTTTCTTCACCCATTTTCATTTCCGAATTCCTCGCACTTCGGATGAAGCCGGGCAGACCGGTTTCCGGGTCGACTCCGAGTTCGAATTTCGCCTCCACTTTAAAGTGTTGATCGTCACGAAACGTTTCACGACCAAACAGTTCGTAATTTTTCCCGAGACATTTCCCTTGTCCAAGGTATTTCCAACCTTGCTTTTCGACCGCTTGTCGCAGAGTTTCGTCCGATGCGTCCGCCGGTTGATCCATCAAATGAAAAGGATCGAGAAAGCTCAAGCTGATATCGTTCAATTTTTCGTAAGGGCGGATATTGTAATGAATTCGCTCCATGCCCTTGGGAGTTTGATTTTTGGGCCTTTCGCTGAAAAACCATTCGTTTTTCCCGTCGCAGCCGGTTTGGAATTGACCTGACGTCATGATTTCCGAAATGTCGGCGAACCATTGCTTGTCCCCCTGAAAACGGAAACGACTTGTTTCTTTTTCCGGGGCCTGCATGATGCTGCGATACGATTCGACGGCGTAAGTCGCGGATTGGACCGCTTTTCGTTTGTCCCGGATCGACGTGAGCAGGCCGGCAGGGATCGGTTTCGAATCGGTTTGAAGATTTTTATAAGCCGGAAATTCCGGAAGAACGACTTCGCCGAATCCTTCGGTCGAAAATTCGTACAAAACCGGCGTCACGGGAATTCCTTCCGTATTTTGAAAGCCTTTGAAACTCGGCGCATTGATTCCGACCCGGTAGTGTTTTCCCCGCTCCAGTTCAACCGGCAAAACGCAAGTTCGGTTGTCGATCCATTTCGGCTTATCGGTCGTTTCCGGGAAGGTCGGACCGCTGCCGCACCAGGAATAGCTGTTCGTACCCATGTCCTGATCAAACGTCACGGAAAGTTGCTTCACGTTCGCCGGGTCGAGATCCTCGGCGCCGTTGGCCGGATCGAATTTCACGACCGTGGGCGGATTTTGAATCTTGGCGCCGACCGTTGAAAACTCGTACAAAACCGGTTCGACCGCTACGCCTTCGGCGCTTTTGAAGTTCTTGAAACTCGGCGCGTTGATTCCGACGCGATAATTCTTTTCCTTATCCAGCTTTACCGGCATCACGCAGGTTCGGTTGTCGATCCATTTCGGCTTGTCGGTCGTTTCCGGGAAGGTCGGACCGCTGCCGCACCAAGAGAAACCGCCAGTGTTCATATCATGGTCGAACGTCACGGAAAGTTGTTTCACGTTCTCCGGATCGAGATCCTTGGCGCCGTTGGCCGGATCGAATTTGACGACTTTCGGAGCGTTATTCTCCGCGGCAACGGCTCGACTTTCGCGTTCCTGGCACAACGTCAAGCCGAGCGAAAACAAGCCCATTGCCAGCAGAACGCCCAGCGTCCAAAAACGACCTTTACGCAGAGGCGGTATACCGTTTACGGTTCCGGTATCATCGTCGAGAATAAATCGGATGCGTTTCATGAGAGTTTCCTTTCGAGAAAGGGTCAATAAATGATTGAGCCGGGTCGGTCCCGCCGCCAATTGCAGCAGAGTCTCGGCGTAATCGTCGTGGGAGAGCGGTCCGTGCGAAAGAACAGTCCGATCACACACCTGATCGGCGGTAAGCCGGGTTTTCCTTAACACCAGCCAGTACAAGGGATTCCAGAACAAAAACAAGCCGGCACAGCGGCACACCAATTCGTACCAATGGTCGAAACGGATGAAATGGGCCAATTCGTGCAAAAAGATCGCGTCCCGCTGTTGGGCGGAAAGTTTGAGCATCAGGGCGTCGGGCAAAAGAATCGCCGGATGAAGTCCCCAACCCCAAACGGTCGGCGTTTGAATTTCGTCGGACCAGAAGAGAATCGGAAACGCTTGATCGTCGAGTTTTTTTGCACAGTCGAACAGTGACTGTTGCGTGTCCGGATCGTTGCACGGAATCGCGCGGTACATCAACAGCCGCGAGCCGATGATACCGCCGATCAGACCGGAGGCCGTGATCACGGCTCCACAAAGGAGCGCCCCGAAAAAGTAGGCGGAATGCATCGCGAAAATATCGTGAATCCCAGTCGTATTTTTCGCGAACCATCCCCAACCGGCCCAACCGGCGAGCAGCGAAATAAATGGTGTCAATATCGCGGAAACGATGCCGAGAACCAGGAGAAAATGCGCACGATCCGGTCGCTTTCGCAGCATCAACGAGCCGATCCAGGCGACGGTGAGCAACAGCGTCGATTGACCGACGAGAAAAACCAAAAAACTCGACGTGGTGTCGTTCATGATTTCCTCCGTTTGGCGATCATTTTACGGATTTCGGTCAATTCCTGATCGTTCAGCCCGGTCTCTTCGAGCAGATGCTGAAAAAGGAGCGTTTTATCGCCGGAAAGAAAATGATCGGCCAACGACCGGAACGAATCGCCGATTGATTCACTTTTGCTCCGAACCGGACTGTAAAGATAAGCGGCTCCCGACGCTTCGGTTCGTCGATGAGTCAACCAGCCCGCTTTTTCAAGCCGCTGCATCGTGGTCAGCACCGTCGTATAAGCGAGCGGGTTTCGCTCCGGATCGGCATTGAGTTCCAGCAGCACATCCTGTACGGAGACGTTTTCCCATTGCCAAATGATTTCCATGATACGACGCTGAAGTTCGCCCAGATCGTTCAAAAGATTGTCCGCCATTTCAAATTCCCCGGAGATAAAATTCGCGGTGATGATTACGCCCCAATGTAATACTACAATACATAATACTACATGTTGTAGTATTCGTCAAGAAAAAAATCTCCTGTTTTCTCGTTTTTCAGGGAAATTATTCGCGGGGTCCGGTTTTCTCTCTCGCGCGAACGACGATGGATTTGCTCAGTCGTCGTCGGGATTAAAAACTTCTCTTTCGATCTGCCCGTCTTTGAGCCAGATGATGCGTCTGGCCCGTCCGCCGACTTCCGATTCGTGGGTCACGAGAATGATCGTTCGCCCTTCCCGGTTCAATTTGTCGAGCAGGTCCAGAATTTCCTGCGTCGTAATCGAGTCGAGGTTGCCCGTCGGCTCGTCGGCGAGAATAAAGTACGGATCGTTCACCAAACTCCGCGCAATCGCGACACGCTGTTGCTGCCCCCCGGAAAGCTGCGTCGGACGGTGTCCGAGACGGTCGCTCAGTCCGACCATTCTCGCCAGTTCTTCGCTCCGTTTTCTCGCTTTGCGATCGATTTTTCCCTGATAAAAGAGCGGAACTTCGATATTCTCCAAAACGGTCAACTGCTGAATCAGGTTGTACGACTGAAAGACGAACCCGATTCGGGACGCGCGAATCTGGGACAGGTGAAAGTCGTCCATCGTCGTCACGTTGTCGTTTCCCAGGTGAATCGTTCCGGAAGTCGGCCGGTCCAGGCAACCGAGCAGGTTGAGCATCGTACTTTTGCCTGACCCGGACGCGCCCATGATCGCGACGTAATCCCCCTCGGGCACCTCAAGATCGACCCCGCGAAGCGCCCGGACCGTCTCCCCTTTGAGGTTGTATTGTTTGACGACCTGATCAAGTTTCGCGGCAAGCATGGGAGAACAGAGTAATAGAGGATAGAGGATAGAGGATAGAGGATAGAGGATAGAGGATAGAGGATAGGTGATAGGTGATAGGTGATAAAACTGGATATCACTTATCACATATCACCTATCACTTATATCACACTCTCAACTCGGCCCGGACTTCGAGGGAATCGGCGTATCGGGTTCGGATCGGGGCGATTTCCTGTTCGAGAAACTCGTCGACCTGTTCCGGGGCGCGGCCGATGAACCGTTCGGCGTTCATTTCGGCGGCCAAGTCGATTTTGGCAAAAGCCGGATCGTTTTTCAATCGGTCCATCAGATCGTTTTCGCCCCCTTCTTGCTTCACGACGGTCGCGGCCGCCTGGGAATGGACGCGAATCCGTTCATGCAATTCCTGCCGGTCGCCCCCTTGTTCCACGGCGGTCATGAGGATGTTTTCCGTTGCCATGAACGGCAGCTCCGATTGCAGATTTCTCGCGATCACTTTGTCGTACACGACCATTCCTTCGGCGATGTTCTGGTCCAAAATCAGCAGCGAATCGACCGCGAGAAACGCTTGCGGCAGGACGAGTCTTCGATTCGCGCTGTCGTCGAGCGAACGCTCCATCCACTGGACGGCGAGCGTTTGCGCCGGGGACGATTGCAGCGACATCACGAACCGGGCCAGCGAACAGATCCGTTCGCTTCGCATCGGGTTGCGTTTGTACGCCATCGCCGACGAGCCGATTTGGTCGCGTTCGAACGGCTCTTCCATCTCCTTGCGATGGGCGAGAATCCGCAAGTCGGTCGCGAATTTGTGGGCGCTTTGCGAGATTCCGGAAAGCACGTCGAGAATTTGCGCATCCATTTTTCGCGGATACGTCTGTCCCGTTACGGTAAACGATTTCTCGAATCCGATCTTCGCACAAAACCGCTTTTCCAGCTCGCGGACCTTTTCATGATCGCCGTCGAACAGTTTCAAAAAGCTCGCCTGCGTTCCGGTCGTCCCTTTGTTGCCCAGCGGCAGGACCGACGCAATGCGGTGCTCCAGTTCCTTCAAATCGAGCACGAGATCGTACGCCCAAAGCGTTGCCCGCTTCCCGACGGTCGTCGGCTGGGCCGGCTGCAAATGCGTGAACGCGAGCGTCGGCAGATCGCGATACTTTTCGGCGAACCGTCCGAGCCGGTCGATCACCGCGACCAGGCGATTACGGACCAAAACGAGCGCGTCGCGGAGCAAAATCGCGTCGGTGTTGTCGGTTACGAAACAGCTCGTCGCGCCGAGATGGATGATTCCGCGAGCCTCGGGACAGCGGTCGCCGTAGGTGTGGACGTGCGCCATAACGTCATGCCGGAGTTTTTTTTCGTAATCCGCGGCGAGCGGAAAATCGATGTTGTCCGTATGCGCTCGCAGTTGTTCGATCTGTGCCGACGTAATCGGCAGTCCGAGTTCCGCTTCGACTTCGGCCAACGCGACCCAAAGCCGGCGCCAAGTGCTGAATTTGCGCTGCGGCCCCCAAAGCTCGCACATTTCCCGCGACGCGTATCGACCGATCAGGGGATTGTCGTATTGATTCATCAGACGGCTCCCACCGTGAGGTTTCATTTCTGGAAACGCTGTATTGTACAGTGTTTCGAGGTTTCGCAAAGGCGTGAAACGAAGTAAAAAGGGCGGATGCGCGGCGAGTTGTCATTCTGAACGAAGTGTACTCACGTAGTGAAGAATCTGGTGTATCCGACCAACACGTGTTGTATCACGAGTTCAGCTTGAAACCAGATTCTTCGGAGTACCTCAGAATGACACCGTGTCCTGTTTTACCTGAACTCTCAACGGAATTTACACGCCCCAAAAGCGTGAACGGCAGCGCTTCTTCGATCAACACGTTCGCGAAACGACCGAAAAGATCGGGGCGGCTTTCGCAGGCGACGATCCGGTCGCAATCGGTTCGTCCGAGGATTTGACCGTTTTCGCCCAATTCGTCGAAAAGGACCCGCACCGTTTGGCCGACGAATTCCCGGTTGAGCTCCAGCGAGATTTCATCCTGCACTTCAAGCAGTTCGTTGTTGCGGATTCGCTTGGTTTCCTCCGGAATATCGTCCCGGTAAAGTTCGGCGGACCGCGTTCCGGTTCGTTCGCTGTACTTGAAAATGAAGCTGTTTTTAAATCGCCCGGTTCGGACCAGGTCTTTCGTTTCGAGGAATTCTTCTTCCGTTTCGCCGCAGAAACCGACGATAAAATCGCTCGTGATCGCCGCACCGGGAACCGTTTCGCGAATCCGATCCAAAAGATTCCGGTATTCCTCGACCGTGTAGTTTCGCTTCATCCGCTGCAACACGGTGTTCGAGCCGCTTTGGACGGGAACGTGAAAATACGGGGCGACTTTCGGCAGATCGCGGACCGCCTGGAGCAGGTCGTCGGTCATTCCGTTGGGGTAATTCGTTACGAAACGGATACGATCCACCCCGGCGACGCCGTTCGCTTTTTCCAAGAGGTCGGAAAGTCGGAGTGTCTGTTCGCCGTTTTTGTACCGATACGAGTTGACCGTTTGACCGATGAGCGTGATTTCCACGGCGCCCTGGTCGGCAAGGATTCGGATTTCCTCTTCGATCTCTTGCGGCGGACGGCATTGCTCCGGGCCTCGTACCGACGGAACGACGCAATAGGAGCAAAACTTGTCGCAGCCGAACATGATCCGAACCATTGCTTGAAACCGATTTCGGCGGACTTGAGGCAGACGGTGCGGGTCGAACTTCCGAAAGCTCTCCTTGACCTGTTCATGCCGGTGTTCACCGCGAACGAGACTGATTTCCAACCGTTTCGTCTCGTCCGTGAGGTTTTGATTGCGGCTCGATTGGGAACGCGCCGGCTTGGGGAGCGAGGTTCGACGCTGCTCGTAAATCTCGGCGACGATCGTCGAGAGACGCTCCAGTTGCCCCGGCCCAAGAACGAGATCGACGTGGGGAGCGCGGCGGAAGATCAACTCCTTGTCCTTTTGAGCCATGCAGCCGAGGATTCCGATGAACCGGTCCGGTTTTGCCGCCTTCCACGGCTTCAAACGACCGAGCGCGCTGTAGATTTTATCTTCGGCGTGTTGCCGGATACTGCATGTGTTGAAAAGAAAGATATCGGCGGCATCGCGGTCGTCGGTCGGCTCGTGTCCCGCCTCGATCAGTTGAGCCGTCGCCAATTCGCTGTCCAAGACGTTCATCTGGCAGCCGAGGGTTTCAATATAAAAGAGCACGGGAACGGAAGTTGGGTTACACGGTATTCTGAACGTCGAAACGATTCGGGAAATTTTAGCCGATTCCATTTTTCCGTCGAGAGACCAAGAAAAAGATAAGCGACACACTCTACAGGTGTTTCTCATCCGGGGATTGACTGCGTCCCATATGCGTTTCTCAATCGATCCAGCGGCGTTGGTACAGGAACCAGTCGAAGAGCGTCAAACACAACGCGGAGACCGCCAGGAGGAACCAGATCGGCGGGATCGACGCCGATTGCTGCAACGCTCCTTCCCGCAGCTCGTAAAACCCTTCCGGGGCGGTTCGCAAATCGCTCTCCGCGACGTCGCCGAGGTTGCATGCAATCGGCTTGTCCGAGTCGCCGATTGTCCAGATTCCCGCCTGCGACAATTCCCCGAGCGAAACCGTTCCGTCTTTGACCGGAAAGACCGCTTCCGAGCCGTCGGGCGCACGGAGCCGTACGGTTTCCGATTCCCCGTCGCTCACGGCCAGTGAAACCGGTTCGCCGGTCCGATACGTTCGCTCCAACTCCCCGCCGCCGTCGCGGAACGACGCGAGGATATGCGACACCATGATCGGAAACGCCGTCCGTAACGCGAGGTCGCCCCGCTTCAATTCCGCCGAAAGGACGACGATCTTTCCTTTTCCGTTGCCGTGGACTCCTTTTTCCCATTGAAAAAAGATCGGATTTCCCTCGGGCGTTTCGGCCAGGATTTTCGGCTTCTCGACCCCTTCGACGAATTGAATGTCTCTCGCTCCGGGAACAAGCACGTTGTTGAGGTGAACGAACCGCATCAGCGGCGAATCCTTGTCCGTCGTCCCGACCAGCGGCGATTCGATCGGCTCGCCGACCGTGAAAAGCTCGCAATCGTTTCGCGGATCGATAATCATCACATTCCCGTCCGGCAGTCGGGCGGGAACCGTTTGATGGAAAATGTGGACTATGTCGGCATCTTGCGGAGCACCGTCCCCGAGCGTCAACTCCACGTTTTGCTGCGACTGGAGGACCCGGGCGAGGAAGAAATCGTTTTCCCCTTGCAGTTCGATTTTTTGCAGCGGCTTGGCCGGGAGCACCGCCCAGGCGATGTTGTCGACGTCAAGCGCGTCGGCGACGTCAAGCGACGCTTTGAGCAGCCCGCCCTGATCGGTCGAGCTGTGCAGGATTTGCGTTTCAACGGAATTCGGGGCAAGCGTCAACGGCCTCAAGTCGACGATTTGATCGTTAAGCGAAAGTTCCAGACGACATTCTTTCGGCTCATCGCCCCGGTTGGTCAGTTCGATCAGCACCTCATACCCGAGCGGATCGGCGAGCAGCCGTCGCGGTTGAAATCGGGTAATCGCGGCATTGTCGAGCGACTTGCCGACCGGGAAAAACGTGAGATCCTCCGCTTCAAGGAGCGGCTTGACCGATTCGGAGCAGCCGTCGGTAATCACGAGGATCTTCGCTTTGCTCTCGTCGCTTTGGGAAATCGTTCTCGCCAGTTCAATCGCCTGATCCAATCTCGTCGGCAGATCGGTCGGTTTGATCGTGTCGGCCGCTTTTCGCAATGTCCCCGGGTGGTTGGAAAACCCGAGCACGACTCGCGGCTCTCCCGCCGCGGAAATCAGGGCGATCGAATTCCGCTCGTCGCCGTAAGCGAGGAGTTTGCCCAAAACACTTTTTGCCTGATCGAATCGACTCGCTCCGCCGTCGACGGCGTTCATGCTCGCGGAATGATCGAACACGATCACGGTCCGATCGACCCGGTCGCGGGAGGAAAGAACCGGCTGAAGCACCGCTCCGGCGAGCAGCGTAAGAAAAATCAGGCTCAGAATCAACGAGAGAATATGCCGAAGCTGCTGCCAAAACGACCGTGTCCGGCGTTCTTCGAACACCTGCTCCCAAAAGATCGACGTCGAAACGGGCTGTTCCCGCAATCGTATCTTTAAAATATAAAGCACGACGATCGGAATCGCCAACAAAACCAACCACCAAGCGGAAGGATTAAGAAAATGCATGATTTGAATTATGGAATTACGTTTGCCCCGTCGCCCGCGACGGGCTGTCTACTTCGCGCCGTTGAGGAAAGGCTCCGCCCCGAAGGGGCAATGCCTAACAGCCCAGGGCAGAGCGTATCGCCGCCCTGGGGTGCGGATTCGTTTTGAATAATAACGCCCTGCAAGGGCACGTGCGGTCACGACCATAAATACCGTTCATCGAATTCGATTCGATGTTTCTTCAACATCAATCTCAATTCGTCTTGAAAGGAAATAAGCCGATGATGCTCCTCTTGGCCGTTAACATACTCGATGACCTTGGAGACTTGCGATTCACTGACGGAAAAAGCACCGTAACCACCTTGCCAAGCGAAATGTTTTGAAATTTCATTCCGCTCTTTAAGCCAACGGGAGTAACCGCGTTTCATATCCTCGACCATTTTGGCGGGAGAAATGGTTCTCGACATCAAAACGAGCGCATGAACATGGTCTTCCGTTCCGTTAATCGCCAGAGTGACGCAATCAATGGAATCCAAAACTCCAATCGTGTAGCCGTACAGGTCGCTTCGTACGTTTTTCGTTAATACCGGTTCGCGGTTTTTCGTGCTGTAAACGATATGAAGGACGATTTTAGCCGGCGATTGCGACATTTTGCATTGCCCTTACAGGGCGAATTTGTTTTGGGGCGCTCTACCCAGGGCGACGCTATGCTCTGCCCTGGGCTGTTACGCACTGGCCTTTCAGGCCGGAGAACGCGGGGCAAGCCCCGCCGCTAACGGATAAAGGGGAACGAAAAATACTTTACTTCTTCAAATCTTCCTCTTTGACCTTGAGCGGGCCAAATTGGAGGTCTTCCTTGGCCGGGAGTTTCGGGAATGCGGCGTGCGGCTCCGATTGATACCAGAACGCGACGCTGGAAATATCGTCCTCGAGCGGCAGGTATTTGCCCCCTTCTTTCCAGCCGAGCGCCTGGATCGTGACCTTCAGGTCCTCGTCGAAACGGATCGGGTCGGTCACGTGCCAGCGGTAAAGGCCGAAACGCTGGCCCGGTTTGTAGCAGATATCGTTCGGGATCACCTGCACCAGACCGACGTAAGGCGTACTGAATTCACGATACAAACCGCCGCGGTCGAAATTGTACGAGCCGCAGAAATAATCCTCGGTCCCGGTCCCGGCAATCGTCGGGAACTCCTTGTCGCCGTCCATGTAGAACTTGATTTCCCCTTCTCCCCACCAACCGGGCGAAAAGACTTCCCACGCCATGTACGTTCCGACGTAATGTCCTTTTCCCTTGACGCCGTCGAGAATCGTGACGACGTCCTTCTCCTTGAGCCGGTTGACGCGGCGGAATTGGGCGTGCAGGTACGCGGCGTTGTCCGGAACGTCGCCGAGAACGTAGTTGATCTGGTAGTAAATCGTGATCTGATTGTCGTCGAGGTTTTCGATAGTGACCTTCGCTTTTTTCTTGAACGGCATGTTCCAATAGCAGTTGAACGCGCTGCCCGGATTCACGTTGACCATGAGCGAATTGTTCTGGCAATATTCCTGCCAGCCGCAAGTGAAGAAGTCGGCGAGCGGACATTCGATCGACGGCGTTTCTTCACCGTCCCAGTAGAAGCGGAGGATCATCGTTCGCGACTTGTTCAGCGGAGCCGGGGTGAGCCAAATCTGCTGGATCGCGCCGCTTCCTTCGATTTCGGCGAGCGTGAAGGTCTCCTTGCCTTTGATGTGAACGTAGGGAGAAACTTTCCAGCCTTGTCCGAGTTCCTGGGCGGCGTGTTTGGCCGGACCATCGACCGACATGCCGGCTTTTCCTTTTTCGCCGGTGAAATTTTCGGGCGAAATCGATCGGGTCTTCGCGTCGGAAAGGAGGTGCAAGTTCGTCTGATCGACCGCGATCCCGTTAAACGGGAACGACCGACGCTGCGGCGGCTGGGCGAACGTCGCCGTGGTCCCAACGAAAACAATCAACAACAGGGGGAGGATAAATCGTTTCATCTTTCTGTTCTTCTCAAAAAAAGGTGAGCGCGGGTTCGATCCCACACGGAGTGGTGAAACCTCCACTATACAATTTCCGCCAACGAAAAAACAGTCCCCGGTGAAAAGCACCCTTGAAAGAGAAACGACTTCGATCTATCATCCAAGATCCCACAAGAATCATTTGCCCCGACTAAAACCAATGAGATATCTCACAATCCCCATCTTGTTTTGGTGTGTTTTGCCCTTTTGCGGTTGTACGCAATCGGATCGCGACGCAACGTCCTCCGGTATTCCGTCGGTCGTCGTTTCGATCGAGCCGCAAAAGTTCTTCGTCGAGAAAGTCGCCGGAGATCGAATCCACGTCGAAGTACTCGTTCCGACCGGAAAAGAGCCGGAAACCTATGTGCCGACCCCCGACAAGATCAAAAAACTCGCCCAAAGCCGTGTTTTTTTCCGGATCGGTTTTCCGTCTGAGGAAACGTTCCTGCCGAAACTCAAAACCCTCGCCCCGAACCTGAAAGTCGTCGATACTCGGGAAGGACTTCCGTTGCGGTCGATGGAGGAGCACGCTCACGACCACGATCACAACCACGGCGACCATGAGGGAGCGGATCCGCACATTTGGCTCAGTCCGACGCTCGTACTCAAGCAAACGGACGTGATCCTCAAAACGCTGATCGAACTCGATCCGGCGGGAAAAGCGGAGTTCGAGAAAAACGCTGAAAATTTCCGGCAGGAGTTGGAGCAGACCCGGGCGAAAATCGCCGAAATTCTCGCGCCGCACAAAGGCGAGACGGTTTACGTGTTTCATCCGGCCTACGGCTATTTTTGCGACGAATTCGGGCTCAAACAGAAAGCGATCGAAGTCGAAGGCAAAACGCCGAAGATCAAGGAATTGGCCCAATGGAAACAACAAGCCGAACAGGATCACGTCCACGTGATTCTCGTGCAGCCGGAATTCAATCCGGCGCCGGCGGAAATCATCGCCAAGGAAATCGGCGCCAAAGCCGTGCTCCATTCCACGCTCGGCCCGAACTATCTGAACGATCTCCTCGAACTGGCAAGAATCATCGCCGGTCAGCGATAAGCAACACGGGCCTCTTGAAACGCCGCCCGTTTTCTGATACCGTTGCGGAACCTCATGCTCCATCACCCTTTCGTTTACACATTGAACAAATCATGTATTTAGGAATCGACATCGGCACTTCCGGTACGAAAGTTCTCGCCATCGAAGCCGGCGGAAAAATTCTCGGCTCCGCCGTGGAAGAGTATCCCTGCTACGCTCCGAAACCGCTCTGGAGCGAACAGGATCCGGACGATTGGTGGAACGCGACCGTCAAAGCGGTCAAAAAAGTCGTCAAAACCGCTAAACTCAAACCGGGCGACGTCAAGGGAATCGGCCTGTCCGGGCAGATGCACGGCTCCGTGTTTCTCGACAAAGACGATAAAGTCGTACGCCGTGCGATTCTCTGGAACGACCAGCGGACCGCCGCCGAATGCGCCGAAATCGAAAAAGCGGTCGGCGGACGGGAAAAGCTGATCCAGATGGTCGCCAATCCGGCCATGACCGGATTTACCGCGCCGAAAATCCTTTGGCTCCGGAATCACGAGCCGAAACATTTCGAGAAGACGAAAAAAATCCTGCTCCCAAAAGACGAAATCCGCCGCCGCCTGACCGGTGAATACGCGACCGAAGTGAGCGACGCGTCCGGAATGCTGCTGCTCGACGTTGCCAAGCGGAATTGGTCGACGGCTCTGCTTTCCGCGTTGAAACTGGACATCAACCTGTTCGGGAAAGTCTACGAATCGGAAGACGTGACCGGGAAACTGACCGCGGCGGCGGCAAAGGAACTCGGCTTGACGACCGATTGCGTGGTCGTCGGCGGAGCGGGAGACTGCGCGGCGGGGGCGGTCGGCAACGGGATCGTCGAAAGCGGCGTTCTCTCCACGTCGATCGGAACGTCCGGCGTCATGTTCGTTCACAGCGATGAGGTGAAAATCGACCCGAAAGGCCGCGTTCACACGTTCTGCACGGCGGTCCGCAACCGTTGGCACCTGATGGGCGTGAACCTGTCCGCCGGCGGTTCGCTCCAGTGGTTCCGCAATTCGCTGTGCCAAATGCTGCACGCCGAAGCGAAAAAGCGGAAAGTCGACGTGTACGATTTGCTCGCCAAGGAAGCCGAAGGGGTTCACGCCGGGAGCGACGGGCTCTTTTTCCTGCCGTATTTGAGCGGAGAGAGAACGCCACACGCCGACCCGCTCGCCCGGGGCTGCTTTATCGGGTTGACGCTCGCGCACGGTCGCGGGCACATGGTCCGTTCGATCATGGAAGGGGTCACGTATTCGATGCGGGACTCGCTGGAAATCATCGAAGGGCTCGGCATTCCGGTCAAGCAGATTCGCGCGTCCGGCGGCGGCTCGAAAAGCCCGCTTTGGCGGCAGATTCAAGCGGATGTGTTCGGTCGGAAAGTCGTGACGATCAACTCGGAAGAGGGCCCGGCGCTCGGCGTGGCATTGCTCGCGGCGGTCGGCTGCAAGGAGTACAAGAACATCGAAGAGGCGTGCAAGGCGACGATCAAGGTCGTGTCGCAAGTCGCTCCGAACGCGAAAGCGAAAAAGACGTACGACGCCGGAATGCCGATCTATCAGGACCTCTACCGCTCGCTCCAAGCGAACTTCCGCAAGATCGCCGAGATGTAAGGTTTCGCCAAAATGTTCCACGCAGGTTTTGTCATCCTGAGGTACTCCGAAGGATCTGGTTTCGATCTGTGTTTGCATCACAAAGCGAGTTGGCAGGATACACCAGATTCTTCGGAGTACCTCAGAATGACAGTTGTGCTGCGTATGCGGCTCTTTATGCGCGCGGAGCGGTGCGGTTTTGCGCAACTGCGCGGTCGTAGCGGCTGTAACAGCTTCGACTAATTCTTTCACATAATTCATCTGGCGCGACGATCCACTCCGTAAGTCATAACGGGATTGTTTGTATTGCAGGGACGCAAAATCATTCAAAACGATCCGTTCCGCAAATTCGGAACATTCGTTTTATCCCGTTTCAGTTTTTCCGCAAATTTACAAGGAGTGTAAAACATGCGCAAGTTCTTAGGTTGGTTCAATTTTTCTCGGGCCGTACTGCCGCTGGCACTCGGTGCGGTGGTTGGTTTCGGTAGCTCGGCAAACATTCGAGCGGCGGGGCCGGTCGTACCGAACGATTATATTGTTACCGGACAGGCGAGGAATGGTAATAACGCAACTGCTACAGGATCGGCCGGCAACGTAACCCCAAGAGTTACAAACCATGCTGAAACTGCTGACCGCTCTCTCCATTTCAAGGATACGGACCTTGTCGGCGGCCCCGGAGGAATCGGCGGTAATGCCGTGGATTGGACCGCCGCCGTCACTCCTGGCGGCAACGGCGGTAACAGTGGCCGGGACGACGCCGTCATTACTCGAGCCAATGTCAATGATTATCTTTCTGTAAAAATTGATGGCCATTTGAATATTACCGGCGGAAATGGTGGACATAATGGCAACAACGCAAATAATGGATCTGGTGGCACGTACAGCGGCGGGCTTGGCACCGAAGGCGGCGACGCCGGTGTGACCGCACATTCACTCAGTACCGGCGGGCTCGTGAATATTTATGCCGGTCGTGACTCCAATGCCGTTGGCGGCTATCGAGGTGGAAACGGTCTCATTATGGTCGATCATTTCGACGCTCACGACACGGTGACGGTTCATGGTGTCATGAATGTCGACAACAACGCCAATCCGACTGCTTATGGCACTACGATCAGCGATGGCAAATCGATTCTTCACGTTTACGACACCATGATCGCCCGCGACCTGGTCGTCGATCGATACGATCGAACACTTCAAAGCTTACCGACTCCTGTTGCTCCCGTACTCGCCAATGTTGGCGGCATCACCAATGTCGACGTTTCCATCGCCAACTTGGACATGAGGGGAAAAAGCACGGTACTCACTTCGATTGGTGCCGCCGGGGTAATCACGGAAGGTGCAAGTACGCGTCTGGATTTTTTCGTCCACAACGCCATGCTCGGCAACGGCGGTGAACTTATCATCGACGACCGAGGTGCGACACAACCGAACAGTGCGGGCGTAATCGACTATTTCGCGACAGACGGCCCGTCTCTGGAAATCGACACGCTCGATGTTTCCGGCCTCGGTTACCTGCAAACGCTTTATCGCAACAAGCAATCGATCACGAACATGCATGTTACGAAAAACGGCGTGGTGTCGTTCATCCTACCGGAGCAATATCGTGACGGAACGGCGACGATGGCCGACTACACGACCCAATTGGTGACCGTCGGTCATCTCGAACTCGGCGGCGACGGCAGCGTCGTGAGCCCAACCTTCCCGAACACGTACATGACGATCGACACCCGGCCCGACATGAACGGCATTCGTCCGCATCTGGGCCCCGGCGATGAACAGTGGTTGCTTCACTCGAATAGCACGATAACACCAGGCGACCTCGAACACCTGAATCCGTCGTCGTGGACCGAATCGGGACACCGACTCGACATTTACGCTTGGGATCTGGATCCGCAAACTTCCACAGACAACATCTGGGCGCGCGTTTCGACGACGCCGATGGTGTCACTGTCCCATGCCCGGTTGGCTTCGTTGGCTTTTGCGAACTGGGGCGGCGATTTGATCAGCGGGGCCGGGATGCGTGCCGCGACGGCGTACAACCTCTGCCCGCCGTGCCCGACCCGGGGACATTGCATCGGACCGGATGGAAAGAAACTCCCGTGCTGCATCCGCTACGAGCGCTGCGCGATCGTCCCGTTCGTCGCCGGACAAGGTGGTAGTTCCGAGTACAAAACCGGCCAGGACATGGACATCGACGGCGGAACCGTCATGGGCGGCGTCGCGTGGAATAAATTCTGCTGCAACGAACGGCTCTTCACGGTCGGTATCTTCGGCGAAGGCGGTTGGGGCGACTACAACGTCCGCGACCGGTATCTGAGCTCGGTGGATATCACCAGCGAACGAACCGCGTACGGCAAAGGTGACACCAACTACTACGGCGGCGGTATCCTGGCCCGATACGGTTGGAACTGCAACCCGCTGTGCGGCTTTTACGTCGAAGGTTCGCTCCGCGCCGGCAAGATCGACGCCGATTACGACTCCACGACGCTCGCGATCGACAACAGTTGGACGCACGTCGATTTCGACGGCATGTACTACGGAGCCCACTTCGGAACCGGGTACGGCTGGTCGTGGCAACGGGACCTGTTCTTCGAGGTTTCCACGAAATTCCTCTGGACCCATTACGAAGGGGAAGACGAGAATATTCGTTTCGCGCAAACACATCGTCAATCGTTCGACGACATGGATTCGTACCGCGCCCGCGTCGGAGCCCGGTTGAACAAAGTGATCAATCCGTGCTTTATGCCGTACGTCGGAGCGGGCTGGGAATACGAGTTCGACGGCAAATCGACGAGCACGTACACCACGGCGATCAGCGGCCAGACGTTTACGATGGATTCCCGTGATCTTCGCGGCGGAACCGGGATGGGCGAAATCGGAGCGATGCTCCAACCATGCTCGAACCGGAATTTCATCATCGACCTGAGCGGCCAAGGCTACTGGGGCGTCCGCCAAGGTGGTGTCGCCGTCCTGGCCCTGAAGTGGGTGTATTAATCGCGACCTAAAATAAAATAAAGAGCCGCATGTGAAGCGAAGCGAAACTTGCGGCTCTTTGTTAATTGTTAGTATTTGCGTCCCAGTTCGTGGACCGCCTGGACCAGCGCGACGGCGTTGGCGACCGGGGTTTGCGGCAAAACGCCGTGGCCGAGATTGAAAATGTGACCCGGACGACGGTCCGTCATGTCCAGAATTCGACGAACCATACGGTAAATCACGTCCGGATTGGTCAAAAGAATCGTCGGATCGAGATTCCCCTGGATGCCGCAGTCGTGTCCGATCATGTCCCACGCGTGGTCGATCGAAACACGCCAATCGACGCCGATCACGTTGCCGCCGGCTTCCCGCATCAACGGTATCAAAGCCGGATTGCCGGTCCCGAAATGGATCACGGGCGTTCCCGGCCGAATCAGCTCGATCAGCGTCCTCGTGTGTCGCATCACGTAGGTTCGATAATCGTCTTCGGAGAGGCAGCCGACCCAACTGTCGAAAATCTGCACGATCTGAGCCCCGGCGTCGATCTGGGCGTTGAGATATTTGGCAAGAGAATGCGAAATCTTGACCATGAGCTGGTGCCATGCGGCCGTAGAAGTCGACATGAACGTCTTGGTCAGGTGGAAATCTTTACTGCTCCCTCCTTCGATTGCGTACCCGGCCAAAGTGAACGGCGCCCCGGCAAAACCGATCAGCGGCAGCGACTCGGAGAGCCCTTCGCGGGTTTTCGAAACGACGTCGAACACGTATTGCAGCGGCTCCAGGTCGGACAGCTCACGGATCCGTTTGACGTCCTCGCAGCAACGGATCGGATTTCGCAGAACCGGCCCGCCTTCCGGCAGAAATTCCAGATCGAGCCCCATCGGTTCGAGAATCACGAGCAGATCGGAAAAGATGATCGCGGCATCGACGCCGAGCGTTTCGACGGCGTGCAGCATCACTTCGGCGGCGAGTGACGGGTTTTTGCACAGTTCGAGAAACGACATTTTGTCCCGAATCGCCCGATATTCCGGCATATAACGGCCCGCTTGGCGCATCAACCACACGGGCACGCGATCCGCTTCTTCACAACGCATCGCGCGCATCATCGGGCTGTTTTCCCAAAGTTTCATCATTTCGTTAAGGAGAGTAAGTGGACAGGATATTGAGTGAACAAATATTCTACCCGATCCGCTTGAACTCGCCAAGAACCCGAAAGTTCCGGAACGAGTTTCCTTAAATTCCCAAAGTGCAAACGACAATGATACAGAGGACGGAGAGAGAATTGGGCTCACGCCAGAAAATAAGCGGCAAGTTTATGAATAACATACCGACTCATGTCATGCTGAGGTACACCGAAGCATCTGGTTTCAAGCTGTTCTCGTACTGCAAAGCGGGTTGGCCGGATCCACCAGATTCTTCACTCCGTGAGTACACTGCGTTCAGAATGACAAAACTTGCCCGCCAATTTCTGGCGAAAGCCTAGTTTCGCAATCCTTGGCCTCTTTTGGCACCCCACTACCACTGCCCCCCCCCTTTCCGCAACTATTTTTTGTGGGGGGGATTCGTTTTTCGTCGAGTGCCGTGATATAATCCCCGCTGTATGTTCGTTGGAATTCAGGGAAAATACGGAGTTCCCGGCTAGTCCATTTTCGAGATCATAAGAAAGCGAGGGTAGAATCTTGGCAGAGAATCTTAGCGGGTCCAATGCTCCCATGGATGCGTCCGTTCTTTTGTCGCAGGTCGGCGGTAGTGCCGAAACGGCCGTTCTGGTTTTGGAGGAATTTATTAGCCAAACTCCGCTGGACATTCAAAACATCGAAAAGCTTCTTCAAGCCGGAGATCTTGGCGCGGCCGGTAAAGTCGCTCACAGTTTGAAAGGTTCATCCGGCGTTTTCGGTGCGCACCAACTTCGTCAAATCGCCGCCGATCTGGAAATGGCGTGCCGAGCCAATGAAACCGCTCAATCCGCGGAACTCTTCGCCCAACTGAAACCGGAAGCCAAACGCTGCCTCGATTTCATCCCGCTGTTGAAGGAAAGTTTGAAATAATATATGAGAGGACAGATGACAGAGGACAGATGACAGGTTTTTTTGTCACGGTCCAATGTATTTCCATTTCTATCCTCTATCCTCTATCCTCTGTCCCACGAATGTCCCTTTTAATCGTTGGATCGGTCGCTTTAGACAATATTCTTACCCCCGTGGATCGTCGGGACAATGTTCTCGGCGGAGCGGGGACGTTTTTTTCATACGCCGCGAGTTTTTTTACGTCGGTCCAACTTTCCGGCGTGGTCGGCGACGATTTTCCGACGGAGCACCTGAAAATGCTCCAGGATCGCAACGTCGATATCAGCGGCGTCGAAATCCGCAAGGGGGAAAAAACATTCCGCTGGACCGGACGATACTTGGAAAACATGAACGATCGGGAGACGATCGAAACGCAGATGAACGTCCTCGGGCAGGAACCGCCGAAACTGCCGGACGCTTATACCCGGGCCCAGTACGTTTTTCTCGGCAACGCTCCGCCGAGCGTCCAGATGAAAACGCTCGACCAGATCCAAGGGGCCGATCTTGTCGCCGCGGATACGATGAATCTTTGGATCGACATCGAACGAGGACCGCTCCTGGAACTGATGCAACGGATCGACGGACTCGTCCTGAACGATTCCGAAGCGAGAATGTTGACCGGCGAGCTGAACGTGATTACCGCGGCACGTAAAATTCTCGAAATGGGGCCGCGTTTCGTCGTCGTCAAAAAGGGGGAGCACGGCTCGATGTTCCTCAGCGAACACGAAATCTATCTGATTCCCGCCTTCCCGACGGAAACGGTCGTCGATCCGACCGGGGCCGGAGATTCGTTCGCCGGCGGCATGATGGGCTACCTCGCTTCACATGGCACCACGGACGCCGAAGCGATCAAAATGGGAATCGTTTACGGAACCCTGATCGCCAGCGCGACCGTCGGCGGTTTCGGCTTGGATCGCCTCCAAGAACTGACGAAAGACCGTCTCGATGAAAAATTGAACCAATTTCGACAAATGGTCTCGTTTTGAGACCGGCCCCATCCCTCGACTCTCATGAAGACTATCGCCCCGCTCTCGCTTGTCGTTTTCGCACTCTTTTGCGTTTCAAGTCTTTTTGCCGCGGAGGATGCTCCCGGGTATACTGATACGCCGCTCATCCCCGGCTCGAAATGGAAGGTTCACGACCAAGCCCGGCCGCAGCCGCCGAAAGTCGCGCCCGGAACCGGCGATCTCGGACAAACGCCGCCGTCGGACGCCGTCGTGCTCTTCGACGGGACCAATCTCGACTGCTGGAAAGGGGACGACGCGAAAAAACGCAGCGGCATCAAAGACGGGGCGTTCGATATTCTCGCGACGGATCAGCTCACGACGGTCGGCGATTTCGGTGATTGCCAGCTCCACGTCGAATGGAAAACGCCGACGGAACCCCAAGACCGTATGAACTGGGGAAACAGCGGCGTTTTGATCTTCGGCTGTATCGAAATTCAGGTCATCGAATCGCACCACAGTTTCATTTACGCCGACGGAAACGCCGGCGCGCTTTACGGACAATATCCGCCGCTGGTCAATCCGGCCCGCAAACCCGGCGAATGGCAGAGCTTCGACATCGCTTTCACCGCTCCGAAAATCGAGAACGGCAAGCAAGTTCAACCGGCGTATGTGACCGTTTTCTACAACGGCGTTCTCGTGCAAAACCACCGCGAAGTTCTCGGCAAAGTCGCTCACCGCGACGTTCCGGCTCCGATGGATATTGAAAAAGGCCCGATCGTCCTGCAACAGCACGGCTCAGCGGTTCAATATCGCAACATCTGGATCAGACCGATTGATAAGTGAGGTCCTTATCACCTCATCACCGGGATCGTTTCGCGGTACTTGGCTAAGGTTCGGTTGCCGTGGGCGAGGAAATCGAGAATCCAACACGTGGTGAAAAGCGCATCGTTGTTTCCGCAAAGAGCCCGGAAATAATGGTGTCCCGTCGAATCGGCGCCGAAGATCGCGGAACTGACTGACATGGCTCGACGAAATCCCGCGTCGCCGCCGGACACTTCCTGCGTTGCAGCGCCGAATCGGACGGCCGATTGGAGAATCGCCGGCGGACACAGGGAATCGTGCAGGAACACTTCGCCTTGAAGCGACAGACCGAACGATTGAATGAGCAGCCAATTCAACTCGGCGGGGTCGTAAGGAATCCCATACCCGTCGACCACGGAGAGCTGTCCGCCGTCTTTTCCCAAAATAAAGCCGAGATGTGCCCGCGTTCGGTCAACCTCCTCGGCAATCGTTTGGGTCGGCTCTTCGTCGTTGCCGAGTTCGGTAAAGACCAGCTTGGGAAAGACCGCCTGCAAATACCTTCGCGCCCGCCCAGACCAAGGGCCGCCGCAGGTGTCGAGAACAACTTGGGCTTTCATGCCGGGCGAATCGAACCAAGTATCCTGAAGCCAAGCGACGTAATCATAAGTCACGTCCAGCGAACGCATTTCCGGGGCGCCGTTCACGGCTTTTTCCTCTCCGTTTTCGACCGTCTTTTTCAGGACATCGACCTGTTCGGCGTCTGGGACGGTTTCACCGATCAACCATTTCAGCGTAAACGGCGAGCCGTTGCCGTTCGGGACGCAAATCGCCGCACAGCCGTCGGCATGAGTTCGCCTCGCGGCGTAGTAGACCATCGGGGTCGGCAATGAGCCGAGGTTGACGACCGACATGCCGGAAGAACGGAGTCCGTCAACGAATTTCGGAAAGGGATCAGGGAAGACAGTTGGTGAATCGCAGGAAACGAGAAACTTCCCCCCATTACGTACCAGACCGCCTAGAGCAAACCCAAGCCGACGAAACGTTTCCGCCGTCAATGGGGAATCAGCATTCCCATGGATTCCGTTTTCATCAAAGCTGCTGTACACCTCCAAGAGAAACTCCTCGCCCGGCAATGGAATTGTCGTAAACAGAACGGCGCCCCTCACAATTCAATTATAGGGCGTATACTGTTCCGGACTAGAGGAGGAGTTCTGCCTTTCTACGCCGTGAAGTGTTTCGAAACCTGGGACCGCAGGCTTCCAGCCTGCCAGTGGACGGTTGGGCACCGTTTGCAGGGCGTCTGACCGTTTCGTATCGCAGGCTGGAAGCCCGCTGACCCAGGTGCAGGCAAGATGCCTGCGGTCCCAGGAAACGGCGTTGCGAGGCAACGGTTCCAGTTTCCCCCCCGATCTGTCTCCCTTTTCTAAAACTCATATTCGTTTATTCTCGTGTTCTGTTTGATTGTGTCGAAACCGCATCAACCCGAGCCGCTAACGGGGAAGTCCCCATGAACAAGGTACTCAAGCCGCAATCCAATTTTGTCAATCGTGAAATCAGTTGGTTGAATTTCAACGAGCGAGTGCTGGCCGAAGCGACCGATCCGACAGTGCCGTTGATCGAACGGCTGATTTTTCTCGGGATATTCTCGAACAATCTCGACGAATTCTACCGGGTCCGCGTCGCAACGTTGAGCCGAATGATTTCATTGAACCGGACCTTGGGGGAAAAGGACGAACTTCGCAACACGAAAAAAATTCTCCTCAAAGTCAATCGGAAAGTCAAAAAGCTGAACAAGGATTTCGACGCGATTTACGAGGATCTGCGTGCGGAATTGGCCCGGGAAAACATCCTGATCGTCGACGAAACCGCGATGGATGAAACTCAAGGGAAATTCGTTCGGGAATATTTTCAGGAACATATCCGCCCGCACCTGTTCCCGATTATGCTCGACCGGCTGCGCAACCAAACGAACCTGCACGACCAATCGGTGTATCTCGTCGCGGAATTGAAAAGCGACGATCCGAATATCGCCGACGGGCACGCCCTGATCGAACTTCCCGTCGGGAAGGTGTCACGGTTCGTCGTACTCCCCAAAACACCGGAGGGAAAAACGTTCGTCATTCTCTTGGACGACGTCGTCCGCTTTTGCCTGTCGAACGTCTTCGGCGTGTTCGGGTATCACAAGTTCGCCGCCTACACGATCAAATTCACCCGGGACTCCGAGTTGAGTCTCGACAACGACGTATCCCGGTCCTACCTGGAAATCGTGAGCGAGAGCTTGAAAAATCGCAAGTACGGAAAAACGGTCCGATTTCTTTACGATGAAAAAATCCCGGCGAATCTGCTCAAAAAAGTGTGCATGATTTTCGGTCTGAAAAAGCGAGACACGCTCATCAAAGGGGGGAAATACCACAATTTCAAGGACTTCATCAAATTTCCGAAACAGATCGGCGGTAAGAAGCTGGTCTATCCGGAACACCATCCGCACCCGGTCGGGGAGTTGACGCCGGGCGTTCCGATTCTCGATTCGATCCGCAAGCGGGACGTGATGCTCTGTTATCCGTACCATTCGTTCCAGACCGTGATCGACCTGCTTCGGGAAGCCTCGATCGATCCGGCGGTCCGGGTGATCAAGACGACGATCTACCGGCTGGCCCCGGAATCGAACGTCGTCGAAGCCCTGATCAACGCCGCTCGCAACGGAAAGGAAGTGATCGTTTACGTCGAACTCGAAGCCCGATTCGACGAGGAAGCCAACATCCGCTGGGTCGACCGGATGCAGGAGGAAGGCGTCATGGTCATCCCGAGCATCCGCGGGTACAAGGTTCACGCCAAACTGATCCTGATCCGCCGTAAAGAAAGTGGAAACAACGCTTATTATGCCGCGATCGGGACCGGGAATCTTAACGAAAGCACGACGAGAATTTATTCGGACATCCACCTGTTGACCGCCGATACGAAAATCACGAAGGACGTCAATCGCATTTTCCACCTCCTGGCCGACGAACGGATGTTCCACCCGGCGTTTGACGCCTTGATCGTTTCGCCGTATCGGACCCGGGATTTTTTTCTCGAGCGGATCGACGCGGAAATCGAGAACGCGAAAATCGGATTACCGGCCTGGGTGACCGTGAAAATCAACAACCTGACCGACCCGGTTCTCGCCGCGAAACTTCTCGAAGCGGCGGCCGCCGGCGTCAAAATCGAACTGATCATTCGCGGTATCTGCATCCTTTCGCCGCGAATCATGCAGCAGTACGAAAACCTGCGAATGGTGCGGATCGTCGACCGGTTCCTGGAGCATGCGAGGATTTTCGCGTTTTGTTCCGGCGGGACACCGCGATATTTTATCGGCTCGGCGGACTGGATGGAGCGGAATCTCGACAGCCGGATCGAAGCGTCTGTCGAGATTCAAGACGAAAAAATCAAAAAGGATCTCGCGGAAATCCTCAGACTCCAATCGGCCGACAACGTCAAGAGTCGCCTGATCGGCGGCGTCCACGCCGACACGGAATTCCATGTCGGCAAACGGACCGCGAAAATCGTTTCACAAACTGAAACACAGAAATACTTCGGACAACCGCCGATCGTGTCCTCGGTTAGCGCCGGGGCTTGCCCCGCGCTTGTGGGGAAAAAGACGGAGGAAATAAGAAATAAGAAATAAGAAATTTCGTAGCAGTTCACGACATTTCGACACCAAAAAAGCATGGCGGACGCTGGCGACGTGTCGTCGAAAGCGACGATCACCTTGACGCGAGAGGCGGAAGCAGGCTCGGCGGAGAAAGACCGTGAAGAAAACCGAAGATCGCATCACGCAAAAATGTCGTCGCATTCAAGCCGCGACGACGGCACGTCGCCACCGTCGTCCAAAATCTCTGGTACCATTCGTTGCAGCCCTCGCTTCGAACGCCTTGTGTCACCATCCGATCCCTCACCAACGTCCGAATCAAACTCGAGTCGCTTTATCCCAAGTTTGTATATTAACAAGGCAGTAGATCCAAAAGTGAGAACCGCTTGACAAGAAGACGACAATGTCTTACAATTCTTCAAGACAATGTCGTATCCCTTGTACTTTTTGAAAAAATGGCATCTTCCACGAATCTGCAAAAACTTTCGCCCGGCGAGGCGGAAATCCTGGAAATCTTTTGGCAACATGAACCGCTCACCCTTGCGCGGCTGCATGAAATTTACACGGACGGAACCGGCAAGCCGACGCAGCAGACGATCCAGACGCGATTGAATCGGATGGTCGCCAAAGGGCTCTTGGTTCGTAGTGACGATTTTCCTGCCGTATACCGTAGCGAAGTTTCTCGGGAAAAAACTCAGGGCAAATTCATCGACCTGCTCGAAAACCTCGCCGACCGCTATTTCGCCCCGCTGATCCTTCGACTCGCTGAAAAACGTTCGCTCACACCGGAAGAAATCGACGCGATGAAATCCACGTTACGGAAGAATAAAGAATAGGCTCCAATGCTCAACACATTACTCCATCATGCGGCCTATGCGTCCCTGTTTTTGGGGATCGGGGCGATTGTCGTTTACGTTTTGCTTCGCGTCATGCGGGTTCGGTCCGCTGCGTTTTCGCGGGGCGCTTGGGGGACGCTTTTGGCCGCGTCGCTCTTTTGCGGGACTGTGCCTGTGAGGGTGCCGGTTTATGAGACGCAAATTGTCGTGGAGGAGAGTCCGAAATTAAATAAGGTTTTGCCGGATCGCAGCCCGGACATTGCGCTGCGCTCCATGCCCGGCTCTTTGGAGGTGCTAGAAAATAGTGCGACGGAAAACTTGTTCGTCGAGAATCCAAGTGTGAAAGACGAAATCGTTGTTGAGAAAATCGCTAAAAAAATCAACTGGTCGGTTCTGCCGGTTCTCGTTTGGGGATGTGGATTTCTCGCGTTGATCATTCGCCGCGGGATTTCACATCTGCTGCTCCTTCGCGTCTATTCCCGAACGAAAACGCCGGACGCGGAATGACCCGCCGATGTTCATTAATGCGCCTCGAGAAGACGGCGAGCCGGATTTTGGGTTCACGTACTTCGAGGAGCCGGACGCCCAAGGCAATCTATCTTGGGACCGCGTCGTTCCGAACGGGCGATGTGAATTTCTTTACACGAATTTTTTAGCGTCGGCGGCTCCGTATGTCGTGGATTACCGCTATTTCAAGCGGGAATTGAAGTTGACGCCGGGTGCCGACTTGAAACTGACGTTCGGCGGCGGGTCGGCGACTCTGGAGGGAAAAGTCGCGATCCCGAAAGGTTCTGAAGAGACGTACCTCTGGAGTAGTGCGACGGCCCGACTGGTCGGGGACATCGAAGCGGAACTCGGCCCGCGACCGAAACAACCGATCGTGCCCGGCGTGAACGATTCCTGGAAATATTTTGAAGTGCGAGATGTGCAAGGCGAAGAACGTCGCATTGTTCACTCGGATGAGAAGCTGAAGGAATACGAAAAACTGTACGAAGCCTGGGTGAAAACCGATGCGGGAAAAGCCGCGACGAAACCGTACACGGAATACTTCGAGAAAGCGAAAAAGATCGCGGACCGGGAATACCAGGTCCCGGTCGGCAAAGACGGAGCGGTTCAATTCACGGGCGTCGAACCGGGCAAGTACAAGCTGACGGTCCGCGTCCCCCGAATCCACGGCGATTGGCCGTGGAAACTCGACGCCAGCTCCCCCGTCCCGGTCACAGCCCCGGGCCAAGGCGTCGTGATCCCATTCGAAAACCCGACGGAAACGAATCGATAACCAAGGGGGAGGTGAAAGTTGATAAGTGAGAGTACAATCAATGGTTAGTGCTTGAAATGCCGCTTTCCCGTGAAGATCATCGGAAGGGAGAATCGGTTGCACGCTTCGATCACGGCGTCGTCCCCACGTGAACCGCCCGGCTGGATGATCGCGGCAACACCGACCTGGGCGGCCCGTTCAATGGAATCCGGGAACGGAAAAAAGGCGTCGCTTCCGAGCACCGAACCCTTGACGCGGTCGCCCGCCTTTTTGATCGCGATTTCCACGGAATCGACGCGGCTCATTTGCCCCGCTCCGGCGCCGAGAAGCATCCGATCTTTGCATAGCGTGATCGCGTTCGATTTGACGTGCCGGACAAGATCCCACGCAAAACGTAGATCGTTCCTAAGTTCTTTCGCCGGCTTCGTTTCGGTCACGACTTGCCATTGGTTTTCGTCGTCCGGTTCGATGTCCGCCTCCTGGAGCAGGGTTCCTCCTTCGATCGGTCGGGCGATCCATCGGGCCGATTTTTTTTCCAACGAACCGCACGCCAAAAGCCGGACGTTCGCATGCCATTTCGGTTTGGTCGTCAGGATTTCCAAGGCTTCCGATGTGAATTCGGGCGCGACGATCGCTTCGACGAACAGACCCGGCGTACAAAGATGTTCGGCACATTCGGCGTCACAGGGACCGTTGAAGCCGAGAACGGACCCAAACGCGCTGAGCGGGTCCCCTTCCATCCCTTTCCGCAGCGCGTCGACCATCTTCTCCGCCGTCGCGGCACCGCACGGGTTGTTGTGCTTCACGACCGACACGGTCGGATTCGGAAAGCCGCGAACGATCGCCAACGCCGAATCGAGATCGAGAATATTGTTGTACGAAAGTTCCTTTCCATTCAACTGCCGGGCGGAAACGACGTTCGCCGCTTTCGATTGCGAATCGACGTACAGCGCCGCCTGTTGATGCGGGTTTTCGCCGTATCGGAGCACATTTTTCCGTTTGTAATTCAAAGTCAACCGGCTCGGAAACGCGCCGTCTTCGCTCCGTTCGATGAAATACCGGGAAATCGCCGCATCGTACGACGCCGTGTGGACGAACGCGTCCTTGGCCAAGGCACGACGCAGTTGGAGCGTCGTCGTCCCCGTCGCCTGGATTTGTTCGAGCACGAGCGGGTACTGCTCCGCACCGGTCACGATCGTCGTGAATCGATGATTTTTCGCCGCCGCACGAACC
Source organism: Thermoguttaceae bacterium (assembly GCA_031549565.1). GTDB lineage: Bacteria > Planctomycetota > Planctomycetia > Pirellulales > Thermoguttaceae > JAVBSX01. The sequence continues at coordinate 40,178 of JAVBPO010000025.1, forward strand.
AGCGACGGACCGCCGATGTCGATGTTTTCGATCGCTTCGGCGTCGGTCACGTTTTCCCGGGCAATGGTCGCCTCGAACGGATAAAGATTGACGACCACCAGCTCGAAGCTGAGAATTCCGTGTTCGATCAATGAGTTCATGTCCCCGGGAACATCGCGACGGCAAAGAATTCCCCCGAACACTTTCGGATGCAGCGTTTTCAAACGTCCGTCCATCATTTCCGGAAAGCCGGTGTACTCGGAAATGTCCCGAACCGGAAGCCCTTCGGATTGGAGGTGATTACGCGTTCCTCCCGTACTGTAAATCTCGACACCCGCGGCGACCAACCCTTTCACAAAAGCCGAAAGCCCGATCTTATCGCTGACACTGATAATCGCCCGTTTAATCTGAGGAGAATCCATTTGATTAATTACTAATTACTAATTATGAATTACGAATTGAGAGAAAAGTGTAGAAAGGTAGAAGGGGGCAGCGATTTCCTATTTCCTATTTGTTATTTGTTATTTCCTATTTCCTATTTCTCATTTCCCCCAATCCGTTCCTTGTCTTGTTCCGACGGTTTTGGTTTGGCGGAGGAAGAAAGACGAAATCAGGATGCTGACGGCAATGAGAATCAGGATCCCGGTTCCGGCGCAACGCAGATAGTAGTAGTCTTTGAGCGTCTCGAAATTTTCCCGGAAATTCATACTCATCGCCGGGCCCTTTTTGACGATTTCCCAATACCGCATCGCATCGGTCGGGTTGAACATATCGATTATGTCGTCCGTAACGATAAAGAAGGTGCTTTCCGACATGGGGAGCGGATTCGAATCCTGGACCGCGACTTTCTCGCCGAAGCGGTAGTAGACCTGTTTTTTCAGCACATCTTCCGGCTTCGGGTACGTCAGCAGTACGGTATACAGGCAAAGCCCGACCGCCGCGACCGTCAGAACCGAGCCGATCAGGCAAATGCTGGCCGCGACGCTGGAGGAATTCGCGCCGGAAGTCGGTTTCATTCCGTCTTCTGTCAGGACGAGTTGTTCGGCGGAATCGAAATCGGCGACCGGCAGTTTTTTGATCTGCAAAAGCGACGGAATTTTCAGCGTTTGCCCACATTCACAACGAACATTTCCGCCCGCTTGGGAGGGCTCGATCGGAACGGTCTTACCGCAGGAGCAGGGTAAAAGATACTTTTGGGACACAGGCGGCACCTTCGGTTCGGAAGTTGAAAAAAGATATTATACCGGACCCGATCGGAAATTCCAGCCGAGTTCACAGGCCCGTCGGTGTTTTTTCTTTCGTGAAATATTGTTGGAATGCGGGTGTTCGCTCGCTATGCAATTCCTGGAGAAGATTGTGAATTATTTTGCATTGTTAGCGAGATCGGGAGTGAAACGACCATCTCGCGGCTTACTTATCGGAGCGGAAGCTCCAGCCGCCTACCGGGGCTCCCGGGTTATGCTTTCGCAAAATGAAAAATGAAATCAGCGTGTGTATCGGACCGGCATTGGAAGAGATGCGGAAATCGGGAAGACCCGAACATCCCACATTCCGGTTTCCTGGAGAAAATCGAGAATCGTATACCGCGATCGAATCAGTTGCGCGAGAGCGAAGCTTTCCAGGAACCTCGTTCGGTCAATCCCGATCTGTTCCGGCTGTGAGGGGGCTCCGGCGATTTGAAGATTACGACGAATCGTTTGCGGTCCCAAGAGTTGCTTTTGCAAACGCCGCTTCACTTCCTCCCAAGATCCGGCGAACAAGTCCAACCGGCGCACGATTTCGTCGTCGGAAACGTATTTCGCACGGCTTTCTTCGATCACCCGCCCGATCTGTTCCTCTCCCGAAAACGAGTCGCGAATGAATCGCTCCGTTTGTTCCCACGTTCGGCGGTTTTGAAGGATCGCTCGTTTCGAGTCGCGAAAATCGTTCGATTCGAGCTTGAGGGCCTGTTCGTAAAGCGACTCGGTCGCGATCGTGCCGATTCCGACTTTGAATCCGTGATACGGAATCTCTCCCCCGAACGTGTGCCCCTGGTTGTCCCACAGATGGGAAAACAGGTGTTCCGCTCCCGAAGCCGTGCGGGAAGTTTTTGCCAGTTGCATCGCGATACCACTGGTGATCAAGCCTTCGAGAAGATTCAAAATCGCCGATTTTTCTTGTCTTGCGACACCTTCCGGATCCGCGATCCAGTCGCTCAGATGATTCTGGACAAGAGAAAACGCGACGAAATGGATCGGTTCGGCCCCGACGAAATCGGCGAGGATCCAATCGGCTCCGGCGGGGACTTTAGCAATCAAGTCGGCGTATCCCGCAGCGGCAAGCGGGCCCGGAGCACGGCAGATCACGTCCATGTCGATCAAAATCGCGGTCGGGGCGTCACAGAAAACGGTCTTCTTGAATCCACCGGATTCGATCGGGGCTCCGTAAGCGGCGTATCCGTCCATAGACGCCGCCGTTGCGACAATCATATATTTCCGCCCCGACTCGAACGCGGCCAATTTGACCAGATCGTTGATCGTTCCGGAACCGACCGCGATCGGAATCGCTTCGGTGTGCGAAAATCGCTCCCTAAGCCGGTCGCAATGTTTTCGTTCGGCGTGGAGATTCGGCTCCGCGAACACGAACGGTTCTTCCAACGTCGTGATTTCTTCGCCGCGGAGCCGGTTCAGAATTTCCGTACCCGCGGCTTTCATCGTATTGCGATCCGCGACGAGAATCGCCGGGCAGTCCGCGCCGAACGATTCCCGAAACACCTCGCCGGTTCGGTCGAGTAGGTTTTCGCCGATCCGCACGCAACGGGTCGTCTCCGCGAAACGAAGCGTCGAATCGATGCGACGCTGGACGGCGCAAAACGGTGTCACGGTTAAACCTCCCGTGTCGCGTCGGCGGTCCAGAGCTCCCCTTTTTTGCGAATCGTCAGGACGACCCCGAGAAGTTGGGCCGCTTCTTCGACGTCTCCTGTCAATCGTTTACGCATCGCCGGGGACATTTTTTCGCTTTCGGCCTGGGCGAAGCGCATTTGCGATTCGCGGTCCGCGAATCGGGGAAACAGTCCGGTATGGATTCCGTACTCACCCGGTTTTTCGCAGATCGGGAGCACGAAATCGGCGTCGACCAGTTCCCGGCACAAACCGATCGGTTCCCCTCGTCGATTGACGCCGAGGTGCGCGATTTCACGACGATTGCCCGGCTGGTGAAAAACGATACGGAATGTTTTTGCGACCGGTTCCGTAAAAGCGGCACGGATCGCGGCTTCCTTCTCTTTGAATTCCTGTTCCGTTAAAACGAGAACGAGATCGGCAGCTTCGATTCCGCGTTCGAGTACGGCCGCGACGAGATCGGCCAGGAGCGTTTCGTTTTTCGCGACTTTTTTATCGGGTGCGATCGCGACCCGGTCGCCGGGGAAAAAGTACGAATGGGGGAGTGTAAATCGCGAACTCATGGTTTGGTGTCCTCGCTCGTTTTTTTTCCGTCCTTGTTTTTCTTGTCGATCTGGAGCAGATGCAGCAGAGCGGTCGTCATTCCGAGCGCGGCCCCGAGGACCGTGAAAAGCAGGAGCGTGCCGCATTTGCCGTCGAGCCAGATTCCGAAAAGCGGCGGCAAGGCCATTTCCATCGCAATCGACGAAACGATCACGCTCCACTCGTATCCGATCGCGTAAGGAGAGCGGCCCGAGCGATCGTCGTCGTGATCATGGGGAGTCAAGGGAGTTTTCACTTTTACCCGGGCACGGTCAGAAGTCAACGGAACGTCTTAATTTCCGCCGTAAATTCCGCTCACTTCGCCGGGGGCGACGTTCACGGGCTTGCGTTCCTTGTGGTAAAGCGGTGATACGGTCCCGACGGACGGTTTCATCACGGCGCCGTCTTTTCGGTAGAGCGGCGACACGGTTCCGGGGGATAGCTTGGCCGCGACATCGGCCTGTTGACTGTAAAGCGGCGACACGGTACTTCCTTGTGAAACCGGCATGGCTTTCGAGGGTCGCGATATGATATCGCTTTCGTTGGCACGGCTTCCGTATCCTTGAGACGGTACCGCGTTCCGCCAGCCCATTTGACGGAGAAGCTCCGGTAGGGTAATTGAGCGAATTCCGTTCAACTTGGCCTGTTCGGCGAGAACTTTCATATTCGACATCAGGGTGTTACTCATCGGATCTCCAACCCCCTCGACAATGAACGCGGTTTCCACGGAGAGTTCATCGCCTTCCCCCTTGATGATTTCACCGGTGTCTTCGTCCTCGCTGATGGATTTCATCCGTACCGGCGATTCGCCGAGGATCACGATTTTTCCATGGCGATCGGTTTTCCAATCGACTTTCATGACGCTTCCGTCGCTTTTCGTATAATAATCGACGACTCCGCCGTTGGCGAGGATCAAATTGATCACGTCCTTCATGTCGTCTTCCCGGGTGGTGTCATCCAAGCTTCGCGAGCCGAATCCCCGCACGACCATACGACCACTGAGGACGAAAATCGGATGTTGTCCCGGCTTCCAGACGGGGGTGTAAATCAGGTCTCCTTTTTGGATCGGATCGGTAATGACCGTTTCCAGAATGCGGGCTTCCGCGCGGTTGGGCCCGAGGATCTGGCTCACTTCGATGCTCCCTTTGGACCTCGCTTCGGAAAGATTCTTCTCCGCCGGATCGAACACGGCAAATGTGATTCCGTTACGCAATCCCGAAGCGCTGCCGATATCGAGGTTCACGATACCGCTCGACTGGTTGACCGTAACGACGCGACCGTCTTCCCGAGTCAGGACGGGACTGCGAAGGGAGGAAAGCTCCTGGTTCAGGATTTCGTTGGCTTTATTGATCGTTTGCACTTTGCGCTCGGCATAGGCGGCTTCCGTTTTCGCCTGCGTGATCGACTTTTCGGAACTTTCGCGCATCTCGCGGTACTCGTTTTGGAGCGTTTGCTTGACCTCGCTACGTTGAGCCATGGTCGCAGTGTATTTCGCCTGTTCTTCTTGCAGTTTCTTACGATCGGCCGCAGCGGCGTCTTCGTGGATTTTGATTTGATTCTGCGTATCGGCGTACAGGACGGCGTACTTGTTTTCCAGATCCACTTTCGCGGTATTGGCCAAAGCCAATTCCTTGTTGACTCCGTCGAGTTTCGCGATCAGTTGGTCGACGAGATTCGTGTAGCCCTTGACCACATCCTGAGTTCCTTCGACTTGGTTCGCGTATTTCTTATTGGACGCTTCGATATCGGCCACCGGCACCGTTGAAGCGGCTCCAATGATTTGCTTGAGCGTTTCGACATCCGTGTTGGCTGTTCGCAAGCTCCCTTCCAAGTCGGAGGCTTTCTTGGTCGCCGTTTCAAGCTGCTGGGCTTTTTCCGACGACGAACGATAAAAGACGACGCACAGGACCATCAGGAGAACGGACAAGAGACTAAAAACGATGATCACTATTGTCGTACCTTGATCAGATTTCATGATCGATATGCTCCCGATTGAAATGAACGGAGGAGGGCTCGTTAGGCGATAAGGGCGGAAGTGCGGAGAACAAACTTCTCTCCGACTTCGATTCTAATAATGCTAAAATAAGTTGTCAACAAAGACCTTGCCGAATACGCGAATTTTTACGATTCCGGGCCGCTTATCGCGGTTTCTCCGGTTTTTCCGGGCAGGACAAAAGTCCGGAGCGCACGTCATGCTTTCAACCTATTTCGGTATACATCGGTAATATGCCGCGAGTTTTGGAGAACCCACGCTCTGGAGCGGAATTTTCAACCAAAAATATTGTTGCTCTCCGCAATTAAACCTTTAATGTCGGTTGTAGTAAATATAAGTGTGGTCGGCGCGGAAGTTTTTTGCGTGCGAAGACGCAGCGATGCGGAGTTCGCGGAGAATCCTCTACCGGGGCTCCCGGATCATGTTCGATCCGTTGCGGTTTTCAGTTGGGACAGGTCGTTTCCGATTTTTGCCAAATCCTTGTCGTTGAGCGGAAGATTTCCGAAACGGACACGGTAAAACGCTTCCACAATGTTCGCGGCACATCGATTGAGCGATTCCAAGTCGACCTTTTTCTCAGCGGTCCGAATCCGTTCGATCAGGAATGGAATCGCCCGTGTGGAAAATTCCTGCTGCGTCTCGCTGGGGCGCCGTTGAAGCGAAACCTTCGACAGTAGTCGCTCCATTTGAACGTAAAAGTCGACCGAAGCTTGCCGCTTACGCTCCTGAACATCCAAGGGGATCAAAAGACGCCGGAAAAGCCGCAGAACCCCCAACCGAACGAGAACATAAATCCCGCCGAAAAGAATCGCAAGAGGAAGAACGATCAGAAAAATATCCGTCTGCCGAATCGTCCCGGCACGGATTTGCACAAAAATTTCCTGGTACCGTTGCAAGATCGACGATCCGATTTCGCTCCACTGATTGGTTTGCGCCGCGTTTTTCACCGTTTCGAACAGTTGGCGAAACGGTTCGTAAATCATACTCGATTGCTTGGATCCGTCCATGTTCATAACGTAGTTTTGCCAAAAGATCTGGACCGCGTGGATCCAATCGGAGAGACTCATGGAAAAGCCCCGCAGCATATCCGCTTCCTGTTCGGGAGTCGCGTCCAATCGCAACCACCCTCCCTTTCGCCAGTGGTTCGCGAATGGGGCTTGGGTCAGATTGCCCGGCAAGGCGATCGGGGAGATATACACCTCCACCCAACTGTGAGCGTCGGATTGTCGGACCATGTATCCTTCCGAACCTTTGGTGAACGCGACCGTTTTGTATCCGATGCAGACCCGGGAAGGGATTCCGACGCTCCGCAGCATCATTGCGAGGGTTCCGGCGAAGAATTCACAATGCCCTCGCGGATTGGCGGCGACGAAATCCTCGAGCGGATCCAGCGAGGTATCACGGACGATTCCGCCCAACTGATACTGGAATCGCTCGTCGTGCTTCAATCGCGTTTCGAGATTGCGTGCCCGTCCGATCAGATCGGCGGGGGGAAGCTTGGCCTGCGAATCCCACTCCTGGGCTAATGCGACCAACTTCGGCATCTGGTCCCGGGAAATCTGGAGTAGATTGGTCGTGTTGATCGGCTCCGTGCAAGGGACCAAATCCATTTGTTCGCCGCCGCGGAACGCCGTCGTGTAATACCCTTGAACGAACGGACGCGGACGACGTCCTCGTCTTCCGTCCGGAATCTCGATACGATCGGGAAAAATCGCGACCCGATTCATTTCGCGACCGAGAATGTAAAACGGCCAAACCGTAAACAGGACGCGGCTGTCCAACGGCTGGGTCGTGATCCTCAAGTGAACCAAGTCGCTCTTTTCCGCAAAAAACATTTCCGCGACGTCCGTTTGAGGAACGATCCGACTTTGCATCATCATTTCCCAATCGTTCGGCGGTTGCTGCGGTCTCGAAGCCCAACCGAAAAAATCGAGAGGGCTGGAGTTTGTAGAACGCGTCGGCCATTGTTGGGACGGCGGTCTCTGATTTTGCGGGGGACCTTGAGGAGGAGAGAAAGGGGGAAGTCCCGATCGGGACCAACGACCTCGACCGGGTTCGTACCGGTCCACGACGACGCCTCGCAGATAGAAAGTCTTCCCTTCGATTGCGTCGTAGTTGGGTTCGTTGGGATTAAGGGGAGGGTAATCGGCCCAAACATCCCTTGCGCCTTCGGCGTTTGCGACCTGCGAAACGGTCGGCTGAGTCAATGCGATCGAGAGAACTTCCTGGTAATTCTGAAGGACGTTTCCCAAGGAACCGAGTCGAATTTCTTCGGTAAACCCGACCGAACTGATCGGAGCGGTTGCCGCGGAATTCCAGCGTTCGTAGGAAAGCCGTTGCCCGAACATTTCGATTCCGCTGAATCGGGGAATCAATAAAAAGACGATCACCCCGATGAAAAGCGACCACAGTGTCGCACGAAAAAGACGTCCGAACAATTCCCGCTGTCCGCCGATCAGGCCGGTTTTGCGATTCGTCCCGCCGGAAAAAATCGGCGTCGCATGCAGCAACGGCCAATTCGAATCGCCGTGATTGTTGTGATCGTTTTCACGCTCCTGGGCGACTTGCCGGGTCAAGATCGGAATCGCGACATCGCTGACTTCGGATGTGTCGTCTCCTTCGAGGTCTTCCCAAAGATCGGTCCAACCGGACGTGCCCGGCGCCGCGGCTTCCCAACGGACCTCGGATTGCCGGGAAGCGGCGTAGGTTTGGCCGAATTTGGCGTCGCGGGGTTTGTGGGACGAATTTCCATCGCGGGGCCGGCGCTGTTCGTCGTTCTCCCGGTAGGACAGGATCAACGAAAGCGGCCCGACAATGAACGTCGCGAACGCGATTTTCAAGAGTCGGCTCCAATCCTGTTTTTGCCTCAGTTCGGACGAATGAAGTTGGAACGCGCCGCGAACAAAAGAGTGCCGTTTGAAATAAGCGTTTTCGTCGTGCAGGAAAATGAGCGTCAAAGCGCAAAGATTGGCAAAAACGTACAGCAACAGAAGCAGGCCGAACGCGAGGCTCTGCTGAAACGCCGTCGCGACGATCACTTGCAGGAGCGAAATCATCAGGATATGCCAACGGTTGCGCTGATTCTTCTCCTGGAACAGGACGACGATTTGAACGAGCTGCAAAAGCCGGGCGATCCCGATCGCAAGGTCGACGGTCCGATACCGCAAAATCCCGCCGAGTGAAAGAAAAACGATCGCAAGGATCAGGGCATTGCTCACGAACCGGTTCAGCTTGACCGTTTTCAAAATGTCCGTCAGGTACAAGCTGGCCGCCGCGGAGAGAAAAACGAGGACCGTCGTGTAATGCGTACTGGATCCGAGCCCGAGCATGAACGACGAAAGACATGCGATCAAAGCAAGGTTTAACGCGATACCGAATTGAAGTCGCATGGCGAATAAATGTTAGCGGCGGGGCTTGCCCCGCGTTTGTAATGTGACACGCCTCGAAACTATTTCTTTGTGCGCGGCTCTGATTCGCTACTCTTCATCCTCTTCCTCTTCGAACTCTTCTTCCTCCGTCCCTTCTTCCTCTTCCCACTGTTCCTCATCGCACTGTACGTCTTCCTCGAATTCTTCCGGGAAATCTTCTTCGATTTCTTCCGGCGGCTCCTCGATTTTTACAGGTTTCTTCGGTCGGATTTTTTTGAGTTTCTCTAAAGTTTCCTCCTCGTCAAGTGGTTCGATTTCGCCGATCTTGACGATTTTTTCGCCGTGTTCAGCGGGATGAACGATCTGGAGGACTCGCGAAGCGGAGCCTTTGGATTTCGTTTTCTTTTCCTCTTTCGGCGGCGGCTCGACGACAACGGTCGGCGTTTTTTCCGGTTTTTCCGTCGACTTTTTCGAAGCTCGCGATCGCTTTTTCGGCGGTGCGACTTCCGGCAGGGAAGTTGTCGCGATTGTTCCGGACACGGTTCGGACGAGCAACATTCGGGTGAAAAGCGAGAACGAAAAGAGCGCAAATAACGCCCCGATCATTTCCAGACCGGTTTGAAGTGCGATGGGAAATCGGGAATCTTTCACAGGGAGATCCAACAGGTCCAGCGCCAAACAGCAGGCCAATAAACCCGATAGTGCGGCCACGAAAAACGTGTTGCACGCGAGAAGATTGTGCCGCATCTCGACCAGCAACCGCGAACCGATCATCCCGAACAGGACGACGTAAACGGCGACCCACCACACTTCCCCGTTTCCGTACAGCGACGTTCCGCTTAGCTTGACGAGTACGATGCGAAGAAATTCCCGGATTTGACACACCGAATCGACACTCAACAAAAGCGAACCGACCGCGGCCCAAAGCCAAATGTCGCTGAGCCGATGAAACGACGCGATTTCGGTCGAAGCGGATTTCCGGTCGATCTGAAACACGACGATACAAACCAACCCCGCAAAGGTCCAGAGAACCGAGGTGAACCATGCCGCAAGATTACCTCGGACGGCGAAATCGAGCGACGACAATTCCGGTTGGCTGATTTTTTCCAACAAGCCGGGCTCGATCCAGTACAGATACTCCAAACCAAGAATGCACCCGACCCCGAACAGAAGCAGCAGCAGATAATTCCACCATCGCGTCGGTATCAGGTCGGTCAGTTGCATGGGATTGAGGGACGCGGAGCGGGGCGGATCGAGTGAAAAGGAAGGGCGGAAAAATGGGTATCTGGTGCGGCTTCCACTTCCCACAAAGAAAAAGTTATACCCGCCCTGAACCAAGAAAACAAGGCGTCTCGGCGGCACCTTCTCGTTCCGGGGTTGTCGTCTCATTCGGGATTTTTCTCCGGACAGAACGGGCGCAACATGCCCTGCGTCCCGCCAAATTTCACTAACGTTACGATATCATTTGGCAGGGAGCAAATCCGGCAAAAGAGTGTTCGCCCCAACGTCAAAGCGGGGCTGGTATGTAGGATCAACCGTTCGTCGGTTCGGCCGCGACGGGGACGTAAAGTTCAAAAAAGTCCGAGGGCTGCCAATACGACGGATAATGCTCGAAGCAAGGCGATTGACGTTGATAAACGTGATTGGTTTGTCGCGGCAGCCAGTGGTGGAACATGTAATCGTACGCGTCGTCCAGCAAATCATACTTCGGAACCATGCATAAGGCATAATCGCCGTGCGGGATGACGATCGTCTCCATATCGTCCGGAATCGGCAGATTCGGATCAATCTCAACGGCGGCCCAATAATCGAATTCCTGACCGCCGGTCATCGTCGAGACGCCATAAGTCGTTTTACAGCCGCCGAACAGTTCGCCGATTCCACGCGGCATGAATTGCTGCCACAGTCTCCGGCATTCCGTCGAGGCATTGGGAAGTGAAGAATGAATCTTCATGCCGACCACCCGTATCGCGGGATGTTCGACGACTTCCACTTTCAATGTGTCCATTAAGGTTTTCATGGTAGGATTCCTGTTCGTCGGTTACCACCTGGTACGCGAGACATATTCCGTGTGCAACAGATGATGCGAGGTTTCACTGAGAGGGTGTTCTAAAAATTCTTCGTACAGTTTTTTAACATCGGGGTTTTCATGACTTTTTCGCAGCGTTTTACTTTCGTCTTCGGCGTAGATCGCCCGGATTCTCGCCGCACGGACTTCATCGGTCGTAAAACGGGGTTGACCGCCGCCGCCGATGCAGCCGCCCGGGCAACACATCACCTCGACGAAATGCCACGGAGCCGCGCCGCGGCGGATCAATTCGCAGACCGATTTCGCATTGGAAAGTCCGTGCGCCACGACGACCTTGACCGTGACGCCTTCCAGAAAACTCCACTCGTCCGTCACGTTTTCGAGTTGGAGCGATGCCTCTTTCACGCCCTGTAATCCGACGATCGGGGCAACATGTAAATTTTCGGCCGGGAACGGATTTCCCGTGACGATTTCATAAACGGTTCGCAGCGCCGCCTCCATGACGCCGCCCGTGTTCGCGAAAATATCCGCCGCCCCGCTCGAATTGCCCAGCGGAGAATCCATCGCTTCGTCCGGCAGCGACGCGAAATCGATTCCCGCTTCGGAGATCATGCGGCCCAGTTCCCGCGTCGTGAGAACGTAATCGATGTCGCCGACTCCGCTGACGCTCAACTCCGGGCGACTGGCCTCGAATTTTTTCGCGGTACACGGCATCACGGCGACGTTCACGATCTGTGACGGTTCAAGTCCCCGTTTCTTCGCCCAGTACGTTTTCAACAAAGCGCCGAGCATCGACATCGGCGATTTGCAGCTCGACACGTTCGGTAACAAATCGGGAAACATCGACTCGGCGTATTTGATCCAACCGGGGGAACAACTGGTCAACATCGGCAGCGCCACGTTTTTGTCGCCGTCGACCAGTTTTTTCTTCAATCGCGTCAGGAGTTCCGTCCCTTCTTCGAGAATCGTCAGATCGGCGGTGAAATTCGTATCGAAAACAGCGTCGAAGCCGAGCCGACGCAGCGCGGCGACCATCTTTCCGGTCACAAGCGTTCCCGGCGGTAAGCCGAAACACTCACCCAACGCGGCCCGGATCGCCGGAGCGGTTTGGACCACGACCGTTTTGAGCGGATCGTCGAGTTTGGCCCAAACGTCTTGAATCTGGTCCCGTTCGACGATTGCAGCGACCGGGCAGACCGCCGCGCACTGGCCGCACTGGACACACGTCACCTCGCCGAGTTGGTGGTGGAAAGCCGGGCCGATCGTCGTTTCGAACCCACGGGACTGCGGCCAGAGTGCGGCAACGCCCTGGACGTGTCCGCAAATACTCACGCAGCGGCGGCATTTGATGCACTTACCGCTGTCACGGATCAGCGCCGGGGTCGAAACGTCGATCGACTTTGTCGTTTTGGCTCCTTCGAATTCGACAGTTTGAATGCCGAGATCGGCGGCAACGGCGCGGAGCTCGCAATCTTGATTCCTGTTGCACGTTTGACAGTCGCCGTCGTGTTCGGAAAGAAGCAGTTCGATCACGTTGCGTCTGGCATGGCGGACTCGCGAGGAATTCGTAATGACTTTCATTCCTTCGGCGACGGGCAATGCGCAGGATGCCGTAAGCGTTTTCATTCCTTCGACTTCGACGACGCACACGCGGCATGCGCCTTGCGGCGGATGTCCTTCGAGATTGCAGAGCGTCGGAATTTTCACGCCGCTTTTTCGTGCGGCTTCGAGGACCGTCGAGCCTTCGGGAACTTCGACGGCGATATTATTGATCGTTAAACGGATCATGTGTCGTTCTCCGGTTGATTATTGGATTTGATGCAGCCGTTTTCCATAGTCGCAACGCAAACACCGATTCGCCTGGCGGACGGCGACGGGTTCCGTCCAGGGGAGTTCCACTTCGTCGAAATTGTAACGGCGTCGTTCGACCGGAGTCGTGTTCGGCTTTTCCCGCGGCGCATCGCTCGGATCGGCGTCGGGATCGAACGGCACGTCGATCGGTTTCGTATCCCGCCAAAACGGATTCGGCGTTCCATTACACAAGGCATCGATTCCGACCGCGGCGCGTTCTCCGCCGGCAATCGCTTCGACGACCGACGACGGGCCGGTCACGACATCGCCGCCCGCGAACAGCCAAGGCAAATTCGTTGCGCCGGTCAGGGGATCGATTTTTACGAATTCCTTCTGCCGCTCCAATGGGAAATCGGACAACGTCGTCAGGTCGACGGTTTGCCCGATCGCCGTGAGAATCTGGTCCGCCGGAATGCAAAACGGTTCCCCCTGCCCCTTTGCGGGCCGGCGCCGGCCGCTGCGATCGAAGTCGCCGAGTCGCATCGGGGCGCACTCGAGTCCGACGAGTTTCCCCTTATCGTGGATCACGTTCAGCGGCGAAGTGAGCACCATGAGCCGGACCCCTTCGAGTTCGGCTTCTTCGATTTCCTCGTCGTAAGCGGGCATGGCGTCACGGGAACGACGATAGACCACCGTGACGGAATCGGCGCCGAGCCGAAGCGACGTTCGGGCGGCGTCGATCGCGGAGTTGCCGCCGCCGATGACGATCACGTTCTTGCCGACCGGCGCGGAGCCTCGCATGTTGTAGGTCCGCAGGAACGACAAAGCGTCGTGAACACCGGAAATATCGTTTCCCGGAATGTCGAGTTTCACGCCGTCCGGAGCGCCGATCGCGAGGAACACGGCGTCATATCCTTCGCCGCGCAACGATTTGAGCGTGAAATCTTTGCCGAGCGTCGCGTTCGTTTGAATCGGAACGCCCATCCGCTCGATCATTCGAACTTCCCGGGCAACGATTTCCCGCGGCAGTCGGTATGCGGGAATCGTTTGCACAAGCATCCCGCCGGGCCGCTGTTGCGATTCGAAAATCGTCGGCTTATACCCGAGCCGTGCGAGAAAATAGCCGCAAGACAGACCGGCCGGTCCCGAACCGACGATCGCGATTTTCCGCGACGCATTTCGTTGATTCTCCAGAATTTCAGGAACCTGGATCATCACTTCCTGGTCGACGAGGAACCGCTTGATCGAACGAATCGAAACCGGCGCATCCATGGTCGTGCGGCGACATTTGCTCTCACAGGTATGAAAACAAACCCGCGAACAGATCGCCGCGAGCGGATTCCTTTCCCGATGTAACTTGAGCGCTTCGGAGTACCGTTTTTGTCCGGTCAGTGCGACGAACCCCGGAATGTCGACGAACGCCGGGCAGGAACTTTCACACGGGGCCGCGACGAGCGCCGCGCAGACGCTTGCCCGACATTTTTTATCCCGGATATGCTCGACATATTCGTGTCCGAAATGCCGGATCGTCGAAAGGACCGGATTCGGCGCCGTCTGTCCGAGGCCGCAAAGCGAGGAATCCTTGATCATTTCGCCGAGTCGGATCAGTTTGTCGACGTCGCCGTCAACCCCTTTTCCTTCGCAAATCCGTTCGAGAATTTCGAGCATCCGTTTGGTGCCGACGCGACACGGGACGCATTTTCCACACGATTCTTCCTGGACGAATTCCAAGAAATAGCGGGCGACGTCGACCATGCAGGAATCCTCGTCCATCACGACGAGCCCCCCGGACCCGATGATCGCGCCGAGTTCGGCGAGCGCTTCGTAGTCGAGCGGAACGTTGAGATGCTCCTTCGGAATGCAGCCGCCGGACGGTCCGCCGATTTGAGCCGCCTTGAATTCTTTTCCGCCGGGAATGCCGCCGCCGACGTCGTACACCAAATCGCCGAGCGGGGTCCCGATGGGGATTTCGACGAGCCCGGAATTTTGAATGTCCCCGGCGAGCGCGAACACCTTGGTTCCTTTGCTCTTTTCGGTTCCCATCGAAGCGTACCAATCGCCCCCTTTTTCGAGGATCGCCGGAACGTTGGCGAAGGTCTCGACGTTGTTCAGAAGCGTCGGTTTACCCCACAGACCTTTTTGTGCGGGAAACGGCGGTCTCGGTCGCGGCTCGCCCCGTTTGCCTTCAATCGACTGCATCAGGGCGGTTTCCTCGCCGCAGACGAACGCGCCGCTTCCCATTCGGATGTCGAGATCGAAATCGAAATTCCGTCCCAAAATATTCTTGCCGAGCAAGCCGTATTCGCTCGCCTGTTTGATCGCTTCCTTGAGCCGCTGGACGGCGAGGGGATATTCGGCGCGGACATAAACGTAACCTTCGGTTGCGCCGATCGCTTTGGCGGCGATCATCATCCCTTCAATGAGCGAGTGAGGGTCGCCTTCCAAGACGCTGCGGTCCATGAACGCGCCGGGATCTCCTTCGTCGGCGTTGCAAACGACGTACTTTTCGGCTCCTTCGGCGTTTCGAGTGAACTCCCATTTTCTGCCGGTGAGAAACCCGCCGCCGCCGCGCCCCCGCAGGCCGGATTTTTTCATTTCGACGATAATCGCTTCCGGTCGATCCGCGACGAGAGCGTCGGCAATCGCACCGTATCCGCCGACGGCAATGTAGTCTTCAATGTTTTCCGGATCGATTTTGCCGCAGTTGCGAAGTACGATCTTTTTCTGGATGCGAAAAAAGTCGATGTCCCGCTCCGTCGGTACGGGCCGTCCGTCCGCCTTTTTGTGGAGGAGACGTGTTACGATTTTCTTTCCCATGACATGGTCGCGGACCAGTTCCTTGACATCTTCGGGACGAACATGTTCGTAAAACGTTTCGCCGATGAACAGGGCGGGACCACCGCTGCACGGACCGAGACAGCCGGTTTTCTTCAGATCGCATTGGACGATATCGATATCGGCGTTGTCGAGCTCTTGAACAAACGCCCAAAAAACGTCGTTGGCGCCGGAAGCGATGCAACCGCCGCCCATGCACATCCGGACGGAAAGTTGTCCGGCCTGGAGCATGGAGTTGTGCCGCGTTTGGAGCTCCTGACGGAATAAAACCAATTGCTCCGGATGGGTGATATGTTTACTCATGGGGCACCTCCCTGTATTGATCGAGCATTTTATGAATTTTCGCCGGCTTGACACGTTGGTGAATATCGTCGTCGATCATCACGACCGGGGCGAGTCCGCAAGCACCGAAACAGCGCCCGACGCTAAGGGAAAAAAGACGATCGGCCGTCGTTTGGCCGACATCGATATCGAGCGAATGTTTGAGGGAAGCGAGAACTTCTTTGCCGCCGCGAACGTAACAAGCGGTTCCCAAACAGACGCGGATCGTATGCTTGCCTCGGGGAACGGTCGTAAAGAAGGAGTAGAAAGATACCACTCCCGCGACCTCGGTGTAAGAAAGATCGAAGGCGGCGGCGATTTTGTGAAGCGCCTCTTCGGGGAGATAGCCCAGCAAACCCTGGGTCAGCTGGAGGACGGGGATCAAACTGCCCGGTCCGTCGCGGTTGTCTTGGATAATCGTGTCGAGTCGAGCCAGGAGCTCTTCTTCAGTGGTCTCACTACAGGCGCAGGAAGAAGCACGTACACCGGCTTCGGGTGTCAGGACGGACATGGACCATCTCCTTTCTATTCAGTTGATACTTGAAATGACGCTTCATCATGGAGGAAATTTTTTGGACAAGTGGTAAAAAATTTATGGCGTTTTACCGTCACCCGCACATATCAAGTCCTAAAATACCACATTGGAAAACCCCAGTCAAGTTTGATAGTTAGCCCCGTCGCCTGCGACGGGCTGCACACGGATGCTCACGGCGGTTCGCAGGCGAACCGGCTCACTTCGACCTCTTCCCTAACCGAACGCATGGAGTATGATGAACGCGTGAAATTGAGTTGAACTTCAATCCCTCTAATTCCTTTCCACCCATGTCTTTGATTGTTCAAAAGTTCGGCGGCACCAGCGTCGCGGATACGGAAAAAATGAAATCAGCCGCTCGAAAAGCGATTCGGGCAACTTTGGAAGGCCATAAAGTCGTCATGGTCGTCAGCGCCATGGGAAAAACGACCGACCACCTCATCGCACTGGCGAAAGAGTTGACCGATTCGCCGAGCTCCCGTGAAATGGACATGCTCATGTCGACCGGCGAACAGGTCTCCATCTCACTCATGGCGATCGCGATCCAATCGCTCGGATACCAAGCCGTGAGCATGACCGGGGCACAGATGGGCATCAAAACCGATTCGAGCCATATGAAAGCGCGAATCCAATCGATTGCGACCGATCGTTTACAGAAAGCGCTCGACGAAGGAAAAATCGTGATCGCCGCCGGTTTCCAAGGAATCGACGACGATTTCGAGATCACGACACTCGGGCGCGGCGGAAGCGATACGACTGCCGTCGCTTTGGCCGCCGCGCTCGGAGCGAAAGAGTGCGAAATCTACACCGACGTCGACGGCGTTTACACGACCGACCCGCGAATCCTGCCGGAAGCGCGGAAGGTGCCGAGAATTTCCTACGATGAAATGCTCGAATTGGCCAGCCTCGGCGCCGGAGTCATGCATAGCCGCTCCATCGAATTCGCCAAAAAATTCGACGTGACCGTTCACGTTCGCAGCAGTCTCAGCGACACGACCGGAACGCTCATCGTTCCGGAACCGGAATCGAAAAACGTCGCCGTGTGCGGAGCGGCCTTGTCGAAAAACGAAGCGAGAATTTCCATCATCGACGTTCCCGATCAACCTGGGGTCGCTATGCGAATCTTTGCCCGGATCGCCGCGGCGAAAATCGCGACCGACATGATCGTGCAAAACGTCGGCAACGACGACAAAACGGACATCGCTTTTACCGTACCGACCACCGATCTGGAACCGGCTCGGACAGTCGTCGCCAAAGCCGTGGAAGAGATCGGAGCCGGCGGATTCGACGTCGACGAAAACACCGCGAAAATCTCGGTCGTCGGCCTCGGTATGGCGGACCGGCCCGGCGTCGCGGAAAAAATGTTTCGGGCTCTGGCCGACCGGGAAATCAACATTCAAATGATTACGACGAGCGAAATCAAAATCTCGGTTCTCGTTTCGAAAGAGCAGGCCAACGACGCGCTCCGGGCGGTTCACGAAGCGTTTCAACTCCAAGCGACCCCGGATTCCGAGCTTCGTCTCGGCGCCGTGACCTCACCGGCGATTGCTTCGGAAACCGGAGGAATTCAATCGATCGGCGGTCGGTCGAAGCTGTCCCGGGAAGAGATGCTCATTCGACTCGGAGCGATGGAGGACATCATCATCGATCAGATCGCGCTGGACCAGACGCAAGCCCGGATCACGATGAGCGATTTGCCGGACCGACCCGGTTTAGCCGCGCAAATGTTTGAACGGATCGCGAAAGAATGCGTTTTGGTCGACATGATCGTGCAGAGCGTCGGGCATGAAGGTTTGGCGAGTATCAGCTTCACCGTCTCCCGGACGAATCTCGAAAAAGTTTTGGCCGTGTGCGAGGAAATCGCGAAAGGATTCGGTTCGACGCGACCGACGCACAACCCGGCGATCGCGAAATTGTCCGTGTTCGGAACCGGCTTGCGTTCGCACACCGGATTGGCGTACCGGATGTTCAAAACGATGGCCGACGCCGGAATCAACGTCAACCTGATCAACACGAGCGAGATGTGCGTCGACATTACCGTCAACGACTCCGACGGCCAAAAAGGGTTCGAGTTGCTCCGAAACGAATTTCAGAAGGAAATTTTAGCACCGTAATAGTAGTCAGTAGCCGGTAGTCGGTAGTCAGTCGATCTTGCTGCCGTCTGCCGTCTTCCGTCTGCCGTCTTACTCATGAAAGAACGCGTTTATCTTGCCAATAAGGAATTGGTCGAACACGGTTTGGTCGTGTTGACCTGGGGGAACGCGAGCGCGGTCTCGGAGGATCGGACCCGGGTCGTGATCAAGCCGAGCGGCGTCGATTACGCAACGATGTCCGCCGAGGATATGGTCGTCGTCGACTTGGACGGTAATGTCCTTGAAGGGAAGTGGAAACCGTCGTCTGACACCGCGACGCATCTTTATTTATACCGCCGGTTTCCGACGCTCGGCGGCATCGTTCACACGCACAGCCGTTGGGCGACGATGTTCGCGCAAGCGCGGCGGGAAATCCGCTGTTTCGGAACGACGCACGCCGATCATTTTCACGGTTCGGTTCCGCTCACCAGGCCGCTCACCAAATCGGAAGTGGAAACCGATTACGAAAAAAACACCGGGGCGGTCATCGTCGAACGCTTCACGGACAAGTCGGAACGATTCCCGATTCCCAATCACGTTCCCAAGGCGATATCACCGGACGAATTCCCAGGCGTGCTCGTCGCCGGACACGGCCCGTTCACTTGGGGCCCGAGCGTCGAAGCCGCCGTAAAGAACGCGATCGCGCTGGAAAACATCGCCCAAATCGCGTTCGGAACCCAGATGCTCGCCCTGGAGCGAAATTTTCTGTACAACGACGAACTCCATTTCCGCGAAGCGCCGCCGCTGGAGGGGTACGTTCTCGAAAAACATTACGCCCGCAAACACGGCAAAGATGCCTATTACGGTCAATAAAAGAGCCGGGGATGAAGCGTAGCGCAATCCCCGGGCATTACAAATCGATCCCCAGCATCGCTTTGGCGATCAATCCGATTGCGAAGGAAATCGCCGCGACTCCGAGACTAATGGACGCCATTTCCGCGAAGCGCCGATAAAACGGAACCGATTGCGCGACGGAAATGTAGTAATTAAAGAAGAAAATAATCAGCACAACGACCAGCAGCATGATCGCGAACGCCGCCAGGTAGAGCCGGTTCGGCAAGAGCAGGTAAGGCGACACCATCAGCGCGACGGTAATCAGGTAAGCGGCGCCGGTGTAGAGGCTGGATTTCAGGGCCTTCGCGTTGCCGCCGGCCCGTTCGGCCAAATAGTTCGATGCGGCCATCGAGAGCGTTGCGGAAACGCCGGTAATGATCGCGGCCAACGCAACGAGCCGGGTATTGGCCAGCGCGAACGTCAAGCCCGCGATCGTTCCGGTCAGTTCGACCAGGGCGTCATTGAGTCCCAGCACCATCGAACCGACGTAATGCAGCCGTTCCTCGTCCAGCATGGCAAGCAGGCGGCGTTCGTGTTCTTCCTCTTCGGCAATGATCGCGTGGACTTCGGGAATATCGTTTTCGATCAATCGCAAATCCTTGATACCGTATTCTTCCCACTGCTCGAAATACCGGATCGTAAACGTATCGCCCAGGATCCGGCTCATCAGTTTATAGAACGCGATTTTCAAACGATTCGGGCGGACTTCCTGCCCGGTATATCCTTTCCAAAATTCGTAGTGACGCCGCTCCGCTTCCGCGATTTCCAGCAGTGCGGCTTTGTTGTTCGCGTCTTTTTGACGTCGGGCAATGGATTCGTACAAAATGCTGCCGGCCAGCTCGTTACGTTGGAATCGCAATAATCGTTCCCGCACGGCGGAGCGGATCGGGGGTGTCTCGGGAGAATTCGGCATCGCGTCGGTCAATAGAGTGGAAACGGTTCATTCTATTGAAAAATCCCCCCGCGCAAAGAGCCGCGTCTGTCCGGAAAAAAGAACGCTTACCGTATCGCTGGCCACGCTTGTTGTTTGTGGTAGACTGGACGGGATTGCCTTTTCGTGTCAAGGGTGGAACCGTTTCCGCCGCTAACGGGTTACGTAAGATGCGTTCACCGAATCAACTTTGTCCGCCGTCCGCTTCGCTGAATTTGACGCCGATGATCGACGTCGTGTTCCTGTTGATCATCTTTTTTATCGTTTCCAATAAGATGATCCAGCAGGAAACCTCGGTCGAATTGCGTTTGCCGACGGCGAAAACCGGCATGCTTGAGGATAATCTCGAGCTTGCGATGCGGAAAGAGGTGATCAACGTTCGGGCCGAAGGGGAGCTGATGCTCCGCGCGCAGCCGGTAACGCTGGAGGAACTCCGGGAATATTTTCGAACCAAACGCGAACAGGGAGAACGGGATCTGCAAGTGGTCATCGGCACCAACCGCGACGTGCCCGCCAAAGCGATCAAGCCGATCCTGCTCCTATGCGCCGAATCCGGAATCTGGAACGTCTCGTTTAAGACGATCAAGGAATGACGCCGATTTCATTGATCTTCCACCAGTCCCACGGAAGCGTGATGCTTCGCAGGACGCGATTGCGGGTTTTTTCGGCCTGAATTTTTTCGGCAACCTCTTTCGCCTGTTCCGGGAAGTGGGCGTTGGCGTATCCCTGGGCGACGTGAGAAAGGAAATAGTCGTCGCTCCCCTCCTTTTCGACCATGGTTAAAAGGTCGTCGAGCACCCGCTTCGCGTCGTCGGTAAAACCGGCCCGGGCAAGGACGAATCCCATGCTTGCGGTATGGGTGACACACCGATGCAGACTGTCTTCCGGACGACGCTCATTGACGTACGTTTTCATCGATTCGACGGAATCAAGACACAATTTTCGAACGTCGTCTTTGAACAAATCGCTCCGCACGCCGGACACCGTCGGCCAAAGCGTACCGGAACGATGCTCCGCGTCCCCGATGTCGAGCAAATCGAGAACGTGGCTCCAGAGCTGTTTCGCTTCTTCGGTGCGTCCGCAGAGGGCGTAAGTGTCGGCGCACCGGGCGAGGGCCGACTCCAAGGATCCACGAACTCCGCACACCGCCAATTCCTCTTTCGTCAGGCAGTTTTTGTACGCAACGATCCGCTCGACCAGTCTCAACGCTTTTTCCTGTTCGCCGGTTTGTACCAGAATCTCCAGCGGCGAAGCTTGATGCGAGAGCTCGACAAAGGTCGACCAGGCATAACGGCTGAGTTTTTTCTTGTCCTCGGGTGAGATGCCGCCGTTCGGCATGATCGTGACTTCCGGCTTCCCCGTCAGAGGCGGCAGCTTCGCTTTGAGGCGGTTTTCGTACTTTTGCACGGCGATCTGGTGCAACAATTCCCTGTCCCCGGACCGCCGGACCGCCGAAAGGAGTTGGTGGTCCCAATACGAAGATTGTTCTTGCGGAGTCGGTATTTTTTTCAACAAGGAAATCGCTTCGTCGATCAATTCTTTTTCCTGTTCCGCGTTGCCCTGATCGCGGGCATCCCCGGCAAGCAGGGATAAGAGCCGGATTCTCGTTCCGGCGTCTTTCATTTGTCGAACTCTTTCCGCCAACTCCGGAATCGAAAATTGCCAACGACCGCCGTTGAGGAAAAGATCGAAGTACGCGTCCCCTTTCGGCCATCCCTCGAAGGTGTCGTCGATTTCCTTGAGTAAGGCGTCGAATTCGTCGAGGCTTTTGACGCCGTTTTGATATTTCCTCCGCACGATTTTCGATTCGTTCAGCGTTTTGAAGTGTTTGCGTATTTCGGCGGCCGTTTCATTTTCTCCCTTCGCCTTCAAAGCGGTCGCGATTTCGTAGAGGTGCCAGTCGATTTGAGTGTCGAGGAATTCGTCCGGCTTATCCTTGCGTGCTTCGCGGCTGGAATCGACGACGTCGAGCATCTCCTTTGTTACGGATTTCGCGGCGTCATTTTGGCCGAGTTCGAGCAGGGCGAGGATCACGCTTTTGTAACGCTCGACGCGGAACCAGGCGTATCCCGGATCCGATTCGGTTCGCGCTTGACTGAGATTGTCGGCGAGATTATCGATATCGAAATCGATCCCGGTCGGTCTTTTACGGAGCATCCCGACCGGACGGGGCGTCGCGACGCGGATTTCGCCGACGTCGAGCGTCGGCGGCTCCGTTTGCGTTTCGGCAATCGTCGTCCGGAATCCGCCGATCTGCCAATATTCCGCCCCACCGTCGTCGTTCTTTTCCTTGATGTAATGAAAGTCGTACGTTTCGTCGGGCAGCAGGTCGTCAATCGCGAATCGTCCGTCGGAATCGGTCGTGATCGTGTCGCAAAACGGCTTGTTGTTGATGCCGTCCATGAGATTTTGGCCGCAGCTCACGTGCGAAACGGATTCGTACCGTAATCGATATTCCACTTCCGCTCCGGCAAGCGGTTCGCCGGTTTCCAAATTCACGATCCGGCCCGTTACGGAAACGAGCGGACGAAGCTTCAGCGTGATCTCACGTTGATTCCCCGGAACGATCGCGTGAATCCCTTGCCTGGCGACCGCATCGCAGACGCAGATTCGCAGGACATTATTGAGACGCTCGAACTCGAATCGACCGTCGGCGTCGGTTTGGGGGTACGGCCAAAACCGAATATCTCTGGAGTTGGTGCCCGAATACGCTGCCGGTGCGGTCCGGAGGAGAACCTCCCGTCGTGGGGCGGGCTCCCAATTTCCGGCGGCGTCACGAGTCAACACGGTTCCGCAAAAGACGCTTGTTTCTTCCGTTTGAACGGGAATTTCAACGGTGCGCTCACGATGCCCCGGATCGTATTTCACCTCGAATTCGTGATCGTCGCCGAACGGGTCGTGTTCCCGGGCGTCCTCCAGGCGAACTGTATACCGTCCCGACCCGACGGGGATTGTCAGGCAACCGTTTTCATCGGTTCGGAAACGACCGACGGCATTGGTCGGAAAACTGTAACACTGCATACCCCGATAGATCGGAACCCGGAATCCTTTCGGGACCGGTTCGTTTCCGACGCGGCGAACGTCGTGTTCGTTCTTTCCCAGAATGTTGACGCCGACTTTCCGATTCGCGTACGAACGCTGTTTGTCCGGATCGCCGACGAATTTCAACGTGATCATCGTCGCCGGTTCCATTGTGATATCGAAATGTTCGACCGGCTTGCCCGGCAGAATCGCGAAATCGTCCTGGGCCGGAAACGCCCAATCCTCCGTTGCCGGGGCGCTCATGAGATACCACTGGTACGGCGGCAGAAAAACCGTATAACGCCCCTGCTGGTCGGTCGTCGCGGTCGTCGTTCGATCGCTCAGGCACGGTCCGGTTCCCGTCGCCGTGATTTTCAAGTCGGCGACCGGTTTTCCGTCCGAATCGCGTACGGTTCCACTGACGGGGACGCGTCGGATGAATTCTTGAACGAAAACCGTTTCTTGACCGCCGACCCGCAATTCCGGCTCGCAAGTCCGGACGTAATCGCCGAACCCGTCTTTGGGACGAATCCCGAGCTGTCCCCTTGCCCAAGCGGGAAATTCGGCGAGCACCGCCGTTCCCTGGTCGTCCGTCCAAAAGGGGATGGGCCAGGAAATGGACGGCGCGATAATCAATTCGTTTCCGACCAACCGGGGCGGGCCGGCGATTCCGTACAGCGAAAATTCCACCCCTTGAATTCCGCGACCGTCCGTATCGACCGCCCGGAGTATCAGCGGCGTGATGCCGTTGAGCGAAAGCGCGATCGGTTTTTCGGGGGCGGCGTAAAACGGATTGCCCCGCTCCGTTTCCCGATTCTTTTCGTTGAGCAGCATACGATAATCGAACCCGGCTCCGCCCCGCCAGGCAAAGATGCAAGTCGGCGTTTTTCCTTCCGGAATTTCAAGCTCGAACTTTCCGGTCCAACGAAAAAGCATCGGACCGGTTTCCGGGGTCGCGACGTAAAACTGATCCGGCGCGGTTCCGTCGGCAAGCGTAACGGTTCCGCGAAGCACACGGCCCGAACTGGGTGGTTCCTCAATCGGCGAACCGAACGAACGAGAACAAATCGCAATGGTATAAATTGCAACGAATAACAGACCGGGCGTAAAAAGAAGGGACTTTTTCATGAGATGCCGCGACAAAACAAAGGAGGAACAGGATCAACGTAATTATCATTCATCCTGTTCCTCATGTAAATCCTGTCCAAGAAAAATGCGTGTCGCGACTGGAGTATCGAAACTTAGATGGGGGTGAAGCTGTTTGACGCTTCATCTCCCCTCACCCTAACCCTCTCCCCGGGAATACCGGGGAGAGGGGACCGGCGTTTCGGTTGTTACAACCTGCTTCTTCTTGCATAACCCGGGACGCCCCGGTAGGCGGTAGGAGCTTCCGCTCCGATAAATAACCCGCAAAATGGTCGTTGCACTCCCGATTTTGCTAATCATTGTGAAATAATTAACAATCTTTCCCTGTAATTGTATACTCGACCTAAATTACCGCAGCCCCTCTCACGGCTCGTTCCGCTGAATTTGCGCGAGCGCCGTTTTCTCCTGTGGGTCGGCAAGCCGGACTGTGATGATGGAATAAACTGTTTGCGTTTCACGACCGATCGCGGTGTTCATGAAAAGACGGTTTACAAACGGAATTTTGTGGAAAAACGGGACTCCCTCTTCCCTTCTGCCTTCGCTGAGGCGCTTGGTTTCGTGAATGACCATCAGCATCCCATCGCTCGGCCAGCGGAGTCCTTGTTCCGAAATCGACACTTTCTCGATGATCGGCGTTTGAAATTCAAAGTTCTGTCCTTCGATTCGGACCGTTTGAACCCCGGTGATTTTTGAGAATTCATTCGACAGATCGGTATCGACCGTCTTGCCGTCCGCCGAAAGGAGCGAAAACCCGCTGAACACCAGCCCTTGGTGCGCCGTTTTTTCAATGAGTTTCTTGTGGTCTTCCGCTTCAACGATGTCGGTTACGAATTTTCTCAGTGAAATGTCCATGAAATGTCCCGATTGTCCATTTTCCACCGTTATTTTTGGGCAGGTCAAGAAGCTGGAACGAGGATCGCCTTGAACGGCGGCGAACAACCCGGCCCAATCGTCGTTGAGTTTCGGAATATCCTTTTCGGCAATCCAATATGCATGAGATCTCAATGTTTGAGCTTGCGGTTTGTCGTTGGAATCGATAATCGGATGCAAATATTTTTCGATCGGTTTACGAATATCGGCGTGCTCCGAACAATCGGGAACAGTCAGAATTTTCATTTCCATCACGAACGGGATTTTTTGCGTTTCCGCTTTCGTGAATCGCTCCACCGTTTCGCTGATTTTTTGCTGTACGGCCGGGGTGTGGTAAACGAAAATCTTCTGTCCGTCCGTTGCGATCAAACCGAAATTATCTCCTGTCCAGGTCGTTTCGTCGATTTCCCGCTTGATCATGTCGAGGATCGTCGGCGTTTTGACGAGAACGTCCCGGACCGACGGTTCGAGCGACTCGCGGTTTTCCGAATTCGTCGGTCCCACGGGATATTCCCGCCAGACCTGCCCGTTCGGACTCGGTAGTTGGCCGAAAGCAATGGAAACAATCGACAAAAACAGGCTGACGGTTACGATTTTTCGCATCATGGAGACCTCCTTGAAGAGGGGGATGAAGTGAGAGAATTCTGGGGAGCGTAACAAATTCCTTTCCGCCGGGCAAGGGCAAAATGGGTTCGAGAAAATTTTCAGGGGACTTTCCTGGGACCGCAGGCTTCCAGCCTGCCGAGGGTTCGCTACGGGCTGGAAGCCCATAGACCCAGGTGCAGGCAAGATGCCTGCGGTCCCAGATTGCCTGTTCTCACAAGCGCAAATTTGCACAATTCCGATGAACTTGAAAACCGGCGCCGCTCCTGTTAATATTACGTTCAGACACGAATACTCCCCAACGACGTTTCGCATTTCCTCTTTCCCCTCAGGAGTCAACCATGTTTCTCTCATTTTCCCGACGTGATTTTCTCGCCGCTTCCGCGGGCGGTGGTGTTGCGGCACTGCTCGGGGGCGCCGCTGCGACGGCGCTGGTCGCTTCCGGAGCTTCCCCGGACGGCAAACCGGCCGTGCTCGGCGGTACGCCGATGAACCAAAAATCGTATTCCCACTGGCCGATCCTCCAGGGGGAAGAAGAGAAAAACGTGCTCGAAGTCCTTCGCTCCGGCCAATGGTTCATCGGTGATACCAATCTGCATCGGGTCCGGATGTTTGAAAACGAGTACGCGAAAATGTGCGGCGCCGAATGGTGCATCGCGACCAACAGCGGTACTTCGGCTTTGGTCGCCTCGTTGGCCGCGATCGATCTCGGGCCGGGCGACGAAGTGATCACGTCCCCGTACACATTCATCGCGACGCTCAATTCCATCATCGCCCACTACGCCCTTCCGATGCCGATCGACGTCGATCTGGAATCGTTTCAGCTCGACAGCAAACTCGCCGAAGCCGCGTGCACCGAAGAGACGAAATGTTTGCTGCCCGTTCACATCGGCGGCGCCCCGGCCGACATGGACGCCTTTCTCGCGGTCGGAAAAAAGCGGAATCTGCGCGTGATCGAAGACGCCTGCCAAGCGCACCTTGGGGAATGGCGCGGGAAAAAACTGGGAACGCTCGGAGATGCCGGCTGCTTCAGTTTTCAAGTCTCGAAAAATCTTCCCTGCGGCGAAGGGGGAGCCGTTTTGACGAGCGACGAGATTCTCGCCGAAAAGGTGTACCAGTGTCACAGCAATTGCCGGGGACGAAAACTCGACAGTTTCGATTTCAGTTACGGATCCGTTCGCGGCGTGAACCAGCGAATGACCGAATTCCAAGGGGCCGTACTCCTGGCCCAACTCAAGCACATTGAAAAATACGCGAAGGTTCGTAGCGAAAACGGACTTTACCTGAACACACTGCTCGCCGAGATCCCGGGCGTTTTTCCGGCGAAGCTTTACGAAGGCACCACGATGAACGCGTGGCACCATTACATGTTCCGGATCGACGAGGAAGGTTTCGGCTTGAGTCGCGACAAGTTCGTCGACGCGTTATGGGCCGAGAAAATTCCGTGCAGCAGCGGCTATAACGCCGTCGATTGGGTGGATTTCGTCAGGAAATCGTATGACACCCCCGCCGGTAAACGCGTCTACCCGAAAACGACGCTCGACCGCTGGGCCGAGCGCGTCGGCGAACTTCCCCGGTTCAAAAAACTCTGTTCGCAAGGAGTTTGGTTCACGCAAAACCTGCTGCTCGGCCCGAAGGAAAACATGGAAATCATCGCCGACGCCGTTCGCCGCATCCAAAAACACGCCGCGGAAATCGCCAAATCGTAAGGAATCAAGACGCCATGAAATTCTCGAGCCCCTTCGCCGTCGTTTTACTCCTTTTATTGACGCCGCTTTCCGCTTTCGCGACGGAAACGCTCCAAGTCGGGGCCGCTTCGGTCGATGTGACGGGTCGGCCCGGTCCGGACCTGGCGGGGTTTCTCGCCCGGGTTCAGCCGTCGACCGGTATCCGAACGCCTTTGCATGCCCGGACCGTTTATCTTGAACAGGCCGAGGAAACATTGGTCTGGATCGTCGTCGATTCTCTCGGCTTGGCGCCGGAAATCTGTGCTCAGATCAAAACGACGCTCGCCCGTGAGTTCGGAATCGCACCATGGCGGATCGTGCTGTCCGCGACCCATACGCACAGCGCTCCCGCGGCATCCCACTTGAGCGGGTGCGGAGAATTCGCGGCCGAATACGTCGCAACGACATTGATACCGGGGATGCTTCAATCCGCGAGAGCCGCGAAATCGAGCGCGGAAGAGTGCACGATGGCCTGCGCAACGGGCGAAATCGACTTGTCGATCGACCGACGCAATCAAGCGACCAAACATGTGGAAAGGCGGGTTCCAGCCGTCGGATTCAAGCGGGCCGACGGGTCGTTCAAAACGGTTCTGGTCGGTTATACGATGCACCCGGTCTGTTATTGTACAGGTGATATCACGGCGGAATGGCCGGGGGCGACGGCGGACGCGATCGGCGAACTCTTCTCCCCGGACACGGTCCCGTTCGTTTTTCAAGGAGCCTGCGGAAACGTCAACCCGCCCGCGCGGGTCATTTCGGACGAAGAAATGCAGAGCTGGGGACGAATGATCGCCGGTTCGATCGCCGAATCGCTTCGCCAGGCAGCTCCGGAGCCGCCGCGTTTCGCCGTTCGTTCGCGGCATGTCGCGATGCTGCTGGATTATCCGGACGAAAAAGGGATCCGCGAGTTCGCACGAATGCACCGTGAAAGTCTCACGGCCTATCCCAAGGGACTCGAAGCGTGTGATACCTGGCAGCGGTGGGCGACGCAATACCGTAACGACGGCAAACCGGATTACCTTGACGCCGAGATCGTCGCGATCGTGCTGGGAAATCGCGTTTTCGTCGCGGGACCGTTCGAGACGCATTCCTGGATGAATCCAGAGCTTCAACGGAGAACGACGCATGATTGTTTCGCGGTGGGGTATACGAACGGGTGTTACGGATATTTGCCCCACACGGCCGCTTTCGATGAAGGGGGCTACGAACCTTCGGCGCACCTGTGGTATCGCAGCTTCGGCTTCAAACGGGGCGAATTGGAACGTCTGGCGGAGAATTCCATTCCGCTCATTGAGCAAACGGTTCAAGCGTCGCAGGAACCGGAGCCGTGAAATTCTCTCGAATATGTTTAGTTGTACTGTCTGACTTACGAAACCCGTTTTGGGGGCAAGGCTTCAGGCTTCAGGCTTCAGGCTTCAGAATGACAAGGATGGGCCGACATCTGAAACCTGAAGCCTGAAGCCTAGTAGCGGATTCAAAGGGAATTCGAGTAAAAGGTCAGAATAAATATACCGTGCGAGGAGGATTGGGCGCGGGCAGATTTCCTTGTGAAAATAGGCAGCTTGGGACCGCAGGCATCTTGCCTGCACCTGGGTCTATGGGCTTCCAGCCCGTAGCGAACCCTCGGCAGGCTGGAAGCCTACCGACCCAGATGCAGGCTGGAAGCCTGCGGTCCCAGGAAAAGCTCCGAAAAATTTGCGCGCA
>JAVBPO010000189.1:0-13233 GCA_031549565.1 Thermoguttaceae bacterium
GGGTGCGCGCAAATTTCCTTGTCTGTTTGGGCAAAATAGGGTGTCATGTCATGCTGAGGTATTCCGAAGCATCTGGTTTCAAGCCGTGTTCGCAACATAATGCGTGTTGCCGGATGCACCAGATTCTTCCCTCCGTGAGTACACCTTCGTTCAAAATGACAACTCACGACCCGGAAAATTTGCGCGCACCCCGCGGTATTCCGTTTCGGGAATCTCAGGAGGGAGCAAGGCAGTTGAAGGGAAAAGCGGGAATATTTCGTAAGACCAAGAAAGCGGCGAGAATTCCCAACAGGCCGAACAGGACGCGTGGACCGATTCTGATCCGCGAAATTTCCCACGAGGTATTGCGTGAAAGGCGGCAAAGACACAGATAAGCGATTGCAATGAGGAAAAGCGGGCACAGGCAATTGTGTTGCAGCGAATCGAAAATCCGCCCTTGAACCAAAAGGAGAGCCGCCCTGGTTCCGCCGCAACCGGGACAGTAAAGACCGGTTTGTCGGTAAAACGCGCAACCGGCACCGAACGCCTCGTTTGAGACGGCAAGCAGCAGAAAAATCAGTACGGAAAACGCAAGGCTTCCGCCGGAAAGTAATACATGCACCATTGCCATTCTGCGCCGTTAAGCCTCAATCTTGCGCCGCGATCGTTGCGAGTTTCTTTGCGGCGTCACGGCAACGTTGGAGGTCTTCGTCGGTCGGACGGTTTTTCGCGCGGATCGGGTCGGCGATCACGTTCCACTTCAGTTCCTCGAAACATTTGTGAACCTGCTCCGGTCCGCCGACGCCCCAACCGCTGGAACCGAACGCGAACGTCGATTTTTCCCGGAATTTCAGTCCTCTCAAGTACGTGATCGTCGCGGCGATCTGCGGCATCATCTGCATGTTGAGCGTCGAAGTACCGATCGCAACGGTCGCGGTGTCAAGCATTTCCGTCGCGATTCGGGTCAACGACGTTTTGCGAACATGCATCAACTGGACGTCGACATCGGGCGAAACTTCTTCGGCGGCTCGAAGGATTTCTTCCGCCATGATTTGCGTGCTCTCCCACATGGTATCGTAAAGGATCAGCATCTTCTTGTGATACCGTCCCGCCGCCCAATCGCCGTAAGAGGCGAGAATGTTGCCCAAGTGCTTCCGCCAAATCAACCCGTGCGCCGGGGCGATCATTTCGATCGGGAGCGACGCCGCCGCTTCAAGCGTTTTGATCACCTGTCTGCCGTAGGGCGTTACGATGTTCGCGTAATACGTTTTCGCCTCCCACAGGACGTGTTCCAGAGACCATTCGTCGTCGAACCGGGCGGTCGTCGCCAAATGCTGTCCGAACGCGTCCATGGAGAACAGGAGCTTCTCTTCCGGAATATAGGTGAACATCGATTCCGGCCAATGGACCATCGGCGTATTGACGAACGCCAGGGACCGACTGCCGAGCGAAACGTTTTCCCCCGGCGCGACGACTTGGATTTTCCAGCCCGAAATGTCGAAAAAAGTTCCGAGAACCTCTTTACATTTGGCGTTGCACAGGAGCGTCGCGTTGGGAAGATGCCGGAGCACTTCCGGCAGCGCCCCGGCATGGTCGAGTTCACTGTGATTACAGACGACGTAATCGATTTTGTCCAGCGACGTTTTTTCCCGGAGGCTTCGCAGCAAAAACTCCGCATACGGTGCTTTGACCGTATCGATCAAGGCCGTTTTTTCGTCGCGAATCAGATAAGCGTTGTAAGTCGCTCCTCTTTGCGTATCGTAACTGTGAAAATCGCGGATACTCCAATCCAAATATCCGACCCAATCGATTCCGGGCTTCAGTTGTGTATTCATGGACCATTTAATCATCAACGCCGTCCCACTTTCAACGATAAACCGTTTATCGCCGTCAATCGTGGGCCGAAGCGAATGTTCCATTCTAATCGTGACGCGATAAAAAGCAACTGCGACGAAGAATACCGGACTGGACCGATTCCCGGAAATCGTCTATATTTTAGGATGAGCCTTACGCTCTCTCGATCCACCCCATTACTACTTACTACTCAAAGAATCATTGCTCATGTTGCGTTGCTTTAACTTTCTTGCCGCGGTTGTGATCGCGGCGACGACTTCCCTGGCAAGTTTCGCCGGGGAAAATACCACCCTGAAAAACGAATGGCTGTTCCAAGCCGAAGGAAAACCGACACTTGATGCGGTCAAAAACGAATTGAAATGGACCGGCGAATTAATGGACCGGCTCTCGAAAATGGAGAAAGCTCCTTCTTTCGAGAAAGAAAAATCGGACTTGGCCGCGCTCCAGAAAAAAGTCGCTTCCGCTTCCGCGAGCCAAGCGGAAAACCTTTACTTGGAAATCCGAGCGCTGAAGCGCAAAGTGTTCTTCCAGAATCCGCTTGTCGATTTTGACCGCGTTCTTTTAATCGACAATCCGTATCCGAAAGGAAAGCCCGGCGACGCGACCGACGAATGGGGACACGAAGCGCGGCATCGCAACGGTTTCATGGCCGAACCGGGCGGACGGCTCCTTTCCGTCGGACTCGATCCGGAAAGCGAACCGGTCAATATTCTCCCGGAATACCAGGGAAGTTTCTGGCGGCCCGATCTTTCCTACGACGCTCAAAAAATCCTCTTCAGCTACAGGCCGGTCGGGGAAAAATCGTTCCACCTCTACGAATGTAACGTCGACGGAACCGATGTGAAGCAGTTGACGTTCGGCGATTACGACGACCTGGACCCGATTTATTCGCCGGACGGAAAAATCCTGTTCTGCTCCTCGCGGCAGCATTCTTACGTCCGTTGCATGCCGATGACCCACTCGTTCGCGATGACCCGTTGCGACGCCGACGGAAAGAACATCTACGTAATTTCCGCCAACGGCGAGCCGGAATACCTCCCCTCAATGATGGGGGACGGTCGCGTGATCTTCACTCGCTGGGAATACACCGACAAAGCCCTTTGGCGCGTCCAGTCGCTTTGGACCTGCAATCCGGACGGAACGAACCCACAGATTTTCTGGGGCAATCAGAGCGTTTGGCCGGACGTGTTGACCGAAGCACGCTCGATTCCCGGCAGCACGAAAGTGATGTTCACCGCCGTCGGACACCACGCGTGGTTCAACGGAAGCATCGGAATCATCGACGCGTCGGTCGGACTCGATTATCCGCTCGGCTTGACCCGGGTGACCCGCGAAGTCGAATGGCCGGAAGTCGGCAACGGCCCCGCCGATCCGCCGCCCGCTGTCGATTACCATCAAAGCGGCAAGATTTTTGCGTACAAAACACCGTATCCGCTCTCCGAGGAATACTTCCTGGTTTCCGCACGGGAAGGGGGACATTTGTACAGCGGCTCGGACAACGGTTGGTATTTCCGGCTTTATCTGATGGATATTTACGGCAACAAGGAGCTGATTTATCGCGGACGATACAATGCGTACCATGCGATGCCGCTCAAAGCCCGAACGCCGGCGATCGTGAAGCCGGATCTGGTCGAATGGCCGGAAATCGGGTCCGGCGATAAACCGGCCCAAGGCGTGCTTTACAGCAACAACGTCTTTGAAAACGCGCCGGAAATCCTCAAGGAGAAAGGAAAATACATCCGCGTGATCCAGATGGATCCGAAAACGTACACGACCTGGCACAAAATCGTGCAGCACGACGGTCCGGCCGTGAGCGTGACGCAAGCCGAAGGCGTCAAACGGATTCTCGGAACCGTTCCGATCGAAGCGGACGGAAGCGTCGCGTTCGAGGTTCCGCCGGGCGAAGCGATCTACTTCGAGATGCTCGACGCCGAAGGGCGTGCGATCCATGCGATGCGGACGTTCACGAACGTAATGCCGGGCGAAGTTCGCGGCTGTTTCGGGTGTCATGAATCGCAACTGAAAATGTCCGGCAACCGCGGTCCGGAAGTTCAAACCGGAATCGCGATCCGCAACGGAGCGAAAGAATTGACACAGCCGTCCTGGGGCATGGAAAGCGTCGGGTACAAACGGTTTGTCCAGCCGGTGCTCGACAAGCATTGCGCCGAGTGTCACCAAAATCCGGAAAGCCCCGCTTACGCGAAGTTAAATATGACGTACCGCCCGTCGACGCACGGTTGGTGGGGCTGGGCGTACAACCAGAAGGATATCAGCCCGTTCTACGAACCGTACTACTCGATGGTGTCCGGTGAAACGCCTTGGGGAGGCGACAAGCCGAAAAACGAACACGGTGTTCCGAAAAACATCGCCGGCGTACTCGTCGTCGAAGGATACGGAACGGACGACCCGGCCAATCTGAAGACGATCGCGCCGTATTCGATGTATTCGGCGGTCAGTCCGCTGATTCATAACGCGATGAGCGGCGAACACAACGGCGTCAAAGTCGAAGGAGAGGAACTCCAGCGGCTCATCGCCTGGGTGGATTGCAACGGTCCGTTCCTCGGCGACGAAGAAATCCGGAACGATATGTACGATCCGATTTCGGAGACGATTGAAAACATCCCGCCGATCCGTCCCCGGGTCGCGACCGCTCCGAAAATCAACCGGTTCGACCTCCGCCAGGACGGCGACACCAAGGCGATGCTCGGCGAATTGAAGTTGATGCCAAACCGCGTGAAGAACTTCGATCCGAACAAGGAGTTGGCCGTCTACCGCAATGCGGCGCTGATTAAGGAGTTCGAGAACGAAAAGGATCTGAAAGTCGAAATCCTCGAAGCGACGTACGGCGCGGATTCCGCGAACAAGCGGGCTTCGGTGTTGAAGCAGGTCAAAGACGCGTTTTGCGGCATCCGGTTCATTCCGATCAGTCGGTACAACGACTCGTTCGGCGACCCGGTTCAAAACGTGGTGAAAGACTTGAAAATCAAGTACAGCATCGACGGCGTCGAAAAAGAAGCGACCTTTAAGGAAAACGAAAAAATCGTTTTACCGAAATAGCCCCGAGCCGCGAGAGCCCTGGGTTGACGCCCGGGGACTCTCAATGTTAATTCACTTCCTCCCAAATGCGGGGTATTTTCTGAAAAAATACAAATTCCCGCTCAATTCTGAGTTTTCTCGATTATACTATTATAATAGGAATGTTGTTTCCTAAAATCATTTCTTATCATATATGTAATCTATTTGAGAGGCAAGAAGATGGGTGATGCACTACTGCTGATTATCCCTATATGCTTCCTTTGGGAGACCCGTTGTTATGATCTCGTTCGATTGTCAATGCGGAAAGCCGTTTCGCTTCAGCTTGAAGTTCAAAGGACGGCAGTTCCGTTGCAATACGTGCGGAAGGCCTTTGGTCGTTCCGGAAGAGTCGGAAGCCGCCTTGTCGGTCGGCAAAAAGCAAGTTGTGTCCGTCGGCTCCGGCGAAATTATCACCCCGGTCAAGCCGGTTTTGAAAATCGATCTTGGTACGATCCCCCAATCGCTGCAAAAGCCGGACCTTGGGCCGGCTCCGCCCCCGGTTGAGGATATTGACGATACGCCGATCCAAGGTGTTTTGGTTCATTCGGACGCTGACGACACAGTCGGCGAGGATGAAGACGACGAAGAAATCGTGATTTCCGGGCATCTGGAAAAAATCAAAGAAAACGAATTTCATCTCGACCTCGATATCGGGGAGCCGGTCGAGCAAGACAAAGATTCCACTTCGACGATCCTGAGCAAAGCGGTTCTTTCGAACGTCCTCAAAGAACAGGCGGAATCCTCTGCGCCCGCGGAGGAAATTTCGGTCGTTTCCACGAAAGAGAAGCCCGCAAAACGTGGGGGAATGCTTTCCGGCTTCTTCAAAAAGAAACCGGTCGTTCCCAATGTGATTGACCTGCCGCCGGAAAGCCCGAAGTCCGAGCCGGCTCCCGCGAAAAACAAGTCGAAAAAGCGGCTCCCCGCCCCGACTCCTCCGCCATTGGAAGCGGTTCCGGACCACGATCCCAAGAAAACGGCCCAAGAAAAACCGGCGAAAACCAAGCCCGCCGCGGGCGGAGATTCTCCGTCGAGAGTGAAGAAAATCGTGACGACCGGCCTGGTTTTCCTCGGGCCGATTTTGATCGTTACGCTGAGCGTGCTCCTTTTCATGGAGCGAGGCCAAACCGCCGTTCAACGGGAAAACGTCGCGAAGCTGAAAAAAGACGTCGAAAATCTGAACCGCCGAATCGGCGAACTCCAAAAAGCGGTTGAACCGCAGCCGGTTGAAGAACCGAAGCCGCTGGAGGAGCCGCAATCGCAGGAAGAACCGAAGCCGGTTGTGGAGGAATAACAATCAGAGCGGGATTACCGATTGCGTTTGATCACGGTTTCGAGGTTGAGCAGGAGTTTGTCGAGCAGAAAGGGTTTGTAGAGGAACGTATCGACCCCTTCTTTGCGGGCGTTGACGACGACGTGTCCCGGATCGTATCCAAAACCGGTCATCAGGATCAGCGGGACCGGGTTGGCGGTCATCACGGTCCGCAGTTTCAAGAGAAATTGGTAGCCGTTGCAGTCCGTCATACGGATGTCGGCGATGATCGCGTCGTAGTGGGCGTTTTGGATCATCAGCAGCGCCTCGTTCGCTTTCGGGGCCGACTCGACATTACAACCGTATCGGGAGAGCATCTCGTTGGCGGCAAGCAGGACCGATTCGTCTTCGTCGACGACCAGGACGTTACTGTTACGAAGCAGCGGGTGCTTGTCCTGCGGCGGGAACGGATGCGCTTGGGCAGGCGTCATTTTCTCGCCGACTTTCTGGATCACCGATTTGATTTCGCGCGCCTTGCTTTGGATACGGCGTAATCGCTCCAGTAATTCCGGTTCCAAATCGTGGTGCTGCGAAAGGACGAAAACGGCATCGTTGAGAATCAGATCGATCGGCAAAGCGACCGCGCTGTGGATCGCTTCGACGCTCGCCGCGGCCGTCTCCGCTTTTTCCGTCGAAAGCAAATCCAGCGTATTGATCGCCGCGGCAACATGATTGGCGAACAACTCAAGGAACCGAAGGTCCTTTTCCGTAAACGCCCGCGGTTCGGGACTTTCAACGTTAAACGTGCCGATCACTTGATCGTGGTAAAGCAGCGGAACAGTCAACGAACTTTTCGCGCCGGCCATGCCGAGAAGATAGTAAGGGTCTTCACGCGTATCTTCGCACAGATAGCTCTTGCCGGTGTGGGCGACATATCCGGTCACGCCGTTTCCTTCCGGCTGCGGATAAAGCCGGCGATTCATCGCCTCTTCGTCGATCCCGTAGGCAAGCAGCGGCTCCAAAGCTCCGCTTTCGCTGGAAAGCAGACGGATTTCCACGACGTTGTAATTCAGCAAATCCATCGAGTGCAAGAGAATATTGGATTTGAGCAAGGAAATCCGGTCTTCCGGTGGGAGTTCCTTCAATTGGTCCGGCGTCAAATCGGCCAATTCCGCTCCGGCTTTCATCAGGGAATCGAGCCGCTGTTCCGTGATTTGCGAATCGGTCATGTCCTGGAGCGAAACGATCAATCGCCAAAGCGCCCCGCTTTCGTCCAACAGCGGAGTCACGTCCATCCGGTAGTATTCGTTTCTGGAATTGCGAAGAACGGTCTGCGTCGGCTTCAACGCCGATTTGACCGTGTGGAGTGGACAGAAATCCGGTCCGAGAATCGTCGGATCACCGACGCAATCATAAAAAGGCCACCCTACGACGTCCGCCGGATGATCGGCCGCGAAATCGGTCTCCGAATCGCTGCAAATCAACCGAAAACGGCGATTGCTCCACATGATTTTTTGCTCCAGATCAAGAGAAGCGATTCCGATCGGGAGCACGTCGAGAACGAGCACTTCTTTAGCCCGTCGCGCTTGGGTCGGCTCGAAAAGCCGTTTCACTTCCGAAGCGGCCAGGTAGATTCCCCGGTTTTCTTCGAACGAAGCTTCTAAAATCCGGGGCAGCGACTCGAAAACTTTGATCGATTCGAACAAGAGCGGCCAACTCCCCAAATCGGCTTGTGCGTCCGCAAACGACGACGCAAGGGCGAGTATTTTTTTTTCGTTCATCATGTTTCACCATTCCATCGAAAGAAGCGACACGGTCGGGATTTTGTTTTTCCGATCACGCGATGTGGGGCGTTCGGTCCCCTCTCTTGCGGTATTAATCACCAAAAGTCCACAAATATAACCGTTTCGAAAGAAGAAAATTTTGTCCTCTCACTCTATTCACACACACTACACCTCAATTGTACAGAGTCTTGGCTTGAAATGCAAGCATTTTTATTTTGTGAAGAACTTTTTTCATTGACACACGTTTCAACGAAAGCTTTTGGGTTGAAAAACGGCGTTTTTTCGAGTAAAATACTTTTCCTCGACTTTGTTTTTAGCGCCAAAGAATCGGCGGAAACCTGACTTAAGCCCAACGAAGAGGACCGTGGTGAAGCACGAAGATAAGAATCCCCTGACCGCGACGATGGAGGATTATTTGGAAGCGATCTATCACCTGGTCAACGAACACGGTGCGGCCCGATCGCGGATGATCGTCGAACGGCTCGGCGTCCATAAATCGACCGTAACAACCGCGTTGCAACATTTGGCGGCCCAAGGGTTTATCGAATACGCGCCGTACCAGGAAGTGACGCTCACCTCCAAAGGGATCAAAGAAGCGCGCGGAGTCGTGCGTCGGCACGAAATCTTTTTCCGACTGCTTCGGGACGTGCTCGAAGTCGAGCCGCAAGAAGCGGAAGAACTCGCCTGTATCATGGAACATTCGCTCCCGCCGAATACGGTTGACCGGTTTGCCGGACTGGTCGAAAAAGCACTCCAACGTAAAAAAGGGACAATTTAGACAATGCGAACCTTACTACCGTTTTCCGTTTTGTCGTCCATTCTGCTGTTTTTCCTGTTTCCTCTTGCGGCAATCGGCGAGGATATTCGAATCATGACATTCAATATCCACATCGGGATCGGAATGGATCAGCAACTCGATTTGGAGAGAATTGCCGAAACGATCTCGAACGAACAGCCCGATTTGGTCGTACTTCAAGAGGTCGATCGGTTCGCCGAACGAACCCAAAAGACGGACCAACGAAGCAGCTTGCCGCTTTGACGGGAATGAACGTCGTTTACGGTAAGACGATCGACAATTCCGGCGGCGATTACGGAATCGCGATTCTGTTCAATTACGGCGGAAACGACGTGTGCGAAGGCCGTTCGCAAGGCTCCGCGTCGACGAACATCAGCTTCCACAATCCGAAAGAATGCGGCGGAAATTTCAGCTTCCTGATCGACTTCGCCGGCGACGACCGGTACGGTTGCGAAGCCCCGAACAATTCATACAACCGCCGTGAAAGCGACGGCGGATTCCTGATTGATCGGCCGTCGAGTACGGAAAACGACGAGTGACCGGGACACGGATCGGGCTGGCGTTTGCTCCCGGCGGGCGTCAAATAGCCGGCCGGGAGCTACTAGAATTGGTTTGTGAAAAACAGGTGCGACAAGGCCAACGCTCAAGAATCAAAGTTCTGCGCGGATTTTCTCCAATTCTTTCCGGGTGATCTTGTATCCGTGGGGACCGAGGTATTTGAAACAGGTGATTTTATGGTCCACGTCGTCGTAACCGGGTCGGGCCGCTTCCGTGTAAACGACCTTGTATTCTTCCGAATACGGTTTACGGTCCAGTAATTCCAACGCTTTATCGTACGCGGCAATCGCTTTCTCTTTTTCGCCGAGCTTTTCGCAAGCGTAACCGTAATTATAATAAATCTCCGCCGGCTCCAGTCCGGCCCAAAGCTCTTGGCTTCCCGGGAGTTGCGACAGGGCGAATTCCAAGTCGTCCGCCGCCCCTTTGTAATCCCCTTCGGCGAGCTTCGCCTCACCGCGAAACGTGTAAAAAACACAGGTATCATTCGGTCTCGGTCTGGACCAAAGTTGAATCGTTTCGTCGTAATCGGCAATCGCTTCCCCGTAATGTCCCATCAATAGATGCGATTTTGCGCGAATTTGATAAGCGTTGACGACAAACAGACGGCCCGATTTCGACAGTTGGGACAATCGAATCACTTCGTCCGCGATTTCAATCTGCTTGGGTAAATCGTAATCGCTTCGCTTTTCCACGTAACGCCAACTGTCCAGATCGAGCAAATACCGCTCCCAGTAAAGACATCTCGCGTAATCATGCTTCAACGGCGCGGCGACGCCAACCGCCAAAACAATCGCCGCAAGACCGGCAAAGTACGTTTTTCGATTGACGAAACGATTCGGCGAACCGGTCCATTTTTCCCGCACGTAAAACGCGCCGTAAAGCAACGTCCAAGCAAGCGCAGCGTAAAGTATTCCGCCCAGCAGCATGAAACAGAAAACGAGCGGCCAGCTTCGCGTCGATTCGAAGTACTGCTGCATCGGATAATGATCCCACCCCAAACCCAACGTCGTGATTCCCATTTTCACGACGAGGGCGAAAAGCAAACAGAAACCGCCGAGATTGACAAACAACCGCCAACCGGGAAATCGAACCGTAATCGTCGCGAGCAAAAGAGATCCGCCCCACAACACAAGCAGAATACCGCAAAACGGAACCGGATATCGCGGCAACCAGGTGTAGGTCAGGAAAATTTCCCACGCGAGAAACAGACCGGCCGCCAGAAAGAAGCCGAATGAAACGATCCATTCCAGAAACACGCGTTCGCCGAACCGCGTTTCCGGCTTGAAAAGAGAGGGAGATTGCGCGAAAGCCGCTTCGTCTTTTGCGATCGCGAGGAAGCCGACGTGCATTTGCCGAAAGACCAACAGGAAAACCAACCCGGCGAAAGTGCATTGCGAATAATACCGAAACACCATCGACCAATACGTAAACCCGCAGGTCGTACAAACAGTATCGGTACAGGGCATTGACGCCATATATAAGTCCCGCGAAAAATCGCGCCAAAACGTGAGAACGCAAACGACGTAAACCGCAATCAGCGCAAGGCCGATTCGGTAAAACGTCTTGCTCAACCGAGTCCACGAAAGAAAGGATTCTTCAAGCGGAACCGGATTTTTAGCGGCGACAAGCCCGGCGTCTTCCCGAACGATACGGCGATATGCGAGCGGCGTCTTGATCAAAGCGATACACGCAACCGAACTGAAAAGCCCGATTCCGGCGATGTACATCACCGTAAAAAGGGAATCGACGAAATTGTAAGGATTGGAATAGCCGAGTTGCTCCGAGAGGTAAAAGATCAACAGCGCATGAAGATCGGACTGGAGCACGAACGAAAACGCGAGAATCAGGCAAAGAAATCCGAAAATCAAATGCAGCCGCATACTCATGAGAATCAGGTATCTCCTGGCCCGGAGCGTCGGAGCGTTGCGTATCGACAACCAAAAGCCGGGAACGATTCCGAAAATCCAGCAACACCAATAGGCGGCCATACTCAACAGCATCGCAGCCGGGCTGAAAAACCCGCCCCACCAACCGGACGCGCCGAACAGGGACACGGTTCCGCCGCTCGATTTCGGGGCCGCGATCATTGCCGAGGCGGCGAAAGTCGATTCGGTTGCAACGGCCGTTGCCGCAACCGCTTTGCCTGTCGTCGTTAAAGCCGCAACGGTCGGAATCGCCGCGAGAACGCCGAGCGTGAACAGTTCGCCGGGACCGCTGGAAATTACGGAGTTTTGAACTTTCTTTTCCAGTTCGTCGCGCAGGTATTTTCTTGCCCGGGAAAGTTGCCGCAAAAATGTTTTCTCGGACAAACCGAGCGTTTTCGCGATTTCCCCGGTCGGCAAATCGTTTCGATAATAGAGAATCAGGGAAACCCGATATTTTTCCGGAATCCGATTCATCGCGTCCTGGATCAAGCGGTTTTCTTCATTTCGAATCGCCGCGTCCGGCGGATCGGGCGTTCGGGCAACCGCGTCTTCCGGGAGCGTCGTCGTCGGTTTGGTCGCAAGTTGGAAGCGGTGCTTTTTGCTCAGATTACGCGCGATCCCACAGAGCCAATTCGGGAGTTTTTGAAAATCGTTGAGTTTCCCGAGGTTCTTCCATGCGACCAAAAACGTTTCCTGGGCGAGATCTTCGCTTTTTTGCAGATCACCGGTCAATCCGTACGCGATTCCGCAGACGGTTCCCTGGTAATGCCGGATCAAATTGCCGAACGCTTCCCGATCTCCGGTTCGACAGCGTTCGACGAGGTGCGATAATAATGCCGTGTCCATTTTTCTTTGGTCCTTTTCCGAGTAGACTGTTTTCGTCTTTCGACGATTCTACAGTAAGTTCCTCAACTCGGCAAAAGTAGACCAAAAAAAGAAAAAAACACGATTTTCCCCCTTTATTGCCTTTCGTTCAACAGCGCCGGTTCAGGGGGCGGCGCTGGGGTGCGTGCAAATTTAGTGGGAGGTTTATTTGGCACCATTCCAGTAATCATTCCACTGCTCGCCGTAATAAATCGAGCAGATCACGCCCATGCGGTCCACACGCGCCCGATCCTACTTCGCGCCCGTCTGCTTCAGCCTCGCACCGATTAAATTCTTGCATCCTCCCTCCACTTGGCCGCTGCCGATCGACCTCCCCTGGGCCAATCGCTCCCGATAATTCATCCGCCCCGAATGAAAAATCAGATAATTTTCCAACACACGAAGCGTTTCCTTTCTCTCGTTCAACTGCTCCAGCGACCTCATCAATCTCACTCGCTCCAACAGCGGTTTGACGCCGCCTTCCAGCAAGTCGCTTTTCATCGTCCCGAACCACACCCGGTATTCCGCCGTTCCCTTTTTGAACAAGGCGTCCCCTTTGTTCGAGAAATACTCGAATCCATGATAAACGTCCAAATTCTCCTTCGCCTGGCCCGAGAACTCCGGAAATATCGAATCCCGGACCCACCGGGCGCCGTCTCCCAGTGCTGACACAACGCCCGCATCCGTGATTCCCGGCCGGTTGCGCCAGTATCCCCAACGCGCCCGAAAGGCGTCCTTTTCCTCAATCGCCGCAAACGCAATCGAAACGTGCGGCCTGGGCAAATGCCGCGTTCCCCGTTCCTGTGGTGTCGCCGGTTCGCCCGGTTCCCGCTTTGCGAAAATTCCGACACGCATTTCTTTCCAGCCTTCCAGCGTATTGACGCACGTCCCGTCGGTCGTGAATTCGAGCTCGCCTTCGGCGGCGTCAAACTCTCTCCACGATTGCGGATCGTTTTCCTGCCAGGTTTTCATTTTCACGGATTCCTTGTCGCAAAGTGTCTTGATCGTGTTGGCGGCGATCTTGATACCACAGAATTTGTCGAGTCGTTTTTGCGGTTTGTCGAACGAGGCGGGGGCGGCGGTTTAGGGGTGGAAATTTTTTTGTGCGGGGGCACAAGCTAACAAACAAAAATCGACAAAAAGCAAATG
>JAVBPO010000093.1:0-41704 GCA_031549565.1 Thermoguttaceae bacterium
TCACCCCCCCGATTTCCCCCGCTACCCTATGGTTCGGCGTTCTTACCTTTACAAAAGGGTGTTGCCCCGCACCGGGCTGTTCGCGTCCAAAACGGGGGTGGGGAGGGGGTAGCGGCGATACGACCGGCTTCTGGACATGCACGACCGTTTTAATCGGAACGGTAATCCCGAATCCGAACAGGCCGAGCAGCAGCACGCAACACCACGCCGTGCGGTGGATGTTCGGCGAGCGGCAAACGAGCAGCAGTAACCCGACGCCGATCGCGGTAACGCTCAAAAGAACGGTCTTCCAGCCAAGCAGAACGAGAAACTCATAAGCGTTCATTTTTCTTCTCCTTCTTTTCGTGCTCGGCGATGATTTTGCGCAACACGTCCAATTCCGACGGTTGCAAGTCCCGCTTGTCGGCCAGATGCACCATTAGCGGCGTCAGATTCCCTCCGCAGAGATTGTCGATCAAATCGAGATACCTGCCGGACATTTCGCCCGGCTTCAGGAGCGCTTCGTACTGGGCCGGATACTGTCCGTTTTTGCGGACGAGCCCCTTGTCGACAAGCCGGTTCAAACGCGTCTGGACCGTCGGATACCCGATCGAGCGCCCGCGTTCGGTAAACGTACGATGAACCTCGGCGATCGTTCGCGGCCCGTGATTCCACAACACGTCCAAAAGCTCAAGTTCCCCCGGGGAAAGCTTGACGGCGGTTTTTTTTCCCATCGGTCAAGAAATGAAAAAGGTTATTGAAATGTAATAATCGCAATATTATTACATTTCAATAACCTTGTCAAGACGGAAAAGAAAATATCTTGCGAGTTTCTATTTGATATTCTTAGGCTTTCGCCAGAAAGTTTCATGCCGGTTTTGTCATCCTGAGGTACTCCGAAGGATCTGGTTTCAAGCGGAGTTCGCAACTCAATACGTGTTGGCCGGATACACCAGATTCTTCGCTCCGTGAGTACACTGCGCTCAAAATGACATCATTATCTCACTCGAATATTTTCGAGATTTTACTATCTGACAAAAGCCTTATACCAATTCCAGGCGGTCGCGATGATTTCGTCCGGTTCGGTGTAGTGGGGTTTCCAGCCGAGTTCCTGTTGTGCTTTGGTCGAATCGGCGTACAGTCGCGACGGATCCCCTTCACGACGGGGGCCGTGTTTGGTCGGGATGTCCAGGCCGGTCACTTTTTTCGCGGCGTCAAGTATCTCCTTCACGGAATAGCCGCGTCCGATTCCGAGGTTGTAACACCGCCCTTCGCCGGAGCGAATCGACTCGATCGCCAGGATGTGCGCGCCGACCAGATCCTCGACGTGAACGTAATCGCGGATACAGGTTCCGTCCGGGGTCGGATAGTCGGTTCCAAACACGGTGATCGCGTCCCGCTTGCCCAACGCGGCGAAAAGGACCAGTGGTATCAAATGCGTTTCCGGATCGTGCTCTTCCCCGAGCGAACCGTCCGCGGCGGCGCCGGCGACGTTGAAGTACCGGAAAATCGTGAACCCGAACGTCGGATCGGCGGCGAGTTTGTCCTTGAGAATCTGTTCCACGAACCATTTCGAGCGCCCGTACGGATTGATCGGCAATTGGGGCGTCGTTTCGAAAATCGGCGTCTCTTCCGGCTCGCCGTACGTCGCGGCGGTCGAACTGAAGACGAACCTTTTGACGCCGGCCGTTTCCATCGCTTCGAGCAGACTGATCGCTCCGGCCGTGTTGTTACGGTAATACAGAAGCGGCTTTTCCACCGATTCGCCGACCGCGATCAACGCCGCGAAATGCAGCACGA
The DNA here is from genome assembly GCA_031549565.1 of Thermoguttaceae bacterium. GTDB lineage: Bacteria > Planctomycetota > Planctomycetia > Pirellulales > Thermoguttaceae > JAVBSX01. The sequence continues at coordinate 1,780 of JAVBPO010000093.1, forward strand.
CTTCGATTTCATGGTTGCGTAAAATTTCGACGATCTTGTCGGTTTCCGCGAGATCCGTTTGATAAAACGGGAGGGACGCCGGAACCGCCCGACGATGCCCATGCGAAAGATTATCGAGCACGACCGGCGTATGTCCGGCGGCTAAAAGCTGCTTGACCGCGTGCGAACCGATATACCCGGCGCCGCCGGTCACGAGGATGTTCATGGGAGAAAATGAGAAATAAAAAATAAGAAATAAGAAAGCAGAAATTAGAGCGGGAAGCGTAAGTGAGCGGGTAACCGATTTTATTTACACACGCTTACGCTTTCCGCTCTGTTGCCTGTCCTCTGTCATCTGCCCTCTGTCCCCCTCACTTACCATTCTTTCGTAATGCCTTGCTGGGCACAGGGATAGATTCCGTCGGGGCCGGGTTTGGGGCCGGGGTCGGCGTCCCAGGCGAGACTCTTGGGGAACAGGTCGCAATTCGAGTTGAACGCCTGATCCCAAGTCACACGCTGTCCGCTGTACGACGCCATACGACCGAGAATCGCGGTCAAAGTCGCATCCGCGCCCAGTTGGCCGAGGTTCATCTCTTTTCCGTTGGCGATCGCGTCGAACATGACATCCATTTCCGTTTGGTGCCCGTCGATCGGGCGGCCCCATTTGGCGATCGGCTCGTTGTTTCCGCGTTTGTACATTTTTACTTCGCCGTGTCCGTCCATATCGACGTGTCCGTCGGCGCAGTAAGCGTGTTCGCTGAACGAATTCCAACAGTTGGGAATATGGCGGCAGTTGCTGAATCCCTTGACACCATCCTCAAACGTGTATTCGACGCTGTGGTGATCGAAGATTTCCCCGTAATTCGGTCCGATACGCACCGCCCGGCCCCCCATACCGTTCGCTTCGGTCGGGTGCTTGTCGCCGCAAATCCAGTTCATCACGTCGATGTCGTGAACGTGCTGCTCGACGATGTGGTCGCCGCTGAGCCAGTTGAAGTAGTACCAGTTCGTGACCTGGTGCTGCATTTCCGTTTGCGATTCGCTCCGCGGTCGGACCCAAACGCCTTGGTCGTTGAAAAAGATGCGGGTGTAAAGCAAACGCCCCAGCTCGCCGGCGTGGATGCGTTTGATTGATTCGACATGTTTCTCCTCGAACCGCAAATGGTGTCCGACGCAGATGATTTTTCCTTTTTCTTTCGCTTTTTCGTTCGCGGCGAGGAACATCCGAACGCCCGGGGCATCGGTCGCGACCGGTTTTTCAGCGAAAATATGCTTTCCGGCTTCCACCGCCTTGACGAAATGCCGCGGCCGGAATCCCGGCGGTTCGCAAAGAAGCACGACGTCGATATCCGTATCCAAAACCCGATCGCAGCAGTCGAGCCCGGCGAAACGGCGTTCTTCCGGAATGTCGACTTTCTGCGGAAACTCGTCGGCCAAAAGCTGGACGGTCCCGTCGACCATATTTTTGAACGCGTCTCCCAGCGCGACGATTTTAAGGTTCATCGTCCCTTTGTTGCTGGACAGGGCGTTCAGGGCGGCTCCTCGCCCCCGTCCGCCGCAGCCGACCAAGCCGATTTTGATCAGATCGTCGCCGGCGGCGTGGGCGCTTCGAGCGATCGAAAGTCCGGCGGATACGGCGGCCGCGGAAACCGCGAGGGTACTTTTGTGCATCTTCATGGTTTTGAATACAAGAGAAATCGGTGTGAAAGACAAGCCAATGTCGGAAGTATACAAAGTCCGTGAAAGGAATGCAAGAAACGGGAAAATTTTCCTGAAAAAACGGGACGGCTGCGAGCGGACCGACGCGGTACTTGCATTTCCCCCGAGGATCCCTTAAACTTTTCCTTGAAGCCTATTTAAGTGCATATATCATCCCCATGGTGAATCGACCATTAACTCCAAACCCTGTGAGCGAAATCATGCAACTGAAAATTATCGGCGAGTCGATCAACGATTCGGTTCCTTCGACCCACAAACTGTTCGAAGCGGAAGACATTGCCGGGCTCAAGGAGCTGGCCCGCTCCCAGGAAGAAGGCGGAGCCGCGTTCATTGACGTCAACGTCGGACCGCGAACGGCGGATTTCATGAAAATGCTCGTCGGCGAAGTTCATGCCGTGACGGCCGTGCCGATTTCCGTCGATACGCCGGATCCGGCTTTGGCGGAAGCGGGACTCAAAGCGTGCGACCCGACGCGCGGCAAGCCGATCCTCAACTCGATTTCACCGCTCCGGATGGAAATGTTCGATCTGTACAAAATCGTTCCGTTCCGCCCGATCTTGCTGATTTCCGAACACCAGGGGGGTGCGTGTCGTACCGCCGAAGAAACGTTCGCGGCGGCGAAATTCCTGATTGCCGAAGCGCGAAAGTACGGTATCACAAACGACGAATGTATTTTCGATCCCGGGATCGCGCCGATCGGGACCGACTCCGAAGGCAACGTCAAACGGCTTTTGACCGCTTTGGAGATGATCCAAAACGATCCGGATTTTCGCGGCGTCCACGCTTCGGTCGGTTTGAGCAACTTCACCGTGATGCTTCCGCCGAAACGGGCTGACGGCTCCCCGACCAAAGGGCCGCTCGAAAGCGCGTTTTTGACTAAAGCGATTCCGTTGGGCCTGGATCATGTGATCGGCTCGGTGAAACGAAAATACGAACTCCTCACCCCGGACCACCCCGCGATGCAGTGCTTGGAAGACTGCCTCGCCCGCGGCGGGTTCGAATCGATTATGCGGGTGAGGGAATACTATAAGTAGAGGACAGATGACAGAGGGCAGAGGACAGAAAAAATCACAGAGCGGGAAGCGTGGAAAAGGAGTCAGGAGTCTGGCTGCGCCGGTAAGCATTTCCTGGGACCGCAGGCATCTTGCCTGCATCTGGGTCAGCGGGCTTCCAGCCCGGTCCGATGCCATGCGAACGGTGCCCGACCGCCAACTGGCAGGCTGGAAGCCTGCGGTCCCAGGTTTCGAAACGCTTAACGGCGTCAGGAGACAGGAATCAGGAGTCAGGAATCTCATTTCCCCTTTCTCATTTCTCATTTTCTTCCTGTTTTTCGTCAGCGGTTGCCAACAGTCTCCTCACACACCGCAACGAAAATCGGAGATTCCGCAACGGGTGGTTGCGACGACGCCGAGTTCGGCGGAGATTCTGTTCGAGTTGGGCGTCGGTGATCGGATCGTCGGTGTTTGCAGTTTCAGTAAGTATCCGCCGGAGGTCGAAAAGATACCGAAAATCGGCGGCCTGATCGACCGGGACGACGAAGCGATTCTGCGACTCGAACCTGACCTGGTGATCGAGTTGGAAGAAAACGTTCAATCGTGCGAAAAGCTTCGTTCGTTCGGAATCGATGTGTTGACCGTCAACCATAACACGATCGACGGCGTCTTCGATTCCTTCTTGACGATCGGACGTGAGTTCGGCCCGGTGGTTCTTGAGCGAGCGGAAAAACGGCGAGCGGAACTGCTCGACCGGCTTGCCCGGATTGAAGAAAAATCGAAACGGAAAAAGCCGGTGCGCGCGCTGATATGCGTCGATCGTGAGCGGGGAACCGGACAACTTCTTTCGCTGTACATTGCCGGGAAGAATCCGTTTTACCAGCGGACGCTGGAAATCGCCGGCGGCGTCAACGTTGCGGGAAACGCAACCTTGCCGGTTCCGGTCGTGAGCGTCGAAGAAATTCTGCGAATGAATCCGGAAGTGATTATCGATCTATGTACGATCCCCACGGCAAGCGATACGACGCACGGAATCGCCGACTGGAACGTCCTCGGAGACGCCGTCGACGCGGTCCGCAATAAACGGATTTACGTGTTGACCGAAGATTACATGTCCATTCCCGGCCCGCGATTGGTCAAATATGTCGAGGTACTCGCGAAAATTTTGAACAGTGAAACAGAGTAGTTTTGCACACCTCTACCGCGACGGTTTTCCACCCCCTTAACCCATGACACCATGAAATATCATCCTTCCTTGTGGTTGCTCTTTGTGCCGGTTTTCCTGTTTTCCACCGGACTTCGCGCGGAAACGCCGACAATTCCGGACGATTTTCCGCGTTTCCAAGTCGTTGACGCCAACGGTCAAACGGACGACGTCGGCGATACGATGCGAGCCCTGTTTTGGCACCATTACGCCGGGGCTGGACCGAAATCGACGTTTTGGGACGCCTGGCTTTTGACGCCGTCGCTCTGGCCGGACACGTCTTCGGAACAGGCGTTTCGCGACCAATGGAAGACCGCCCTGCTCGGCCGGAAAATCGACGAAGACGGGTACGTTTCGACACACCAGCATCCCGGGTTCGGGCACGCCGACGGTTGGCCGTTTCCGCTCCATTCGCAGGGGGGAGCCGGCTGGGTTTTCAGCCGTATCCACAGCGCGTTTTACGACGAAGTCTATGGTGTTACGTTCCTCAAGAACACCGACGGCTTCACGCTCGACGGATTGAAAGAACTCGGAATCGACGAACCGTCTGGATTGAAGCTGCAATTCACCGGTTCCGACGCCGTTTTGACGCCGCCGCCTTGTTCGTTCAATTCCGCGATCATCCCGTTGATCCGATTCGATTGGGGCGTCGAAGGACTCGATCCCGGAGCGAAAGCGGTGCTCCGCTGGACGACGAGCGACGAGCCGGAATTCTCCGCCGACAAGGAAATTCCGGTCCCGCTCCCGAAAAACGGCGAGCAGATTTACACGCATATTTTCGCACACAAACATCCGCAATGGAAAGGGACGATCACCGGATTACGGATCGTTTTTGAAAACACCGGCTCGGGTGAAAACCGGACCGTCAATCTCCGCTCTTGGATCGCGACGTTCGACAGCCGACACGTCGTCAATCAACCGATGTTTCTTCGCGGCTGTTGCGATTATTTCAACTGGACCGGCGACGTCGATTTTCTCCGGAAAAACATCCAACGGATGCGGCACGCTTTGGATTACGCGATCAACGAATTCGAGATCGTCAAGTATTCCTGCGTTCGCGTTCCGTGGGTCGGACACGACGGTCGCCCCGCGTTCGGACGTGACGCCAAGGGAAACCGGTATGGACACGTCGGATTCGGGATCGGCGGCAATTACTGGGACATCCTCCCGTTCGGCGGTCGGGAATGTCTCGCGACGATCTACCATTACGACGCGATTTTGAGAATGGCCGCACTCGAAGAAGCGATCTCCGCTCGTTCGGACTGGGAGGTGCCGAAATCGGTTTCGAAATTCGCCGACTACCGCGATCCGCAATGGTTGCGAACGCTGGCCGGAAAGATGAAGGACGCCAACGGTCAATTTTGGAACGAGGAAACCGGTCGTTTCGTCGCCGCGATCGACGTTGATGGAAACCGGTATGATTTCGGTTTCACGTTCGTCAACAATGAAGCGATTTATTACGGCTATGCGAACGACGAACAGGCAAAGTCGATCGAAAGCTGGCTGACCGGGCAGCGGATCGTCGAAGGTGACACCTCGCAGGGAGCGGACATTTACCGTTGGCGGTTCGGTCCGCGTTCGACGACGAAACGGAATCTCGATTACTACTTCTGGGGCTGGTCCGCTGCGGAGACCATTCCGTTCGGCGACCAGGTCCAGGACGGCGGCGCGGTGCTCGGATTCGGGTTCCACGACATGATGGCGAAAGTCCGCGTGATCGGGCCGGACAAGGCTTTGAAGTACCTCGAAGAGAACGCGAAGTGGTTCCGCGAAGTGCAGGCCGAAGGCGGGTACAGAAATTACTACGCCCCGGAAAAGAAACGGGGAACAATGCAGGGGGCCAACATTCCCGGCGGACTCGGGCTGGATAAGGAATTTTTCGAAAGCGTGATGTATCCGCAAGTGATGCTGTTCGGTTTCGCCGGGTTCGAGCCGAAGAAGGACGGTTTCACGATCGAACCGAAATTGCCGCAAAAATGGGAATCGTTTTCCATCGACCGGATCCTTTGGCAAGACCAGAAAATCGCGATCCGGTTGACGCATGACACCATCGAACTGACGACCGAAGGCCGAGAGCGGGAAATCAAACTCCGGCTTCCCGAAGGAACTTGGACCGACGGCGAACAAACGCTCACGTTCGATAAAGCCGCCGCCCTGTCATGGAAAACGAAACCGGGTCAAACGGTACGTTTTGTACGGCAGTAAATCGTGTCCGTCTCTTTTACGCTTTCAACAACCCCAACCAATAAACTCTCCATGATGAAAAACAAACTTTTTTTATGTATTGCCGTTCTCCTTTTGGCCGTGACGCCGTGCTGGGCGCAGTATCCGGCGTATCAGTGGATCAACCCGTACCAACGGGAGGAGATCGGGCGTCAACTCGCCTACTCCCAACCGCTCGACCAATCCCGTTCGCTGACTGTCGAAGGGCAAAACCTGTGTGAGATCACACCGACGCCGGAAGGACTGAAAATCGTATCGACGGGAGGTGATCCCTATTTTTGGACGCAACCGCTTGCCGCCAAAGACGATAAACCGATCACGGAAATGGTCGAATTCTCGCTGACGATGAAACGCGACTGCGGTACGACCGGACAGATTTTCTGGAGCGAAGACGCTCTCGACGGCTTCGACGAAGGCCGCTCCGTCCGATTCGACGTGACCGAAGACGGCAAGTTCCACACCTATACGGGCAAAGCGCTCCTCGACGGCAAGTTGCGAAAAGTTCGGATCGATCCGGGCGGCAACAAGGGTATCGCCGTGATTTCCAAACTCGAAATCACCCGAATCGAACGCTCGCCGATCGAGATCACGAATATGGTGTCGAACAACGATTTCGCGGAGATTGAAATCACGAACCATTCGGAAAAGCAGGTCGAAGTGACCGGTGCCGGCTTGAATAATCAGCCGATCCAAGCCAAAGGCACGCTCAAGGTCAAGCAGGAATTCCCGCGAAAAGAGCCTTTTGAATCGTTGCAGTTCAATGTTTATCTCAAGGGTGCCGAAAAACCGTTGAATCCTGTCGTTTATGCGTTTCACGAAAACCTTGAAACCGATTGGGTAAAAATCGGCAACAAAAACCTGGAAGTGCTTTTTGCCAAAAACGGCTCGGGCGCCAAAATTCTCCAAGACGGCCAACCGGTTGGAATCGTGATGCCGCTGTTCGAGATACCGGGACGAAATCCTTCGCCGGGACGCGCCGACGGCAACTCCGTGAAGTACGGGTTCGGGAGGAATGTCGGCGGTGTCACGTTCACACTCGAAGGAAACGAGCTCCGGTTCGAGTTTCGCGGCGAGAAAAACATCGTCGGCCCCGTGTTCCGTCCGCTTGGCGTCATGGAAGAAGCGGTGCTCAGCGGCGTCGAGTATCTCGAAAAGGGCGAACACTCCTCCTCGACGGCGGATATCGAAACGGCGGAGCATGTGCGGTTTTCGCCGGATCCGTTGAAAATGACGATGCCGTTTATGGGGATCATCACCGATAAATGCTCGTTCGGCCTGCTTTGGGACGATCCGCTCAATACGCGGGTCCAATTCGCGACCCCCGATTTCCTCGAAGGCAAACAACCGGGGGACATGCTGCAAAATCGTATGGGGATTTACGGTTCGAAAACCAAAGGGGTCTTGCGCATCGGTCCCGCCTATTTGGCCGGTACTCCGCGCTCCGGCGAAACCATTGAAGACGCCGTCCTTTGGGCCGTGAACAAACGCGGCGTCCCGAATCTCCCCACGGTACCACGATCGAAAGACGCCCAGAAAAAGCTGAACCTCGCCGGGCTCGAGGATTCCGAACTGAAACAGGACGGCAAGTGGGCTCACGCGATTTTGCCCGGCGGCGGTCAACCGTTTCATCGCAGCAACAGCGCCGACTGCGTTTCGACGATTTGGCAACTGACCGGCGCTATTCCCGCAGGAAGCCGGCAATACGCCCGGGGCGGTGCGCACCTGGAAAATCCGTGCGTTTATTTTCTGACCGGACAGGCCCAGGATTGGCTCAATCAACTCGACGCCCAAGCGGAAAAGGTACGAAAACAGCAGAAAGAAGACGGTTCGTTCCGATATCAAGGCAAATATCTCAAAGGCCATTGGGAGGATACCGCCTCGGGCTTTTGCGGCAATCTCGTCGTGAATTTGTTCGACCATTATCTGTACACGGGCAATACCGATTCGCTGGCCGCAGCGCTGAAGGGAACCGATTATTTCAACACGTTCCGCGTTCCCCGGGGCGCGCAGACCTGGGAGCTTTCGCTGCACACGCCTGATATCATGGGGAGCGGTTGGTGCTGTTTGGCGAACGTCCGGGCTTTCGAAGCGACCGGAAAGGAAGAGTATTTGAAACAAGCCCGACGTTGGGCGATCAGCGGGTTGCCGTTCGTTTATCAATGGGAAACGCCGCTCGCGGGGAAAGAGCATCCGGTAATGAAATATGCGACGACGCCGGTTTTGGGCGCGACGAATTGGAGTGCGCCGAATTGGATCGGACTCCCGGTCCAATGGTGCGGTCTCGATTACGCCGAAGCGCTGTACCTGTTGGCACCACACGACCAAACGCTCGACTGGAAGAAAATCGCCGACGGCATCCTGATCGCCGGGGAACAGATGCAGTACGAAAAGGGCCCGTCGATCGGACTGCTCCCCGATTCGTGGACGCTCAAAACGCAAAACCCGAATCCGTACGATATTAACCCGGTCGTCCTGGAACGATTGCGTCGCCGGGCCGACGGCGAACTGTCGTCGCTGGACGTACAGATTTCCCCGGACGGTAAAACCCGGGTCGTCGCTCCGTACCCGATCCGGTTCGACGGCAATACGCCGATCGTTGACGCCCCGAAAGGAACCGAAACGCAAATCCTCGTCAACGGCAAAGTGAGCGACAAGAGCGCGAAAAAGAAGCAGATCGTGTTCATCGGCGGTCCCAAGAGTCACGGGTACGGAATGCACACGCACACGGCGTCGTTCAAGCTGCTCGCGGAATGGCTCGACACGTACACCACCGACACGCAAAGCAAGGTGTACATTAACGGTTGGCCGGACGATCCGAACGCGTTGGACGGCGCGGATTGCGTGGTCGTGTATTGCGACGGCGGCGGCGGACATATCGCGATTCCGCATTTGGAGCAGTTGAAAAAGCATGTCGCCAAAGGGGGTGGCGTCGTGATGTACCATTTTGCTGTCGAAGTGCCCAAGGGAGAGCCGGGCGACTTTTTTCTCGACGCGATCGGCGGGTATTACGAAGCGTTTTTCACGACGACGCAATGGTTCAACGCGGAATTCAAGACAATCCCGACGCATCCGGTCACGCGTGGCATCAAGCCGTTTTCGCTGGAGGAAGAGTGGTATTTCAACATTCGTTTCCGGCCTGGGATGGAAGGGGTGACGCCACTTTTGAGCTGCGTTCCGCCTGATGCCGTCCGCATGGGAGAAGACAGTTCCCATTTCGGCAACGCAACGGTTCGCAGTGAGAAAGGGAAACTCGAACACCTCGCCTGGTGTACCGAACGGGCCGACGGCGGCCGCGGGCTCGGCTTCACCGGCGGACATTGGCATTGGAACTGGGGCAACCCGACCATCCGGAAGTTCGTTCTCAACGCGATCGCTTGGACGGCCGGGGCGGAAGTTCCCGAAAACGGAATCGAAGTCCCGACGCCGAGCTGGGAAAAACTGCTCGAAAACCAGGATTACGAGCCGAACCTTTCCCCGGAAGACACGAAACGTTGGCAGGAAAAGATTCGCCAGTGGGACCAAGGTTCTCATTAGCGGCGAGGGCTGCCCTGCGTTTGTGAGGGAAATTTTTACTGAAGCTGGAAAGACAAGCAATAAGCCAAAAAAGAAAATGCGGTTGTAAAACACCGTATTGACAAAACCTTTACTTGCAACGATATTACGGATTGCGAATTTTTTGCGTGAAGATTCCGTCCGTCTTTTCTTTCCAGTTTTTACTAATTTGACAATTGATCGTAGGTCGATTGCTTCGGAGGCCCATTAATATGACGCAACCGCAAAGTGTATCTCTGCCGAGCGACAAAAAAATCGCCGTTCTTCTCCCTTGCTATAACGAAGAACCTTGCATTGCGGGGGTCGTTGCCGCTTTCCGCCAATCACTTCCCGAAGCGGTTATCTATGTTTACGACAATAATTCCAAGGACAAAACCTCGCAGGTCGCCCGGGAAGCCGGTGCAATCGTCCGCCTGGAAACCTACCAAGGCAAGGGAAACGTCGTCCGCCGCATGTTTTCCGACATTGAAGCGGACGTCTATGTCATGGCCGACGGGGACGGAACCTATGACGCTTCCGCAGCACCGGATTTGATCCGAAAGCTGATCGACGAGAATCTCGACATGGTCGTCGGAAGTCGCGTGGAAACCGAGTCGGCTGCTTATCGGCACGGTCACAAATTCGGGAATTATTTTCTGACGAGCATGGTCAAAAATTTGTTCGGCTTCGGTTTCACGGACATTCTCTCCGGATATCGGATCATGTCCCGGCGTTACGTGAAGTCGTTTCCGATCATTGCCAGCGGATTCGAGATCGAAACGGAAATGTCGGTTCATACGCTCCAACTGCGGTTGCCCGTTGCCGAAGTCCCAACGCACTACGGCGTTCGTCCCGAAGAAGCGCCGAGCAAGTTGAACACGTACCGGGACGGATTTCGGATTTTGTTTACGATATTCGGACTCATGGCTTCCGAGCGACCGAGATTGTTGTTTGGTGTCATTTCCGCGATTCTTGCCGTGATTTCCGTTTTATTGGCGATTCCGCTTTTCATCACGTGGGTTCAGACCGGGCTGGTTCCGCGTTTTCCGACGGCAATTCTCTGCGTGGGCACGATGCTGCTCGCCGCGATGGTTCTCGGATTCGGTTGGCTGCTTCACGTCGTCACCCGGGGCCGGGTCGAAGCCAAGCGATTAGCGTATCTGGCTCAAAAAGCCGTCTCCACTGAGATCGCGAAATCATGACACGGAAAATCGCCTGTTTCGCATTTGTCGGCGTTTGCGGTTTTCTCGTCGATTACGCCGTCGTGCTATTGATCGTTTCCGGATTCGGCGGTTCGCCGTATCTGGCGAGATTTTTTTCGTTCATGGCCGCGGTTGCGACGACGTGTTTGTTGAACTCAAAACTGACGTTCCGGGAGCAAAAGGCGAAATATTCCGGGGTTCACGGATTTCTCGTTTACACGGGATTGATGTTGTTCGGCCTTGTGTGTAATTACGCGGCTTACGCTTTGCTTTTACGTTTCGTTTTTCCGTCACCTCCGACGGCCTTTGCACTTTTGCTGGCCGTCGCCTGCGGCTCCCTGGCGGGGATGTTCGTGAATTTCGCGTTGTGCCATTTCTGGTTCTTTACGGCTAAAACTGTTTCAGAAAACTCCCCATGTTGAAAAACGCGTATCGAAACTTTTTGTTGTTCTTGATTTCGCCGTGCCGGATTTCGTTGACGTGGGTGCCGTGGGGAATTGGCCTATCCGGTTTCTTGGCGACGCTCATTCTTTACTTTCCCGGCGATTGGTCTTGGGATGCTTCCGTACAACATGCTCAAGCGGTTTCCGGGCTCTACGGTGATTGGCATCCGCCGGTGATGGCCGCTTCGCTCCGTTGGGCGAACAGAATATTCAATGCGCTTTTTCAAACGAGTTATTCAGGAACCGGAGTACTGTTCACACTGTACGCGTTACTTTTTTGGACCGGTGTTGCAGGTGTTATCGCCACCACCAACCCTTTTTGGAAAAAACTGGAGGGAAAACCGCGATTGCTGACATTTGTTCCATTGGCGATCTTTTTCGTGTTTTTTTGCTCCGACTTGATTCCCTGGACCGCAAGTTTTTCCAAAGATATCGGGATGCTCGGAGCATACATGCTTTCCGTTGGGATGCTTCTCAATTGGCCGGATTCGAAACGTCGTCGATTCGTGTTCGGAGTTATAATCCTTGTGTTACTCATTTACGGAACATCGCTCCGCCATAACGCGATATTTTCTCTTTTTCCACTTGTCGTGTGGTATACTTGGCTTTTGTTCGAGAAGAAAACAGTCTTAAAAATCGGATTGCTCGGTGTGATAGTGTGGGCCGGAATTCTCGGGGGAATTCATTTCATCAACTATGGTGTTCTCAAGAGCGTGCGATTGTACCCCATGCAGGAAAGATTCTACGCCGATATTTTCCTCTTGAATCATTTGACAGGAGATTATGTCCCCCCTCCGAATTCTTTTGGAAATGATTTTACGCAAATCGACAAGGAGCTGTTCGACAAGTATTATCGTGAAAGCACTTATGTCGTTTCAGCAATGAGCGAACTTAATCGGCATTTACAAAAGAAATTTAGACTCTTACATAATATTCTTTTGTTCCCAGGAGCCAATCCTCGTCCAGATATCGAGGAAACCGTGGAATATCAGGGATTGGGTAAAAAATCGGATTCTCCTATTTTGTTGGCCAGAATCTATCAAGAGGATCTTCAAAATTCCAGCAAAGAAGATTATACGAAATTACGCTCCGCATGGATTCAAAGTATCACAAAGCACCCGGGCGCTTACATTAAGTTGCGTTTGAAAACATTTTACTATTTTTGCATTGGCTCCGGTTTTCGTTTTCTGGGCATCAATACGTGGATTCTGTTGATCCTTCTTTCATTGACGCTCATCGTCCCCCTTTGCCACCCTATTCACCTGGTCAACAGTACCACATTTCCACGAGTCATGCTGGGGACTTCCGCGATATTGTATCTCGCTCCCTACTTGATCTTTCTGACCGCCGAAGTCAATCGTTATGTGTATTGGTTTTTGATCGCTTCTGCCATTGCCCTTGTCATGTTTTGTCGCGAATCTCCGCTCATTCGTTCGCTCGTGAGACGAACGATGAATTACTGGACGATTATCATCAGACGCGTTTGATTGCCATGTCGTGAAAACGACTGTCTGGCTCTTTTCTCTAATCTTCCAGATGGGGAATGGCTTTGGCGATTGGGCTTTCATCGGTTTCGCTACCAGGGACGGGCGAGGCCTCCACATTCCAAAAATTGTAACGGCGTAGAATGCGACTCGTTTTAGCCAGTCAGTCCCCCCGGCGGCGCGATCTTTTGAAAGACGCCGGGTATTGTTTCGAGGTGATTCCCGCCGACGACAGTGCCGAGGATCAACGTCGCGACGGTGAAACGCCGGTCGAATACGTGCGACGATTGGCCCGACAAAAGGCGGAAAACGTCGCCGGAAAAATCGCCGCGGGACTGATAATCGGATGTGACACCATCGTCCTGAGTCGCGAGGAAATTCTCGGCAAACCCGTCGACCGGGAAGACGCCCGACGTATGCTGGAGCAGCTCCGGGGAACGCGGCATTTCGTGATCACCGGAATTTGTCTGTGGACCCGGCCGGACGATATCGTCGATCTTCGAGACGATTCGACGACATTATTCCTACGGAATATTTCCGACGAGGAAATCGAACGGTATCTTGACACCAATCTTTGGGTTGGCAAGGCGGGCGGGTTCGGATACCAAGATCGCAACGACTGGCTCCGCATCGAAAGCGGCAGCGAATCGAACGTCGTCGGGCTTCCGATGGAACTGCTCGCCGAAATGCTCGACCGGGCCGGTTACACGTCCGCTTCGGAATCGTAACGAAATACGGTCGTCGGAATCGTCTGGTGTTCGACGATGTTAAAGAGCGGTCCCCATTCGTCGATCGATTTTTTCAGGTCCGCTTCTTTTTTCTGGGAGGCCCAAAGGACTTTGATCGCCGGACCGCAGTTTCCTTTTTCAATATCCCCGACCGACGGCAAGGTCGAAACGATCGTCCCTAAAAAGCAGAGTTTGCGAAGCGTCAGGTACGCGACGAGGTAATCCGCCTGCCGGCTGGGAGCGAAACGGAAAAACGTTTCATAAGTGTACGCGCCTTGCTTGAGTGCGCCGAGCAGTTGCAACTCCGTATTCGGTGTCAAGGTAAACGCGGTTCCGAGCAGTTTTTCCGGGTCGGTGACCACTTCGTGCTCCATGAGCGAACGGATGATACCGTCGATCCGGTGCAGGACGTTCGGGTTCGCCGGGGGAAACGTCTTGGGCAAGAGTTTCGTCGCCTTGTTCAAGTCCGCGATTCCGTCGAGCAGAATGTCCATCAGCTCCTGCGACATGGCGAGCCGGTCTTTGCGGAGGAAATCGAGCAGCGTTTCCATACCGTGCGCCAAATCGGCGGAATTCGTCGCCCCGAGCATCGTGAAGTTCCCTTTGGCCGCGTGGAGCCGTCGAAAACATTCCTTCATCAATTCCGGGTTCGTCGCTTCGTTTTCGAGCGTCAAGAGATTATCCTGAAGCTCGATCAATCCCCGGGAAAGTTCATCGAGCAGATCGCTTGCGTCCCCTTCGGACAATTCTTTCTGGCCGCTTTCGAGTTTATCGGCGATTTCGTCCCGCTTCATGGTCAACTTCGCTTTTTGGACGAGTTCCTCTTGCGAGTGGGACATCACGACCTGTCCGGCGACTTCGGTCGGTTGATATTGGGACGCTTCCGGCTTTTTCGTCGACGCGCTGCCGAACGAGGTATCGACTTCCGCCGCCGCGACATTCTCCAACGAATCGCCGACGGCACGGGCGAGCAAAATGTCGACGTCGACGGTCAAACCGATCCGGCCTTCACTAATGATGCAGGTTCCCGCGATTCCTTGGGCGCTGACGCCGAACATGTCGGTATTGAGCGGGACGTTCACCAGCTTTTGCGGCGCGAGAAATTCGCTCACCACGATCGCGACTTGTTTTCCGCCCCCTTCGAGAACGGCGATGGGAACGACTTCCGAATCCCGTTGCCAAACCGGCATCTGTCCGAAAAGCGTTCCAATGTCGAACAACGGGATCGGCTCGTCCATGTATTTGACGAACGGTTCGCGGTCCATGGTCGAATGAATCTGATCCTGTCGAAATCCTTGCAGCGACAAGACTTTATCGATCGAAAAGGCGAACAGCGTCGAGCCGCCGCGAACGATCAACGCGTCGATGATGTTGACCGCTTTGAGTTTCGGAATGAGCATCCGGAACGTGAAACCGGCCTTCGGCACGTTCGTGATCGACATTTCGCCGCCGAACTCGCGGACCATCGTTCGGACCAAATCCATGCCGACGCCGCGGCCGGACGTGTCGGTCGCTTTTTCCCGGGTCGAGAAGCCGGACGAACAGATCACATTGAGCAAATCCGGCGTTTCGCCCGGCTTGAACAGGCCGAGCGCGGCCGCTTTTTCGAACACTTTTTTCTCGTCGATTCCGCGCCCGTCGTCGATCACGAGGATTTCCGTTTCGTTTTCGTGCTCGATTGCGCGAAGGATAATCGTCCCCTTTTCCGGTTTTCCGTCCCGAATTCGTTCGATCGGCGACTCCAAGCCGTGGTCGGCGGCGTTGCGGAGCAGGTGCAGCAGCGGCTCGACGAGCCGTTCGGCGAGCGCTTTGTCGATAAGGACTTTTTCCCCTTCGAGTTTCAGGTCGATCTCTTTTTTCAGGTTCCGGGCCAAGTCGCGAATCGGGCGACGGAACATACGGAATGTTTCGCCGATTTCGACCATGCGGATCGCCATAACCAGGTCGTGCAGATCCTGGCTGATACGGCGCGACGTTTCGTTCGCCGATTTGATCGTTTGCAGATTCGAATCGTCCAGCGGTTTATGATACGTGACCGCATCGACCATCGTCCGCTGCAATTCGTGCAGCGTCGAACTGGTGATGATCACTTCCCCGGCGAGGTTCAGCAATTTGTCGAGATGTTCGATCCGCACGACCATTTTGTCGACGGATCGGGCGCTGGAAAGACCCGGATCAGCCATGTTGCAGAACCCTTTCTATGACGTGTGCGACGATTTCCTTGTCGAACGGTTTCGGGAGAAAATCGTCCGCTCCGAGTTTCAAACCTTTGATCACGTTCCGTGCGTCGCTTTCGGTCGAAACGAGCACGAACGGCGTTCGGTCGAACCACGGCTCCATTTGGAGTTTATGGCAAAATTCGAACCCGTCCATTTGCGGCATGCTGATGTCGGAGAAAATAATGATACAGCTTTGAATTTTCTCCCGAAGTTTTTCCAGAGCGTCTTTGCCGTTGACGGCTTCGTGAACCGTGAAGCCGAGTTCCTGGAGAATCGTCCGAAAGATACGCCGAGTCGGGACGGAATCGTCGACGATAAACGCTTCCGGATTCGGCGGAAGGATCGCTTGAAGTCTTTCTGAATGATTCATATTCGGAAATCGGATAGAATGTTTGGCCGGAACAATCCGGAATTGCGGGAAACGTCTTGAGTCGAAATCTCCCGTCGAATTGATTCCTACTTCGCAAGTCTAGTTCGGTTTCTCCGCGCGGTCAAACAAAGTTAGAGAAAAAAACCGCGCACCAGGTCCGGCAGCGCAGCTTTTTTTGATTGTAGCGGAGGTAGAGGCCCCGCGTTCTGCCGGGGCAATGTTGCCGTTCGAATCAGAGCCGGATGCCCCACTATTCCACCGTCGGAAACGCGGAAATTCGCAGCCGGGCCGCGCCCATGGGGATCAGTTCGATCTCTTCGAGCGGCTCTTCCGACTTCACCGGACTTTGCGGGACCGGGGCGCATAGGCCGTATTGATCGATCTGCCAACCGGGAATCTTCTTCCCCTGAAGCTTGATCGAAAACGGAACGCTTTCCGGCGTCCACGGATAGTTGTCCTTCGGCCAGGGTTTATACGAAACCGAAGGACCATCGAACGTGCCGGCGCCATAAAAATGTACGTTGAGATGGGAAACATCATCGCCGTCAAGCCCATAATTCCAAGCCGAATCCGGATGAATTTCGTAAGACGGCCATTTCGACGGATCGGCGGATTCCTGCCAGTGCGCGTCCCAGACCGCGGTTTTCGTACTGTCGATCGGAACGTATTTCTCCTTAATCTTCAGCGAGAACGCGAGCGGGCCGTAATAAATACTGACACAGTTTTTATTCTGTTGCCAGACCTTCGATTTCGTCTCCATCGGCAATTCGATTTTCACGACGTCGGCGTTTTTCCAAACTCGGTCGATCTTGACATAACTCACCGGCTGCGGGAAGTATTCATAATCGTCGCCGTCCGTCGGGATATTCTGCCCTTTTTCTTTGATTCTGACTTTCATCGATTGACACCATTTCGGCACCCGGAGATAGAGCGGAAACTTCACGTCCTTTCGTGTTTGAATAACGAACCGAATTTCCTCCTCGAACGGATAATTCGTCTCCTCTTTGATTGTAACTTCCGTTCCGTCGGCGACTTTCGCTTTGACGGTACAGGCATTGTACAGAATCGCGCACAGTCCCCGGTCGGCGGTCGCGAGCCAGAGATTTTCGGCGTAATACGGCCAGCCGTGCGCGTGGTTGTGTTGGCAACAGCGGCAACTGAACGGGTTCATCGCCATGAACGGGCCGCGATTGTCGATTCCCGGGCTGTGATTCTTGCTGTCGGAAATCACCTGATTCGGGCACGTGATGTACCGCAGCGCTTTGAAGTCGGGCATGAACGCCGCCGGGTACGTGTTGAACGCGACGTCTTCGCAGTTGTCCGCCCAACTCGGATCGCCGGTCATTCGCACGAGCATCATGTCGCTGGACATCTGCTCGACCATGCCGCACGTTTCGACCCCTTGCCGCGGATCGATGTACCCCATTCGGGAATTTTCGTCCCCGCCCCACATGCCGCCGGGAACCTGCCCGAAACAGGCGCGAATCAACCAGAAATTGTTGTACGTCGCTTGCTTGTGCCAGTCCTGCCGCGAATACATCCACCAGGTCGCCGGTTCCCGAAAACACTGGGCGATGTTCACGTTATGCCAATTCGGGAGCGTCGATTCCTGCATCCAGTTCGCGGTGTTACGGTGAATCTTTTCCGCGACGTCGAGCAGAAACTTGTCGCCGGTGTGATTGTAAAGCCAAAAGCAACTGTACAGCAAATCGCCGCCGCGACTGTTTTCCCAGTACGTTTTCAGGAATTTTTGGTCCGGATACTTTTCGATGAAAAGAAAATACCGCGACATGAAAGAAAGCACACGAGCCTGTTCAGCGCGGTCGTCTTTCAAGTCGCAATACTCGAAGTACGATTGCATGATGAACAGCACGAGCATGTTCGGCCAAAGGTCCATTCCTTTTTCCGCATCGGGATTGCCGGGGCCGAAGAAACCGTCTTCCCGTTGCGACTTGAAAATCGCGTCGATCCAGATTTTCGTTTCGGCGATCATTTTCGGATCGTCGAGCAGATACGCGAGATTTCCGTACCCTTTGAGCCAGTAGGGAACTTCCTCCCAACCGTATTTCCCGCCGTCGATGAGCCAGGCGTTGTCTTTCTTTTCGAGCCATTGGCTGATTTCGCCGAGCTGTCCGGTCAGTCCGTCGCGTTGAAGTTCGAGGTATCTTCCGATCCATCCTTCGGCCTTGATCGCCCCGACGGGGAGCTTCACAAACGGCGACGCCGCCAGCGGAGCCCGGTTGCCGATGTAAAGCGGCGTCGTTACGTCCCCCGGAGGAGCCGGAACACAGGTGATCTCCTCGGCAAATAGCGAAGTCGCCGAGAGAACAACGAAAATTATAATCGATAAATGTTTCATGGTGTTTTCCATCTGTGGTAAAAAAACCAACTCCGCGAGGATCAGTCACTCCCAAAAAAATGTAACATCCGGTCGTTTCTTTTGAAACTCCTCGACTCCTTCTTTGGTGACGCTTGTTTTCTGAAGAACCAATCTTTTCAAGGAAGGAATCTTCGCAAAATGCTCAAAAGCGGCGTCGGTGATTCCGATATTCCCCTCCAAACCGAGTTGCACAAGCTTTGCAAACCCGGTAAATACGTCCATGTCGACATCCGAAAGTCCGGCGGATTCCAGATTGACTTGCACAAGCGGACAAGCAGAAAGCGGCTCAATGTCGTCCCGGGTGATTTTGAAGACTGTACTGGAAATTTGTAATGACACCAACTTCGGACAAGCAGCCAGCTTTCGGATTTCGCAACTTGGAAACCGGTCTACTTTACGGAATTGAAAGAAAAGCAGTTCCGGACAATTTCCGATTTCGTCCAGATTCAAGTTGGACATGTCGCCACGCATAAACTGCAAAGCGTACAAACGTGGTAGTCGACAAATCAACCGACAGTCGTCCGCTGTTATACTTTCGTCGTTGGCGTAGACATGAGTCGGATGCTTCCAAACGGTGTCGTTTTGCCAATTGTAGATGACGCCGAATCCACGGGATTGGAGCTGCAATGCCACAGGAAAATCGTCCGGAAGGATCGCGACCCAAACGAATGGAATCGTTCCAAGCAGAATCAACATCAACACGGAAATCAAAAACCATTTCAGCGCGGAGCGATGGGATTTTTCAGCAGTGGAAGCGGTCGAGGAGTGGGAGGTATCGTTCATCAGAGCCGTTGGATCGATCTGGCTAATGGTGTAAATCAACAATCATTCAGCACTTCCATAAAAAGGCGCGTTCGCATCGAGCCAGAGGTAAATCCGGCGTTTGTCCTCTTCAGACATTTTCGCGAAAACGTCCTTGTGGTCGGCGTCTTTGAGGATTTCAGACAGTGGGCTCACGTCCGCGCCGCATTCGCCGGGGCGGGTCGTGATCTGCGAAATGCTTCGCTCCCCCCACTCGTAAAAACGGACGAACGGTTCCAGTTGGTTGTAAGACGCCGAAAACCCGTGTTGACTCTCGCCGGTGTAAGGATGACACTCCGTGCAATTTCGGTCCAACACCGGCTGAACCAGTTTCGGGAAACTCATCGGATTGCTTCCGTCCGGGCCCGGCGTCATTCGGGACGGTTCGCGGAGCATCGCCGTTTTCGTCGTGATCGCACTGTCCGGCGTCGTGGAGATCGGTTCATGACACCCGACGCAACTGCGACGCTCCCCTTTCTGCAAATACGTGATACTACGCATCGATTGGATCGCTTTCCCTTCGGCGTCGACCGCCTGGAAATAAAGCGGCGTTTCCGCCGGAGCCCGGAAAAACGCGGACCCGTCCGCTTCGACCGGGACTTCGCCGAGGTATTTGCGGGCGCTTTCCGCGTTGGCGTATCCGAGTTTCGGGACGTTCGCCGTGTGAGAACCGGTTTTCAGGAGCACCTCGAAAATCCGGAGCGTTTTCACCGGGCGGTCTTTCGGCAACGGAAAATGACTCCAGTTCACGTCGGTCAGCAGGAATTCCCCTTCGTTCGTTTCGGCAAGCTCCGGATCGAGCACCGACGGTATCACCGGCGGAATCGGTCGCGGGGCCAGCGGAATCGGGGCGACCGACGAAATTTCCGGATCGCGGTACAATAATTCCATGTTGCCGAACCGGTCGTAATAGTAAAGTCCCGACTTGGAATCGTCGAGATAACCGGTCCCGAACGCCGGGAGCGGATGAAAACTGAACGCGACGAAAAACCGGTCTTCCGACAGCGGCCAAGGCGAACTGAAATACGAGTCGGGCCAACCTTCCGACGTTTCCGGGAAACAAACTTCCGGCGTCAATCGGTCCAGGGATTCGAACGAATCCTCGCCGCTTTCCGGATCGTATTTCGTCTTGCCCGGGTCGAGCAGCACGAGCGAACCGCCGATCAAGGCGTGATGCGCCCCCGCGATGAACGCGATTTTGTTCGAGTTCGGAACCGCCCTCGGTTGATACGCTGCGCTGAGATTCATCGTGTAGTTTCCGAACAGCACCACGGGAGAGGTTCCGTCCGGATTGCTTGCCCAGAGCCCGTGAAAATGGGCCGCGGACCGGTCGACGTAATCCCAGCGGGTGTAAACGATTCGCCCGTCGTTGAGGACCGACGGATTCCATTCGTTCGTTTCATGCCAGGAAAGCGTTTGGAGATTTTTTCCGTCCGCGTCCATGGCGTGGAGCGTATACGTCGGGAGCGGCTCGAACGGATTGTTGCATCGGCAATACCCGCCGCGACGGGACGACATGAACGCGATCCGACCGTCCGGCAGCGGACACGGATCGAAATCATCATACGGCCCGTCGGTCAATTTCCGCAAATGCGTTCCGTCGACGTCGATCGCGTAAAGGTGAAATCCGCTCCGGTTCGGCGACTTCCAGTTGTATTCGGCGGGCACATCCTTCGCATCGGGGAGTTTATGCCAGTTGTTAAACGTCCCGAACGGTCGCGGCAGGTCCCGAACTTCGCAAAACGCGAAATAGACGGTTTTTCCGTCGTAGGAAAGCGCCGGCGAACTGAACGTCCCTTGCGGGAAGAGATTTTCCGTGAGGCAACGGGTTTTCAGCGACTTGCCCGGCTCTTCGAGAACGTAGATTCCGCCGCCGCTGACCCCGCCGTAGTCGTAATAATATCCGACGTATTCATGCAGCATTTGGCAAACGAACCGGCGCTGCTTGAGAAACAGAAGCGGTTGATCGGAAACCGTTGGGTGGGAAAGCGCGACTTCACGACCGTAGAGTCTTACGGTTTCGTAGAGATCCATCCGTTGCGACGCGGAAAGCGAATCGAACGCCCGGGTTTTCTCGCGGAAAGCGTCGATTTTCGCGTCCGCGGCGCCGAGAAGTTTTTCCGTGCGATCCAAAGCGGCGCGAGTCGCTTCGAGACTTCCCGGCTCGCGACCGAACCGTCGCTCTTGAGCGGCCCAATCGGCTTGGACGGAGTGTTGCATCCCCTCCCCGGCAAAAAGTTGAGCGGGAAGCAGAAGAATTCCAAGGAATAATAATTTTTTCAGCATGGAAGGCATTGGGTTTGAGATGGATTCGAAATGTCAACATTTCGCGGAGCGGCGGCCAATTCGTCCATTATAGCACTTTCCCGCTTTCGAAAAAACTCCCAACTTCCATTGACAAAGGCTCGTATAATCGTTATTAAACTCCATTCAATGGAATCCATTGGTTTTTCCCAAAATCTCTTTCTCATACATTACTAGAATGGTTGACAAAGTTTCGCGAAATCAGGGACGCTCGCTCGTAATCGTAGAATCTCCGGCAAAAGCCCGGACAATCGGCGGATTTCTTGGAAAATCCTTTGCCGTGGAAGCGAGTATCGGGCACGTTCGCGATCTCCCCAAAGGGGCCAAGGAGATTCCGGAAGCGTATAAAAAGGAAAGCTGGGCAAGATTGGGGGTGAACGTCAACTCCGAGTTCGAACCGATTTACGTCGTTTCCGACGATAAAAAAAAGCAAATTAAAAAATTAAAAGATCTCCTCAAAGAATCGGATGCCGTTTATCTCGCGACGGACGAAGACCGCGAAGGAGAAGCGATCAGTTGGCATCTGTTGGAAGTGCTAAAGCCCAAGGTTCCCGTCCATCGGCTCGTCTTTCATGAAATCACGAAATCCGCGATCGACCAGGCGTTGTCCAATCCGCGTCAGATCGACGACGACCTCGTTCGCGCCCAGGAAACCCGGCGAATCATCGACCGGCTTTACGGTTACGAAGTTTCTCCGCTCTTGTGGTACAAGGTCGCCCCGAAACTCTCCGCCGGCCGCGTGCAAAGCGTCGCCGTTCGGATGATCGTTCAGCGGGAAAAGGATCGTATGGCGTTCCGATCCGCGACGTACTGGGATCTGCTCGGCTATTTCGCTCCGCAAACAGGCAAACCGCTCACGACGACCCTCGTTTCCGTTGCCGGAAAAAAAATCCCCGACGGCAAGGATTTCGATGCGAACACAGGTTTGCTTCACAAGCCGTCCGATTTTCTACTTTTGGACGAGTCGGCTGCGAACGCATTGAAAGAACGGCTCCTTCCCGGACTGGCGAAAGTCGCGAAGGTCGAAGAAAAACCTTACACGACGCGGCCTTACGCTCCGTTTACGACCAGCACGCTTCAACAGGAAGCGAACCGGAAGTTCGGGTTCACCGCCCGAACCACGATGAGTCTTGCGCAGAGTCTGTATGAAAACGGACACATTACTTACATGCGTACCGACTCGACCAACCTGTCCAAGGAAGCGATCCGCGCGGCCCGGAATCTCGTTCAGTCGCAGTACGGCAACGAATTTCTGCCCGACGCTCCGCGATACTACAGCACGAAAGTCAAAAACGCGCAGGAAGCTCACGAAGCGATCCGCCCCGCCGGAAATTCGTTCGCCGTTCCCGAGTTTCTCAAGGGAAAACTGTCGTACGACGAATTCCGGCTGTACGATTTGATCTGGAAACGAACGGTCGCTTCGCAAATGAAGGACGCAGTCGGCAAGCGGACCTCCGTTGACATTGCCTTGGACGACGCGGTTTTCACGGTTTCCGGCAAGACGATCGAGTTTCCCGGCTATCTTCGGGCTTATGTCGAAGGTTCGGACGATCCGGACGCGGAACTTGCGGATCGGGAAGTGCTTTTGCCGCGATTGACCGTCGGCGAAACGCTCCGGACCAACGCACTGGAACCGAAATCGCATACGACCAAACCGCCCGCGAGGTTCACGGAAGCGGCGTTGACCAAAGCGCTGGAAGAAAAGGGAATCGGTCGTCCGAGTACTTACGCGTCGATTATCGAAACGATCCTCAACCGGAATTACGGTTTCAAAAAAGGCGGTGCGCTCGTCCCGACCTGGACGGCGTTCGCGGTTTCCCAGCTCCTGGAAAAACATCTCCCGGCGTTGGTCGATTACGAGTTCACAGCGCAAATGGAAGACCAGCTCGACGCGATCAGCCGCGGAGAACTCGGTTCGCTCGACTATTTGCGGCATTTTTATTTCGGCGAAGAGCCGACCGGCGAGCATCCCGGTTTGAAAGAACAATTGGAGAAAAAAGTCGAAACGATCGACGCGAAGGAAATCAATCAGGTCGAAATCGGTCGCCCGGAAGGTTCTGACGAATCGATTTACGTGCGGGTCGGTAAATTCGGACCGTTCCTGCAATACGGCGAAAAGCGGGCAAGCGTTCCGGAAGATTTGCCGCCGGACGAATTGACGCTCGACAAAGCCGTGGAAATCCTCAACCAAACGTCGCAGGCGGAGCAGCCGCTCGGCGTATGTCCGGAAACGGGCAAACCGGTCTTCATCAAAGTCGGCCGCTTCGGACCGTACGTGCAACGGGGAACGAGCGAAGACGAGGAAAAGCCGCAATACGCTTCCCTCCTGAAAGGGATGGAAGTGGAATCACTCGATTTTGACACCGCGTTGAAACTGCTGAGTCTTCCGAGAACGTTGGGCGTCAAAGAGGAAACCGGCGACCAGATCATCGCGCAAAACGGGCGGTTCGGACCGTACATCCAGTGTGGGAAAGAGACCCGCTCGCTCCCGGCGGAAATTTCTCCTTTGGATGTTTTGTTGGAGCAGGCGCTCGATTTGCTTTCGAAACCGAAGCAATACGGCCGCGGCGCCCGGGGTGCCACGGCGAAGAAAACGGAGCCGCTCAAGGTCTTCGACGCGTCTCCGGTTACGGAAAAACCGGTCCAGGTCCTCAACGGCCGTTTCGGCATCTACGTGACCGACGGCGAAACGAACGCGACGGTACCACGCGACACATCGGTGGAAGAGTTGACGTTCGAGAAAGCGCTCGACCTGTTGGCCGCACGCCTCGCCAAAGGGGGCGTCAAAAAGAAAGCGTCGAGAAAAACCGCGAAAAAGGCCGCCAAGAAAGCCGTGAAAAAGGTCGTAAAAAAAGCCGCTAAAAAGACTGTGAAAAAAACGGTGAAGAAAACCGCAAAGAAGTAATCGCAGCAGAGATAAAACAAGAATCAGAGCCGCGCACGCAGTAAGCGGTGATCGACTTTCATGACCAAAGAACAATGGTCGTGAGATCGGATCACCGCTTACTTCGTGTTGGTGCGCTGGCATCCAACGCCGTTAAGCGTTTCGAAACCTGGGACCGCAGGCTTCCAGCCTGCCAGTGGGCGATCGGGCACCGTTTGCAGGGCATCCGACCGTTTCATTCTGCGGGCTGGAAGCCCACAGACCCAGGTGCAGGCAAGATGCCTGCGGTCCCAGGAAATGTTTAACGGCGCAGGATGCCTGTGCTCCAGTAATCACCGTTAGAACATTTCGCCGATCAACTGGTCGAGCAGTTCGCTGCTCGCGGCTTGCGTCGTCGCCGGCGCGGTCAGGTCGAATTCGTCTTCTTCGGCGTCATCGGCCCACAATTCCCCGACGATCAGGTCGGCGTTCGCGGCGGCCGAGTAGTTCGGCGTCACTTGCGGCAACGACACGTCGAGTCCCATCGTGTTCAGTTCGGCGAGCGTTTTCGCGTTCGCTTCCGTTTTCAAAACGGTCGGGAGAACCGATTCTTTCGCGACGGGAATACTGAT
Organism: Thermoguttaceae bacterium; assembly: GCA_031549565.1. GTDB lineage: Bacteria > Planctomycetota > Planctomycetia > Pirellulales > Thermoguttaceae > JAVBSX01. Next base: position 26,854 of record JAVBPO010000093.1, read on the forward strand.
TTGAGCCGTCGTTTCAAGCACCGCGTCGGCCGCGAACGTCGTGATCACCGTTTCCACGGGCAGATCGGCTGCCGGGATTTCCGTTACGATTCTTTCGCCAAGCGCTTCCAATCGCGACGGGGCGGTGCTGAACCCGTGTAGGGCGCTGTTGCCCCGGGCTTTGCCGTAAATCGTTTCGACGAGGTTCACGTCGAGGTCCGACAGGTATTTCCGCTGGCCGGTGTTGAGTCCTTCGTACATCACGTCGGTGGAATCCAGGACGTGCCCGCTGGTGCCAAGTTCGCCGTTGAACTGCGATTTGACGGCGTTGTACGCGGCGTACGCTTCGTTGATCCCGTAAATGTGACCGAGTTCGTGCAGCAGCGTCGTGTACAGGTCGTACTTCCCGCCATGCACCGGTTCGGCAATCTGCGAGTACCAGCCGAGCCCCGCGGCGTCATCGTCGAGCGTGATGATCCCCGCGGACGGCAACCCGTCGGTGCCGATCGCCGTGATCTGCGCTTCGCCGAGCGTCGTGGAATCGCCGAAATCCTTGACCACGAGCGTCACGTCGATCGGTTTGTCCAGCCCCAACGCGTCGGCCCAAGCCTGGTTCGCGGCGTCAAGCATCGTACCGACCAGGGCCCGGTTGTCCGTTTGGAGCGTCGAACCGATGTACCGTTTCGTGTAGTTCGCATGGAGTTTCAACTCTCGATTACCCGCAGCGACGTCTTCCCGCTTCACGTTGAAATTCGCCGTGAAGGTGGTGAAATCGGTCACCGACATTTGGCCGGAGCGACTCACGTTGAACGGCGAGATTGTCAACTCATCCTCGTGCCGGAACATGAATTCCCGGGTGAACGCCGTGAAGTCCACAACACCGACCACACCGTCGTCGTTGTAATCGAACGGGTTGGCCCACAGTTCGGTGTTCGAGCCGGAACCCAGCTTGGACACCCAGTATCCTTCGCTCATCCGGACACCACCGTTGTCGAGCTTCAATCCGAGCGAGTGCGGCACGGTCGATTCGCTCCACGGGACATTGTCGGTCCCGATCGACTCGAATCGGACGCGACCGAGCAGGATGTACCCGTCTTTGGAAACGCTCCCCGCCGAAGCGCCGCCGATGCCCGACACAAGGCCCGCGGCGTCATCGATCACGGCACGGTTGCCGTAACGGAAATCCTTGCCGAGTTCGACGTTCGTTGCCGTGAAGTACCGCGAATCGTAATGCAGGTCGGTCTTGGCGGCGATGTATTGATCCGCTTCGGACGCTTTGACCCAAAGTTCGACGTAATGCGTCTGCCATTCGTGGAGCATGTCGGCATCCTTCGGCAGTGACGCCACGGTTCCGTCGGCAAGCGTCGTGGTCGGGCTCGTCACGGTTCGCATGTAAATGCCGCCGTCCACCTCCTTGTCCTGTTGCGCCAACGCCGTCAGCGGCGAACCCGGATCGTTGTGAACGATCGTCGGATTGACGATCTGAATCTGCGAGGTGTGGATCGTCGATTTCTGCTGCATTTCGTCCGGCTTGTAACGGTCGACGGTCAGGTCGAGCGAATCGAGCAGCAGCGCGAAGTCCGGCGATCCGGCCGCCGTCGCCTTGACGTGAATCTGCACGACGACCCAGCCCTTGGGATTGAGACCAAGCGTATGCCCTATATTATCCTCGGGTTGCGGGGCTCCGCAACCGATTCCATTCAGGTACCGTGTCGATCCGGTCGCCGCGTCGGCAAAGGTTCCGCGATTCGGCGTCGAGTAACCGTCGATGAATTGAATGTCGGCCCGGCTCTGAGAATTCAAGAGAACCTCGCCGACGTCCTTGTTGTACGACATGTCGAAAACGCCGTAGGAGAGTCCGACCGTTTCGATGCGCTTGAGCAGTTCCGTCGCATCGTCCCGTGCCCAAATCTGGAGATAATAATCTTCCCCGACATTGACATTGAACGTGTTTCCGTCTTTGCCGTCGTATTCCGTTTCGTAATTCTCCGGAAACAGCGGCGCGTTGAAATCGAGCGGATCCAGTTTTTCCGAAGCACGAACCGGGCGGAGGTAAACCTTCGTCGTGTACTGCTCTTCGCAGTTGAGACGAATTTCCGCTTCCACCGATGCGCCGTCTTCGTCTTCGACGGTCACCACTAAAGTGACCGGCGAGAGGTCGTACGATTCGATGTACTGCGTTTCCGGCATGTAAACGACTTCGATTTTGCCGTTGGCGTCCACCGTGATGGATTTGATATTCTGCAGGAACGTCCGCGGATTTCCATCGTCGTCGTACTTCAGGGCGTCGATCGTCGCCTGTGGCACCGTCGCCGAGGTGAACTTGACGTTCTTGCCGCTGAAGAACTGGCTCGCGTCGAGCAGTTGCGTCAGGGTCGCGCCGGAGTTGTTGGCGATGCTGCCTTCGAAATCGGGATCCCGCAGTCGCGGACCGACCGAAACGCCTTGGATCTGGAGCTTCAGCGTCGCGGCGTCGGCGTCGGATTTCCCTTCGATGGGGTCATCGACGATTCCCTGGTTGTCCTTGACGACGAACTCGAAGTTCAGGTTCAGGAACGAATCCGAATCGTTCGGGTCGTATGGTGTCAGTCCGTCCTCATCGTCGTTGAGCAGCAAACTGTTCGGCAGGAACGTGAACGATTTCATATCCGCGGCGATCGTGAGCGTCCCGAGCAGGGCGTCGTCGACGCCTTTGTACGCACCGTGAATCTCATATGCACCTCCGGTCGTCCAGGTGGTGTCGCCGTATTTGATCGAATCGAAACTCAGGATGTCGCCGGTGTTCGCGTCGGTCGCCAAGTCGCTCGCGTTGAGCGTCAAGCCGGTCGTACCGCTGCCGCTGACCGAACCGTCGGCACCGACCGTTTGGTTCAGCTTGTCGTTGATGATCTCGGGTGTCTTGTTCACGCCCTTGACTTTGAACGTCAACGTCGCCGTGTTCGTCGACTCCGCGTTGGCCATGTTCGAGTTGTCCTTGACCATGAAACTCAGGGCGTCGGCCAGGATCGCCTTGCTCTGGAGCGAGTAGAAAATTCCCGACTCGGCACCGTTGGGCTCGTACAGCAGATAATCGCCGTCAACCGCGTTGGCCTTGTACGTCAATTTCGCACCGCTGGCCAGCGTGATGGTGTCGCCGTCCGCTTTGAGTTCCTTGTTCGCCTGGCCTTCCTGGATCACGATGATCGAGTGGGTGTCATCGACGTCGTAATCGGTGAACAGGTCGGCAACTTTGACTTGGGTTCCCGCGGCGCTGTTCGCCCAAACGGCGTCGGCGTCCGCGATTTCCTTGCTCTTCGCTTCCGGCCGGTCGTTGACGCCGGTCACGACCACGGTGATCTTGCCGACGACGCCGCCGTCCGGCAAGCCGTATTCGTTGAGCAGCGTGATCGTGAAATCGATTTCCGCTTTCTGATCCTGCTTGAGGAAGTAGAACAACTGCTTCGGATCGAAGTAGAAACGTCCGTCGTCGTTCAAGCCGTAATGGACGCCTTCTTCGAGCTTGGAAATCGCGTCCGCAAGGGCCGCTTCGGAAACGGGCGAAGTCGGATCCGTTTTCGAGCTTGCCGCCGGTTCGTTGATCTCGTCGATGGTATAGCCCGCCGGCAGGTCGATCGGCGTGTACGGATGATCCTTGTCGGTCAGATATTTTTCCGTAAGCGTCAGGATGTACTCGGTCGGTTCGACCGTTTCCGGGGCCTCCCCCTTGACGATCGACACCTTGACGTATCCGGCGTCTTTCGCGGTACCAGCGTCGTCGTAGGTGAAGTAGACCGTGTAGACGATCTTGGCACCATCGGCGAGCGAGGCGAAATCCGCTTCCAAATCGGCGTCGGGCGTGATCAGGATTTTGCCGTTTTCGTCAAGCGAAAAGCCTTTGAACGAACCGCCGGTCGTCTTCGTGGCGTCAACCGTCGGTCGGGTCGCGTCGCCGGCGTCGGTGAAGAACTTCACCGTCCGGAACGCTTCGAGCGGATCGATCGTGGAAACGTAGAACGTCTGAATTCCGGTACCGACGTTCGGGGTCGTGCTTTCCCCCTTGATCGTGATGTCGAGCTTCACTTCCGGCGAAGTCGCGCCGGCCGGGTCGGTCACTTGGATTTTGTGCGAAAGCGTCACGTTTTCTCCCGCCACGAGGTTGGAGTAATTGCTTTTCGGACGGAAACGAAGGACGAGTTTTCCCTCTTCGGTCGTCAGCGAGAAGGTGCCGTCCGGGAACGCGATCTGTCCGTCGGCGTCAAAACCGTAGCCGTCGATCTTGAACGTGAGCATATCGGTTTCGTTCACGTCCGGATCGTAAATCTTCGTGCGCCAATCGATCACGAGCCATCCCGTGATATCGTCCTTGGCGGACCATGCGGCGAACGCGGCGGATTCCTGTACGTCCATGGCGATATCCGAGGCGACCGGTGTGTCATTGAGACCGGTCACCGTCAGTTTCACCGTTTTCGTGGCATCCGATTCGCTTTTGCCCGTACCGGTTTCGACACCCTGATTGTCCTTGACGGTGAACTTGTACGTTTCGGTCCGCCAGGTCACGTTTTCCAATTCCGGCTTGGCCAAGTCGCCGTCGGTGAATTGACGAAGGTTGATCGTGGTCGTCTTCGGGATGATCGTCAGCGTCTTGCCGCTGTTGGTCAAGCGGATGATCGAACCGGTCGAGGAGGTGAACTCTTCGGTTTCCTTGGTGGTGTCAACGGTGTATTTCGTCCCGTCCGGCCCTTCGATCGTTCCGAAAGCGATGATGTCGCCCGTGTTCGGATCGGTCGCGAGCTCGGCGATGTCGAGCGTGAAAGTCGTCGTCGCTTTTTCCGTCGCGGTTTCGTCGATCGGGTCGGTGTTGTTGAACGTCGGCGTCTTGTTGACACCGGTGAGGTGAACCGTCACTGTGGTTTTCGCCACTGCCGTCGCATCGGTTGCGCCGGAGTCGTCCTTGACGTACAGTTCGAACGTGTCGGTTACCGCTGCGCCCTTTTGGGCCGAGTAGAACGAACTGGTCGACTCGCCGCCGTTGGGCAGGTACAACAGGTAATCCCCGTTTTCGGCGTCCGCCTTGTACGTCAGCGTCGCACCGCTGAGGAGCGTCACGGTGTCACCGTCCGCCTTGAGTTCCTTGTCGGCGGTGCCATCCTTGATTTGATTCTGTGGCACCATCACGAAATGCTTGTCCGCAAGGTCCGGATCCGATTGCAGGATCGACGCGATCGTGATCTTTTTGCCTTCGGTCGAATTGACGTCGATTGTCGTTCCCGTATCGACGGTCGCATTGGCGACCGGAGTGTCGTTTTTGCCGACCACGCGAATATTGATCGTCCCGGTCGAAATCAAACCGAACCGGTCTTCACGAATCTTGTACGTGAACACAAGCGTCGCGGTTTGTCCTTCGCTGAGGAATTGGAACAGCTCGTTGAAAGCCGTGTTCGGCGTGAAAGTCGCCTTGATATTGTTGGTCGAGCCGTCGCGGGCGATCGTCATCTGCGCGAGCAAATCTTCGATCTGTTTGGCGGTCAATCCATGTGGGTACGCAACGGTGGAGCCATGGGCCGAGACCTGGACGGAACCGTCCAGGGCTTTGGAGTTGGCCACCATCGCCCAATCGACGCCGGAGGCCAATCCGGAAACGGCTTCGGTGGTGTCAACCGCGGCGGTCGCTTTTTCGCCGATGTCGGTCGTTTTCGTCTCGACGCTCGCGGCGGTTCCCGCTTCGATGTGCAGCGTAACGTTCGCCGTCTTCGTTTCGGTCACGCCCCCGGAATACGTCGCTTTGACGACCAAAACGTACGGACCGGCGTTGAGCGATTCGAGGTCGGACTGGTTGACGAGGATATGATTGTCGGCGCCGATGGTGAACTTCGTGGCGTCAACGGTCGTGCCGTCCTTGTCTTTCGCGGATTCGACCGTGTAAACGACCGTCGTTCCCGTCGGATAGGTCGAAGTGATCGCGCCGCCGCTGGGCATTTTGCCTTCCACGGCAGTCCCATTGGTCGGGATATAGAGCGACTGGTCGCTGAAGACGATCGTGCTCTCGGCGGTGACGGTGAATTTACCCGTATGCGTCGTGGTACCGTCGGCATTGGTCGCCTGGAAGACGAAATCGGTCACCTTATTCGCGGCACCGGCTGCCGGAATGAAGGCCGGATCGACCGTCACCCAAGTCAGTTTGCCGTCGGATTCGAGACGGAACGTGCCGATGCCGCTGATCGTCGCGGTACCGCCGACGGTGATCGTCTGGAGCGACGTCGTGGAAACGCCGATCTCGTACTTCGTGATGCCGGTTCCGGTCGCCTGCCAGCCGGTCGCAATGGTGCCCGCCTGCGCTTGGGCGGCGGTGATCGTCAGGTCGGCCCCGACGACCGTCGGTTTGGCGCTGATACCATTGACCGTGAGCGCGAGCGTCTGCTCGGCGGTTTCGCTGACCTGATCGCCATTGGCCGCGGTCGTGACGCCGGCGTTGTCCATGACGGTGAACTTGATCGAAATCGATTCTGCCGTCGCGGTGGCACTGGTGGTCGCTTTGACTTTCAGTTGCGTGTAGCTCGACGATTCGGCATCCCAAACGAGCGTTATCACGGTTCCCTGCGCGGTCGTCCAGACTTTGTTCTCATTTTCGCCGCCGGTCGCGGTGACCGCGGAGCCGCCGACCGTGACCGCCATTTTCGCGTAGTTGTACGACAACTTGTCGGCGGTGTTCGCATCGGTCGCGATCACGGCGGAATTCGCGTCGGCGGTACCACTGAGTTTGTACGTGTACTCGGCCGCGTTCGGATCGAACGTCTTCTTGACGCCTTCGGCGGTGAGATTGACGACCGGCGTCTTGTTGACCGGGTGGACCGTGACGTTGATCGACTTGTCGCCGTCGGTCTTGTTCGCGGTCGTGGCGGAGTCGTCCTGGACGATGAACTTGAACGTCAGGGCAATGTCCGCGGCGCCTTTGGACAACGCGACCTGCGCGGCGGTCGGTTTGAAGACGAGCTTGCCGCCGTAGAAATTTCCGTCGGCGCCTTTGGTACCACCGGTGTAGGTGAGCGTTCCCATGACGGTGTCACCGTTCTTGATCTCGATCGGATCGTACCCGTCCTTGGCCGTGTTGAGCGAGAAAGTGTAAGTCGTGTCGTACGCAACCACGGAGAACACCCGGTAGGAAAAGGTCGTGCCGGGCGTTTCGACCAGGTCGGCGGCGTTCCACTCGACGGAGCTGTCCGTACTGGTCGCGTCGAGCGTTTTCGTTTCCGGAGCCTTGGAAACCGGTTGGGTATGGTCGACGAGGGTGAACGTGTACGAGATTTCAAGCGGCGTCTGTTTCTCATCGCTGCCGGTCGCGCGGAACTTGATCGTATACGTTCCGGCGGCGAGTTTGCCGGTATCGTTTCCGTAATAAATCTTGTTGAGCGTCGCGGCGTCCAGTTGGAACGGTTTGACTCCTTCGACGGCGGTGCCGAGCTTGCTGGTGATATCGGTCCAGGTCGTCGAAGCGCCGGTTCCGTCGAAGATCGCTTCGAGTTTGACGACGTTCGTCGTCGCGGTTCCCGAAATGTCGAGTACGGCGGTTTTCGTTTTCGCCGTCGCGGTGTCGGAGACGAGCCAATTCGTGACGCCGGCGGTGACCGTCATCGCTTCGGTCGAGTTGAGCGAAGCGGTGACTTTTCCGGCCTGGGCGTTGACGGTGACCCAGGACGATTCCACTCCGGAGACGATCATGTCGTCGTTGTAATCGTACCAGGAGCGGTACTGCGATTTCGTGGCGTCGAAGTCCTTCTTGGCATAACCGAGGCTTGACGCCAGTGCATTGTAATAGGCAACCGTTTGCTCGTTGTAGTTTCCGGTTCCTTGCGCGGTGGCGGCTTGGGAACGAAGACCGTCGAGCTTCGTGACCGTTCCGGACCCGGTTCCCAGGGTCGTGGATTCCGCTTTTTCAAGGCCGGGCAGAAATACGTCACAGGTGAACGAGCCGTAAGTCCCGTCGTCTCCTTTGACTTGGATCTGGTAACTGCCCTTGGGGAGCTTGACGATCACGGTACTCGAATCGGTGCCGTTGACGTCGTAGAGGTATTTGTCGGACGAAATTTCCTTGCCGTCGGAACCGAGCAACCGGATCGCGGCTGGATCGAGTTTGCCCGAGTCCGTGGTCGCTTTGACCGTGATGCCAAGTGCGGCAGCGGCGTCGCTTTCGACGGTCAGAGCGAGCTGAGCGGTTTGCCCTTCGGCGACGGACGAGGCAATCGCTCCGCCGATGAGGCTGGTGATGGCGAGCATCTGCCGTTCTTCGAGAGGTTCGATCGACAGATTGACAAGAGAGTTTCTGGATTTCTTCGCGGTGGACGAAGCGTTTTCACGACCGAAAAACTTATGGAACATATTCATAGCTTCAAACCTTCTCGATTGAAAATTGAAAGTGGAAAATGAAGATCGGAGCGTTCCTCTTTCAATTTTCCATGTTTTTTAACGGTTTCAACGGTTGGTCAAACCAATATGCAGTAGAAAACTAATCATACTCCATTATGAAGCCGCACATTGATTGACATCTCATCCTATCTAACGGCATTTTCAGGGTGGGTTGTGATTTAAACTCACGGCGAAATCGAGGATAGAGTGAAAGAATTTTGCGAAAGACAAGTAAAATCCGGATAACCGTAACCCGCCTCTGAAACAACCCAAACTGTGTATTTTACCTATCATGCGCAGGAGTGACAACGGGACGCCATGTCGAATGAAAAGAGAAAACTCGCAAATTTTGACTGAATTGGCAAGAAAGATGCCTGAACTACCGTTTCGTCGTTTTCGCGTTCGGATTGGTTCCCCGATTTTGAGAGATTTCTGGAGAAGCGGTTAAAAACGTTGGTTCGGTGAGGGGGATTTTCGCAGATGCGCGTATTTTGCGGGGAAACGCAGGGTTGATTTTTGCGGGGAAACGATAGAATACATTTTGCCCGGGGATTGCGGTGGAGTACCACCTTCATCCCCGGCTCTTTATCTCTGTCTCTTTCCCTCACGAAATCATGAAATCAGCCGTTTGGAAGCAATTACAGCAGCATCGGACCGAAATGGATTCGGTCCACATCCGCGATCTTTTCGAGAAGGACGCGACGCGGTTCGACAAATTTTCGCTTACCCTCAACGATCTGCTGTTCGACTTTTCGAAAAACCGGATCACGGCTAAAACGGTCGAACTTCTCGTTGCGCTGGCCGAAGATGTCGGGTTGCGGTCGGCGATCGAGAAAATGTTCAACGGTGAAAAGATCAACTGCACGGAAAAACGGGCGGTCCTCCACACGGCCCTGCGAAACCGGCAGAACACGCCCGTTTACGTCGATGGAACCGACGTGATGCCGGACGTAAACCGCGTGCTCGGGCAAATGAAGACGTTTGCCGAAAAGGTGATCGGCGGGTCTTGGGTCGGACAAACCGGCAAGGCGATCACGGATGTCGTGAACATCGGAATCGGCGGCTCGGACCTCGGGCCGTACATGGTTACCGAAGCCCTCAAGCCGTATAAAACGCGGTTGAATCTGCATTTCGTCTCCAACGTCGACGGAACGCACCTGGCCGAAACGCTGAAAAAACTTGATCCGGAAACGACGCTTTTCATCGTCGCCTCGAAAACGTTCACGACGCAGGAAACCATGACCAACGCCGTTTCGGCAAAACTCTGGTTGCTCGGCGCCCTGAAAAGCGAGAACGCCGTCTCGAAACATTTCGTTGCGCTTTCGACCAACGGGAAAAAAGTCGCCGAGTTCGGAATCGATACGGCGAACATGTTCGAGTTCTGGGACTGGGTCGGAGGACGGTATTCGCTTTGGTCGGCGATCGGGCTGTCGATCGTCCTTTCGATCGGGTTCGAGAATTTCCAGATGCTGCTCGAAGGGGCGTTCGAGGCGGACCGGCATTTCCGTACGACGCCGTTTGCCCAAAATATTCCGGTGATCATGGGGCTGCTCGGCGTGTGGTACAATAATTTCTGGGACGCCGACTCGCACGCGATTTTACCGTACGATCAGTACATGCACCGTTTCCCGGCCTATTTTCAGCAGGGGGACATGGAAAGCAACGGCAAAAGCGTCGATCGCGACAATCGGGCGGTTGCGTATTCGACCGGTCCGATCATTTGGGGGGAGCCGGGCACGAACGGGCAGCACGCGTTTTACCAACTGATTCACCAGGGGACGAAGCTGATTCCGTGCGATTTTCTCGCTCCGACCAAGTCGCACAATCCGCTCGGGGACCATCATCCGAAGCTGCTTTCGAACTTTTTCGCGCAAACGGAAGCGCTGATGAAAGGCAAAACGCTCGAAGAAGCGTCCGCGGAACTTCGCAAAAGCGGGCTGTCGGAAGAGGAAGTCCAACGGCTGGCTCCGTCGAAAGTCTTTTCCGGCAACCGTCCGACGAACTCGTTCCTTTTCGAGAAACTGACGCCGAAAACGCTCGGAACACTGATCGCCCTGTACGAGCACAAGATTTTCGTGCAAGGAATCATCTGGAACATCAACTCCTTCGACCAGATGGGGGTCGAACTCGGCAAGCAGCTCGCAGGCGCGATCCTCCCGGAACTGGCCGACGACCAACCGATCGCGTCGCACGATTCGTCGACCAACGGGTTGATTAACTACTATAAGAAACGGAAATAGTATGTTAGCCCCGTCGCCTGCGACGGGCCGTGTCTATATCAGCATATATATCAGCGGTTCGCAGGCGAACCGGCTAACATTATTGGCCGGTGAGAATTTTCTGGGGATACCCCCGACCGTACATGGTCAAGTCCTTGAAGAAAACCTGCCGGGGCGGCTGGACCGTTGCGTCGACGACGACCTCGAAACGGCTCGCTGTTCCCTGATTGTCGACGAAACCGACCACTTGGCAACGGTAAACGGAACCGGCGGTCGTGATCTTCGGCCAGAGCGATTGGAGTTGTTCGACGCTCACCAAATCCTCAAGGAGCAACCAAACCGGCTGTCTTAAATCCGAACGGCGAGCCGACGCGGCGAGCGATTTGCTTCGGGCGGCGATTTGCGACGCTAAATCTTCCGTCAATCCCGGAATCGCCCGAAGAACGACTTCCGGGGCCTCGTTGACGTTGACTCGTCCCGTAATCGCGACGTCGCGGCTTGTCGTTCCGTAGTCGAGCAGCTTGTAGATCCGTTCCTTTCCCGCAGTGGTCTTAACATCGAACGGGTTGGGAAGCTCTCGTGAATCCGGAAGGACCAAAGTGGGGGCGGCGAGCAAATCGATCGGCGTTTGCAGGGGTGCTCCGGTGGTTTGCCGCAAACCGATCACGAAATCAGCGGCCGTCTCGTCGACCGTCTGCACGATTTGCGTGCGGAGATATTCGAGGTTCGGTTCGTTCAAGTCGTATTTCGTGGTTCCTTGCGGATTGACCTCTTTTTCCGCCCCAAGCGTCGTTAGGTAATACGTCCAGGGAAGCCGGTCGCCCGACCCGGTAGAAGTGGTACGCGCCGTTCGTGCTGAGGACGGCGGCGCAACCGAAGTGAGCGACGGAACGACCGTATCGGTCAGCGGAAAGTCGCCTTCCGGGAGCGGAACGGGGATCCCGATTGGGTCGAGTCCTTCGGCTTCCGGATCCGCGGTCGGAATCGATGGAACGGTAATCGACGAGGAACCGGACGACTGTACTTGCTCGACCGGCTTGAGCGAAGTCGGCGTGTATCCGAAACTGAACGTCGTGTCGGTTCCGAACAGGAGTCCGCGGTTAACGTCCCGGACGAGCAGGAGCTCTTCCAATGAAACGGGAATCGCGTTTCTCGGACCGTAAGGAACCCCGATCCGCTGGTAGTATTCGAGTTCCGCCCCGGACGAGCGGGGAGTCGCGTCCGGGTCGATCCAATCGAGAATCGAATCGGCGATTCCCGGGTGCATGCCGGGCAGAACCATCAGGGCACGGCGTCCTTGCCCGGGCGTTTCGGTTTCCCAACGGAGCACGGTTTCCAAATGGAGTTTCGCCGATTCGTTCTGCAATCCGTACCGCATGCCGGCGAATTTTCCGTCGACGAGCTTCGGCGAAAGAACCGTAAAGCGGTACGAACCGATCTGCCGACGCCCTTGCGGCAAACTGACTTCGACATTGGCGAAAAGTCGAGGATTATCGTCGATCCCGCCGAGCCGGGTTCGTTCCGTGTCCGAAAGAGCGCAAAGCGAACGAACGAACTCTATCCCGGACTCCGCGGCGGCGCGGACTTGGATTTCGTCGCCGCGAATCATTGTTGCGTGTCTTTCGGTCGAGATAATCGAAAAGAGCGCAAACGCTCCCGTCGTCAAAATCGCGACGACTATCACGACCAAATACATCGCGACCCCTTTACGGCGAACAAATTTATTGCCGTAGTGGGCCTGAAAATAGGGTTTCATTCGAATACCGTCTGTCCGGGGATCGGGACCGGATAGATGCCTTTTTCGTTCGGCAGGACCGGCGGGGCCATGCCGTCGCGGCAGTCTTCCGGCTTCGGACCGAAACGGAAATTCGACTTGTAGACGGCCGCGTAATCGTGCATTTTTCCCGTATAGCAGGCGAGTTGACCGAGGATCGCGGTCATGGTTCCGTGAATCATGTGTTCGCCGGAGATGAGCGTTTTGCCCGCCTTGATCGCGTCGTTCAGGGCGACTTGCTCCTCGAAATGTCCGCCGTGGAACGTCCCTTCGTATTTCCAAATCTGATTTCCTTGAGCGTCCAGAATTCGCGCGGCGTTCCAGTGGGCGGTCCCTTTGGAGCCGATGATCAGATCGTCGTACTCGTCGTAACAGCCGACTTCCGTTCGACATAAAGCGTAAAGTCGAACGCCGTTCGGGTATTCGTACACGGCCGTGTGGTGGTCGAACACATCGCCGAATTCCGGGGCGACCATCGACGCGCGACCGCCGAGACCGAAACAGCGGACCGGCAGTTTGTCGTCGCCGAGAACCCAGTTCATCCGATCGAGATTGTGGACGAGCGACTGCGTGACATCGTCGCCGCAGAGCCAACGGAAATGGTACTGGTTGGCGACTTGGTTATCCAGTTCGCTCCGTTCCGGAACCGGCGGATAAACGCCATACGGAGCCCGGAGAAACGACGACTGAATCATTTTCACGTCGCCGATCATTCCTTCGTGAATCTTTTCCACGGTCGCCTGGTATTGGCCGCACCAACGGCTGTGCAAGCCGGACAGGAAGCAGAGCTTCTTTGCCCGGGCGATCTTGAGTGCTTCTTCGAGCACGTGGATGCCCGCCGCGTCGATCGCATGCGGTTTTTCGACGAACACATGCTTGCCCGCTTCGAGTGCGGTTTTCGAGTAAAACGGATGAAATGCCGCCGCGCAGGCAATGAGAACAACGTCGCAATCGCTTTCGATAACGCCCTTGTAATTGTCGAAGCCGCTGAAGCATTGCTCCGGTTTCAGGTCGACGCGATCGCCGAAATTATGCTTCAGCGCCCCGGCGAAGTTGCCGACTCGCTGCGAAACATAATCGCCCATCGCGACGACTTTCGCCGTTTTATCGTATTCGAGCACTTGGCTCACGGCCCCGGTCCCACGACTGCCGCAGCCGATCAGACCGACTTTCACTTCGGTCGTTCCCGCCGCATGTGCGCTCCGGGCCAGGGAAAGGACAGACGCTCCCGCCAAAGCCGCGGAGCCCGTTTTCAAAAATTCTCGTCGGATCATCATTGTTCTTGAGGTCTAAGGGGAAAGAGGGATTTTAAATAAGAAATAAGAAATAAGAAATAAAAAACAGAGCGGGAAGCGTAAGCGAGCGTTGCAGTAGTGGTCTCATTTCTCATTTGTTATTTGTTATTTCTTATTTCATTTCACCGCCCCCGCTTCGCGCATCATGCGGAGGATGAGTTGGTCGAAGGGGATTTGGGTTTGCGAGATCGTGCAGCCGAAGCCGTTGCCGACACAGTATTTTTTGACTGAATCGAGAAACTCGGTGAACTTCGCCTTGTACCGCCGAAGTACCGATTCGCTGACCGTCGCGTTGCGTTCCCGACCGGTCTCCATGTCGATCAGCCGCAGATCGCCGCGAAGCTGCGGTTGGGCTTCGCTATGGTCGTGAACTTGGATCAGGCTCGGCTCGTACTGCTGGAAGCGGAGCAGATCGATTCCCTGTTGAAATCCGGCTGGATCGAAAAGATCGCTGACGACCACGGCCAATCCGGACCGCTGTTTACGGTGCGAAAATTCACGGACCACGGTCGCCAGATTCGTCGCCGATCCGCCGGTTTCGCAGCGTTCCAGAAATCGCATCAAGCTCAAAATATGCTGTTTGCCCCGGGTTAAGGGGAAAACGTCCAAAATATTTTCGGCGAACGCGACCACGCTGACCCGGTCCAAATCCGCAAGGGCGATGTACGCGAGAGCCGCCGTGATTTCCCGGGCGTAATCGAATTTATTCGGTCGCCCAAACTGCATGCTTCGGGAGCAGTCGAGAAAAAAATAAACGTGCAGATCTTCCTCTTCCTCGAAGCGTTTGATGAGATGATGCCCGAATCGGGCGTAGACGTTCCAATCGAGATATCGCAGGTCGTCGCCGAACACATAATCCCGGTGGTCCGCGAACTCGACCCCGCCGCCGAGCTGTTTCGTCCGGCGCTGTGCGAGAAGCTGTCCCCGGAAAACCCGGCGTGAGATCAACGAAAGATACTCAAGCTTCTTCAAAAAATCGGAGTCGAACATGTTAGAATCGGGAATTTCAGTGGGGCTCGCTCAACGAAAAAACTCTCGTCGGCTGCATTTTACCCGATTCGTACGGCGATTGCCATACTACGCCGTTAAGCATTTCTTGGGGGGTGCGAGCAAATTTTCCGGGGCCTTTCCTGGGACCGCAGGCATCTTGCCTGCACCTGGGTCTATGGGCTTCCAGCCCGTAGCGAACCCTCGGCAGGCTGGAA
>JAVBPO010000106.1:0-28434 GCA_031549565.1 Thermoguttaceae bacterium
AGTTTTGTCATTCTGAACGCAGTGTACTCACGGAGTGAAGAATCTGGCGGATCCGGCAACACGCTTTGCACAGCGGGCGCCGCTTGAAACCAGATGCTTCGGAGTACCTCAGCATGACATGAGTCGGCACGTTATTCATAAACTTGCCGCTTATTTTCTAGCGAAAGCTTTACCGGTCCGCTTTCGCGTGGTTTTGTCCCGCGTTGGCCGCAATGTTTACGCTTCAACTTTGATGATTATTCCGAATGTCGCGATTATTCAAGATTTTCTTGCAAGTCCGTTTCATTTTGGCCGATGAAGATAGATGGAGGACTGTCGAGGTCCGCATAGAAATAAGATGCACATAATGGGTCGTTTAAGGCGACAAGAAGCCGCTTGCACCTCCCCCAATCAGCCCATTTTCACACAGCAAAAGGATTAGCCGTGTCAACTCCGCGTCAGAAAACGATCAAGGGAATGTCCAGCCCCAAAGCTCGCTCCAAAAAAGCCCGTCGTCAACCGCTCCAGGTTACTTGGAGCGATGTACTCGGTTTGTCCGCCCAATCCCAACGGCCTCGCAAAGGCAAAAAACGGAAAGAACGCAAAGGAGAACCGTTCAAACGACCGCTCCGGTTCGAGGAAATGGAACAGCGGCTCGTCATGGCGGCCAGTCCGCTTGGCATGGATGTTCTCGAAGCCCCGCAGGACATCCAGTTCGGAGCGACCTATTTCGAAGACGACCGCGGAATGGGGATGGACCAGTACGGCGACGTGTTCCAGATCAACTGGACCGGCGGCGCCGACGGAACGACACTCACCGAAATCCGGATCAATCTCGACAAAAACGGCAACGGAAAAATCGATCCGGGCGAATGTTTCTTCGATACCGAAGGGAAAAACGGCGGTGTGTACGGTTATTCGCCGTTTCAATTCATCTCGAAAGAAAACGTCGGCACGTACGATGTGAGCGTCGAGGACGGCGGGCAGTTGCTCGTGATTCGTTTCACCGATTTCAAGGCGGACGGGAAGTTCATCTTTTCCATCGACGTCGACGAGTACGACGTGCGCGACGGGAAAAACAACACCAGCGCGATCGCCGAAGGGAAAGAGTTCGAAGGTTCGCTCCTGACCTGTTATTTCTCGCATCCCGATTACGAAGTCGGCGAAGGTACCGCCGTGTTTTATGACCGGTACGACGATCCCGCCGACGTCGGGCTCAACCTCCCGCCGGTCGGTTATGGAACCGATCCGCCGAAAGAAGTGCAAACCGCCGGAGGAATCGGCGCGTTCACGCAAACGCCGAAAAAAGGTTCGCTCAGCGGATTCGTTTACGAAGACGACAACAACGACGGCGTCAAGGATTCCGGCGAGAAAGGGATCGCGGGCGTCAAGTTGACGCTTTGGGTCTGGGACGGAACGAAATACGTCGATACTGGACACTTCGAAACGACGGACGCGAACGGAGCGTACAAGTTCGACGACTTGGATCCGCTCAAAAGGTACAGAATTACCGAAGCTCAGCCGACGGAATACGCCGACGGTTTGGATACGGCCGGCTCGCTCGGCGGAACGGCGGTCAATCCGGGCGACGAGATTCACGGCATCGACTTGGGCGCGAACCAGCATGGCGTCAACTACAACTTCGGCGAACTGCGTCGTGGTTCCATTTCCGGATACGTTTACGAAGATTTCAACTGCGACGGTAAACGGCAGGACTCCGAGATTCCGATTTCCGGCGTCACGCTCACGCTCTGGGTCTGGGATGATGCGTCACAGAAGTACGTCGATACCGGTTTGCGAAAAATCACCGGTTCGGACGGGTTCTACAAATTCGACAAGCTCGATCCGCTCAAGAAATACCGGATCACCGAAACGTTGACCGAAGAGCAGAAAGCGCTGTACTTTCCCGGCAAACAAGAAGTCGGTTCGCTCGGCGGGCAAACTTTGACGCCGCCGGAAAAAACGATTACGGAAGTTTTCGTCGGGATCAACCAACACGGCGTCGGATACAATTTCGGCGAACGGCTCCCGGCGAGTATCAGCGGATACGTCTACGAGGACAAAAACGACAACGGCGTCAAGGAAACCGGCGAAGAAGGTATCAAGAACGTCGAGATCGAACTGTACGTGAAAAATACGACGACCGGGCTTTACGAAACGACCGGGCGGACGATGAAAACGGACGAAAACGGATATTACCTGTTCGACCATCTCGACCCGTGTAAACTGTACGCCGTGCGGGAAAAGCAGCCCGACGGTTTTCTCGACGGAAAAGATACGCCCGGCGATACGGGAAAACCCGGTGAAAACGACGAAATCATCGACATCGATCCGACTCCCGGTGTCGAGGACAAAAACAACAACTTCGGCGAACTGAAGCCGGGAACGATCAGCGGTTACGTTTTTCAGGACGGTGATACCGTTCACCTGTATCCGACCGATCCGGATCCGACGGTCAAGCCGCCGGAGTGGAACGGAAAAATCGAGGACGCGACCAAACGGATCAGCGGCGTCGTGTTGATCCTGGCCGACGCCAACGGAGTTCCGCTCCGCGACGCCGACGGAAATTTGATCACGGTCAAGACCGATTCGTCGGGATACTTCGAGTTCAAGGATCTCAAACCAGGAACGTACTCCGTGCTCGAAGAGCAGCCGGACGGATACATCGACGGAATCGACACGCCCGGTTCGACCGGCGGTAAAGCGATCAACGCTTATGACATCACGACGATCGAAGAGCTTCGCGCGGCGGGGGTGAACGTCGATACGCTGAACAACGACGCGATCGTCGGGATCGTTCTCGCTTACGGCGTTCATTCGACGATGAACAATTTCAGCGAAGTCGCGATCCTTCGCGATCTGGTTCCGCCGGAACCGCCCGCTCCGCCGGTTGTTCCGCCGGGGGGAGGGCCGGAGCATCCGCATTACCGTCCGGATCCGCCGGCCGGAATCGCCGGGGGATATCCGGGTTCGTTCTATTCCTACACGCCGACACCACACGGAGACAAGTACAGCAACGAATCGGGCGGCGGCGGTTTGCCGGTTTCGGATTACACTTGGCATCTGAGCGTGATCAACGCCGGAACGCCGCGCGGTTCCGAAACCGGGGACAGCGTCCAACTCCAGGCATCGCTCGCCGCGACCGGAACGTATCAGCCCGTCGTTTGGCGACCGCTGAACAATTTCAACGGCAAATGGATCATCCGGGACAAAACCGGCAAAGCGATCGAACGGTACCGGTTCGGCGATTACGGCAGTCGCCCGATCGTCGGCGATTTCAACGGCGACGGTATTTCGGAAATCGCCGTGTTTTACGACGGATATTGGTACATCGACCTGAACGGCAACGGAACCTGGGACGAAGGGGATATGATCGTCAAGTTGGGAACCGGGTTCGATCAGCCGGTCGTCGGCGATTGGGACGGGGACGGTAAAGCGGACATCGGAATCTTCGGCCCGAAATGGGACGGGGACGAGCGGGCGATCGACAGCGATCCGGGGTTGCCGAGCGATTTGAACAATCGTGTCACGGCTAGGCCGAAGAACGTTCCGCCGCGAGCACATGAAGCGACCAGCGGATACCGGGCGATGCAGCACACCGCGCAGGGCAAACCGCGTCTGGACTTTATCGATCACGTTTTCGAATACGGGTCGGAAGGAGACTACGCGATTTCCGGCGACTTTACCGGTGATGGTATCACGAACATCGGCGTCTACCGCAACGGCGATCTTTACATCGACCGCAACGGCGACGGACGCTGGGAAGAAGGCGTCGACATCGTGATCCGCGGAATCGGACGCGCCGGCGAAATTCCGGTCGTCGGCGATTTCAACGGCGACGGCGTTGACGAAATCGGCATGTTCAAGGACGGATACTGGCGTTTGGACACGACCGGCGATTTCCGCCTGGATACGGAAATCCGGTTCGGCGATGTCGGCGATATGCCGGTCGTCGGCGATTTCACCGGCGACGGTTACGCCCAGCTCGGCGTGTTCCGACCGGAAGTCGGTTCGGAATCGACCGGCTTGATGACGCAGCGGACGAGCTCGGGCGAATTCCCGACCCTCGCGGCGCCGGGCCCGCAGTACGGACAGCAATTCAATCCGGATACGAACGAGGTCATTGAAATCGAAACGCAAACGATCCAGGGCGGACTCCCCGACCACATCAACAACCGTCCGGAACGAACCATGCATTCGCCGAATTTTTAATGGGACGAAAAACAAAACACTGAACCTCGAAGGAGTATTCCATGGAAAAGATCAGGTACTCGATCATCGATGCCGACGACAATGAAGAGTGGACATACAATGTTCAGGAGGCGAGGAAAGCTTTTCTTAACGGCCAGATTGTTCATGTTCACAAAGAAGTCGTCCTCTATACCGAGGAAGCCCAGATCACCCTTACGGTGACAACCGATATGAAATTATGAGGTAAGACATGTCGACAATCACACAACCCCAGCCGCGTGAAACAGCGGAAGCAGTTTCATCGTGGGAAAAGAAGGTTCCCAAAAGCCAGGAAAATTTGGCTCAATTTAGCGAACGTATTCGACGGCAAAGAGCGAGTGAGCTACTCCGTGAGTTCATTCAATGGAAAAAAGATAAGGCACGGACTCAATGACACCTTCGTCTGCCGGAATCGTCCGTAGTTTCCTTCTCGAACATGTCCCGAATCCTTTGTATTGCGAACCAGAAAGGGGGCGTCGGTAAAACGACGACCGCGATTTCGCTGGCCGTGGGCGTTTCCAAGGCCGGGGCGAAGACGCTGTTGATCGATCTGGATCCGCAATGCAACGCGACGCACGGGCTCGGCTTTCATCCGGCGACGACGCATCCGCTTGCCTCGGGGACGCCGATTGCCGAAGCGACGATTCCGACCGCGACGCCGAATCTGGAGCTTCTTCCCGCCAGTCGCACGTTCGGCGATATCGAAGTGTTGACCCGCTCCGATCAGGCAAAAACCGAACGGATGAAAGAGCAACTCAACCAGGAGCTCAACGGGTATGATTTCGTCCTCATCGATTGTCCGCCGTCGCTGGGACAGCTCACGCAGATCGCGCTGGCCGGTTCGACGGAAATCATTATGCCGATTCAGTGTGAGTTTTACGCGTTGGTCGGACTCAAGCAGATGATCGAAGTGATCAAAAAAGTGATGGACCAGAAGCCGGACCGGCTCAGCCTCAGCGGAATCGTCGAAACGATGTACGACTCTTCGCTGGAACTGACGCACGAAGTCGACAAGAATCTTCGCGACACGTTCGGAGAGATCGTTTTTCGAACCGTGATACCGCGAGACGTCGCGTTCAGCGAAGCGTCCGGCTACGGCCAATCGATCTTCGACTACGCTCCCCGCTCCCGCGGCGCGAGAGCCTATATGGAATTGTGTCTCGAAATTTTGGACCGAGTGGACTGAGGATGAAATATCAACACGTTTGCGTCGAATCGATCGTTTGCACTTTACCGGACGAAATTCTCACGACGGCTGAACTGGAAAAGCGTTTAGCCCCGGTGTACCGGCGTTTGAAGCTTCCGGAAGGTCGTTTGGAACTTTTGACCGGGATCCGCGAACGACGCCTTTGGCCGGTCGGCGTCCTGCCGGGGGATCAAAGCGTAAAAACGTGCGAAAAACTGCTCGGCGCCTGCGCAATCGATCCGAAGAAAATCGGCGCACTTTTGCACGGGTCCGTCTGCCGCGACTACCTGGAACCGGCGACCGCGTGCGGCGTTCATCGACGGTTGGGATTGCCGAACGAGTGCACGATATTCGACATTTCCAACGCGTGTCTCGGAATCGCGACCGGGATGATCCAGATCGCGAACATGATCGAACTCGGTCAAATCGAGGCGGGAATCGTCGTCGGAACCGAATCGAGCCGCTCGCTGACCGAAGCGACGGTTCGGTTTCTCAACGAAGACACCACATTGGATCGAAAGGGGATCAAGCGGGCGTTCGCGTCGCTCACGATCGGTTCGGGCAGCGCCGCGGTCCTTTTGACGCACAAAAACATTTCGCGAACCGGCCGCAAGCTCGTCGGGGGAACGGTCCTCTCGAATACGGTACTCAGCGATCTTTGCCGGAGTGATACCGACCAGGGGGGCGGTGATTCCATGAACCCGCTCATGTGGACCGATTCGGAAACGCTCATGGTCGAAGGGGTCGGCCTCGCCGCGATCGCGTTTGAACGCTTCCTCGAAACGACCGGTTGGACGCGTGATTCCATCGCTTTGTTCCTGACCCACCAGGTCGGCAAAGCGCACCAACAGCTTCTTTTTGAGAAACTCGGGCTCTCGGACGAGAAACATTATTCAACGCTCGAATTCCTCGGCAACACCGGCAGCGCCGCGATGCCGACCGCGGCGGCCTTGGCGCTGGAAGAGCGGCGTATTCCCCCGGGTCAGCGGCTCGCGTTTCTCGGGATCGGGTCCGGAATCAACACGCTCATGTTGGCCTTGGAGTGAGGCGGTATCGTTATAACGCCGGATAAATGTGATCCCACACGAGGTTCAGTTCCGCCTGCATGTCGCCGATGTTCGCGGTCAGGATCACGACCGCGTTTTTCTCTGGTATCACGACGATGAATTGTCCGTCTTTGCCGTCGGCTCGAAACGCGTTATGGCGGCAACGCCACATTTGATAACAGTAGCCCTGTTTCCAGTCGCTGTCGGTTTTGTCCGGCTCGACGTTCGTATCCTGGAGAATCTTTTTCGTCGTCGCTTCTTCGATCCACGATTCGGACAGGAGTTGTTTTCCGTTCCACTTGCCTTTTTGGAGCAGAAATTGCCCCAGCTTGGCCATGTCTTCGGTTTTCACGAAAAGACCCCAACCGCCGATGTTGACGCCTTCCGCGTTTTCCTCCCAGCGGGCTCCTTCGATTCCGAGCGGTTCGAACAGACGCGGTTTGAGAAAATCGATCACTTTTTCGCCAGTCGTTTTCTGAACGATCGACGAAAGCATATACGTCGCGAGAGAATTGTACACGAATTTCGTGCCCGGCTTGTTCGGGATCGGATAGGCGAGGAACAGCTTTTCCCAATTTCCTTCCTGCTTTTTATCCCACACCATTCCGGTCGGGTCGGTGTCATGTCCGACGCTCATGGTCAGCAGATCCTTGACGGTCAACGCGGCCAGGTTCGGCGAAATTTCGCTCGGCAAATCGTTCGGGAAAAAGGAAACGACCTTGTCGTCGACGGTGAATTTTCCTTCGGCAACGGCGAACCCGACGGCGACCGCGGTCCACGTTTTACTGACCGACCACATCACGTGATTCTTTGCCGGCGCATTCTCGCCGAACCAGTTCTCATAGACGACTTTGCCGTCCCGCAAAATCATGACGCTATGCAAATCCATCTTTTTCTCAGCGACGGCGTCAAGAAATTTATCGGCGGTTGAAGAAGGAAATTGCTTACCCAAAGCCGCCCGGAGGAGATTTTTGGAGTCCCCTTCGGTTTGGGCACAAACGACGGCGGAGGCCCCGGTCAGGGACATTCCCAGAAAAAAAATCATGATTCGCAATGAGCTTTGTAACATGGTGTCAGTCGAGGAAAAGATTTCTAAAGGAAACGGAAAACGATTCCCACATCGTACCCAAACGGCAAAACAAATTCAAGTGTTGCGCGTGTTTTCGGTTTTTCCGTTCCCTTGCCCGGAGGAACAAGAGTTCGTACAATCGGAACCGTCGTGAAACGTTTTGTCCTGCTCTTTCGTTTCTTCCATGTCCGACTGGTTCAATCCGATTTTTGTCCTGCGAACGCAGCGACTTTTCGCATCCCTGAGGAAATACAAAACATTCCTGTTTGTCGGGTATCTTTTCGTCCTTGTGTGCAGTTGGCGGTTTATTCAAATCCACCGACTCCCGTCCTATGAGATGGTCGGCCCGCTGACCGGCTTCGTGATCGTCGAATTCATGCTCGTCGGATTTTTCAGTTGCATTCTCTCCGTCGTGCAAATGGATCTCCTTCCGAAACGGTACATCGACGAGGATCTGATCCACTTCACGGCGTTGACTGACCGGCAGGTTCTTTTCGGTTACGTTTACGTCGGCATGTTTTATTCCGCCTTGATTTGTCTCGGCGGAGTGCTCGTCCACCTCCTGATTTTGCCGGGTCTGGGATGGCGTGGGTGGTTCTATCTGCTTTATTTTTTCTCCATCTTCCTGATTTCGCAGATGTTGAATCTGTTTTGCGCGTCGTTTTTCGCGGGGGTCCGCAAAAGGTCCGAATTCATCGGAATGGGTATGGCGATGTACCTGACGTTTTTTCTCCTGTTTGGAAGTTTTCTTTCCCTGTTTCTCAGTCCGGACCACGTTTTCGAGACGATCACAGAAAATCCCGTCGCTTACTGGACGAGCGTTCTGACTTTCGCGCCGCTGATTTCGTTTTTTGCGTACGTGTTGATACGGCTTAATCTTCGCCGCACGCTTCCGTTGCCGCTGAAGATGCTGCGGACGATATTCTTCTATTCGCTGCTTGCGGCTGCAATTTACACCGTTTCGTTTCTCGTCGCGATATGGGAAATGTGAGGGCGCTTGACTTGAAAACGATGTCGGGCTATACATGGTCGGCACGGGGCGATGTTTTTTTGGAACTGCGCGGGCACCTGCGGTGCTCCGGCTAAACGTGGAGTGTTTTATGATGAAACGAATTTCGCTTTTGATTCTTTGCTTTTTTCATGTTGTTCCCGGTTTCGTGCGGGGAGCCGAAACGCCGCCGAAGGCGAAAAACGTGATCATCATGGTCGCCGACGGTTGCGGATTCAACAGCTACCTTGCCGGAGCGGCTTGGAAAAGCGGGGGGATCGACCGGGAAGCCGTCTCAAAGTTTCCCGTGCTCGTCGGCATGTCGACTTATTCGATCACCAAAGACGCCGATCCGCAGGGCGATCTTTCTCTCGGATACGACCCGAAAACCATCTGGAACGGCGGGGGAATGAGTTTCCGAAATGGGACCTCGCAAACGGTTGTGACCGATTCCGCCGCAGCCGCGACGACGATGTTCACCGGCCGCAAAACCCTAAACGGACGTATCGGAACGGACATCGACAAGGAACCGTTGAAGCTGCTTGCGGAGTACGCCGTCGAGCGAAACCGGTCCGGCGGGGCGATTTCCTCGGTGATGATTTCCCATGCGACCCCGGCCGCGTTCGGTGCGCACGATAAATCACGGGGAGACTACGAATCCATCTTCAACAACATGCTCGATCGGGGACCGCTTACCGTGATGATGGGATCCGGGCATCCGTTTTACAAGCGCGGAAAAAAGATCGAATTCGGCGTCGACAAAAACGGCAAACCGGTCGAGCCGGATTACCAATATCTCGGCGGTGAGGCGACGTGGAATCGTTTGAATAATCCGGGGAACGAGGAAGAGCTTCTCTTTTTCGATTCCGTCGAAGATTTTTGCCGCATGTCGCAAGCCAATAAAACCGTGCCGGAAAAAGTGATCGGAATCGCCCGGGAACATGATTCCTTCGCTCCCAAAGACGGGACGCCCGACCTGCCCGAAGCGAAAGAACGGCTGCAGAAGCGTTTCGCCGATGGGGATTGCGAAAATATTCCGACCCTTTCGGAAATGTCGCTCGGAGCGATCACGCTTCTTTCCCGCAACCCAAAAGGTTTCGTCCTGATGATCGAAGGCGGGGCGATCGATTGGGCGAACCATGCGAACGATATCGAGCTTTCCGTCATGGAGACGACGAGCTTCCTGAAAACCGTGGAAAAGGTTTGCGAATGGGTCGATGATTTCAGCTCCTGGGACGAAACGCTCGTGATCGTAACCGCGGACCATGAGACCGGCGATCTTTGGGGGCCGGGAACTTACGACGACGAAAACGGCAACAAGAAATTCGACAAGGAAGAGAAATTCAACGGTTTTCAAAAGATCGTCAACCGCGGCCAAGGGCGGCTTCCCGAGGTCCAGTACGGATACGGTTCCCACACGAATCAACTTGTTCCTCTCTGGGCCAAGGGACCGGGCGCGGAACTTTTCGAGAAAAAAGTACGCGGCGTCGACGAAAAGATGGGCGAAATTTTTGAGGAATTCCGGACACCCGCGAACGACTTCCACGGTCAGTATATTGACAACACCGACATCCTTCCGGTGGTCCTGGAAGTCCTGAAATAATTTCCTTGATAGTTTCCTGGGACCGCAGGCATCCTGCCCGCATCTGGGTCTGTGGGCTTCCAGCCCGCAACGTGGAGCGGAAAGAAACCATGCAAACGGTCCCCTGCCGCCCACTGGCAGGCTGGAAGCCTGCGGTCCCAGGTAGTCGTTCCCCCCAAAAAACACTTCTTAATCCCTACAATCCTCACCATTGCCGAATTTTCCGGCTTTGTTTCTTCATTTAGTCGGTTATCAATTTGACTTTTTTTCTTTACAGTCCATGATTTAGCAAGGACGGTATGTGCTCCTTGGAAAAGGGGACGCTAATACTCCACACAAACAGATCGATAGGGGCTGTCTTGGATGTTTTTGTCGCATGAGGTTATGGTCGAAGGAAGGATACAACTATGTTAGTACTTTCAAGGAAAAAGAATGAAAGCATCGTAATCAACGATACCATCACGATCGTCGTCGTTGAGGTTCGTGGGGATAAGGTTCGTTTGGGAATCGAAGCGCCGAAGGACGTTGCCGTTCACCGAAAGGAAATTTACGACGCGATCAAAGGTTCGGAGCGGTCGAAACCGGCCAATGAAGCCGTTCTTTCGGAGCCGGCTCATTCCTGAATCTTCCGACTTTTTTAGCGTTTTTCCGTTGGAATGAAAATCGTCGGCATAGGAACGGACATTACGGAGTGTGCCCGAATCGAAAAAATGCTTTCGCGGCACGGCTCTCACTTTCTTGATCACGTCTTTACGGAACGGGAAATCGAGTACTGTTCCCCGAAAAAACGATCCCCGGAACACTACGCTGGTCGCTGGGCCGCAAAGGAAGCCGTCTTAAAAGCCCTCGGAACCGGTTGGATCGGCGGAATCTCCTGGAAAGACGTCGAAGTCGTCAACGAAGTCGGCGGACGTCCGCGAATCGTTCTGTGCGGCGGCGCCCATAAAATCGCTGACCATCTGGGGATCGTCGAAATTCAAATCTCCATCTCGCATTGCTCCTCTCACGCGATTGCATATGCCGTCGCGGTCGGCGAGTGAGATTTCGCGACGTTTACCGCGAGATAATCGCGCGCACAATCATTCGGCCTCAACGGGGCGTTACAATCACTCTTCTTCAAGTCAACGCTCCATGTTTGTCGACAGCTCCTCAACGGCAAACGCATCCCATTGCATTTTGTGTGAACCACAATACCGCTTTCTTCGCGAGTGGGTTTGGTCTATAATTTGTGGTTATCACTCAAACCGTAAACGCAAGGCGGTTGTTTACCTTTTGAGTGACCACGTAGACGGTTCGCTCATACAATACCAGCAAATTACCGACCATGCGGAAAAAAAACATCTTGGCTTTACTCTTCCTGGCTTCCTGTTCGGTTGCTTTCGGAGCCGAACGAGACGCATTACAGTCCCCGCTTTTGTTCGTTAAACGGTACAATTACCAGGGACTTCACATTTACGACACGTTTTACCAGTGGAGACCCGGCGGAGGGATTTACATCCTTGACAATCCCGCCGATCCTCCTGAAAAACATCGGATCCGGCCCGTGATCGATCCGACGACCCCCGTTACGCTCGGCGAGGGAATCTATTTCGATCCGGCGCTCTCCTACGACGCGAAGAAAATCCTCTTCTGCTTCAAAGGATCGCCGCACGGCAACTCCGTGATCTACGAAATCGGGCTCGACGGCAAAGGTTTGCGGCAAATCACGAACCTCGACGACAACGGCAACCCGTACAAAGGATCCGGCGGAGGACATCACGACGTCAAACCGTGTTACTTGCCGGACGATCGGATCGTGTTCTGTTCGACCCGGTACAGCGGGCTCGTCCCGTGCGCCAACAACGGCGTCACGATTTTGCACGTCATGAACAACGACGGTTCCGAAATCCATACGATCTCCGTCAACAACGTTACGGAATTCGATCCGAACCCGCTCCCGGACGGTCGCGTCCTGTTCGGACGCTGGGAATACATCGATAAAAACGCGTTGACGATCCAGAGTCTTTGGACCGTGCTCCCCGATGGAACGAACGAAACCGCGCTGTACGCGAACAACATGGTCTTTCCCGAAGCGGTGCTCCAGGCGAAACCGGTTCCCGGAGCGGAACATTTGATTGTCGGAACATTCGCCCCGCACAACGCACCGCCGCGGGGGAGCATCGCGATGATCGATACACGACTCGGCAAAAACGACGAGAAAGCGGCTTTCAATTTCGAGCATCGCGACCGCCCGACGTTCGACCGCGGCGAATCGTGCGATCCGACGGCGCTCAACGAAAACGTCGTCCTCTATAGCGGCGTTCCGGACGAACCGGATGCTCCGAAAATCGGCAACGAGACCCCCGGCGGCGCTCGCGGCAATCCGAAACTCAACGCCCTGATGCTCCTCGATCGGGAAGGGAAAAAAACCGTCGTGCTGAGCGACACGAAAATCGATCTGCACAATCCGATTCCAATCGTTCCCCGGGTTCGCGAGCGTCAGATTTCCGATACGACCGACCGCACGAAAATCACCGGCAACTTCTTCGTCCACGACGTCTACGCAGGCAATCCCGGCGTCGCGCCGGGAACGATCAAGTGGTTGCGGGTCGTCGAGGAAACGTCCCGGGTCAGTGAAAGTCCCGGCGGGACTTGGATGAACCAGACGTTTTCGATTTCCGCCGCGCTCGCCTGGAGTCCGAAAATCTATCACGGAATCGTGCCCGTCGAAGAGGACGGCTCCGTTTATTTCGAAGCCCCCGCCGGACGGTCGCTGAATTTTCAGCTCCTGGACAACGATTACCGGCTCGTGCGAAGCATGAGAACTTTTATCCAAGCCGCTCCGGGAACGACGCGTTCCTGCATGGGGTGTCATGAGTACAAATACGGAACGACCCCGGCGGTCAGCGAATCGCGGCTGCTCGGGCGCGATCCGGTCCAACTCCACGACGAATCGTGGGGCAGCGGATACCTCGATTACACGAAACAGGTGCAACCGATTTTGGACAAGCATTGCGTTTCGTGTCACGGCGGCGAAGTGAACATCGCCGGCGGACTCGACCTGACCGGCGGTTGGACCGAACTGTTCAACATCAGTTACGAAAATCTGACTGCCCGCCGCGAAAAGCAGTACATCGCCGATTTGATCCAGGGAATTTGCTGCATGAACGGGACGGCGTACTGGTCGTGCAAGATTTTCGATCCCTACGAACACGGCAGCGGCAACGCCCCGCTCGCTGAAATCCTGCTCAAGGAACCGCACAAAGAAACGGTCGGACTGTCCGACGCCGAACGCGAACTCCTGTTCACCTGGATGGACAGCAACGGGTTGTACTTCGGAACGTGGGACTACACGAAGACCGGAGCGTTCGCCCGGGAATACAACGTCGGCCGGGAAGAACTCAAGGGCGTGATGAAAGAGGCGGGCTGCGTGAAGTGTCACGCGGACGAAAACGGCAACATTCGCCGGTTCGACGACTGGATGAATCTGGAAACGCCGGAGCTGAGTCGCATTTTACGGGCGCCGCTTCCCGATTCGAAACTCAAGGGAACGCCGGAAAACGGATACGGGCTCGGGCTTTGCCGCGATCGGAAGGTTGCTCAGAATTTCAGCCGGCTCGGACTCATGTTCCAAAGCGGATACGAGCACGCCGTGAAAGATCTGGACCAATTCCCGACGCAGGTCTGGGAAGATTGGAACGAGCAACGGAAAGGGGAACCGGTAATCTCCTTCGCGTCGATTAATGATCCGACGTATCAGAAAATGCTGAAGATTATTCAAGAAACGCGAACCCGGCAGCTTGCCAATCCGCGCGTCGACATGCCGTTTGCGAACGAAATCGGCGACGGTGTCACAGCGGGCCGGTTCCGGCAGGTGATCCCACAACCGCTCCCGGAACAAACGCCGAAACTGATCGCCGAAGTCGACGACGAAGGATACGTCCGATTCCATTGGGAGTGTTCCTGCCGGACGATCGGGCTGATTTTTGAAATTCACCGTTCGGACCAACCGAACTTCACGCCGACGAAACACACGCTGATCGGTCGAACGGAACGGTTCGAGTATACCGACAAAACCGCGACGCCGGGAAAATCGTACTACGCGATGGTTCCCGTAACGGATCCGGCGGAAACGTGCGGAACGTGTAAAAGCGGCGCGGTGCTCGATTATCGCGATTCCCTCTCGACGTTCGTCGCCGAAGCGGGTGGTGTCAACATTCCGATGCAAAAGCGGATCGAAGACCGCTGCCCGCTCGCGATGATCGAACCGATGAAAGGGGAACCGACCTGGACGGAAGTCGAGGTTCCGCAGCTGAAAAAACCGGAGCCGCCGAAGAATCTCCGCGCGACCCCGGAGCCGGGAAAATTGACGGTCGAATGGGACATGGACCGGCCCGGCGAGTATCAGTATCAGGTCGACGACTCCGAACCGATCTTTGAAAACAGGGTCGAGATTTCCGGCGAGGATGTGGAAACGACGTTGACCGTCCGCGCGATCGGACGGCTGGGCGAGAAAAGCGAGCCGGTTGCGATCACGGCCAAACCGCTGCCGGTTGACCGGACGCCGATTTTCGTACTCGCCGAGATGTTCGAGCGGGGCAAGCTGCAAGGCGAAGCCGTTCTGGAAAACGGCGTCCTCGATCTTTCGAAAGGGGGATACGTCGAGTTTCCGCCGGAGGAAAAACGAAACGTCGGCGGACAGTTTTCCGTCGAGCTGGAAGTCAAGTTCGATTCGGTGAACGAGATGCCGCTGCTGGTGAGCAACGGTTCGTGGAATCAGTCGGGCTGGTTCGTGCAGAAGTTCGGCGGCGGCTTTCGGTTCCACTTCGGCGGAATCGACTGCGACGGCGGAATCGCGACGACCGGCCAGTGGACGAAGCTGCTCGGAACATACGACGGCAAAAAGATCCGGCTCTACCAGGACGGCAAACTGGTCGCCGAAACAAGCGGCGGCCTTAACACGACACCATGGCCCGGAAATCTGCTGATCGGCCAATACAGCGCCGGAGTCGCCCCGTCTTTCCAAACGAAAGGCCAAATCCGAAACGTCGCGATTTACCGGTGTGTACGGTAAGGCTCCCGCCGGAAAGTAAAGCATCCATTTTTTCTTTATTTCACCACAGAGAGCGCAGAGAACACAGAGAAGACTTGAATTCAAACTCTCTGTGAACTCTGAGTTCTCTGTGCATCCGGTCTTTCGATTTTCTTGGAAACGCGAATGGGTATTCGAGCCCGAATTCGCAAAAAATGAAAAAATTCTCTTGACATGACATTGTCATATCGTATAATGAGAGACGGTATGACAATGTCATATTTCAATTCGAGGAGAATTTCATGTCGAAAAAACCGAAACTCGTGAAACTTTCGCCGGGAGAGGCGGAGCTGCTGGAGCTCTTTTGGGAGCATGGGCCGCTCACGCTGCCGAAGGCGTATGAACTCTACCTTGCCGGGGGAAAATCGCCGACGTATTCGACGATCCAAACGCGATTGAACCGGATGGTCGAGAAGACTCTACTTGGGCGCAGCGACGACTTTCCGGCGATTTACACCGCGCAAATCGAAAAGGAGCATGCCCGGGGCAAGTTTTTCGATCTGCTCGAAGAGCTCGCCGGAAAGAATCTCGCCCCGCTGATGATCCATCTGTCGGAAAAGCGTTCGTTGACCGCCGAGGAGATCGCGGCGATGAAGTCGATCCTTGCCAAAATCGACGCGAAGGAGAACAAAAAATGACACCGTTTCTATTACGCTGCGTGATTCTGTCCGGAATCGCGACGTTTTTCGTTGCGATCACGGTTCGACTTCTCGGCAAACGAACGCCGAATTTGCACCGTTTGCTTTGGTTCGAAGCGGTGCTGCTCGGACTTTGCGTGATACCGTGGACGCTAAGCATTCCGTTTTATGACGCCCCGACGGTTTCGGAAAGCGGCGTTTCCTGGAGCGTGGGCGGCTCGCCCGCACGATATCCGAGGGAAACCCCGGCGTTTACGCATCGTGCTCCGATAGTGAATGCGAACGAAGAACCCTCGCTGACGGTTCAAGCTCCGAAGGAAAACCCCTCGCTGACGCTTCAGGCTCTGATGCCGACGCTGGCGCACGTTTGGCTCGCGGGGATCGCTGTGTTGCTTTTGCGGCGTGTTTATCAATTCGTACGGCTGCATTTGCGGCTGCGCGGGTTGAACGGCGATGCACCGCCTTTGTGGGACCACGCGGGACGCGGAGTACCGGCCAAATGGGGGTGGACGGAAGATTTGGGGCCCGCGCTGGTGTTATCCTGGAGCGGATACCGACTTCTGTTTCCCCGAGCGCTTTGGGACGAGCTTTCCGAATCGCAACGGCTCGGAATCGTGCAACATGAAATCGCCCACTATCGCGGCGGCGACGTGTACCTGTGCGAACTGGTCCGGCTGCTCGTGATACCGCAATGGTTCAATCCCTTCGCCTGGTTCGCGGCCCGAAAGTTCGACGAGGCGACCGAATGGAAGTGCGACGACCAGGCTTGCACCAACCCGAAAGAACTGATCGAAACGCTGCTGAGCGTCCACGATTCGACCGAATCGCTCGGCCTGTACCTCTCGTCGTTCGCGAGAATCAGCGTCATGACCCGTATCAACCGCTTGGTCGACTTCGACCCTGATACCAAGGAGAAACACACCATGAAAAGTACACTGATCCTTCTGTTGAGTTTCGCACTTTTACTGTGCGGGCTCGTCCAAATCAAACTCGTTGCCAGACAGACGGCAGACGACGGTCGGCAGACGGCAGAATCCGAGACCGAGCCGAAAGAACACCCCGAAATTGAAGCCCGGATCAAGCTCGCCGAGGCGATGGTCGACGTCCCTGACATCACGACGGAACGGCTGGTCGACATGATGAGCGATTTAACCCAGGATTCCTACAAAATCCAAGGCGAAAACAAATCGCTCAAAGAAAAAATCTGCCGGGCTCAAATCGCGGTCTGCGACAAAATTCTCGCTCTCAATCCCGACCCGGAGGAGAATCCGGACAGTAATTTAGTCAATCGGGCGATGAGCAACAAATTAGCGGCTCTCGTCGATCTCGGTTATCTTCACGATTTCGCCGACGCGGATGTCACCGCGTTGAAGCAATTCGTCGAAGACGGTCAAAAATGGGGCAAGCCCGATAGTTACATACATTATCTGCTGCAAAGAGCCAAAGGTGTAGCCGTCGGATACCAAATCGGGAAACTTCAAAGAATCGAAAAACCGACGCTCGAACAGTTCGAGCCGGTAAAAAACGAAACGGTAAAATTCCTCACGAAAGAAAGGGACGCGAACCAATACATGGCTTGCGACACCATGTTCATCGCCGAGAAAATGCAAGACGCCAAAACGATCACCCGCGAACAGTTGATCGGTTTTTACGGCGAATTCATCGACGCACTCGCCGACAAACAAGACGAGCTCGACCGGAATCTTCACGACCGTCTTGTCAATCAGCGGGCGATACATCTGCTGGTCGGGCAAAAATTGCAGAGCATTGCTCCCGGACCTACGAATGGTAAAGCGGAAGTTCCGGCATTGTTTGTCGCTTCCAAAACGGAAAACGGGGCCGTGGAAATGCGGGACATGCTTCGATTCGACAAAGAGTATGCCGATAAAGGATTGAAAATAT
The DNA here is from genome assembly GCA_031549565.1 of Thermoguttaceae bacterium. Lineage (GTDB taxonomy): Bacteria > Planctomycetota > Planctomycetia > Pirellulales > Thermoguttaceae > JAVBSX01. The sequence continues at coordinate 17,692 of JAVBPO010000106.1, forward strand.
GGGCGTATTTTCCGGTTCAAGAATCGCTGCAAGGAACCGGGCGGAATGACGCCGGTATGTGGATTGCCGCGATCAAGTATTATCTCGATTTTCCTAAAATCTGTTTCAGTGAATACAGCAATTTCCAGATGAATGACATCGATATGCGGATCGTCGCCGATCAGTTTTCCGGTTACGAATACAAGCCGTGGAACAAAACGTTTCTGCTGATCGATGTGAACGGTATCATCGTGGAATTCGGAACCGCCGACGCCATCCGGGAAAAGTTGGTCGCGATGTTCGGGCCGCCCGACGCCGCTAAAATCGCGGAAGGAGAAAAACGGGTCAAGGAATTCGACAACTTGCCGAAACCGTGCGCGTCGAACATGCGGTCCATCATGATCGGGATGCACCAGTATCATGACACCTACGGCAGTTTCCCGCCCGCTTATACCGTTGATGCCAAAGGGAACAAGCTGCACAGTTGGCGGACGCTTTTGTTGCCGTTTTTGGAACAAAAAGCGTTGTACAACGAAATCCGACTCGACGAGCCGTGGAACAGCGAACACAACAAACGGATCGCGAACACGATCGTTCCGGTGTACCAGTGTGATGAATTTGCGTTCGAGGAAAATCGCAAGCCGATCACGACGTACTGCGTCGTCGTCGGAGGGGATGCGATGTTCTCCGAAAACGGTAAAACGACGACGCTTTCCGATATCACCGACGGGACCAGCAACACGATCGCGCTAGTTGAGCGGGCGACGCCGATCCCGTGGATGCAGCCGGACGACGTTTCGTTCGACGAAGCGTGTCGAGGCGTCGGCGTCTCTCCCAATGGTATCAGCGGGGTTCACGAATTCGGCAGCAACATCGCAATCGGCGATGGCTCGACCCGCTTTTTGCCGAAATCCGTGGAGCCGAAAGTGCTCCGGGCCATCCTCACCAAAGGCGGCGGAGAGTCCTATCCGTTGCCGTGAAAATTCCTCACGACACAATCGAACCGTTGTGAAAAGGCAAAAAAGGTTTACACTGGAGGGAAGTCGGGAATCCGATATTTCCTCCTTTGTCGTTTATTATGCCTCGAGAACCGATCATCATTCGCCAGGAATCCCAGCACGAACCCACGCCGGACGAAACGGAGATTCCGCCGTTGAAACCGGAAGCCGGTTCGGAAGAGGATAAGCTCCTCCGACCGCAGAGGATGTTCGAGATGGTCGGTCAGCGGGAAGTTTATGCCCGAATCGAAATCGCCGTCCACGCCGCCCGCAAACGGGGAGAACCGCTCGGCCATATCCTGTTCGACGGACCGCCCGGGCTGGGAAAAACGACGTTCGCGACCTGTATTCCCCGGGAATTGGGCGTGAGTATGCAGATCGGAAACGGTGCGACGCTCAAGGCGCCCAAGGACGTCGTTCCGTACCTGACCAACGCGGAAGAAGGGTCGGTGCTCTTTATCGACGAAATTCACCGGATGCAAAAATCGGTCGAAGAGTTTCTTTATCCGGCCATGGAAGACTTCCGGATCGACCTGACGCTCGGAGAAGGGGTCAACGCGAGAACGCTGAATATCCAGTTGAAACCGTTCACGCTCATCGGAGCGACGACGCGGACCGGCTTGATTTCCGCGCCACTGCGGGATCGATTCCAGATGCGGGAACATCTCGACTTCTACACCGTCGACGAACTCTCGGAAATTATTCGCCGCAACGCGAAGAAGTTGAACGTGAAAATCGACGACGAAGCCGCTCTGGAAATCGCGTCCCGCAGTCGGGGAACTCCGCGATTGGCGAACAACCGGCTCCGCTGGGTCCGCGATTACACCGACGCGCGAGCGGACGGAACGATTTCGCTTTCCATCGCCAGAGACGCTCTGAAAATGCAGGGAATCGACGAGCTCGGCCTGGATCCGCAGGATATGAAATACCTCGAAACGATTCTCCGGGTTTTCCAAGGGGGCCCGGTCGGCGTCGAATCGGTCGCTCACACGATGAACGTCGCTCCCGACACGCTTACGGACGAAGTGGAGCCGTTTTTACTCCGCAGCGAACTGGTAATCCGAACCCCGCGGGGACGACGATTGACCGAAAAAGGTTTCCGACACCTCGGCGCCGACCCCAAAAAATACGTCGAAAACACGCTCTTCAATCTATTTTAAAGAGCCGGGGACATAGCGAAGCGCAGTCCCCGGGTAAACACTCATGGAAACGATCGAAGTCCTTCCCCAACAAAAGAAAAAGCACAAGCCGCGTGAAGAGGGAGATTCACGCAACAAACAGCAACCGCCGTATCATGTGATCCTTTGGAACGACGACGAACACTCTTACGAATACGTGATCGCCATGCTGCGGTCGCTGTTCGGCTATCCGCCGGAAAAAGGGTTCCTCTTGGCCGACAAAGTCGATAAATCCGGCTGCGCCGTCGTTTACACGACGACAAAAGAACATGCGGAACTGAAACAGGAGCAGATTCACGCGTTCGGCCCGGACGACGAAGTTCCCGAATGCGCCGGCTCCATGTCCGCGACGATCGAACCGGCGGAAACGGTTGAATAGTTGCGCGTCCCTCTGGGTGTGTCGCTTGTTTTTTCTTGTCGTTTAACGAGGTAATCCGATACAACCGGTATGTTTTCTTTGCGAAGAATGTGAAAATCGAATTTTACATTCCTTCTTATTATGACGATGAGGTAATATTGCAGGAACAGATTCTGTTTGACTGACAGGAGGACTGCGCATTTTGCGTAAAATCTAAAAAAAGGGAAAAATGAACAAACTTGAATCCCCCCAAATTTCCGATAAAATTCGACTTTCCGCCGCAATCATTGCTCGAAATGAGGAGCAGCGAATCGAAAGTACGATCAAAAGCGTTTCGACGTTGGTCGACCACGTTTACCTCATGGATTTCGGCTCCGACGACCGAACCGTCGAGATCGCGGAAAAACTGGGCGTGAAAGTTTACAAAACGAGTTGGAATTACGACTTCTCCGAAATCCGTAATCAGCTCCTCGAAAAAATCGAAGAGGAAGGGGAAACCGATACGGTTCTGTGGATTGATCCGGGCGAAATGTTCGACTACCGAACCGCCCCGGAATTCCGGGAATTCACCGCGACACTTTTGGAGCCGAACACGGCGTACATGATGATTACGCGGAAATACTGGATCGCTCCGGAAAAGTCGCTTCCGCAGCTCCTGGTCGCGTTTCTCCAAGACGAAAATCAAGGTCGAAACACGCTTTCGCCCGCGGACGGCTTCAGCGATTGGAACGAAGAGACGATCGAACTCCGTTTGACTCCGGTTTCTCCTCGCGTTCGGTTTGTCGGTCGTCTGCGGGAAACTGCGATTCCGTCGCTCCAATTGGCCGGAATGCGAATCAGCGCGACTTCCGGACGTGTTCTCGCCGCGCTGCGGGCTTTGAAACATCCGGAAAGGGTGAAACTCGCGGAAGATCATCTGGCGATTCTGCAACATGTCGAAGAGTCCGGCTTGTCGCTGTCCGAGGACGAACTTTTCGCCAAAGCGGATGCGCTGGTCAACCTTTCCGACGTGATCGGCGGACGGAATCTCTACACAAACCTGATTGAAAACGCGCGACAAAGCAACTTGCGTCTGGAATCGTATTACCATTATTACGCGACGTTCGATCTACTCCCTCCGGCCGGCAACGAAGCGGTCGACCTTTTGCTGCAATCGCTGGACGTTTTTCCGTTGGACATGCAGTTGCTGGTCAACCTCGGAATCGCGATGTTCCGGCAGAACAAGTACGATATGGCGATTCGCGTTTTCGAGATCGCCGTGCGACACGGCAAGGTTTCGCTCGACGTTTGGCACAAACAATGCGTCCAGGAAATTGCCGTTGCGCATTTGAGCTTGGTGTACCGAATTACCGGAAAGCAGATCGATGCGATTCAGTTGCTGGAAAACACGATTACCGCGGAACCGTCGCATTCGCAACTTTCCCGGCTGTTGATCGACCTTTACACGGCCAATCGAGCCGTGGAGAAGCTGCACCGGTTCGCGGCGTACTACTGGGGCGACGCCGAATTGGACGCGATTCGCGAAGTTTTTACCGGCGCGTGCCGTGCGTCGGGCGGCGCGTGGTCGGCGGCTTTGGTTTCGCTGGAAAACGCCTATCGCAGCGGCTGCCGGGATCCGTATTGTTTACGCTGGTACGCGCTGTGTTTGCTGTCGAATCTCCGATTCGAGGAAGCGTGTACGATTTTGGACGAATGGTTGGCGCTCGAACCGACGAATTTTGAAGCGAAAACGTTCCGGTTCGCCGCTTCGCATCCGTCGAAGTTCACGGACATTTTGGAAATGCTCCACAAGGATCATGGAGCGATCCTCGGCTTGGAGTTGACCGAAAATTTCGACCAATTGATTTTGGTCGACAAGAAACAAGACGAGGAAGCCGTTGCAGCGCAGCCGGAATCACAGCCGGAATCGCAACCGGTCGCCGAAACGACGCCTCATTTCCCCGGTTTCGACATTTTCCGCTTCGAAACGCCCCCCAGCGGCAGCTCGACGGAATTAACGTTTCGTGTGGAATGAGAGTTTCGTTAGCGTGCATCTGCACACATTTCATTAGGTAATCACAACCAAACCGCGGTCCCCTCTCCCTCTGGGAGAGGGCGAGGGTGAGGGTGACGCGGCAAACAACTCCACCCCCTCACCCTAACCCTCTCCCCCGGCCTACCGGGTGAGAGGGGACCGCCCATTGGGGATAAAACTTTCTGGCGAGAACCTAACAGTACAACAATATTCACCGGCTCCTGACTCCTGACTCCTGACAACTAATTCCCCCCTCCTTGCTGTTACTTTTAACTTTACTCCTCATCCTCCTGATCCCGATCGGGCTCGGGTTTGGGCTTGCCGTTTATTTGAAGCGGGAGTATGACAACCCGACACCACCACCCGCGGAAGCCGACGCCGCGCCGGTCTCGGAAAATGTCTTGGATCTCTTGAAAGCGTCGAGCGTGTCCCAGGATATTCAACTGGCGAAAAATAAAATTCAGGAAGAGGAACCGGAGGCGACACCACCAGAGGAGAACAAGCTTGACGCCTTTCTTGACGAACAGCCGCAACCGGCTCCGCAGGCGACCGACGCGTTCGACGACGAACCGGAGGAAGAGGACGAACAAGACGATTTGCTCGCGAGGGCGATGAGTCATTTGAAAGACGTTCCGTCCCAACCCGAGCCGCCCGCTTCGGAAGAGGACGACGAAAATCCGCTTCTCCACGAACAAAACGACCTTATCGCCAAGGCGATGAGCACGTTGCATGACGCCGCTACGGACAACGAGAGCGCCGAGCAACCGCAGGAGGAACTTCTCGGTGAGTACTTCGATTTCGACGCTTTTAAAAGCGCGATCGACAGCTCTATCGACAAATCCGAAGAAGAACCGCAAGTCGAAGAAGAACTGCTCGGCAAGGATTTCGACTTTGACGCCCTGAAAAACGCGACGGTCGAAACGGTCGAGGAAGAGCCGCAAGTGGAAGAGGAATTGCTCGGCAAGGATTTCGACTTTGACGCCTTGAAAAACGCGACGGTCGAAACGGTCGAGGAAGAGCCGCAAGTGGAATTGAATGAGGAGCCGGAGAATAAAATCACGAAAAGCACATTCGAAAATATCCCCGTCTACGGAGCGGTCCCGGAAGAATTGCTCGAAACGCACCTGTGCATGGATCAGGAAGTCTTGCCGGAGGCGGTGATTTCCGGTATGCTCGATGTTCGTGATTCCTTTACCGTCGTTCCGGATATGCTGCTTCAACGATTTGAAATCGACGCGGGGCCGGGCTCGGAACGATTCGTTCAGACTCAGGATGCGGCCATCGCACTCCGGTCGAAAAAGAAAAAACCTCCGGATCAATCATGAAATTGAATTTCGCTTCCGTTTTGATCGTCTTATTTCTTTCTGTTTTTTATACTTTATGTAGCGCCACTGAAAAGCCCTGGATCCCGTTGATCGACGATACGGCCCTTCAAAACGGCGTCAACGTGATCTCACCGAAGGAGGGTGTGCGAATCGAGCAGGGCGTTTTGCAGCCGTTCGGCGTCGAGAAGAAACCGGCTTGGGATTTGGATCAGTGGTCGTGTCGGTTTACGCTCGCGGATTCGAAACCGGAAAAACAAACCGACGGTTCCGTGAAGTATGCCGACCCGGGCAAGTCGATCGTCTTTTATCCCCGGAATGATGACGCCAAACCGGGCGAGATTCGGCCCGGCTTCAGCTTGGCCGTTCGCGGGATCGAAGAATACCAGAACGATTATCCGCATGTCGGACAGGCTTGGCCGCATCTTTTGATCGAGCGTCCGTTTATTCAACAGCCGCGTTTGACGGATTTGGACGCGGTTCGTTTCCGAATCAAATTTCGAATCACCGAACACGTCAGGCTCGACAAGCCGGGCTGGAGCGATTCGTACCACACGGGGCAGTGTCAGTGTTATTTGACCGTCAACAATTTGAACACGGAAAGTCCCGGATACGGCGACTACCTTTGGTTCGGTATTCCGATGTTCGACGAGCGGTACGACCACATCGCCGAGTACAAAGCGCTCGACTTCTCGACCCCGGAAAAGGCAGGGACCGGGAAGTTCATCAACATCGTCGGCAGTCGAACATTTTTCCAAGAGAAAGCGAAAGACGGCGGCTGGATCACGATCGATTACGACGTTTTGCCGTTGTTGAAAGAGGCGGTCGATTCCGCGTGGGAGCGGGGTTATCTTTCGAAATCGAAAAATATCGAGGATTACGGACTCGGTTGCATGAACCTCGGCTGGGAAGTCCCGGGCCCGATCAACGTCAACGTCGATTGCGCCGATTTTTCATTGGAGGTGAAGCGGAAATAAACGATGCGAATTACCCCAGCGCTTTCTTCATCTTCTCCAGCCCCGTTTTTGCAACGGAAAGCGGGTCGCCGGATTCCCAGTAGGATTTATTGAACAGTTCCAGCGAAAGAACGCCGCGAAATCCGCTTCGTCGCAGCGTTCGGACGATTTCGGCAAGCGGGCAGATTCCGTCGCCCGGATAGATTCGGTCGGCGTCGACCATTTTTTCCCGAGGCGGATCGGCGGGATAGTCGTTGACATGAAAAACGTGCAGCGAACTGCCGGCGATCTGCGTCAAGCTTTCGAATCGATTTCCGCCGCGATAAAGATGGTACGCGTCCAAGAGCAGGCTCGCCTTGGGATGTCCCGTCTCGACGGCGATCGCGACGCACTCGGACAGCCGCGAAAGCGTTGCGCTGGCTCCCCAAAGCTCCAAAAGCGGTATCACGCCCAGCGAATCGCCCAGTTCGAGAATCTTCCGATACCGCTCGCCGCACACGGCGACGCTCTCGATCTTCCGATCCGTCGCGCCGGAAGCGGGAGCGGCGACGAACGGGCAATCGAGTTCGGCAAGGATTTCCATTTCGTCTTTCATCTGCTCCAGCGCCGCGGTCCGTTCGCTTGCATCGTCGACGATCCATTTTGGGAAGCTGATCGCGCTGTACAATTTCACGCCGGAATCGGCGAGCCGTTTCTTCAACTCGCCCGCTTTCCCCCCTTTGTCGAGGTATTGGCGGATTTTGAACATCCACACTTCGATCCCGCGATACCCCGCCTTGGCCGTGATATCAATTTCCTCTTCGAGCGGGAGGTTGAACCCCATGAGCGTTCCGGTATTCAAAGCGAACACCGGCTCCGATTCGACCGGACCCGTTTCGACGGCCTGGAGTTGTTTCGAAAACGGCAACACCGCGGCAGCCGAACAAGCGCTCGCGGCAACAAGTAATTCACGACGGGAAAACATAAACTAAGTGATAAGTGAGAGGTGATAGGTGATACGTGATATGCGACGTGACAAAAGTAGATCGCCTCTCCCTTATCACCTATCACCTATCACTTATCACCTATTTTCTACCATCCCAAGCAAAGGCAGCAGCTCACGGTCTGCGAGGTTTGGCGGGCGTTGAGGGTCAGATCGTAATCAGCGAACAAACGCAGATTGTCGCCCAGACCGAGTTTTGCGCCGACGCCGAACCATGCCCAATCCCGGGCGGTGTCCCCCTCGAAATTGCAGCGAATCGGCGTGAACTGGCCCGGGACCGATCCGAAATAGCTTAACGAAGTCGGGCTTTCTTTCAAGTACTCATGAACCCAGCTTGCCCGAGCCTGCAACGAGAGGAATCCGCCGCCGAGCACGAGGTTCGTCCGCAAGCCGAGCAGATTATTCAACCCGTGATAATCCGCTTCTTCCAAGCCGACATTCGGATTGACCTCCGAGAAAAACTCGTCGTGGTGCAGGTAGTGGTAATGCAGCGCGGCGAACGGTTTGAAACCGATCATCTTTCCCAACGGAATATCGAACCCGAATTCCGGGTAGAGATTCGCTTGGTATCCGTCCGGCTTAAGCTCTTCCAAACCGTCAAACCGCAACGTGTACTTGTCCATGCCGCCGTTGGCGTTGATCAGAATATGGCTCATCGGCAACGATTTGTGGAAAGTTAGACCGAATTGCTGATGTTTCACATCGCCGTTCAGGACGGAATGATCCCATTCGGTATCTTCACTGCCGTAGTGATAATAAACCCCGAACACGCTTCCGCTGCTCCGCTTAAATTCGATTCCGCCGAGAAAGCCGTACATATCGGACTTCATCGGGGCTCCGTACTCCGGCTCGATTTTGGAATGGTCGTAATATCCGGCCCCCCAGAGTCGCAGGCCGCTCATCCCTTTCGGCTTAAGCGAAGCGCCGCGGTAGACGATCTCGAACCCGTTCGGATTCGTTTCGTCCCAGCGAGCTTGCCCGACTTCCGAACCGAGACTCGGAAGAGCCCAACAAAACACGCAGCCGCACAAAGCAATGATCCGTGAAAACATCACCACACCAATAATATAAGAACGATTTGGAGCGTGGGCGCCTCGCCCACGCTTCGGTATTATCGGATGGAATATAGGCGAACTTTAACGATTAAATCGATTTTAACGACTCGTTTTCACATATTCAACCAACTGATCGACAACCTGCGGGACCGGCAAACCGTCGGTGATGAAGATCAAAGCGTCTTTCGGTTCCGTGAGCGGGCCGACTTTGCGGGCGCGGTCTCGGGCGTCCCGGGCGTTGATCTGGTCGAGCGTTTCCTGATAATCGACGGCTTCCGCCCGGGAGTTCAGCTCTTTGAGTCGACGCCGCGCACGCTCCTCCGGCGTCGCGGTGAGAAAAATCTTCTTTTCGGCGTCCGGGAACACGGCGGTTCCCTGATCGCGACCCTCGGTTACGATTCCACCCCCATCGGCGACGACTTTCGCGGCAATCGCCTGCTGGATCGGGACGAGAATCCGCCGAATCTCCGGGTTGTCCGCCGCGTATTTCGTGTGTTCGGTCACTTCGACGGAGCGGACCTTGTCCGAGACATCTTCGCCGTTGAGAAATGTCCGGCCGGCATTCGATTCAATTTTGGCCGACCGCGCCAAGGCGATCAACTGTTCCGGCTCGTTCCAGTTGACTTTGTTTCGCAGCCCCAAAAGAGCGATGGACCGATAGATCGCCCCAGTGTCGAGGTAATCGTATCCCAAATTCATCGCCAGTAGTTTCGCAACCGTACTCTTCCCGGCGCCGGCGGGGCCGTCGATGGTGATAATCATGTCGTTTTGTGGGGGAGTCAGGTGTCAGGAGACAGGAGACAGGATGGTTTGAATACTTTTCTCTGCAGCCGATAACCTGAAGTCTGTTTCCTGAAGCCTGAAGCCTGAAGCCTGACTCCTCCCGATAATGTGAAGCCGTTCCTTACGTTTTTATCCGTTTCCGGTATAGTGTTCTTTATCCTCAAAGGTCAATTTAACTCGCTGCAACGGTTTATGTCAACGGAAACCACCGGGAATCAACCGAAATATCTGCTCTTGTTCAAGCGGCTCCTGCCGTGGATTAAGCTGGCGATCATTATCGCGGTCGTCGTTTGGGTGCTGCGGGAACTCTCTTTGACATGGGATAAACTCTCCGCGTATCCGTGGAAATTCCACGTCGGTTGGTTGATTCTCGCCGGGATCGCTTACCTGCTCGCTTTTTTTCCGGCGTCGATTTACTGGCGTCATGTGCTTTGCCTGATGGGACAGCGGCCCGGCTTTTTGGCCGCGATTCGGGCGTATTACATCAGCCAACTGGGGAAATACACGCCCGGCAAAGCGATGGTGATCATTATGCGGGCCGATATGATTCGTGGGCCCGAAGTTCGCGCCAGTTGCGCCGCGGCGGGCGTGTTTTTCGAAACGTTCGCGATGATGTCCGTCGGTGCCCTGATCGCGACCGTGATCACGGTTCTTCGATTCCAGGGGCATCCGCAGTTTCGGTACATCCTCGCGATGAACGGACTGATGCTCGTTCTTTCGATGATCCCGACCATTCCGGCGTTTTTTCGGTTCGTCGCCAAAAAACTCAAGGTCGGAAAAGGGGATCCGGAGATGGATTCCCACATGAAGAAGCTGAAGATCAAAACGGTACTTTACGGCTGGGGTATCATGGGAATCGGTTGGATCTTCTTCGGGATGAGCTTGTGGTGTACGATCCTCGGCTTGGGACTCCAGCCGGAACCGCTCTGGGAACTTCCGAAATACGTTGCGATTTCGGCGATGTCGGTCGTTCTCGGATTCGTCCTGATGCTCCCGGGCGGTTTCGGGGCGCGGGAATGGGTGCTCATCCAGTTTCTCGCTCCGATGTTCGCCGCGGCTTTGACGGCGTCCGGCGGAGATCCGACGCTCGCCGAAGGTTTCGCGATCGCCGTCGCCGG
>JAVBPO010000039.1:0-9557 GCA_031549565.1 Thermoguttaceae bacterium
GACGCCGGGCACGGACCGCGTGACGCTCCGCTGGACGGCGTCTGCGGGCGCGACCGGCTACGTCGTGGAGCAAAGAAGCGGCACGGCGTGGAGCCAGGTCTACACGGGCTCGAACGCAACCGCGACGATCACCGGCTTGACGCCGGAAGCGGACTACGAATTCCGCGTGAGAGCGGTCGGCGACGGCGGCGAAAGCCCGTGGAGTACGGTGACGGCAAGAACGCGGGCAGCAACCGGGTTTACGCGAATCATACGATTGACGGCTGCGCATGCAGAGACACTGGACCCGATGGGAATGATTACAGGTGGATAAATGAGCTATATCGTCGTTTCAAAACTTTTGTCCGTTCGCACTAGGCCGGTTTTCATCGGTTGGCTGGATCAATGGTTGTATTCCGACGATCCGGTGTCGATGGACAATGTGCCGCTGCTTCGGGCGGATGTCGAGGACGTGTTGTTTTCGCTGGATAAAAAGAACATGAATATTCCCGGCCTTAACACCATGACGGTGACGACGACGCCGGTCGCAGAGTATCAAAACATTTCCATCGGCGAGGAGTGTGTCAAACCGGTGTTTCGGCTCGACGACGATTTTTTCATGAAAATGCAGATCGCACCGATGGATGCAAATTTTATATTTGTTCCTGACAACATACCGCCGATGTTCACGAAACCGGGATTGTTTATCGCCCGATTCGATATTATCACCACGGACGGCGACTCACACACCCAATCCGTGGAATTCACTGTAATGTAAGGAGTGTTATGGGACTACTGGACAAAGGAAGGGCGTGGTCGAATCGGCTGACGAAATCGGAAAGCGTCTATATCCGGTATGTGCGTGACGGAAAAGAAATCGCGACGTTTTTGGCTCGCCCGACACCACCGGCCAACATGGTCACGGAAAAATCGTCGATGGTCATTTCACGGGACGAGCGTGATTTTCTCGTCTCCCGGGAAGACATGAAGGATTACGCGGGTCGTTACTTTTTGCCGGAGAAGGGAGACCGGATCGTCCAGAATTTGTACGGCACGGAAAAGACGTTTATCGTCGGAACGAAAAACAACGAGGACCATTTCGTATTTCGCGACGGCGGTGAAACCTCGATTCGGATACACGCGGTTTTGTGGGACGAACAGGATAGATATGAGTAACGCCATTACGGAAACACTGGTCGCGGTCACGGAGTTTTTAAAAGAACGTTTTCCAGACTGCGAGGTCCAGCGGTATTATCGACCGAATTACGCGATTGAAAAAGTCGACCCGCACGGTAAGCCTCGTATCGTGATTTCCCTTTACGATCGCGATATTGCCAAGCCGACACGCGCCGAAGAATACGAAAACTTTATTACGATCGATGTTTCCATCGCCAAGAAAACTCACAAGGACTCCAATCAGGAAATTGATCCGTTGGTGGATTTGGTCGGACAGGTATTCGAGGCGTTTTATCAAAACGAAAATATTAAGCACGACGGATATGTCTATCACGTCGAAGCAATCGACCATGGTGATTATCGGCAAGTCTGCTTTGAAGAGTTTTTGGGGCAAGGGTTGTTCCTCGGAGAAATGCAGTTGAAAATTAAAACGAATCGCGGACGAGGGTAATGTGTTTTTGGCGAGATTTCAATACAAATATAATGGGTATCAAGGAGCAAAAAAGGTCCTTAACCGCAAGGGGTACAGCGCGATTCATACGGGTCTACGGGCAATTTGCCAACAGATGAAAAGATCAATGAAAGACGCACCGCGAGATAAACCTTCGCCGCCGGGAACACCGCCGCATTCACACCGCAGAAAAAGAAATACGAAAAAATACCGGAAACGGCTGAAAGATACGATTCGCTGGGGCGCGGAGTTCGGAATGAAAGGTGTCGTCGGTCCGAGTGCCGAATGGGCAAGGCAGATCGGCAAGCTTCACGAGCACGGCGGAACGCAACAAGTTACGGTTTACCAAATCGAAGAGGACGGAAAATACTTAACGCGGACGCAGGCGACGCGAGAACACGACGGGAAGATGACACCTTTCCAACGGAGATTATGGAGAAAAAGAGAAAAGGGCCGAAGAACAAGAAAATCTCGCGGATACAATCCCGCGTCCGTCGAAAAAAATGAACGATCACGCCACAAGATGGAGGCGGGAATGAGAGCGATGTCGGAGCGTGAGATTAACGCAATTCAGGAATACTACGATCTGAATGAAGGTCGTTTTCTCAAGAGAAAAAAAGTCGCCGCCCGTTACCCAAAACGCCCTTTCGCGGTACTCGCACTTGTCGCATCATTACAGAAAATCAGTTCCTCATTGCGGGGACGATAACTTTTTACTCAAGGAGAAAAGCACATGGCCAAAGCACCAGAAGCCCGTTTGGGAGGGGAATGCGTTTGTTACTACGAGGCAGGCGGCACCACGCCGCCGCTCACCGGCACGACGAAACGACTCGAACATATCACGGACTTGAGCCGGGAAGCGACCCGCGAATCCGTCGATACCTCGACCCGGGCGACGTACCCGGACAAAACCTCCAAACCTGCGGGAACGACCAACACGGTTTCGTTCACGCTGATGAACTGGCAGGATCCGGATACAAAGGAAGTCGCCGCCGACGTCAAGTTCATGCGAGAAGCCTATGAAGACACGACGTTGATTTCGCTCGCCGTTCTGGACGGTCCCGGCGGAAACGGCTATGTCCTCACCGGATACTTGCTCGACGATCAGGAGTCCCAGGGACTCAACGAGCCGAACACGTGGGCGATGAAGCTGGAAACGGCGATGAAGAAAAAGAAAGTCGTCGCGGGAGCGGTCGTCACGGAAGGGTCCGGCGGCTAGTCTCACGCAAATCTTTCACAATTTTGAATTATTGAATCATGTCGATTTTTTATGATGATACCGGGCGTGATTGGGAAATCCTGATTACGCCCCGAACGATGTTCCGACTCAAGCAACTGACGCAAGGGCACCGGGACATCGACGGCGAAATCATTTTCGTGGAGCCGTTGGACCTGGCGAACGCCGCGACAAACAACGCTTTGTCGCAACTCGTCGATGTTTACCCCCGTGCAATCGCGGTTTATTTGCTCTGCAAAAAACAGGCGGAGCAGCGAGGCGTCTCCGAAGGCGAGTTCCTTGACGCCATGCTCAAAGAGGAGTCGCTTGCCGGGATGACCGACGCACTCTTCGCGGCGATTGAGGAATCGTTCCCAAACGTAAAGATGCGGGAGACGGCCCGCAAAATCAGGGAGGGGGAAGGAACCCGTGCGAAAATTGTCACCTCCGTGTACGACAAGATTTTGACCCGGATCGGGAGTGTCGCGGATGCCCCGCCCGAGGACGAAATCGAGAAGATCGTCGAGACGGCGTGGAGCATGATGCCTGGTCGATCGTCTGGAAATGCGTCGGAATCTGTGGCGTAAACGTTTGGGATTATCCGCTCAAAGCCCTGATCGCAATAAGCAATGCGAAATTCGAGTTCGAGTGGGGCCAAACGTCGGAATTACTCGCGATGATTCACAACCGGACCATTTGGGGTAAGGGAAAACCGAAGTCGGCGGACGAATTCATGCCTGGCAAAAAAGGTAAGAACAAGAGCCGCGTCAAGTTGACGCCGGACAACATTGCAGGAGCGTTGGACTAATGGCCGCAACCGCAACCAAAGGAAATCCCGGCGACATTCGAGCTGGTGGCGCCTTTGTCGAACTGTACGTCAAGGGAACGAAAGCAGCCGGGCAGGCGTTCAAACTTGCTGAATTGCAGTTTCGCTCGTTTGCGCGTACGATCAATCGCATTGCGGTCAGCATCCGTGCGACGTTGGCGACGATCAATCGCAGTTTCGTTTCGTTTGGGCGAAGCATTTCCCGGATCATCTCGACATCCCGGGCGGCGATTTCCGCCATCGGATCCAAAATGGTGGTCGGTGGCGGTGTCGGCGTCGGGCTGCTCGGTTTCAGTGTCTACACGTTCGCTCAATTCGAGGAAACCATGTCGGCTGTCAAGGCGGTCAGCGCCGCGACGGCCCAAGAGTTCGACCGGCTCAACGCAAAGGCGAAAGAACTCGGCAAGACGACCCGGTTCACGGCGTCACAGGTCGGACGCGCGATGTTCTCCATGGCGCAGGCCGGATTCAAACCGAATGAAATCGAGGGCGGGATTGGGCATGTGCTCGACCTCGCCTTGGCCGGTGCTTTGGATATTGATGTCGCCACCGACATTGCCGCGAAAATCTCGATTCCGTTCGGTATCGCGGCAAAGGATATTGACCGCGTCTCCGACTCCATTGCGATGGCGGCAAACTCTTCCGCGACGAACGTAGAAGAAATGGGGTACGCCTTCAAGTACGCCGCCGGTCACGCCGCAATCAACAGCCAGTCGCTGGAGGATATGTCGGCGGCAATGGCCGTTCTTGCCAATCGCGCCCAAAACGCCTCGACTGCCGGGACGCAACTGCGGATGATTATGATGAAATTCGCGGATGAAAAAGTCCGTAAAATCATCGAAAGTTATGGAGTAAAAATCAAGGATGCTACCGGGAATATGAGGCCAGTTCTTGATATTTTGACGGAATTCGAACAAGCGACCGGGAAGCGAATGGATGCCGTCGATCAGGGGGGACTGTTTTCGCAACTGTTCGGTGTCCGTGGTGCGACCGGGGCTTTGATTCTCGCCAAAAACCCGCGGGCGATACAAGAGCAACGGGCGAATCAAGCAAACGCCAAAGGATTCGCCCATGAAGTTGGAAAGATCAAGGCCGACAACCTCATGGGCGACTTTATCAGCCTGTGGTCGGCCATTGAAGCGGTGCAAATCGCCTTGGGTGACGCCCTCATGCCGACCCTCCGGGACCTGACACAGTGCATTACGACGCAATCTCGATCGCTCGCCGACTGGATCGGACAGAATAAAGAATTGATCGTGACAATCGCCAAAGTCGCCGCGATGGTCTTGGCCGGTGGTGCCGCATTGATGATACTCGGCGGCGGGATTTCGTTCGTCGCAACGATGCTTGCGCCGGTCGGAGCCGTGATCGGAACTGTGTTCACCGTTTTGGCCGGTAGTTTGTCGATTCTTGCGTCCATCGCGGGCCTGGTCGGTACGGTCGTCGTCGGCGGGTTTATGATGATGGCTGCCGCAATAACCGGAGTCATTGGAATTGTTGGAACTGCCGTTACAGTATTCGCGTCAATGATACCAGTTATTGCCGCCATAGGCACGTCAATGCCGACCTTCGGCGTGAT
The DNA here is from genome assembly GCA_031549565.1 of Thermoguttaceae bacterium. Taxonomy (GTDB): domain Bacteria; phylum Planctomycetota; class Planctomycetia; order Pirellulales; family Thermoguttaceae; genus JAVBSX01. The sequence goes on from JAVBPO010000039.1 coordinate 5,228, forward strand.
TTTTAGTCAGATTGCGTTATGGACGAAAGCGATTTTTGCTGGAGCAATGTCAATCAAGATTACCGCCGGTTCTCTTACGCTGCTTCTTGGGCCGACGGAAACGATAGGTGTGGCGATAGGAATCATTGCTTATGGACTAAGAAAAATTGTAGATTCCATCAAGATATGCTTGGGAGGATTTTTCTCGTTCATTAAATTGATTACGGATATTCCCAACCGATTTGTACGAATATTTGCGACGGCCAAAGCCGCATTTGGATGGATTATCGAAGACTTGCGAATTGTCGGTGTACGTTTTATCACCGTTTTTCAAGATATCCGGAAAAATGCCGTTGCTCTGTTCGGATCACTGCAAGAATCGTTTGCGGGAATCTGGAACTCGCTTTCCATCGGAGATTTTGCCACGGCAATGGAGATCGTGTGGGCGGATTTGCAGTTGCGATTCGAGCAGGGAAAAGAATTCTTCAATGATTTTTGCACCGAAGTAAAGGCGGTCTTTTTGCAGCTTGCCGAAATTCTCGGCTTTGCATTCTCCGAAATCGTGCATTCGATCAAAGCGGAATTCTTTGGATTCCTACTCCAGATGCGAAGCACGGCAATGAATATTCCCGGCGTCAACCTCGGTGCGATTGGCTTGGAATGGATGAACCCGGACATCGAGAAATCGGTCAAGGCTGCCGTCGCGGAATCCGCCGGAGCCCAGCAAAAAGCCAGACGCGAGGAAGAGCATAAAAAAAGTTTGTCCAAAATCCAAGGCGCCGACTGGGCTGACACGAACCCCGCAATCGAAGCGGCCAAGCAAAGCCTCGCCGACCTGAATCAAAGGGCGAAGGAGAAGAAATCGCTATCCGACGCGGAAAATGCAAAGCCGAAATGGTTGGAAAGCATGGATCAGGCTTTCGGTGATTTAACGCCGGATTGGGGCAAGCTGGTTGCCGATACGTTCTCGGGACCAGACCCGTTCGGAAAAATGATGCAGGAAATACGCGATAACTTCGTGTCGCCTTCGCAAGCCGTTCACCCTGCCTTGCTCACGGTCGGTGCCTTTACCGGCTCGCAGGGAACATTCAGCGGGTTGGAAGCGAAAGGCGGCGGATTCAGGTCCGTCGAGGGACGACTGGACAACATGGTGTCTCTGTTGGAGGATATCGAACGCAATACCGCCGAGGGCGAAACCTATTATGAAGAGGCGTAGAAATGGGCTACTCTGTTATTGTTGGCGACACCATTGAAGATTCGATTATTGAGCGAAACGGCAAAAATTCGAGCATTCAGTTTTCGCGGCGTGTCGAGCGTGTCCCTGCCGCTCGCCATGCCGGTGAAGCACTGTACGAAGACGAAGCGTATTTTTATTTGATTCGCTCTTTGCCGCAACGCTTTCGAAATCTTTATCTGTCGTCGACGCGAGGGCGTCCCAACGGGCTGGACGGCTGGATTTATGATGTCACCTATACCTGTCGAAGCGCCCCGAAAATCGGTTTCCTCGACTACAGCGGAGCTTCGACCGGTGGAATGGTCAAACGGACGCATTCGCTCCGGACCGTGAACGCCATAGGACGCCCTGGTATTAAAGTCCCGAACAATCGAAACGGCATCAATTGGAACGGCCAGGTATTCGAGGGGGTCGAGATTTCCTGCCCGGCGTATGAATGGTCGGAGACGTGGGGGCACGTTTTGAATATCATGAGCAACCCCTATATCGCCGCATGTCGGTCGACGACCGCGAGCGTCAACATGTTTCCGTTTCGCGGGTTCCAGCCTGGCGAGGTGCTGTTCAAAGGGATTTCCGATGTCGTTGAAATCGTAGAGGATGAAGCACTCGGCTACGTTCCGATCTGGAAGATCACTTACAACTTTTCCGTATCGCCGAACGAGCCGGAAATCATCATCGGTGATATCGAGCCCTTCAGTAAATACGGACACCATTATTTACATGTCATTTATACAAAGGGGAAAGACGGCACCACAAGCGAATCGTCAAAAAAAATTATCGGAAAACCGGAGTTCGCCTATGTAGAACAAGTATTTCCTGAAATCGATTTTTCCCTGTTCGGTCTCGGCGTCGGCTCGATTTCAGAACTCATTCTTGGAGCTTCCGTCTAATGGTCTACAAAAAAGTCTCGCCCGGACAAAAGAAGCGCAAAGGCTTTCCCGCACCGCTTTACAACGGCTTGGTCGATATTCTGAACGCCGATAAATCGAGGATGAACGGCGTGCCGACAGGAACGGTATCATTCGACGAGCGAATCATTCTCGTCGAGAATACAACCGAGGAAGACGTTACCGCGTTCTCTATTCTTTCCATCGACGGATTCCTGTTCGACAACGACGACGGAGAAGGTGGTGAAACGGAAACGTCATCCGATGAAGAAAATGGAATCGACGGGCTGGAAGAAATCCTCTCCAACGGCCTTTGTTTCAAGGGTGTCTTGCCACAGCCGGGAAAACAAATTGCCATTTTACTGGAAGACGTCGGCAGCGGCAACGTCGGAAAAGCAGTCGTGAGCGGCCCTGCGGTAGCACTTGTCAACGTAAGGAGCGGTGAGCACAAATTTGCTACCGTCATACCGGAAGAAACCGGCCACTTGGAGAGTAACGAGTTTGGCCCTGTTCGTATGTTGGGAGTAAAAAAAGGATCCGGCATTCGGGCGGCAGCCATACTGTTTCTTTCCGAGGACCGATCCTTCCGCACCGGCGTCCTCCAGGAGACGTTCACCGAAAACGCCACGGAAACCGGTCGCGCCCGGGTCAAGCTGCACGTCGCCGATTACGAAAACAGCAGCGAGGAGAACGGCCTCAAAACCAAACTCGGCGAGGAGGAAGTGACCGCGTACTGCTCCAAGGCGAAAGAGGGTAACGCCATTGCCAGTGGCACCAGAGTCGATCTGTGGTTCGTCAACAACCGCTGGGATATCGTCAACGCAAACTGCGAACCGGGCTAAACGATGAGTCGATTGAAAACCATGTTCAGCGGAAACATCGGCGGCTGCGATTGCTGCGGCGGCGGGACCGATCCGCCGGATCCACCCGGGCCGTACGATCCGCGAACGATCTGCGCCGGATGCGAGAGTTTCGACTTTCCCGACTGGAGCGAAGTGCCGGAACCGGAACGACCGGTCGGCGCAATTCTGTCACGAAATCAAAGTCTCTACGGCGAAATTTTCTGGGACATGACGCCGTTTCAAAATATCGCCGAGTCGTACCCGCTCTATCGGTGCGGATTTTGGGAGATTGTGCCGAACAACTTGCGCGGCTGCATCGATCCGGTGGGCAACCTGGTCGGATTGCCGGAGTCGATCTGTTTCATCAACGAAACCTATCGTGTTTACGGTGATTCGTTTTTGCAGATTTCGGCCCCGAACCGTTTGGAGGGCGCGTCAAATCCTCCGATTGTCAGTCCCTATCGCTGGCCCGCCGCGCCGCTCGATATGGCTAACGCCACGGTGTCACACGAAGCGTTCGAGTTTTTGCAGGCGGTCAATATCGCCCGTTCCAACCCGGCGTCGTTCTACAATCAAACGATTCAATCCGAAACTCCGTTTGTGGCCTATTGCGAAAACGTCACTTCCGCGCTGTTGGCATGGAAGGTCAACGCGACGCAGTTGCGAAATTACTGGACAATCGCCGAGTCGCTCCCGTTGGTAAAGATCGACAAAGACCTCTCCCATGTCGCCCAAGAGCACGCCAACACGATTGCCCGGGAGCACACTCACCGCTACCCCAGCGCCGGGGAAAGAGCAGTCTACGCGGATTATCTGAACGCGAATTACAGCGGAACATTCGACCTGGACGGCGTGTGCGTTTTTGCCGCCGGTGAAGGTGGTGCCAGTCCCGGCCCGGACTGCACGACGAATCAAACGGTGAGTTGCAGTGCGATGGGATTCACGGCCCAGGCGTTTTTATTGAGCTGGGGCGTGCCGACGGCTTGGCAGAGAAATATCTTGCGGGACGGCTCGGCGACGGACATCGGCATCGGGGTTGCTTACAACCAAGGGACCAGCGGGTACGGACCTTGGTACACCGTCTATTTGACCGGGGCGCGATCGTAAACATGATCATCACGTACAAAGACAGGGTTGTCGATACCGAACGGATCCCGCAAACCGAACGGGACAAATCGAAACAGTCGGAGCAATGCCGCGGCTGCGGACGGCCAAACGGACTCAATACGACCCGGCAGACGAACAATCTCAACACGACCCGGAAAAAATGAACCCGACCGAACTGCACACCGGCGATATTCTCCTTTTCCGGCCCGGCTCGCTTTTCGGGCGGCTGGTGGCGTGGTTGACCTGGAGCAGCTATTCCCACGCGGGACTCGTCTCGATCG
>JAVBPO010000179.1:0-14563 GCA_031549565.1 Thermoguttaceae bacterium
AGTTGTCATTCTGAACGAAGTGTACTCACGGAGTGAAGAATCTGGTGCATCCGGCAACACGCATTATGTTGCGAACACGGCTTGAAACCAGATGCTTCGGAATACCTCAGCATGACATGATACCCCTATTTTGCCCAAACAGACAAGGAAATTTGCGCGCACCCAGGTTTTCCGCTGTTCACCCGTGCAAAGCATCGCATTGCATTTCGCCGAGCAGCTGATTACAATGCCGGCGTTCGTGTGATTTTTCTCTGTCCGTTTCAAACGCGAATCGTCGCGCAAACTACGCCCCCTATTATGTCGCGATTTCTTTTTCAACTCGTTTTGATTTCGTGTCTCGCTTCCACGGCGAAATCGCAACAGGATTTCGACGTCGTGATTTACGGCGGCACCTCCGCGGCAATTACGACGGCGGTCCAGGTGAAAAACATGGGGAAAACCGTCGTGATCGTTTCGCCGGACAAACATCTCGGCGGACTCACCAGCGGCGGGCTCGGCTTTACCGACTCCGGAAACGTCCAAACGATCGGCGGATTGGCCCGGGAATTCTACCATCGGGTCTACTTGGAGTATCAAAAACCGCAAACTTGGCGTTGGCAAAAACTCGAAGAATACGGTAATGTCGGCCAGGGAACCAAGGCGATGCTGCACGACGATCAAACGATGTGGATTTTCGAGCCGCACGTCGCCGAAACGGTTTTCGACGACTGGGTCAAGGAGCGGGACATTCCCGTGATTCGGGAAGCGTTTCTCGACCGTGAAAACGGCGTCCAAAAAGACGGAGCCCGGATCGTTGCGATTACAACGCTCGACGGACGGATCTTTCGCGGCAAAATGTTTATCGACGCGACCTACGAAGGGGACCTGCTCGCCGCGGCCGGAGTGCGGTATCACGTCGGGCGTGAATCGAATTCCGTTTACGGAGAAACGTGGAACGGCAACCAGTTCGGTGTATTCCAGCACGGGCATTATTTCAAAAACGCGGTCGATCCGTACGTGATTCCCGGCGATCCGGCGAGCGGCTTGCTCCGATACATCGACGACAGCAGCGAAGGCGTCAACGGCGAAGGGGACGACCGGATCCAGGCGTACTGTTTCCGAATGTGTTTGACGAAACATCCGGAAAACCGCGTCCCGTTCCCGAAACCGGACAATTACGATCCGAACGATTACGAGCTGCTGCGTCGGGTCTTCGCGACCGGTTGGCGGGAAACGTTCGACAAGTTCGACATGATCCCGAATCTCAAGACCGACACGAACAACCACGGCCCGTTCAGTACCGATTTCATCGGCATGAATTACGATTACCCGGAAGCGTCGTATGAGCGGCGTCGGGAAATCGTCCAAGCGCATCACGACTACCAGCTCGGCTGGTTTTACTTTATCGCCAACGACCCAAGCGTTCCGGAAGACGTTCGTATGAAAATGGCCCAATGGGGATTGGCGAAAGACGAGTTCGTCGAAAACGGGCACTGGCCGCACCAGATTTACGTGCGGGAAGCCCGGCGTATGATCGGGGAATACATCACGACGGAAAACGAATGTCTCGGTAAAACCCGCCCGCCAAAACCGGTCGGGATGGGTTCGTACACGCTCGATTCGCACAATGTTCGGCGGTTTGTGACGAAAGCGGGAACCGTGCAAAACGAAGGGGACATCGGCGTCGGAACGAAAGCGGGACCGTACGGAATCGACTACGGCAGCTTGACCCCCAAGGCGGAGGAATGTACGAATCTGCTCGTTCCGGTCTGCGTCGGCTCGTCGCATATCGCGTTCGGTTCGATCCGGATGGAACCGGTCTTCATGCTCCTTGGCCAAAGCGCGGGAACCGCCGCCGTGATGTCGATCGACGACGACTGCGACGTCCAGAAGCTCGATTACATCAAACTTAAAGCCCGGCTTCTCGCCGACGGACAGCGGTTGGAATCACCCCGTTAGCGCCGGGGCTTGCCCCGGGCTGGGCTGAGCGGTTCGGAAAACCGGTCTTGCATGGTTTGCCGGGATTGAGTATTCTCCCCACGGCGTTTTTATTTTGGTCTGTGGTTCAAATTGTGTAAAACGCTGAGGTACTGCCGACCCGAACACCGCTTACCGCGTGCGCGGCTCTGATTCGAAATTGCGACATGTTGTTTCGTTTTCTCATTGCGATCTCGATTTTGGCTCTTTGCATCGGCTTATGCCGGGCTCAGGAGACCGCTGCGCCGGAAACGATCGGCAGCGGGATTCTCTTGGACGCAAACGGCAACGTGATTCCCAACTCCGCGACGACGGGGCAGAACAATGGACTTTGGCAGCCCGGCAGCGGAAATTACGAATACGGACCGTACAACGCAACCGGACCGACGCAGCCGCCGGTCTCGAATTATACGATTCCGTCGTCCAGCCAACAGCATTCGCCGGGCGGAAAAAATTCGTACTTTTCCAGTTGGACCGGCAACGAAACGACGTCGGTCGGCGCCCCGGATTCCGGCAAGCGAACCGAAACGAAAATCCCCAGCGACGTCCGTGACGGCATGTTCCAAAAAATCACCGGAAGCGTTCTTTGGTCGCCGAAAGCGGGGAGCGGAAGCCAAGCGCTCGGTTTCACGCAGGTCGAACTCAATTCGATGTTCTCGTTTCCGATGTTTACGAAGGAGTCGCCGCTGCTGGTGACGCCCGGCTTTTCGACTTGGTTTCTCGATCAGGGGGAAAGCGAATATTCCGATTCGGTCGACTTGTACTCGTTGAATTGCGAGTTCCGTTGGATCAAACCGTTGTTTTCACAATACGCGATTGAGGTTGGCGCGACGCCGGGATATCACAGCGCGTTCAAATACGGCGGCAACAGCGACGGGTTCCGCGTTCCGGCGCACGTCGGAGCGATTTGGAACTACAATCCGCGGACGAAATTGATTCTAGGCTGTTCTTATCTCGACAGGATCGATTACAACTGGCTCCCGTTCGGCGGAATCATTTGGACGCCGGACGACCTGGAAATGCGGTTCGAGCTTTTGTTTCCGAACCCGAAGATTTCCAAACGGATCCGCTGGTGGGGTTCGGCGGTCGGAAACGACGTGTCCGACTGGGTTTACGCCGCCGGAGAATGGGCCGGAGACTGCTGGGGACTCAAAGACGACGACGGCCGAACCGGCTCGATCGCTTACCGCGATTATCGAATCATGCTCGGATACGAACGCAAAGCGATCGGCTGTATCAATTTCGCCGTCGAAGTCGGCGGCCTGTTCGCCCGAAAATACCGCGATTCCGTGACCGATCAGGACCATTCGATCGACTCCGGACTCTTTCTACGGTTCCGGGCGGTGTATTAAACGTCAAGCTTAACGTCGCCGTTTCGAATCAGAGCCGCGCACGTAGTAAGCGGTTTTCGAGTCGACCACATCGTAACGTTTTTGCATTGGTAAACCACAATACCTTCGTGCGCGGCTCTGATTCGAAGGGAGACATTCCCCCCAAAAAACGCGGGGCGCGCCCCATCATTAACGGGAAACTGCAAACCCAATCCACCTTTAGAATCTCTTCCGCCGAAAAAGAAGCCCCGAACCGAGAAGCCCGGCCCCGAGAATCGCAAGAGTCGCGGGTTCGGGGGTCGAATTTAAGCTGCGGAACTGGACATAATCGCTGTAATCACCGGAAATCCCCATACTGGGGACTTCAAAAAGACCAGAAAGCGGTCTCTCAAAATCCGAATCACTGGAAAACTGAGGACTTCGAACATAGACCGTTAAAACGTAGACATCTTTCTCCATGTTTTTGATCATAAAGGCGTAACCGTCAAAATAAAAGCCTTCTGAAGTTTCTGTTTCGGAATCTAGATATTCTGCATGATCTTTCTCTCTGGCACACCGTCCGTAAGGGTCCGATATTCCGTCCTCATCCAATTCACCAAGCGGGGCGCCTTTTGAGTCAAAAGCCGTCAAAAAAAGTGGACAGTCGTCAACGGGAAAGACGAAGCGGGCTATCGGATTTGTTTGCATGCTTATCAAAGCAACCTGGAAAGCGAAGTATCCTGTTTGATTCAACGAAATCCGCTTGTCGGTTTTTGATATCCAGCCGGTTTCCAACGGCACATCCGGCGTATGCACGCCACTTTTCACGTCGGCTAACCTGTCTTGAAAAACTTCGATATCCGGTTCTGCGAGGAAATCGAGGGCAGAGTCTCCATCGCTTCCCAGATAGTACACATCCCACATATCCACCGTGCCCACGGGCGTTTTGAAAACGAATTCCGCTTTCGCCGCAGCGGCGAGAATGAAAACGAACGAAATTGCGAAAAAATAGCGATACACTTGTAAATAAACCATCTGAATTGCCCCTGGGAGAAGCGACACGCGTACAAGCTCTGCCGACCGTCCCAAAATATGTTTCGAAATATGCGAAAAAAACTAGAAAAAGAGTGGAATGTTCGCAACACACCCCAACCTTCTCATTGTACTCTGATCGGTTTTCCGTGTCAACAAAAAAAAGGATTGAAAAACAGAATCCGTAAACATTACACCGTTTTCCGTCGATTTCGGCAAAAAAATGCCCGATCTTGGGATTCGGTTGCCAAAAAGGGAATCGGAGTTATACTCCGGGCTTCAAAACTTACGGGACAGACTCAAGAAAAATCATGGCGGAAGTCAAGTTGTTTACAGATGGAGCTTGCAGCGGCAATCCGGGCCCCGGGGGCTGGGCGTTTATTTTGCGGCATGTCAAAAGCGGTACGGAACTTGTGCGGTCCGGCGGGCTGCGGGAAACGACGAACAACCAAATGGAAATGCTCGCTGTGATCGAAGGCCTTTCCGCTCTGACCCGGCCCACGAGCGTCGAACTGGTCAGCGACAGTCTTTACGTCCTCAAGGGAATCGCCGAATGGATGCCTAATTGGAAGAAAAACGGCTGGCGACGCAAAGAAAGCGGCTCTTGGAAGCCGGTCAAAAACGTGGAGCTTTGGCAGCGACTCGACAAGCTTATTACGACTCACACGATGAAGTATACCCATGTCCGCGGACATGCCGGGCACGCGGAAAACGAACGCTGCGACCAACTGGCCGTCGAGGAAAGCAAAAAATTCTGAGAGCACCGGCAGCGTCGCTGCTCGGGCTAAACGAAAATGTTTTGATCATTACCACTCGATCATGTTCCGACTTTGCTTGTTGTTGACTCTTTGTCTGACGCCGATTTTCGTTTATGCTCAGCAACAAGAGGACGTGAATCCCGCTCCAGCGGCGCAGGCCGAGCCGCCCAGCGAGACGCCAGCCCAGAAGCCGCTTAAAGATTATTCGCTGATCGACCTGATTCTTTCGGCGGGAATCATCGGACATTCGATCATTCTCCTTTCGGTCGTTTCCGTTGCGCTGATGATCGAACACCTGCTGGTCATTCGCGAGAAAGTGTTCATCCCACCCGGCTTTGCCGATGAAGTCGTCAAAAATCTGAACGAAGGGAAGTGGAACGAAGCGATCAAATTGTGCCGCGACGAGACGAGCGTTCTGGGAATCGTGCTTTCGGCCGGACTGAAAGAATGCGACATCGGTTGGAATTCCGTCGAAAAAGCAACGGAAGACGCCGTCGCCGAACAAGCTGCTCGACTCTACCGGAAAACGGAATACCTGAACCTGATCGGCAATATCACTCCGATGCTCGGTTTGCTCGGCACGGTCGTCGGCTTGGTGATCGCGTTTCACGATATGGCAAGTCTCGAAGGATACCAGCAGCGTGCCGGCGATTTGGCCGGGGGAATCTACCTCGCTTTGATCACGACCGTGGAAGGGCTGATCGTCGCGATTCCGTCGCTGGGCGCTTACGCGATTTTCAACAACCGCATCGCCGTGCTGATTGCTGAAACGACTTATATCGCCGAACAGGTGCTCCGGCCCGTCAAAAAAAGATTGACGAAACCCCGTTAGCGGTGGGGCTTGCCCCGCGTTCCAGCGGGTTACGATTCAAACCACGGGTTACGCTCGCTTACGCTTCCCGCTCTGATAACTCCATATTGACAAATATCGAAAAAATGTCAAAATGCCGTTTGTTTCGTCTTGTGGATACAAGTTCAGCTATTTCTCTTTGATTACCATGTCGTACGATTCGATTGTTCTCGTCAAACAGGTTCCGGACACCGCCAATATCACGACCGACGCGATGAAAGAAGACGGTACGGTCAACCGCGGTGCGCTTCCGGCGATTTTCAATCCGGAAGATTTACACGCTTTGGAAACGGCTCTGGAAATCAAGGAACGCTTCGGCGGAACCGTTACGGTGATCAGCATGGGCCCGCCCAAAGCGGCGGAAATTCTCCGCGACTGCCTGTTTCGAGGAGCGGATCGCGCGATTCTCGTTACGGATCGCCGTGCGGCGGCGAGCGACACGCTTGCAACGAGTTACATTCTTTCGCAAGCGGTGAAAACCGTCGGCAAGTACGATTTCGTGTTCTGCGGTCGGCAGGCGATCGACGGCGATACGGCTCAAACCGGGCCGCAGTGCGCGGAAAAACTCGGCGTGTCCCAGATCACGTACCTGGAAGAAGTCGTGAACATCGAAGGAAAAATCGCGACGATCCGGCGGAACATCGGCAACGGCTGGGAAATCGTGAAGGTTCGGCTTCCGATTCTCGCGACCGTGATTGAAACGGCGAACACGCCGCGTCCCTGGGCCGCCAAAAAGATGCTCAAACACACGAAAAAACAGGTCGAATCGGAAGTCGCCCAACAGGTCCGAGCGGACCTTACCGTTCCCGGCCAAAAGGCGGACGAGGAAAAAATCGCCGCCGAAACCGCAAAGCGGGCGTCGGCGCTGAAGGAAAAGAACCAGCTTCTCGAACAGTGGAACCTGGACGACATCAAGGCCGATTTGAATCGTTGCGGTTTGGCCGGATCGCCGACCAAAGTCTTTCGGATTCAGTCGATCATTCTGAAAAAAGAAGGGTACACCGAAATCCCGCCGACCAGCGACGGTGTTCACCGGCTGATCCACGAACTGGTTTCGGATAAGACACTCGGTTAAGAGAGCTAACGAAGAGGAGCTACCCGACCTTGAGTCGTCGACCGTCTCACAAAATCGTGAGACGGTTGTTTCTTTTCCGTGGTTTTTTCGCTACGATGGTCGGAAGTTGTTCACTTCCCCATTTTCGAAAAAGAAAGGATCACGATTTATGTCTCCACTGAAAACCGATCGCCGTCAATTTCTGAAAACTTCCGGGTTTCTGGCCGCGGGAACGACGCTCGCGGCTTACTCCACTCCCCGGGTCCATGCCGCGGAGGATAACACGATTCGTATCGCCCTGGTCGGCTGCGGCGGCCGGGGCAACGGCGCGATTATCGACGCGCTGAACACGAAAGGGCCCTCGAAACTCGTCGCGATGGGGGACGTCTTTGAAGATCGGGTCGTCAACTCCCGCAACGCGCTGCGGGAACATCTCGGCGAAGACCGGATCGACGTGCCCGACGACCGGGTCTTTCACGGATTCGACTGTTACAAAAAAGCGATCGACTGCATGAAGCCGGGCGACCTCGTGATTCTCGCGACCGCTTGCGGTTTTCGGCCGCCGCACGTCGAGTACGCCGTTGAAAAAGGTTTGAATATTTTCATGGAGAAACCGTTCGCGGTCGATTCCCCGGGAACCCGCCGGATTGCCGCCGCCGCGAAAAAAGCGGACGAAAAAAATTTGAAACTCGGTTGCGGTCTGATGTGGCGTCATTGCAAAGCCCGGGAAGCCGTGATCGACCGGATCCACAACGGCGAAATCGGCGACGTGATGCACCTGCGGGGCTTCCGGATGCACGGCCCTATTTGGGCGGGACACGTTCGCGGCAAGGTCGACAACGAAATCGCGTACCAGATTCGAAATTTCCACTACTTCGACTGGGCCGGCGCGAACATCTTCATCGATTATTGCATCCATAACATCGACGTCGCCTGTTGGGCCAAAGGGGCCTGGCCGGTCCGCGCGATGGGAATGGGCGGTCGGACCAATTTCGTGCCCGGAACCGGATACGACGCCTATTACACGGAATTCGAATTCGCCGACGGAACCCACCTGACTTCGCACGGTCGTTACAATGCCGGGTGTTACGAACAATACAGCGACTTCGCGCACGGCACGAAAGGATCGGCCGTGATCATGGACAATCTCGGCGGCGCGAATTCCCGAATTTACAAAAATCAAGTCATGACCGACGCGAACCTGACTTGGAAGTTCGGCGAACCGGAACCGAATCCGTACCAGGTGGAACACGATCTGTTGTTCGACGCGATTCGCAACGACAAAAAGTACAATGAAGGCCATCGCGCGGCGGACGCGAACTTCGCGTCGCTGCTTTCCCGGGCGGCGATCAATTCCGGGCAGATCGTTACGTGGGATCAGATCGTCAACTCGAACGTCGAACTTGTCCCCGGCGGCATCGATAACATCGACTGGAACAGCCCCCCGCCGGTCGTTCCGGACGAAAACGGCAACTACAAGTTCGTGATCCCGGGACAGGGGTATCCGTTGTAAGATTTCGCAGAACTTTCCCCCGTCTCTGCCCTCGCTGTACCACACATCTTGATCTTATTTTGATTTTTATCAACAGATGAGTAAAATGTTCGCAGATTTCGCAGCTCAAAGAATCTTCCTTTTTTACACAAACTGTCTATTTTATTGCAAAAAATAGATTGAGGTTTGTTCTTTGGGTATCTGCAGCAATCTGGGTAAAGCTGATGATAAAATAGAAAAATAGATTTGTGTGGTATAACGAGCGGTTGCACCGGGGGCTATAGACATTGCGACCCTTCAGGACATTGTTCATAACGGATTCACGCCAAATCAATGCCCCTTTTGCGCAAACGCTCCTCGTGCCGAGGGTTCAAAAAATCCCGTCCTCTCTCCTGTGATTTTTACGGCAAGGACGCCGATTCGCCGCCGTTCGGGGTGCCCATGGCTCCCCAGACGCCGAAGGGGCTCGCTCCGTCCCTGGTCGCGTAGTCCGTCGACAATCGGCCGCAGTCGATCGTGTCGGAAACGAATCGAACGGATCCGTCCATCAGTCCGACCATAACGCCGCCGGTGTGATTGCTGGCCGGCGGAAAAACACCCCAGTCGCCGTCCGCCCAAATGCAGATCGGGGAGTTGGGGGGTGTCATGGTCGTGAAACCGTTCGCTTGCGGCCAACCCATCGCAAACAGGATTCCGCGCCAATAGGTTCCGACGTATCGTTGTGCGAAACTTTTCGGGCCCGTCTTTTCGATGTTCATGCAAGGGCCGGGCAGCCCGTTCGGAGTGCCGTCCCAGATATCGGTCGTATTAGCGACGTTGACGCGAAGCTCCGTACCGGCCTGATCGCTCGGAATGAGGCATTCGCTGACTCCGACCGTATTACTGGTCCCGTCCGAACAGTCGCTGAAGGTTTTGTATTCCGCACAATAAAACATGCCCCGTTTGCCGACGTAGGAATCGGGAGCGCCCACGAAGTTGGGACCGCCGGGATAGGTGTAATGCGCCCACATCCCGTCGCCCAGCGAAAAAACGTAATTGTTCGGCGGGATATTGAACTGGGAGTGTTTGCCGGAATAACCGACCGAAGGGCAACTGAAGCCCGCCGGCGCTTGAGTCATGTCCTGCATGGCCTGGGAGTTCCAAGGCGCGTCTTCGGTGCCCGGTGTTCCTTCATTTTTGATACGGTCGTAAAGCGCTTGTTGTTCAATGTACGGCAGCAGATGGATGGCCGTACCGCAACTGGTGTAGCTGGAGCGGGACATCGGGTTGACGGAATAACGTCCGCCGAGGTTGTCGCCGCACGGGGGGAAATTATTGCGGGAATCATGGTGATTGTGCAGCGCCAAACCGATTTGCTTGATGTTGTTCGAGCAGGACATCCGCCGCGCGGCTGCCCGGGCGGCTGGCACGGCGGGGAGCAACAGGGCGATCAGGATGCCGATAATGGCGATGACCACGAGGAGTTCGACCAGAGTAAAAGCCCGAAAGGCGGGCTTCTCCTTCGTGACGACGAAAAAGTTTTTGTGCATGTCTTATCCTTTCATGAAAGATAGAGTGGAATGAAAATGAAAAAGGCAACAAAGGCATTATTTTTCGCCGGGCTGTTTCATGCGAACGCGAATCGGCGGACCGAGTTCGAACGGTTCGAATGTATTTTTGCCGTCGACGACTTCGATTTCCAAAGGGGATTTTGATCGGGACGCGAATTGGGTGTCGATGAGATGGTAGGAATCGACGACCGGCGTCATCATGCTCGCCATTCCGCCGCCTCCGGCATTTTCCTTGGGGGCGTCTTTTTCCGTTTTGTTGATGGCGATTCGGTATTTCCCGGCGGGAACGCCGACGAATTCGCCGTGGGTTTTCAACTGCACCGCCCCGGACGCGTCGGTCGTACCGCCGACGATCCACGGGCTGGAATCCAAAGGCACCAGGGAAACGGACGCGCCGGCACAAGGGGAACCGTCCTGCGTGAAGTGCAGCGTGACTTTATTGAGCTTGGGAAGATCTTTGGGCCGATTGTCGTTGCACCCGGTCGGTAAGAGCACCAATGCCAGTAAAACCCAAAGAGACGAGTGAATGATGTCGATTTTTTTCATAGACGTAAAAGAATCGGTTTTGGATGAAAGACCTCTGCCCAAATATATTGCACGAAAACAGAGAGTTCCATAACATGTCCCCATTATACCGAAAACGGTTACAAGCGACAAGCCCGAACATCTCCTGATTGGAAAACCTCGTTAACGGTCTTGGCGGAGGATCAAGAGCCTCAACCTGACCTTGCCGGTTTTCGGGAGTTGGTGTAAAATCGACCGAATGCGTCGGGAGGATTCCGCGAAGTGTCCGAATGAATTCGCTTTGATAAGCAACTTCTCATTGACGGATGGCCGTCTATTTGAGAGAATTGTTTTTCACATTCAAAATCACCATCGATTTAGGAAATACACAATAATGCCGTACGAACGATTTACCGACCGTGCCCGGAAAGTGATGCAACTGGCCAATCAGGAAGCGCAACGCTTCAATCACGAGTATATCGGCACGGAACATATCCTTCTCGGTTTGGTCAAGGAAGGAAGCGGCGTTGCCGCAAACGTACTTAAAAACCTCGATATCGACCTGCGTAAAATCCGGCTCGAAGTCGAAAAACTCGTCCGAAGCGGGCCCGATCTTGTAACCATGGGGCGGCTTCCGCAGACGCCGCGCGCTAAAAAAGTTATCGAATACTCCATGGAAGAAGCGCGCACGCTCAACCACAATTACGTCGGAACCGAACACATCCTGCTCGGACTGCTTCGGGAACAGGAAGGCGTCGCGGCGCAGGTTCTCATGAATCTCGGCCTGAAACTCGAAGAAGTCCGGCGTGAAGTTCTCAATCTGCTCGGCCATGGGCTCGATGCGATGGGAGACGAACCGCGCGGCATGGAACTGGTCGGGTCCGCCGTTCCCGGGATGGGAACCGGCGAGGAAGCTCCACGTCAGGGAAAATCGAAAACTCCCGCCCTGGACAGCTTCGGACGTGATTTGACCGAATTAGCCCGACAGAAAAAACTCGATCCCGTGATCGGTCGGGAAAACGAAATCGAGCGGACGATGCAAATCCTTGCCCGTCGCACGAAAAACAATCCGGTGCTCCTCGGTGAAGCCGGGGTCGGAAAAACCGCGATCGTCGAGGGATTCGCGCAACGGGTCGTCGAAGGAGACGTTCCGGAAATCCTGCTCGACCGCCGAATCGTCGTCCTCGACCTGGCGATGATGGTCGCCGGAACGAAATATCGTGGTCAATTCGAGGAACGAATCAAGGCCCTGATGAACGAAGTGAAGCGTTCGCGGAACATTATCCTGTTCATCGACGAACTCCATACGCTCGTCGGCGCCGGCGGAGCGGAAGGGGCGATCGACGCGTCCAATGTCCTCAAACCGGCCCTGTCCCGCGGCGAAATGCAGTGTATCGGAGCGACCACGCTCGACGAATATCGCAAGTACATCGAAAAAGACAGCGCCTTGGAACGCCGATTCCAGAACGTGATCGTCGAACCGCCGAGCGCGAAGGAAGCGGTCGAAATTCTCAAAGGACTTCGCGATCGGTACGAAAAACATCACCATGTCAAGATCACCGACGATGCGCTCAGCTCGGCGGTCGAGCTTTCGAATCGGTATATCACGGGCCGCTGTTTGCCGGACAAGGCAATCGACGTGATCGATGAAGCGGGCGCCCGGATTCACCTCAAATCGATGACCCGGCCGCCGGATCTCCAGGACATCGATTCGCAGCTCGAAGAGTTGAACAAAGAAAAGGAAGATGCCGTCGCGAACCAGCTTTTCGAAAAGGCTGCGTCGCTCCGGGATAAAACGGACAAACTCAAAAAGAAAAAGACGGAAATCCAGAAGGAATGGCGTGAAAAAGCGGCCGATTACGGCGGCGTCGTCGACGATCAGGTGATCGCGGAAGTCGTTTCGAAAATGACGGGGATCCCGCTGACCCGAATGACCGTCGAAGATACGAAACGGCTCATGCAGATGGAGGACGAACTCCACAAGAGCGTGATCAGCCAGGACGAAGCGATCAAGGCGATTTCCAAAGCGGTGCGTCGTTCGCGGAGCGGTTTGAAAGATCCGAAGCGCCCGACCGGTTCGTTCATTTTCGCCGGACCGACCGGAGTCGGGAAAACGTTGCTTGCCAAGGCGCTGGCCGAGTTCATGTTCGGCGATGCCGACGCGCTCATTCAGATCGACATGAGCGAATACATGGAAAAGCATAACGTGAGCCGACTGGTCGGCGCCCCTCCGGGTTTTGTCGGATACGAAGAAGGGGGACAGTTGACCGAGAAAATCCGGCGGCGTCCTTATTCCGTGGTGCTGCTCGACGAAATCGAAAAAGCGCATCCGGACGTGTTCAACATGCTTTTGCAGGTGATGGAAGAAGGTCGTTTGACCGACAGTTTCGGTCGCAACGTCGATTTCCGCAACACGATCGTGATCATGACGACCAACGCCGGAGCCGACGCGATCAAAAATGAGTCGGCGTTCGGATTCCAAAAACCGACCGACGACGCGTCTTACGAAAGCATGAAGGACCGCGTCAAGGAGCAGATTGAAAAGTTCTTCCGTCCGGAATTCCTCAACCGTTGCGACGACATTATCGTGTTCCGACATTTGACGGACAACGACCTCGGCGAAGTGGTCGAACTGGAACTCAAGAAAGTCCGATTGCGGCTGGAAGACAAGGGTTTGCGTATGATCCTGACCGACGAAGCGAAGCAGTTGCTCATCAAACGGGGCAGCAACCTGGACTATGGTGCCAGACCGCTGCGTCGGGCGATCGAAGCGAACGTCGAAGATCCGCTTTCCGAAGAACTGCTCAAAGGGGAGTTCGAAGGCAAGGAAGTGGTGTCAATCGAAGTCAAGGAAGTCGGCGCCAAAAAGCAACTCGTTTTCCACGGCATGATGATTTCCGAACTTCCCGAAGAGCTCGCGACCGGTTTGACGTCGCTGAAAAAAGAAAACACCGACGTCCCGGAAGAAGAGCCGGAGCTGGTCGAAGCGTAAGACGGTCACCCGATACGGCAAACGACGGGTGCACGCAAATTTCCATGTGCGAATAGGCAACCTGGGACCGCAGGCATCTTGCCTGCACCTGGGTCTATGGGCTTCCAGCCCGTAGCGAACCCTCGGCAGGCTGGAAGCCTGCGGTCCCAGGAAAGCCCCGGACTTGCCAAGGGGGGTTATTATTTAACCGCGTTAAGATCGTTCACATTCAGGGGAACGCCTTTGATGATTCCTTCGCAGACGATCTTGTCGCCGAGAATGCCTTGGAATTTAGCGGAAATGAGTTTTTTGCGGAAATGCACCATTTGCGCTTGCATCACGAAACGATTCCCCGGGGTCACGATTCCTCGAAACCGGACTTCTTCCAAGCCGGCAAAACCGAGGATACAATCGGTCATCAGTTCGTGTTTGCCGACGTAATAGCTGGCTAATTGGGCGGCCGCTTCGCACATGATTACGCCGGGCATCAGGGCGAAATTCGGCATGTGTCCCCGAATCCAAAACTCCTGCTCCGTCAAATCACGATAACCGGCGCAGCGTTTGTTTTCCCAATCGTCGTACACGATCGCGCTCAACTGCTCCATCTCGAACCGTTGTTGATTGAAACGCCGAATTTCTTCGAGGTCGGCAATCGGTCGGTCCAAGTCGTAGAGCGAAGGATCAATAAGGAACGGACTTTGCATTCGTATCTCTCGTAAAATCTCCGTTTCAGGTTTTCACGACGCGACGTTTGGCCCGACGTGCTTTCGCACAAGACGGACGTTTCCCATGATTGGACTTTTTGATTTTGCGGGTTGTTTTGGACATGGATGGAAAAATTTCTATATGTCAAAATAGGAAAACAAAGCGGGTTCCCCGGAAGGGGACCGCCTCACTCGACAAAAGCAGTCGTATTCTAGCAGGAAAAGGCCCTTTGACTAGGGTCCACGCTCGGATTGGAATCCGGGTACACCGTTGGTGCCAGACGCCTCGCCGTCTTCGCCGGAACGAACTGGTCGTTCGACAAGTCCGCCGAACATCTCAAGGAGTTTTGCGGCCTCGAATTGTCCGATAACACCATTCGTG
>JAVBPO010000173.1:0-11424 GCA_031549565.1 Thermoguttaceae bacterium
CAGAACGAAATGAAACTGGCCGAAATCGCGAAACAGGCGAACACGATGAAAGCGAGAATCTTTTCGTTCGGCGTCGGGTTCGATTTGAACGCTCGATTGTTGGACCGGCTTTCACAGGACAATCAAGGGCAAACGGAATTCGTTTTGCCGAACGAAAACATCGAAGATCGTGTGAGTCGGCTGTATTCGAAAATCGGTTCCCCGGTTTTGACCGACGTCGTGTTCGAGATCGCGACGAAAACGGCGTCCGGGACGAATACGCACGGAACGAATCAGGTTTACCCGTCCGGCAAGTTCGACCTATTCGCCGGACAGCAGCTTGTTGTTCTCGGACGGTATTCGCAAAGCGGCGACGCGGCGATTCACGTCAAAGGCAAGGTCGGAAATGCGGAACAGAATTATCAATTCGAGGGGAAATTCGACGAAAAGAGCGCCGATTCCAGTTTCGGTTTTATCGAACGGCTTTGGGCGATGCGGCGTATCGGCGAGATTCTCGGCATTTTCGACTTGCAAGGGCAAAATAAGGAACTGCTCGACGAACTGGTCAAGCTTTCGACCACGCACGGAATTTTGACGCCGTACACGTCGTTCCTTGCGGACGAAAATACGGTGCTGACCGACGCGAGCTCCAACAGGAGGCTGGCCGGGGTGCAACTCGATCAACTCCGCCTCAATACGGGCGGTTCGTCCGGCGTCCTGCAACGTGGGCAGAACATGGAAATGCGGGGTTCGCTTCAACTCGCGAAAAAATCCCGATTCCCCGGAGGAATGGGAGGAATGGGCGGCGGAATGTCCGGAGGAATGGGCGGTCGAATGGGAGTAATGAGTCCCGCGACTTTACCGGCTCAAGGCGGTATGGGGCTGGGGAGCTCTTCCGGCGGCATGGGCGCCATGGGACGCGGTGCGGCTGCCGCGCCCGTTGCCGAGGCGGAGATGACCCCGGAAGAACGGGTCCAGACGATCAACAATCGTGCGTTTTTCAAGAAAGCGGACGGTTGGATCGACGCAACCTTGACCGCCGAACAGCAGAAGCCGACGAACGTGATTACCGTCAAGCAATTCAGCGACGAGTATTTCAAACTGATCGACAAGCACGGCAAGGAGCTTTCGCAATACCTCGTGTTCGACGAACCGGTCCTGGTGAACTTCGACAACCAGGCGTACAATTTCGTCCCGTAAACAATTGGAGCGTGGGCGCCTCGCCCGCGTTATTCAGGGATCTCCGATCCGAAACCCGCCGTTGACGGTGATCGTTTGGCCGTTGATGTACGACGCGGCTTCGGAAACGAGAAACAGGACCGTCGAAGCGACGTCGTCCGGGTTGCCCCAACGGTTCATCAGCGATTCCTTGACGCCCCGCTGTTTCATGGGCGTCGACGCCTTTTCGCCCCACGTCGTCGTGATCCAGCCGGGCGCAATGCAGTTGACGCGACCTTCCGGGGCGAGCGATTGAGCGAGCGATTTGGTGAAACCGTGAATCGCTCCTTTGACGGTCCCGTACAGTTGGGCGGTTTCTCCGTTCATGCCGCGCTCGACGCCGTCCCAACCGAAAAAGAGGAGCGTCCCCTTCCCTTCCCTTTTCATTTTTTCGCCGATCCGTTGGGACATGCGGACCGCGGCGAGTAGATCGACCGACCAGAGCAGTTCGAGCTTTTCGTCGAACGAAAGATTTCTGTTTGTTTCGCTCATCAGGTCGATTCCGGCCGCGTTGATCCAATGATCGACGCTCGGGTACATCGACAAAACGCCCTGGACGAACGCGTCCTGTTTTTCCGGTACGGAAAGGTCGGCGGTCAGGAACGACGCTTTACCGCCCCCTTTTTGAATGAGCCGCACGGCGGACAGCGCGACTTCCGGCCGACGGTTCGCGTGCAGTAAAACTTCCGCCCCGCTCTCGGCCAAAGCGAGCGCCGTCGCCCGCCCGATCCCGCCGGAAGCCCCGGTAATCACGGCAACCTGGCCGTCCAATCGAAAACGTGTCATGGTGTTATAGGGGTGTTGTTTTTTTTCGCAAAACGACGACGACCGCGTTTTGGTCGACTCGAAATTCCAAGGGGGGATTGCCGTTGCGCTTCATTTCGTTTTCCGCGATCAGGATTCCCCGACCGAAACGTTGGATGAAACCAAAGGTTTTCATCACGTCGGCGATGTTCGGATTGCGGTAATCGGTAATCCCCGGTTGTCCGAAATTCGCCGTGGTCACATTTCCGTACGGACCGCCGGGACTGTTGATTTCGACGCGATCGTCGTACCAGTAAACCCGGATCGGAGTGTTCGTGTTTTCGTAGGTTCGATGCAGGACGGCGTTGTACAAAATCTGTTGAAGCGCGGAGAGCGGATAATCGCTCGTCTTGACGTGAACGGGACCGGACGTGATATCATACGCGACCCGGTTGTGCGCGCGGAGTTTGTCTTCCACACGCCGCACCGCGTCGGGCAGCGGCCCTTCGATCAAATCCTCGTCGCTCACCGGATCGATTAATTCCGTTCCCGCAAGCCGGAGAAATTGAAGGTAAGCGCACGGCAGGAAACGTCGCGGATCTTTTCCGAGCGTCAGCACACCGAGCAACGTCGGCGTCGGCTCTTCCGGTTCGACGATCATCTTGCACGAAGCGAGTCGCTCTTCGTAGGTTCGATGATTCTCTTCCAAAACATCCGGCGCAAACGCGGCGGGAAGATAATCGTTCTCGAAACTCGACCGGGACAAATCGTCCAGTCGCGCCGCCGGAATCGGCGAAATGTCGTGAGGAACATTTTTGTAACGACGCCGCTCGTTGAGAATTCGTTCTTCCTGCTCGTTGGCAATCGCCCGTCGCGGTCCGGTTCGAATCCAGATTCGCCCTTCGTATTTCACGGGAGGATTATCGGACGGATAAACATGCACGACGGCGACCTCGCGACCGTGAAAAGCCCTTTTTTCCGCGGTCATCACGGGGAGCGGCAGGATATTTCCGTCCACTTTCATTTCGACGAGTTTTCGCAGGAGTTCGTCCGTAATCGGTTCGCCCGACGGCGTACCGTCATCCTTGACGCCAATGATAAGGACGCCGGGTTCCTTTCGGTTCGGCAGATCATTGGCGAACGCACAAACGGCCTGCCTCGCTTTTTTGGGCACGTCCCCTTTGAACGACTCTTTCCGTTCGACGGAATCGGACTCCAAGTCGCCGCAAAGTCTCTCCAGTTCTTCGTCGGTCAATCGTTTCATAAATCCTCCTTGTTCACATTCCGAACGGAAATCGCCGTTTCGGTTGTTGAGGTTCGACGCCTTCCGGGAGCGGGTCGCCCGGTTTCCAGGCGTCTTTCCACGAATCGTCTCGCTGCGGTTCGGCTTTTTTCTTTGCGAGCTCCTCTTTGATTTTCGCGAGCTTTTGCGGCATCTCTTCGCGGATTTTCGCGAGCCGCTCCCGCTGCTCCGGCGTCAGGTTCTGTTCGAGTTTTTCTTTCGTCTTTTTCGCGTTGCTTGCCGCTTTGTCCCGAATCGCTAAGACTTTCAATGTAAGTTTCTCCATGTCCGGCTCTTTGTCGTTCGCTTGATCCTCGAGAAGTATTTCCATTAATTTTTTCACGTCGTCCAGGATCGGCTGCATTTCTTTGTCCGATTCCTTTTGAAGCTCGGCGAGTTTCTCTTTCTGTTCGTCGGAAAGATCGAGAGCCTGATACGCGTCGAAATTGAGAGTGATATCCGGGACGTTTTCAGGGTCATTGCTTATTTGGCCAACCAACTGGGAAACAACACTCGGAAGAGTCAATTCGTATTCTCTCGCCGCTTGCAACTGCGGTGGTGTCAGCGTTTCTTTGAAAATGGAATCCGATTTTTCGAACTGGGTCCGAAAAAAGGGTCCGACTTCCTCATCGGCTTGAACCAATTCTTCCGGGGAAAGTTCCCGCCAACGGTTGACCCGTTCGAATTTTTCCTGGGCTTCGTTGAAAGAATCATCGTTCAGCCGGTTGAGTTTTTCGTCCAAGTGCTTTTGTTGCGATTCGGAAATGCCGACAAGCGAATGAAAGCAGTCGCCGAAGCCTTCTTCTCCTTGAAATCGATATGCTTCTCCTTGAAATCGATATGCTAACGTTTTTCCCTCGGCGTCCGCTTGGGACATTTCCTGATACATACGAATCACGGTCGATGGTCCGGGCGAAAGCGTAATGGATTGCGTTTCCGATTGCGGGGCTTCCGATTCCGTTTGCGCGGCGGCGGAAAGACACGTGAGAAGCGACAAGATAACGGTCCAAACGATTTTGTGTTGCATGGTTACGTCCCGTTAGCGCCGGGGCTTGCCCCGGGCTATGCCGGTGAAAAGTTAAAAAAAACAATAATGATGACGGAAATCGCCTCATTGCCGCCGATTTTACACGATTTTCACGATTTGCCCAACGCCAAAATATTTGTGCGTTACGGCGAGAGCAAAACGGGGGGTTTCCCGTCGTGGGGGATTTGGTATTGTATTGTGTTACCGACGTCAAACCTCGCCCCGTTATACAATTCCTGGGGAGGATTGTGGATTTTTTCGCAATGTTAGCGAGATCGGGAGTGAAACGACCATCTCGCGGCTTACTTATCGGAGCGGAAGCTCCAACCGCCTACCGGGGCTCCCGGGTTATGAGTTTTCTCACTTTTCCTCTTTTAATCGGTGGGGCCGTCGCGGCGGTCGTTCCGATTCTTTTGCATTTAATCATGCGCGGAGTCCCGAAGCGAATCGAATTTCCGCCGCTCCGCTTTTTGCAGAAAAAGAAAAAAGTCAATCAGCGGAAATTTCGTTTGCGGCATCTCCTTTTACTCCTGCTGCGGATCGGCGTGTTTGTTTTGCTCGGTTTCGCGTTGGCCCGACCGACGCTGCGGTTGGACGGTTCGGGCGGTTCGTCGTCGTTGGCCGGACGGCTCGGTTCGCAACGTGCCCCGATTGCGGCGGCGATTGTGATCGACAACTCTCCCCGAATGGATTACCAACACGCCAATAAAACCCGGCTCGAACTGGCCAAAACGGAAGCCCGCTGGGTGCTTTCGCAACTCCCGGAGCAAAGCCAAATTGCCGTGTTGAGCAATACGAGAATGAACGATATGTTCCAAGTCGATCTTTATTCCGCAACGGAACGGATCGATCATCTTGCAACGACGCCGGTCGGTCGCGGTATCGGCG
Organism: Thermoguttaceae bacterium; assembly: GCA_031549565.1. Taxonomy (GTDB): domain Bacteria; phylum Planctomycetota; class Planctomycetia; order Pirellulales; family Thermoguttaceae; genus JAVBSX01. Next base: position 5,139 of record JAVBPO010000173.1, read on the forward strand.
AATCGGTTGCCGCGGCGATCCGGTTGCTGCAATCGAGCGAACTGGAGTCGAAGGAAATGTACATCTTCACCGACCTGACCCGGGCCGGTTGGCCGGAGGAGACGGCGAATTCCGTTCGTTCGCAGCTTGGTGAAATCGGCGTGTACGTCGTCGATCTTGGCGTCGAATCTCCGAACGATACCGGAATCGTCAAGCTCGGCTTGTCCGCCGAAGTCCTGTCCGCTCAAAGTCAGTTGCAAATCGGCGCGGAAATCGCCCATTTCGGCAAGGCGGATTCGCGGGTCGTGGAGTTGATCACGTTCGACTCCGACAAACGGGAGCAACGTCGCTCGTCGGAAGTCGTCGAGTTTACCGCAACATCCTCCCCGAATGAAAAAGCGATCCGGAATCTCAGCTTTTATTTACCGAACCTTACCTCCGGCATTCACCAGGGGGCGGTTCGATTGACGACTTCCGACGGGCTCGCGGCAGACGACGTACGGTATTTTACCGTCGAGGTTCAGTCGGCTTGGAAGGTTCTGCTTGTCGCCCAGGATCCGGTCGAACAAAAATCGCTCTTTATGCGGGAAGCGATTGATCCGACGGTCTTCCGCAAGCGGGGCGACTCTTCTTTTCAAGCGGATACGGTCGATTTGGCCGCATTTCAGGCGATGAAAGATTCGCAGTGGAACGATTATCGGGCGATTATCTTGCTCGATCCGTCGCCGTGGGATGCGGCTTTTTGGAATCGGCTCACGGATTACGCTTCCACGGGGCACGGAGTCGGCGTTTTTCTCGGTCGCAAAGCGATGCCGATCGCGTCCTTCCAAACCGAAGCGGCCGTGGAGTTGCTCGGCGGAAAACCGGTGCGGCAGGTTCCCCGGGCGGACGACGCCGTGTTCCTCGCTCCCGACGATCCGAGCAATCCGCTTCTGCGGGCGCTCGGCGAACCGAGTGGGATTCCCTGGTCGCTCCAGCCGGTGTTTCGATATTGGGAAATCGCCGATTTGACTCCGACAACGCAAGTGGAAATCCGCTATTCCGACGGGCGTCCGGCGGTTCTTTCGCGTCCGATCCGCCAAGGGGTTTCGGTTTTGGTTTCGACGCCGGTTTCGGATTCGCCGAACGACGATCCGTGGAATCTGCTGCCCGTGGGAGAAAATTCCTGGGTTTTCGTCGGTTTGGCGGACGGAATCGGTCGGCTCCTGGTCGGGGCGGGGGATCGGACCTACAATCTTGCTCCCGGCCAGACGGCGACGCTCCATTTCTCGCAAACTCCGCCGGCCAATTCGATCCTGATTCTTCCGGACGGGAGTACGTCGAACGTGCAATCGGAAGCAGCCAAACATCAGGTCCGCTATAGTGCGACGGACCAGATCGGCAATTACAGGCTCCGCACCGGCGGGAGCGGTTTCAGCGTCAATTACGTTCCGGAGCAGCTCGACTTGACCCGAATCACGCCCAACCTATTGGACGATTATTTCGGCGAGAAGAAGTATCGAATCGCGAAAAATCGCAACGAAATCGAAATCGTCGTCGCCAAAGGCCGCGTCGGACAGGAGCTTTACCCGCTGGTTTTGCTTGCCCTATGTCTGCTCTTCGCGGGCGAGTACGTGTTTTCCAACCGGTTTTATTCGTAGGACGTTTGCGGCATACCGTTTGCCGCTCCGCGAGCTACGCGTGCGGCTCTTTCTCTTGTTATGCCGCGATACCACGACTCCAGAACGATTGGTTGACCAGCTCGTTGTCCGCGAGCGTTTCCACGACGGAATCGAGTCCTTTTTCGTCGGCGGACGACGAGTTGATCACCGCGACGATTTTCAGGTCGTCGTTGCCGAACGGAACGACGTCCAACCGCCGGATGTGGTATCGTCTCGTTTTGAATTCCCGCTTGAACAGCGTAAGGGCTTCCTTGCCGTTTTTGCGGGACGCGATCACGTAAATCGCGCAAACGCCTTCCAGGTCGGATAGTGTCAACGGGCGCTTGTTGATCGCGTTGGCCAGCGGAAGAAGGAGCGTATTGGTCGCGAGAATAAAACCGGTTGCAATCGCCGCTTCCTTGTCTAATCCGCCCCCCGCACAGGCCCCGACGGCGGCGGAACACCAGAGAATCGCGGCGGTATTGAGCCCGACGACGGTTCCGGCTTCCCGCATGATTACGCCGGCGCCGAGAAACCCGATCCCGGACACGACGCACGCCGCGACCCGGATCGCACCTTCGTCGGCGAAAAGATGTCGCGCCATGTTGACGAATACCGCCGAACCGACCGCGACGAGAATATTGGTCTTCAGCCCGGCGTTCCGTTGGCGGTACTGTCGCTCAAACCCGATCAGCCCCCCCAAAACAAACGCAATCGACAGGCAGTAGAAAGTATCCATAATTTAATCACTAATTACTAATTACGAATTACTAATGAAAGTGAAAACAGTAATTAGTAATTTGGAATTAGTAATTAATCACTCATCCTACGTTTCGTTTCAGCGGAATCGCGTCAGGAAAGGTGTCGGTTTGATCTTCGCCCTCCTCGGCCTCGTGGATTTTGAGGATCGGTTTGACGGCTTGCGTGCGGCGTTCGCTGAGAATTCCCCGGGTCGAACCGGTCAGGAAGTGCGCCAGTTTTTGCGCCGGACCGCTCGTAAAAGTCTCTTCGAGGTTTTTGAGGATATCACTCCACGGCGCTTCACTGCGATAGATCATCCGGTAAGCGGCTTTGAGCTTTTTGATCTCTTCGATGGGATACCCGGCGCGGCGCAAACCGATCAAGTTCAATCCGACGATCCGGCTGCACAAGCCGTCGACCATCATGAACGGCGGAACGTCTTGGACGACATGCGCTTGACCGCCGACCATCGCCAACAGTCCGATCCGGCTGTACTGATGAACCGCGGCCGCGCCACCGAGGATCGCACGGTCCTCGACGCAAACGTGTCCGGCGAGCAAAACATTGTTGACCAGAACGATATTGTTTCCAAGTCGGCAATCATGCGCGATGTGGGCGCACGACATGATCATGTTGTCGTTGCCGATCACGGTCGCTTCCGATTCCTTCATCGAACGGTGAACGGTCGAATTTTCCCGGAACACGTTCCCGTTTCCGATCACGATCCCGCCGCAGTTCTCGTGAATCGCGATGTGTTGCGGCATTCCTCCGATCACCGCGCCTTCGCAGACGATGTTATTCTCGCCGAGCATCGAACCCGTTTTAATCGTCGCACGACTCTCCAACCGACAACCTTCTCCGATCTCCACGCCGTTTTCCACGACACAAAACGGGCCGATCGCGACGTCTTTCCCGATTTTCGTTTGGGAACCGATAACTGCACTGGGATGTATACGCACCTTTCTGGGCCTTTCCTGAACAAAAGATCGAATATGCAATGCAAACAAGGCTTCACAGCCGACGCGCATAATATCGAAAAAATGGATTTGAGAAAAGAGCGAATTTTACGATCTTCCAAGTTTTTCGGTTGTACCGGGGGCATTGAACAGAACAGGAAGCGAACCCTCGGCAGGCTGGAAGCCTACCGACCCAGATACAGGCTGGAAGCCTGCGGTCCCGGGAAAGCCCCCGCAAAATTTAGCGCGCACCCTGCTCCTGATTGTTCTGGGGGGGTCGGTTTCTTTTCAGGGAAAATATTGTTAGAATCCCTTTGTGTATTTGCTATTTTGCGCTCCGCGTTCCCGGCTTGACCGAGAATCCACCGGTCCGGGTAAGCGGATGCGATCCATTAAAACACTTGGAGAGATTGACCATGAAGAAAATTCTTCCTTTGTTTCTCATTACGCTTTTAGCCCTGATCGGCTGCGAAAATCCGAACTCCAGTTGTGATTCCGGTAAAAAATCGGACGACCCGGCTCCCGTGGAAGAAGAAATCGATGTGATCGAGGAATCCGTTTCCCCGCTCGATGCCTATTCCGGAACGACCGGCGGCGAATTTCAAGACGACATCTTCCCCGGCGATGTCGCGCCCGGAACGACCGACGGCGGCAGCGGCGATTTCGACGACGCAGCGCCCGGTGTGACCGGCGATTTCCCGAATCTCGAAGATTTCGACGCCGACGCGCCCGCCGGAGTGACCGGTCTTTCGCCGAATTCCAACGGAGTGATTTCTCTCGTTTCCTACGACGCTCCGCAAAAAGCAACCGTGCAGCCGCAATACGGCCAACAAAGGCGTGATCGCGCCCTCCGAGGCGGAGTGAATCGTCCCCGGCAACAACTCACGCCGGAACAGACCGAAATTTTGAAAAAATTCCCGGCCGTCGAAGGATTTCCTCGGCTTTACTGCGATTTGCCCGATTATCTCCACAACCCGGACGGTTTGACCGTCTCGGAGGACGGACAGACTCTTTACATGTGCTGCCCGAACTTCAACGGTCGTGAAAACAACGAAGGCCCGAAGAAAAACGGGGCTTTTCTCGTTTCGTTCAATCTTCGCGGTCGTCCGCAGCCGGAAAAACTGCTCGAATTCGAGCCGCTGGAAGAAACCGGCCAGTTCGGTTGCATGGGAGTCGATTTCGGTCCGGATGGAAACCTGTACGTTTGCGACAACCAGTATTTCTTCAACACGGACCACAAATCACGGATCGTCCGGGTCGTGATGGACGGCAAAAAGCCGACCGGCAAGGTCGAAGTCGTCGTTTCGGGAATCAAACTGGCCAACGCGGTCCTCTGGATGGACGACAAGATGCTCGTAACCGACACATTCCTCGACCTCGAAGGCAAATGGGGCGCCGGCGGACTTTGGGCGTTCAGCAAGGAAGAAGCGTTGAAAGCCGGATCCGGCGACAATCCGTCGATCGCGCTGAAGCCGAACGGAACCGATCCGCACTTGGCCGTGATTGAAGAAACGGAAAACGTCGGGCGCGGCGACAACGGCGGCGCCGACGGAATCACGTGTACGCCGGACGGAACCGTCTATTTTGGCAACTTCGGCGACGGTGCAATGTATCGGGTCACGTTCGACGCGAATCTCAAGGCGACTTGCGAAAAGATCCACAAAGCGGGTGAAGTGTTCGGCTGCTGCGACGGAATTTTCTACGACAAGCGGACCGACAAGATTTACATCAACGACTCGGAAAAGAACGCGATCCGGGCGTTCAAGCCGGTTAAAGCGGGCGAAAAGCCGACGTTCGAGTTGATCTGGGAAAACGGCGACACCGACGGGACCGGCGGCCTTTTGGACCAACCGTGCGAATGCGTCGTGGTCGGACGCCGAATGATCATCTGCAATTTCGACTGGCCGTTCCCGGGACTGCTCAATTCGAAGTTCGACAAACCGTACACAATGTCGGTGATATTACTGAAGTGATAGGTGATAGTGGATAGGTGATAGATGTCGTGAAAATTATCGCCTATCACTTATCACTTATCACTTCTTATCACCTCCTGTTGTCTGTCGTCTGTCATCTGCCCTCTATCCTCTACCCATGACTGAAGACGAAATCCTGCTTGATGTTGAAGATCGTATGGAGAAAGCGGTTGCGAAATTCCGTCGCGACTTGACCGGAATCCGAACCGGCCGCGCCAATCCCGGCTTGGTCGATTCGCTGAAGGTCGAAGCGTACGGATCAAGCTGCCCGCTGAAACAGGTCGCAACGGTCGCGTGTCCGGAACCGAATCAGATCGTGATCCGTCCGTTCGACGCTTCGACACTGAAAGACATTGAAAAAGCGATCATCGCGTCGGACCTCGGTTATACGCCGAGCAACGACGGTCGCGTCGTCCGGATCAATATTCCGCCGCTCTCGACGCAGGTTCGACAGAAAATGGTCGCTCGAATCAAAGAGCTTTGCGAAGAAACGAAAATCGCGATCCGCAACGTCAGGCGCGACGGCAACAAAACCGCCGACCAATCGGAAAAGGACAAAGTTTTCTCCGAAGACCGTCGGGATGAAACGAAAACGGAAATCCAGAATCTGACGAAGAAATACGAGGATGAAGCAAACGAACTCGCCAAAATCCGGGAAAAAGAAGTTCTCGACGTTTAGTGTCTTCCATCGTAATTTTTGCGCGTTTTGCACGCATGTTTTTTGGTTGGTCTGGAGTGGAGAGTGGGTAGAAAGGGAAATACAAAGCCTTCGGCTTTTTTTGTCTTCATACTCCCCACTCCCCACTTTCCACTTCCTTTGGGGTGCGGGCCTCGCCCGCCTTAGGGTACGGTTTGTCGACTTGCGGTCTATTCAAAAATATCCGGGGGATATGCCGCTTAAAAATTTATGGGACAATGGAGGTTCGTCTGTTTTGAGTCTCCCTTTTCCTTTTTCTCTCGATTATTCATGAGCGAGCCGCAGAATCCACAGGAAATG
>JAVBPO010000105.1:0-13539 GCA_031549565.1 Thermoguttaceae bacterium
GAAGAGGTGGATTTCATGCTACACTGTGTGTCGGCCGTTTGTTGCTGGAATGTTTTGTAAGTTGTTTCCATACAACATTTTAGCACAACGGCCTTCTTCAAGAAATACCCACCAGTGAAATATTCGGGTTAGGGTGAGGGGGTGGAGCTGTTTGACGCTTCATTTCCCCTAACCCTCTCCCCGGATTACCGGGGAGAGGGGACCGGCGTTTTGACGGCGTTAACTTGTTTACTTTACCTGAATTACCACGGTCTCTCTCACACCCCGTCTGCGGACCTGGCGGTTCAGACTTCGTTGGTGTGAGTTTTGAGTTTATCTTGACAACCCGCGTAAAACCCTTAAAATGTGAGTGGACTTAGTTTTTTGTCACACACTTCTTTTGTGCGGGAGATATTTTTCATGTCGGACTCAGGCGGACTGAAAAGCTTTACGATCAACACGACGATCATGAACGCCATCATTTTGTCGGTTGAGAACTGCTTTTCCATGTGTGAATTGCCGGTTCGGGTCGTGGGCCTGTCTAAAGTCCCCACTACACTCCCCAGCGGCAGCATAACCGGTATGATCGGCATGAACGGTAAATGCACCGGTTTTTTGACATTCACCCTTCCCGAGCGGGTCGCGACCTTGGCCGTCTCCGGGCTGCTTCAGGACGAATTCACGAAAATCAACAGCCAAGTCGTCGACGGAGTCGGCGAACTGACCAACATCATTACCGGCGGCTTGAAAACGCGGCTGTCCAACACGCCGTGGATGCTCGGCAATATTACGATTCCGTCCGTGATTCTCGGGAGCAATTACCATATTTCCTACTCCAAAGGAATCGAATTCGGTTGCGTCATGTTCGAGATCGACGATCCGGAAACCCTTTCGCTCCAGGACCGCATCTTCCTCGTCACCACGTCGCTGATGCAGGTTTCCTGATCCCCGGCGAGGCGTCTTCACCATTTGATTTTATGTCCGATTTTCTTAAGCTTGCCGGGAAACGATTCCTGATCTTCGGCGTCGCGAACAAAAAAAGCATCGCTTACCATATCGCGAAAATGCTCACCGACGAAGGCGCGAGTTGCACGTTCGCCGTTCGGGACGAAGCGACCGCCGAAAGAGCCGCCCCGCTGTTTCCCGGAGCCGACGTTTTGCCGTGCAATGTCGAACAGGAATCGGAAATCGCCGCACTACGGTCGCGATTGGAAGGGCAAACCTTTCATGGATTGGTCCATTCGGTCGCTTTCGCCGACTACGGTGATGGTGTCAAACCGTTCCACGAAACGAGCAAAGCGGCGTTCCTGCAAGCGTTGGACATTTCCTGTTTTTCGCTCCTCGCGATTTCCAAAGCGTTCGCCGATCTCTTGGACCAAGACGCTTCGGTCGTGACGATTTCGATTTCGACGACGCGAATGGCGAGCGAAAACTACGGATTCATGGCTCCGATCAAAGCAGCTCTGGATTCGTCGCTCGCGTTTTTGACGAAATCGTTCAGCGCCTTCTCGAACGTCCGTTTCAACGCCGTCGCCCCGAGTCTTTTGAAAACCTCAGCCTCCGCGGGCATCCCGGGCTATTTCGATTCGTACCTGTTCGCCGAGCAGGTGATACCACGCAAACAAGCCGTGAGGACGGAAGAAGCGGCCGCGACCGCCGTGTTCCTGCTCAGCCCCCGCTCCAGCGGAATCTGTTCGCAGAAAATCATCGTCGACGCCGGGATGGACACGAACTATTTCGACAAAGACGTGATCGCGAAAGTGGTGTCGTAAATCAACGGCCGATCACCAGGCAGGCGTTGTGTCCGCCGAAACCGAAGCTGTTGGTGATCGCGACGGAGCATTTCTTTTCCCGAGCAACGAGCGGCGTGTAGTCCAAATCGCACGCCGGGTCCTGGTTTTCCAGGTTGATCGTCGGCGGAATGACACCATCGCGAATCGCCAGGAGCGTCAGAATCGCCGCGACGCCGGCGCTGCCTCCGAGGAGATGCCCCAACTGGCTTTTCATGCTGGAAATGGGGACTTTTTTCGCCAAGTCGCCAAACGCTCTTTTAATGGCCGCGGTTTCGGCCGAATCGCCCAACGGGGTACTCGTTCCGTGCGAGTTGATGTAATCGACCTTTTCCGGACCGATTCCGGCGTCGGCCAACGCGAGCGACATCGCCCGGGCGGCTTCGAGGCCCTGGTCGTCCGGCTGGGCGATATGGGTCGCGTCGGACGTGATACCGGCTCCGAGAATTTCACCGAGGATTTCCGCGCCTCGGGCTTTGGCGTGCTCTTCCGATTCGAGAACGAGAATCCCCGCCCCTTCGGACAGAACGAACCCGTCCCGATCGCGGTCGAAAGGGCGGCTGGCCCGTTCCGGCTCGTCGTTCCGTTCGGACAGAGCCCGCATCGCGGAAAACCCGGCGAGCCCGAGTTTCGTCAGAGCCGCTTCGGTGCCGCCGGTGATCGCGACATCGATGGCACCTTGACGAATCCATTCGAGGGAATCGCGAATCGCGTTCGCGGCACTGGCACAAGCGGTCGACACCGCGTAAGAAGGACCGGTCAGTTTATATTGGATCGAGACCTGCCCGGCCGCGGCGTTGGGCATGATCTTCGGGATCGTGAACGGCGAGACTTTCGTCGGCCCTTTGTCGAGCAGCCGTTGGTGTTGTACTTCGATTTCCGCCAAGCCGCCGACACCACTACCGATGATCGAGGCGCACCGGTTTCGGTCTTCCTTGTCGAAATCGAGACCGGACTGTCGGACGGCGTCCATGGCCGCGACGACGGCATATTGGACGAACCGGTCGATCCGCTTGGCGTCATGCGGTTCCAGGTACCCGTCGGTCGTGAAATCACGGCACTCACCGCCGATTTTCGAGCGGAAAACCAGCAGCGATTCGTCCGAAAGCCGGCGGATCCCGCTCTCTCCCTCGCGGACGCTCTTCCAGACCTGCTCGACCCGGCAGCCGAGCGGCGTAACCATTCCGATCCCTGTAATGACGGCGCGACGCATGATTTGAATTACTAATTACGAATTACGAATTACTAATTAAGAAAACACTGGTACGAACACGTAACAACTCTTCGTCATGAGAGCCGTAATTCGTAATTAGTAATTAGTAATTCATTTTGCTTCGACGGCTTTGGTGATATGGTCGACGACCTGGCCGACGGTCGTGATGTTTTGTGCGTCTTCTTCGACGATGTCGATGTCGAATTCGTCCTCGAACGCGATCATCAGTTCGGCGATGTCGAGCGAATCGGCGCCGAGGTCGTTGGCGATGTCCGTTTTCTCCGTGATCGATTCCTTGTTGACGCCAAGCTGATCGGCGATGATATTGACGACTCTTTCTTGAATGGAAGCCACTGAACGTATCCTTGTGTTAAATGACAAATGACAAATGACAAATGACAAATAAGAAATAAAAATGAGAAGCTATTGTCGTAACAAGTCAACAATTTGTCATTTTTCATTTTTCATTTGTCATTTAAACTATTCAACTAAACCGTAAGCCCCCCGTCGACGGTCAGGGTTTGACCGGTGATGAAGGACGCTTGTTCGCTTGCTAAAAACAAAACGGCGTTGGCGATGTCGATCGGTTGACCGAGCCGTCCGACGGGCGTTTTGTCCTTCGCTCCGGCGAGGATGAGCGGATCGAGCTTGGCGGTCATGTCCGTTTCAATGAAACCGGGCGCGACCGCGTTGACCGTGATGTTACGATTCGCCAGTTCCAGCGCAACCGTTTTCGTAAAAGCGATCAGGCCCGCCTTCGAGGCGCAGTAATTCGCCTGGCCGCGATTGCCGATCAGGCCGCTGACGCTGGAAATGTTGATGATTCGACCGTATTTCGCCTTGCGCATCGGTTCGGTCAGCGCCCGGGTCATCAGGAATGGGCCCCGCAGATTGACCGCAATGACGTTGTCCCACATTTCGTCGGTCATACGGCGAAGCAGCATATCTTGCGTGATACCAGCATTGTTGACGAGAATATCGACCTTCTGGAATTTCTCCAGAATCTCCTTCACCGCCTTATCGACCGCTTCGGTTACGGTAATGTTGACCGCGAACGGTTCCGCGACGCCACCGCCGGCACGGATCCCCTCGACCGCTTTGTCGAGCAGTTCGACGTTCGTCCCGATACAAGCGACCTTGGCACCACGCGCCGCGAGGCTCTGGGCGATCGAAAGCCCGATTCCACGGGTCGCCCCGGTTACGACGGCCGTTTGGCCGGTGAGATCAACTTGAAGCATTGGGGATAGAGGATAGAGGATAGAGGCTGGAAAAATACGCTCGCTTACGCTTCCCGCTTTGATCTGATTTATTTTTTTCTGACTACTGACTACCGGCTACTGACGACTCTCCTTACAATTCGATTCCTTGGCAACTTGCTTTGCGATCGATTCGCTTGAGCAGGCCGCGGAGGACTCGGCCGGGGCCGATTTCAAAAAATTGGTCGAAACCGCTTTCCACCAGATATTTCATCGACGGCTCCCATTGGACCGGCTGAAGGATCTGTTTCATGAGGATTCCGCGAATTTCAGCGGGATCGGTGTGCGGCTTGGCGTCAACGTTACTGATCACGGGAATTCGCGGAGCCTGAATCGTCGTCGCGTCGAGCGCTTCAGCGAGTTTGTCAACGGCGGGCTGCATCAACGGCGTGTGAAACGCACCGGCAACGGCAAGCGGCAAGGCTTTCATCGCCCCAGCCGGTCGGGCTAATTCGGCGATCCGCTCGCACGCTTCGTTTGTTCCCGAAACGACAATGTTGCCCGGACACAGGAGGTTGGCGATTTGCAGAACCCCGGCTCCGCGGGCTTTTTCGCATAATTCTTCCACTTGCGCCCGGTCCAAGCCGAGAATGCTGACCATTCCGCTGGGGACGGCGTCGGACGCTTCCTGCATCGCCTGCCCTCGTTTTTGAACGAGTCGGAGCCCGTCCTCAAAACAGATCGCTCCGGAAAAGACCAGCGCGGAATATTCGCCGAGACTCAAGCCGGCAACCGCTTCGCACGACTGGTGCTCCTGTGGGAATTGTTCTTTCAAAACCTCGAGTGAAGCGATGCTGACGAGGAAAATCGCCGGTTGGCTGTAGGCCGTGGAATCGAGTTCCTCGGCGGGGCCTTCGAAGCAAAGACGGGTAATGTCGTAACCGAGTAGATCGTTCGCTTGATCGAAGAGCGATTTGACGGCCGGGTAGGCTTGGTAGATTCCCTTACCCATTCCAACGCTTTGCGCACCCTGACCGGCAAACAAAAAGGCAACCTTACCCATTGTTTAGAGCTAAAAATGACGAACGAAATGAAAGGCGTATCCGACAAGCGTCGACTAATCCATTTTGACGACTTCACGCCCCATATAGGACCCGCACTTCGGGCAGACAACATGGGTCGGTATCGCCGTATTGCATTCGGTGCAATAAGTGTGCTGAATCGGTTTTTTATGATCGTGCGAACGCCGCGAACCGGTTCGAGCGTTGCTGTGTTTACGTTTGGGAACGGCCATGGGACTGGAATGGGAATACTATTCTTGAAAAGCCGCGACAATGCGACCGTGACAGCGAAAACTTCACAGTTTGGACGGCTAGTCTACTTCCTTTATCGGGAAAGTCAACAGGGAATTTGAAGAAAATGACACAAATTAAACTTATGTCATAATACGAAGCATTCCGGCCAATCCGCGAACAAGTTTTTTCGTAAAGGACAATTAGTTGTACTGTCTCACGTATTTTTACCTTTTTCGCGAATTTTGCTTGAATCCGCTGCGAGGCTTCAGGCTTCAGATGTCGGCTCACCCTTGTTATTCTGCAGCCTGAAGCCTATAGCCTGAAGCCTTGCCCCCAAAACGGATTTCGTAAGTCAGACAGTACAAATTAGAATACCAGCAGCTTTGCGACGGAAAAGAAAATAAAAATCCCCGCGACATCGACAAGCGTTGCGACGAATGGGCTCGAAGCGAGACCGGGATCGACTCCGGCTCGCTTGAAACAAAGAGGCAACAGTGAACCGATCAACGTTCCGCACAGACAGATCATCGCGACGGTGATACAAATCGTAAACGATAAATAGATTCGGTTCGCTTCTCCCAAAAGAGAGGTCGGGGTGAAAAACGCCCGAAAAAACCCGATGATACCGAGCGAAAACCCGAGCGCAAGTCCCATGATCAGTTCGTGCTTGAAAATGCGGATCCAATCGGAAATCCGGACCTCGCCCAGCGCAAGAGCCCGGGTAATCAGCGTTGCCGCTTGTGAACCGGAGTTTCCGCCCGTCGAAAGAACGAGCGGAACAAACAATGCGAGCACCGTCAATGTTTTCATCGCGTCTTCGTAATGAGCCAGTACGGTAAAGGTCGCAAGCTGCGCAACGAACAAACACGCCAGCCAAAAGACGCGATTTTTCCAGATCGTCCAGAACGGGGCTTCGAGATACCCCTCTTCCATCGGCGTGATCGCCGCCATGCGGTACGCGTCTTCGGTCGTTTCCTCTTCCATGACATCAATGATGTCGTCGTGCGTGATAATTCCGAGCATGTGGTGCTCTTCGTCAACGACGGGAATCGCGAGAAAGTCGTACCGAGCGACTTCCCGAGCGGCTTTTTCCCGGGAATCCAATGCATCGACGGTAATCAAATCCCGTTCCATCAGCGTTTTGATCAGGATATGCGGCCTTCCGATGTTTTTCAGGAGCTGTTTCGCCGATACCAAGCCGACCAAGTGATCGTTTTCGTCGACCACGTAAAGGTAGTAAACCGTTTCCATGACTTCCGTTTGTAGGGAAATCTCGTGGAGCGCTTCGCTGACGGTCATGTTTTCATGGAGCCGGACGAAGTCGGTCGTCATTTCCGAGCCGCAGGAATCTTCCGGAAACGACGTAAGCCGCTGAATATCGCGTCGATCTTCCGCCTGTAACAGCGGCATCAATTCATTGACGACCTGCCCTTCCACCGCTTGCAGGGCATCGACACGGTCGTCGGACGGTAGGTGGGCGATGAACTCGGCGATTTCCTCGCGCGGCGCCGTTTCCATGACGTCCGCCTGGGTTTCCTCGTCGAGGTAGTTAAAGATTTCGACTCGGTTTTCCAGATCGGTGCTCTGGAGAATCTTCCAGATTTCCGTCGGGGTCAGTCCCCCCATGAACTCGGCAACGCGAACCGGGTGGATCGCCGTACAAAATTCCCGCATCTCTTCGATGTTGTTCTCGGCCAACATTTCACGAAGTTCCGGGAGATAAATCGGGTTGGTCTGCATGGCGGGAATAAAAGAAAAAGAAGGAATCACCCCCGTTAACGGCGGGGCTTGCCCCGCGTTTGTCCGGGAGAAAAAATAGTACGTTCACGGTCATTCTACCCCCGGGGGCAGGGGAAGAGAATGTACCCGGCATTTTCGGCACACAAAACTGGATTCTCTTGAACAACGCCCGAGGGGGACTATAATCTTCCGATCACGGTAGAAGGTGCCGATTTGCAAGTGAGTCAATCGGAAACACCCCGTTAGCGCCGGGGCTTGCCCCGGCTGGGCTGCGTGAACGTTTTCATTCGGGGCTTTCGGTGGGATACGACATTTTACCTCACAAACGCGGGGCAAGCCCACGCCGCTAACGGGCAACGCCGAAACGAATCCAACAGTAACCCTTTCTTGAAACGGCTTTATTTATGGCCAAAAAAAACGCGGAAACCAGTGAACGAGCGAGTATCGATGTTGCCCGGATTGAGCGGGCGGTTCGGGAAATCCTCCTTGCCGTCGGCGAGAATCCGGATCGGGAAGGCTTGAAAGAAACTCCGGCCCGGGTCGCGAGAATGTATAAGGAGCTTTTCGGCGGACTTCACGAGGATCCTAAAATCTACACGAAAAAGTACTTCAAGGAGCCTTACGACGAAATCGTACTGGTCCGCGACATCAGCTTTAACAGCATGTGCGAGCATCATCTGCTGCCGTTTACGGGAAAAGTTCACATCGGTTACCTTCCCGACGGACGTGTGCTCGGATTAAGCAAGCTGGCCCGCGTCGTCGAAACGATTTCACGCCGTCCGCAAGTCCAGGAGCGTATGACCGAAGATATCGCGAATCTGCTGATTTCCGAATTGCACGTCAAAGGGGTCGGCGTCGTGATCGAAGCGATTCACACTTGCATGACAATCCGCGGCGTTCGCAAGCCGGGCTCGCTTTGCGTCACCTCGGCGATGAAGGGAGCGTTTCGCAAATATCCGTCGACACGGGCGGAATTTCTTGCGCTTCTCAATCAACGTTAGCTTTCCGTTCCGGTTTCGTCGCAGAGGAACTGCATCATTTTGATACATCGTTTTGATGCAAAAAGTGCATCAAAATGAAGCAGTTCTAATTTGGCGTTCCCTCGAAGGAATAAACAATTGCAAAGAAATTCAAAAAAAATATCTTTTTCGAGACTGTAAAATAAGGCATCGCCGGTTGGATTTCCGCAAAAAATATCGTTTTTTCGAAAACAGGAACTGATTGGCATCAATAATGCGTGTTTCTTCTAGCAGAGTAACCAGTATACGGTTTTTAATGTATACCATGTTCTGCTCGAAGGCCCTCGTTTAGAACATGATCCAGGGGACAGAAGCGCAAGCGGAAGTCCCCTTGGTTTTTTTAAAGACGGCAGATTGCAGATTGCAGACGGCAGAGGACAAACGTTGCTACTCTATCATTTACCAAGGGTTTTCCATCATGTTGACGATCTGTTCCGCCATCCGATCGATTGCTTTTTGTTGAGCCAGAACGGTCGAATCTCCCATTTCCGGAACCATCTCCCAACTGGTTGTGATTCCTTCGCTGGTCATTCCCCAAGGAATCGGTTCGGAGCGTCGGATTTCGTTGCCGCGTCGATCGACCCAAACGACTTCGACCGATTGCGAAACCTGCTTTTGACGAACGTCGTTGTATTTGTTCTTCGTCATGACCGCCTGCGATTCGGAAACCAACCGCCCGGAAAGTACGCTATCCGCTGAAGGACGCCCAATGACTTTGTACGGCGTCCTCTCTTCGATCCGTTTACAGACCGCTTCCGTCAGCCGCTCGGCCAGATTTCGTCGAAATGAATCCGACTCGAACATCGGCACGTAAACCGTCTTGATACCGTCGTTGTAAAGCGAGTACGTCCCGACGCGGTAACCGGCGCAACCGGCCGTCAGCGGCAATAACAGGATTCCGACAAGAATAATAGAATAACGCATCGACAAAGCTTTTCGGTCTGGTTGCTTGAACGTTTTTGCCCGGCGACTTCGCTGCGCTACGTCCCCGGCTCTTTATTGGTGTTTACCGTTGTCGAGATCCTCCGGGAAACGACAGGGCATTTTTGAGCCATTTCAAGTTATCATCCATGTCTTCCAGATTCCGGATTTTGGCGTAGCGTTGTTCCACTTCGCCGTAGTGCGGCGAGGTCGGGAATTCCTGTAGGAGACGTTCGTAGTTGTACCGGGCCGAGGAATACATCTTTTTCTTTTCGTAGTAAACGCCCGCTCCGTAGAGCCGCTCCGCCTTTTGCGTGGTGAGCGATTCCTTCAGGTCGAGAATATCGTTTTTCTCTTTTCCCAGTTCGCCCCCGTATTGTCGAAGCGTTTGATCCGCGAGTTTGGTCGCTTCTTCCAACGATTTCGAGTCGTATTCGGCTCCGACATACGCTTTGCTACGGGCGAGGAGTTCGAGTTTTCGAGCGGGGACCATGTATTCACTTCTCGCGTTGATGTCCGGCAACGAAGCGTAAAGCGTCGCGGCTTCCACGAACTGCGAATCCCCTTGGTTGATTCCGCGATTCATGTACGCTCCCGCCAACGCCATCAGGGCCTTATCCCCGAACGGACCGGTCGGATCGCTCGTATAGATCGCTTCGTACGCTTTTTTCATGTTGCCGAACGTATCGAACACCGGGCGGGTTTTGTCCTGGAAATTGGCGAACGAAACCCCTTGATCGCAACGCTTCTCCCAATACCGTCCGATTCGAAAGAGCCGCATCGTCGACGTATCCATATATTTCGTGCTGCGATGCTTCATGATCAGTTTCTCGTAATTTTTCGCCGCGCCCGAGTATTTGTCCGAAAAATAATGACATTCTCCCGCGAGAAAAAGTGCGTCTTCCTCCAGGACGGAGTCGGGCCAACGGGCCGCCGCCTTTTCAAAAAACTTCGCCGCTTGTAAATTTTGTTCGGTCTTTTTGAAGTCGCGGTTCTGTCTCATGATCGCGTATCCGCTTTGCATCGCTTCGGCGGCTTTGCGTTCGTCGGGGCCCATCCCCATCCAGTCGCGGACTTTCGTCGTGAATTTCGCCGGATCGAAATTCGACCAGTCGAAATTTTTGTCCGTATCCTTTTCCCAGTCGTAAAGATCGACGACATCCTTCGGGTTTTTCGTAATCGGATCGAATGGAATCGGTTGGTAATCGTCGCTCTCTCCGCCGAGACCGCGGGTTGAAGAGGTTTCCCGATACGCGAACGGACCCAGCGGATGCGGCAGCGGGTCCAACCACGGTTTTTCCGGATTCTTCTTCGCGGATTCGAGCATTTGACGATATTTCTCTTCCCGTTGAGCGTCACTTGCTTTTTGATCCGCTTCGGCAAGAGAAGCTCCGGCATCCGGCTCGGTCCATAGCGCCGAATCGTCCCAGCCGGCAACCGGATTATTCCAGGGGTCGGCAGGATTGAACGAATCGTTGACCGGCGGATATTGCGGCAAATTGGGATCCGGGGCGAGCGGTTCGAACATTTCACCCGTTGCCGTTCCAATCGATTGCGGAGCTGTCGAGCCTTGGTTATTCGGAGCTTGACCGCGAATTCGCGCCGGGGCGGGATCTTCCAGATCGTCCAACGTATTGTCGTGTTCGCTGGAATTTCGCGAGATTTTCGGCACGGAGACGCCGACCTTCCCCAGTGCGGACTTCGCGAACATGCTGCAACCGCTTCCGCAAAGGAGCGAAACGACGGAAACGCACAGCGCGAACAAAAGAGGGAATTGAAACTTACGTAACTTGAGCATCCTTGCCTCGATGGATCAAATGGGAAAATCTTCCGCGAAAAATAGCGATCATCCTGATACGACAGCGGAGAGTACCCATTTTCCCAATCCCGGTCAAGAGCAATTCGAACAGAGCGGGAAGCGTAAGCGAGCGATTAAATAACAAATAACAAATAACAAATAACAAATGAGAAATGTTCAACAAAAATCCCTTACCCCCTTCTACCCTTCTACCTTTCTCTGGTCTTGAACCACGATTGGAGCAGCTGCAGACGGTCGGTCGGCGTTTCGGTCGGTTTGCGATCGTTACGGTCGGGACCGTGTTCCAGGCTCCAGCCGTCCCACTCGCGGAAGGCGTGGTACGCCCAATCCCAGTTGTGTTTCTCGAAAATGTCGATGCAATCGGAGAGATAACGTACCCCGCTGTCTCCCGGCGCCCAACGGATCACGCTGAACTCGCCAAGGTAGATGTGGACGCCGTAATCCTTCTGAAAATCGATTACCGGATTGAGCGCGACTTCCAGCTCCGCCTTGTCCCAATGTTTTCCGTCGCACTCGCCGGGGTAAACCGTTCCGAGCGATTTTTGGTCGTGGACGCCTTGGTGCGTGAATCGATGCGGCAGGTACATGTGGACGCTGTAGACGATGTTTTTCGCGTCGATCGGCTCGAACCAGTCGAGCGAATCGGGACTGCCCCACGGAGCGGGTTCAATAATGATTGCGCGATCCGGATCAATCGCGAGAATCCGCTTCGTTGCCGCAATCGCAAGCGTTCGCCAATCGACTGGGCCGTCTTTTTGGCCGAATGGAACGATTCCTTCACACGGCTCGTTGACCAGATCGTATCCCCAGACCGCCGGATTTCCTTTGTAGCGTCGGGCAAGTTTCTCCCAAACGTCGAGGAAAACATCCTGGTATTGTTTCTCCTGGAACATTTTCATGTCGGAGTTTTCCAACCGACCGCCGGGGGGCGTGTGCAGATCAATCACGACGGAAATCCCCTTCTCCTCGCAAAGCGGAAGCATGCGGTCAAGCTTTTCACATTCCGATTCGATCCAGGCGAGGTATTCGTCGACGGTCGCCGTATCGGCCGGGCCGTTCGGAA
Organism: Thermoguttaceae bacterium; assembly: GCA_031549565.1. Lineage (GTDB taxonomy): Bacteria > Planctomycetota > Planctomycetia > Pirellulales > Thermoguttaceae > JAVBSX01. Next base: position 12,036 of record JAVBPO010000105.1, read on the forward strand.
ATCCGCCCCAGAGGAGTTGCCAACGGATATGGTTGACGCCCCAGGACGCGAGCACGTCGAGGTCCGCTTTCTCGAACGTTTTCGGCTGAATCATGACGCCGCGAAGCCGGGGAAGATCGTGTCCCTTATAGGGCTTCGCAACGGCAGCCGGTTTGTCGGGGCGGGTTCGTTCGACACCGACGACGCGAATCACGACGTCCTTGATCCACGCTTTTCCGGTCGTGTTTTCGATTCCGAGGATCAACTCCGCCGAAGTGGTGTCGCGACCGATCAACGCGGCGAACTCGACGGTTTTCCAGTCGAACGTCCCGTACACATTGTCCTGCTGCTGCCATTTGTCGCCGGTAGGCGTTTGCGAATGGATCATGCACTTGACGCCGTTCCACGGTTGCGGCGGTTTGGCGACGTCGTCCGCTTTGACACGAGCGGAAACCCAAAGCCGGGTCCCACGCAGCTTCTCCAGCGGAAGTTGCACGACGGTCGGCGGCGTGTCCGGCGCAACGGCCGTCTCGGCGTCTCGCTGAAAAACGATCTCTCCGACCCGCGACGGCGCCGCAAACGCCGGGAAACAGAACAAAAGAACGAATAAAAAAGAGAGAGGTTTCATGGGAGGAAAAAAACAGAGCGGGAAGCGTAAGCGAGCGTTTAAATAACAAATAACAAATAACAAATGAGAAATAAAAAATGGGAAATGGGAAATGGGAAATGAAAAAGCGCCCAATTAAAATGCCCTTTTCCCCTTCCACCCTTCCACCCTTCTCACTCAAACGCCGCGTCTCTCATGGCGATCACGTTTTCGTAACTGACGTTTTTCAGCAAGGCTTCGTGGGACGGGGAGACGACCATTCGCGGGCCGAGCAGTGATTTGACGCGGCGGACCTCCGCTTTCACTTCGTCCGGGGCTGCGAACGGTAAAATGTGCTGCGTATCGATTCCGCCGATGAAGACGAGTTGATTTTTGAACTTCGATAGACTTTCCGCGTCCATTCCTTTCGCCTTCGCTTGCAACGGGTGCAGGGCGTCGATTCCGGCGTCGATCATTTTCGGGATCACGGATGAAATCGCGCCGCAGGAATGGTGCGCGACCTTTTTGCCGTATTTGTGCGCTAAACCGACGACTCGTTTGATACCGGGCAAAATGAACCGGTCAAACGATTTCGGACTGATCAAAAGCGATTCCTGCGAACCGATGTCGTTGCCGAAGAAGAACACGTCGATCTTGTCCCCCATTTCCTCGAAACAGCGGATGTTCGCCTGTTCGTAGAAGTCGAGCAGTTTTTCCGTGGCCGCTTCGACGACGTCCGGATGCGTGTGCATTTTCATGAAATAGTTTTCCATACCGAAAAAGTCGCACAACGTATGAAAATAGCAGGTCCACATCCCGCCGAAGATCGCGACGCCGTATTGTTTCGCCTGGTCGATCATCGCGATCGTGGTCGTGAAGTCGAGATACTTCGGGTCGGGCCAATCGAAATCTTCGACCTGTTTGACCGTTTCGTAATCG
>JAVBPO010000036.1:0-17101 GCA_031549565.1 Thermoguttaceae bacterium
AAATGGATGAAATTTGCATTCCGTTTTATCGGATCGAGGTCGGATAAAGCAGAATTGGTCCACTCTTCCTACGAAGTGAGAAATACTGCGTGTCTCGAAAGGAGTATTGTGTTGGAACCTAACGCTAAAAAGAAATCAGGCATTTACGCGTTTGCGCTTGGGATCTCGGCAACATTTGCCTGTGCCGGGGGGCTTTTCAGTCCCGCTCATGCGCAACAACCGCAAGGACGTCCCCAGCCGGGCGTCGTGCAGAATACGCCGGCTCCCGCGTTCGGGCAGCCGGTCCAAGATCAGTCGGTCCGGAAGAATCAACTTCTTCTGTCCGCCCGAAAGGCGCTCGCCGGCGGCGACATCGCAACGGCTGAACGGCTCGTCTCCGATTTGGATTCGCTGAATCTTCAGTACTCCGAAAAGGAAGATCAGCCGAAATATGTCTCCGCGATGATCGCACAGTATAAAGAAGCCGTTCAAAAGATGCGGACCGACGGACAAACCGAGGCGAATCGTCGGGCTTACGCCGACGTTCTGACTCGGCAAGCTCTTGGGCTTTATTCCAAGGGAGACTTGGAAACCGCTGAAAAGCTCGCCCAAGCCGCCGATGCCCAAGGGGTCGCGTTCACTCCGGATGCGGTTGCCAAGGGGTACGATCCCAAGTCGATCCTCAAACGAATTCAGGATACCAAAACCGTTCAGGCAACTCAATCGCTCGGAGCGAACCAGTCGGCGTCCAACCAGCAGGTTTCCCTGGCGGTCCAGAAACAGCTTGAGCAGGCGGCGGACATCCTCTCCAAAGGTCGGGCCGCTCTCGCGGCGGGACAGATCGATCAGGCGGAAAACTACTGCCAACATGCGGTCGCCCTCCAGATCCCGGAAAGCGTCTATCCGCAAGGAAGCGATTCCCCGATGCGTCTGCGAGGAGACATTGCCCGAACACGTTTGGGAACTCCGGCGAACATCCAGCAAGCCGGCGGTGTTATGCCCAACGGTAACGGGACGGTGATTCCCGCCGGTTACAACAGCAGCGCCGACGGAACTCATGTCCGGCAGGTCAGCAGCGAAATGCTCGACTTCCAGATGCCGGTCAGCGGCAACGCCGCCCCGCTTCAATATGCCGGTGAAGGCAATGGATTGCTCGACGAAGCGAATCGTCAAAGCATGAGCATCGCCGATCAGGTGAACGCCGAATCGGTCCGGGATATTTCCGCGGCCTATCGGGTTCGCAAGGATAATCCGCAAAACGCCTTGAACATCCTCTTCGAGGCCCGGGCTCGCGTGGAAAACTCCGATCTCGATCCGATGGTCAAACAGCAAAACCTCAAGCAGGTCGACTTTGCGATCGACGCGACGAAGAAATTCATGGAATCGAATCGTCCGCAAATGGAGCTGAAGGAACAGAACACGCAAGTGCTCGAAGAACTTCAGGCTCGCCGTGACGACAAGGCATTCGTCGAGAACAAGATCAAGGAACTGCTCCAGCAGATCGACCAGTGTCTCAAGGAAGGGCGGAACGAAGACGCCCTTTACCTGGCGACCAAAGCGAATGAAATCGCCCCCGATAACGTCGCCGTCCAGTTGGTACTCACCACGACCCGGATGCAGGAAGAAATCCGTCGCTATGACGCGATTCGTGACGCCAAATCCGCCGGTTTCGCCGCCGCGATGACCAATGTCGATGCAAAGGCGATTCCGTTCGACGACCGAAACGGTTCGCTCCAGTTCGATACCGAATTTTGGAACAGACGCGTTAAAGGTCGTGGGGACATTACTACCGCGATGGGATCGACGCGACCGGAAGCGGAATTGGAAATCATGCGCAAGATGAGCATGCCGGTCCGGATTGATTTCGAGGATCAGGTTCCGTTGAGCGAAGTGATTTCGTACCTGCAATCGATGACCGGTATCACGATGGTCGCCGACAGCCGGGCCCTGCTGGAAGCGGACATCATGCTCGACCAGTTGGTTCGCGTTCAGCTCCCGACGGAAATCAGCCTCAAGAGCGCCTTGAACTTGATTCTCGGACAAGCGGGCTTGACCCACACCGTCCGGAACGAAGTGCTGACGATCACGACGCCGCAGCACAGCAAAGGCCAAATGCGGGTCGAAAATTATTACGTCGGCGATTTGATCCATCCGGTTCACAACTTCAACGGGAGCAATCAGTTTTCGCTGGAAGCGGCCCAGAACCGCGCGATGGAAACCTCGCTCGGTCGTGGTGGTAACAGGGGAGCCGGAAACCCGAACTCGCCGTTCTCCAACCTTGGTGCCAACAACCAGAACGGTATGTTCTCCTCCGACGTCCTCGCCCAGATCAACCCCGGTTCGATCGCCCCGAACAATAACCAATACGGTTCGGCGGGAAGTCAGGGTGGTGCTTCTCAAGCGGATTATACGCAGCTGATCGACCTGATTATGAACGTGGTCGGCGACACCGAAGCTTGGGATGACGAATCGACGACCCCGACGCCGTATCCCCCGAACCTCTGTTTGGTCATCAAACAAACGGAAGACATTCACGACGACATCGCCGACCTGCTCAAACAGTTGCGAAAACTCAACGACTTGCAGGTCACCGTGGAAGTGCGTTTCATCACGCTCAGCGACAGCTTTTTCGAGAGAATCGGAATCGACATGGACCTGAACTTCCGGAACAAGGGCGCGGCCTCGAAAACGCAGATGGAAACCGACATGAAGATCGGACATGACCCGACCTACAATTATACCGACACCAAAGTCCACGGACAGAACGTCGTCGTCGGTATGTCGGAATTGGGGACCATCAACGCCAACCTGGACGTTCCGATGAATCAGAACAGTTTCAGCATGGCTCAACCGTCGTTCGGAAACTTCGCGATGGATGCCGGTGCGACGATGGGGTTCGCGATCCTCAGCGACATTGAAGCGTACTTCTTCATGAACGCCGCACAGGGAGATTCGCGAAGCAACGTCCTTCAGGCCCCGAAGATCACGATCTTCAACGGCCAATACGGTAACATTTACGATGGTTCGGAAACCCCGTTCGTGACCAGCGTCAACCCGGTCGTCGCCGACTTCTCGGCCGCGTACCAGCCGGTGATCGTGGTCCTCAGCGAAGGCTCGAACCTGACGGTCCAGGCGGTCGTGACCCATGATCGTCAGTACGTGAAAATGACGCTCAACCCGGTCTTCAGCAAGATCACCAACAAGACCAACACGTTCCGTTTCGACGGGGAAGACACCACCGAATCGACGGATACGGAAAAGACGAAGGGTGACACGGAGAATCCGGCGGCGTCGGACGAAAAGGATAAGGCCAAGACGTCGACGACTCGTCGCTCCGGCGTAACGATCCAGCAGCCGGTCATGGCTCGGGTCTCCGTGAGCACCACGGTCAGCGTCCCGGACGGCGGAACGATCCTCCTCGGCGGTATCAAACGTCTGAGCGAAGGCCGTAACGAAGCCGGCGTTCCGATCCTCAACAAGATTCCCTTCATCAATCGATTGTTCATGAACACCGGCATCGGCCGGGACACGCAAAGCATCATGCTCATGGTGACGCCGCGAATCCTGATCCAGGAAGAAGAAGAGGAATACATGCTCGGTACGACCAACACGACGTACTAAGCAACCGCTTCGGTAGAGACACGCAAGTAAGAACCGCCCTTGAAAAGGCGGTTCTTATTGTTTCTTGTCGAAGGCGTACGCTCATCCTTTCATCGGAATGCCCGGCGCGGCGGAAATGATAATCATAGCGGTGATGGGAATCCCTCTTTTGTTGATTATGGTTTTCGTGGTACGATTTGTGAGAAAACGTCAACAAGCCGAGCAGCAAAAAAGAGCCGGGGATGGAGCGTAGCGCAATCCCCGGGTAGAATGATTTTCGTCGCGTGGAACCGCCCGGGGATTGCGTTTCGCTTCATCCCCGGCTCTTTGAAGTGATGTAATAATTGTACTGTCTGACTTACGAAACCCGTTTTCGGGGGCAAGGCTTCAGGCTATAGGCTTCAGGCTTCAGAATAACAAGGAAGGGCCGACATCTGAAGCCTGAAGCCTGAAACCTGAAACCTGAAGCCTGTAGCGGATTCAAAGGGAATTCGAGTAAAAGGTCAGAATAAGTGAGACAGTACAATTAATGCCACGCGGCGAAAGGTTCTCACTGCGGATCCGTCCAACTGCGGCGTTCCCGGGAACTCGGGATCTTCATGATCTGGCGGTATTTGACCACGGTACGCCTTGCGACCTTGAAACCGGATTCGTCGAGCAGCTTCACCAAATCCTCGTCGCTGTACGGTTTCGCTTTATCCTCCTTGTCGACGATTTGTTGTAACCGGATTCGCACGGCGTCCTGCGCGACGTCTTCTTCTCCGTCCGAAGCCTGAACCGAACTGGCGAAAAAACGTTTCAACGGAAACAGACCCTGAGGCGTCTGCATCCATTTGTCGTCGCAGGCGCGTGAGACCGTGGTGACATGGACGCCGATCTTGTCCGCGATTTGCTGCATCTTCAGCGGCCGGATCGCAAGCGGACCGTTCTCCAGGAAGTCGGTCTGGTGTTCGACGATCGCGTGGGCGACTTTGGAAATCGTACTCTGCCGCTGCTTGATCGAGTCGATCAACCACTGCGCGGAACCGACTTTTTGGCGAATGTAATCCTTGGTTTGTTTGTCCGTTTCCCGCTGTTTCATCAACTCCCGATAATATCTGCTGATTCGAAGCTGGGGGACATTTCCTTCCTCGACCCGGACCGCGTACCGACCGTCGTCGTTTTTATCGACGAAAATGTCCGGAATCACGACTTGGGCCGTTTGCGTGTTGAATCCGGCTCCCGGTCGCGGATTGAGTTTGCGAAGCTCGCCCAACGCCTCCTGGATCGCCGCGATCGAATAACCGGTTTTGCGGGAAATCAACGGTAGACGATTTTTCTCCAAATCCTCCAGGTGATTGGAAATCAAAATACGGACCAAATCGCTGTTCGGGATGTCGGGCGTAACTTGCATAAGCAGGCACTCCTTCATTCCCGACGCCCCGACGCCGGTCGGATCGAGTTTGCGAATGATCGCAACGGCGGTTTTCGCGAGTTCTTTTTCCGCCGCTTTCGCTTTGGGACCGAGGATGCTTTCGATCGGGCCGGGCAAAAAGCCGTTCGGGTCGAGATTGTAGATGATCCGCTCGACCATGATCCGCAAATCCTCGTCCAGATCGAACCAGCCGAGCTGCTCGATCAGATGTTCCTGGAGCGTCACATCCCGGGACGCGATGTTCGCCATGGCGTCGTTGCGACGTTCCTCTTCCCCTTCCAGCCAACCTTGAGAGCGGGCCGGCGATTCGTTGATCGTGTCGTCGTAAGTCGCGGCGAATTCGTCGGCGACCCGGAAATCGTCCTGGTTGTTCGGACTTTCCCCGACGGCAATCTCCGACTCGTGCTCGAACTTGATAATTCCGGACTCGTCAGTCGAGGGGTTTTCCGCATCGCCCCCCGCTTCGGCATAATCGGCTTCGTTGTTTTCGGAGCTCTCCGGGACGCTTTCGTCCAGCTCCAGCAGGGGATTCTCCGACATCTCCTCTTCGATGCGATCCTGGAGTTCCATGAGGGAAAGTTGCAGAATCTCCATCGACTGGATCATCCGCTGGGTCAGAATCTGCTTCTGCTCCTGCCTTAATTCCTGGTTGAACGTGAATCGCATGAGTTCTCGGAAAAACGAAAGGGAATCTCGCGAAACGATCGTCCTCCGTTTCGCGTTTCCAATTATATCATCTTTCCGGGAACGGAGAAATCCGAAAACGGGAATTTTGGTTTTTAGAGGAGCACCTCGCTAGACCACACATCATTTTGTCAGTTGTGTTCGTCAAATATCTCAGGTCGCTCACAGAAACCTTATTTTTTGAGGAAAAAACAGCCTCAGTAGCCTCGGAGCCCCTTTTCACAGACCTTATTACCTTATTCATGCTCCGGAATAAGGTGATAAGGTCTGTTTTCTTGTCGAATTTCGGCTACTAAGGTTGTTTTGTCAAGCAAAATAAGGTGAAAATAAGGTTTTCCGAATCTGTCCGATAAACTTATGTGGTCCAACGAGGGCGTAAACGCAAAGTCATTTAACCGGGGAAAACCAAGACACTGAGGCGGGATTCCTCTTCTTAATCGCTGAAATCACAACCGTGTGTTCACTTGTCGCGAGTGCCAAAACGATTTAATTACTTGAAACATAGTTGTACCGTCTCACTTATTTTTACCTTCTTCGCGAATTTTGCTTGAATCCGCTGCGAGGCTTCAGACTTCAGGCTTCAGGTTTCAGACGTCGGCCCACCCCTATTATTCTGAACTCTGAAGCCTATAGCCTGAAGCCTTGCCCCCAAAACGGATTTCGTAAGTCAGACAGTACAAATAGTATACGTGGCACAAAAAGTCAAAACCAAGCCGATACGAAATATCGAAATTACGAAACATTTTTTTTGGGGTTGAATACCGCGATTATCCGGACTTCTGGCGCAAACATATCGACCCGATCACCCACAGTGATATAAACCGTGAGGATTCCTCCCTAATTTTTCCTCTGGACGCGAACTCGAATTTTCGGTACTCTTCGCCGGTCTCCGCGTTTTTCGTTTTTTGCGTCCTTATGTTCGAAAAGTTTTCCCAATTCCTTAACAGCGGTCGTATTCAGGAACTCCTGTTCCCGATCGGCGTTGCGGCGAGTATCATCGTGATCCTCGTTCCGCTTCGGGGTTGGATGTTGGACGTGCTTCTTTCGCTGAACATTACCGTCGGAGTCGTGATTCTCCTCACGACGGTCTTTGTGACCAAACCGCTCGATTTCAGCATTTTTCCGACTGTTCTTCTCGCGACAACATTGTTTAGACTTGTGCTAAACATTGCGACGACCCGATTGATTTTGACCGAAGCGGGAAACAAGGGGATGATGGCTGCCGGGCAGGTCGTCAAAAGCTTCAGCGAATTCGTTTCCGGGGACAGCATCGTCGTCGGATTGATCATTTTCGTGATTATCGTCGTGATCCAGTTCGTCGTGATCACGAAAGGCTCGACCCGCGTCGCGGAAGTCGCTGCCCGGTTCACCTTGGACGCGATGCCGGGCCGGCAAATGGCAATCGACGCCGACTTGAACGCCGGAATCATCGACGAACGGGAAGCGAAACGACGTCGGGAAGAAATTACCGATTCCGCCGACTTCTTCGGAGCGATGGACGGTGCGAGTAAGTTCGTGCGCGGCGATGCAATCGCTGGAATTATCATCACTATTGTCAACATTCTCGGCGGACTGTTCATCGGGATGATCGAGCACGGAATGTCGTTGATGGACGCGCTTGCTCTGTTCACTCGATTGACGATCGGCGACGGTTTGGTCAGCCAGGTTCCGGCGTTTTTGATTTCGTTGGCAACCGGTCTTTTGGTGACGCGAAGTTCGCAAAGCTCGAACCTGCCGAAATTGTTCTTCTCCCAGCTTGCCTCGCGACCGATCGTGCTGGTTTTGGCAAGTGCGTTCCTGTTGATTTTGACGTTTACGAATCTCCCTTGGGAGCCGCTGGTGACGTTTTCGCTTTGCGGATTCGGTTTGGCGTATATGCTGAACAAAAACGTTAAAAAAGTCGCCGTCGAGGAAAAAGTCAAACAGGCGGAAAAAGAAGAAGCGGAGAAAAAGCCGGAAGATCCGATCGAAGATTATCTCACGATCGAACCGATGGAGCTGGAAATCGGCGTCGGTTTGATTTCGTTGGCCGACCCGGGGCGCGGCGGCGATCTTTTGGATCGGATCCATCGTATTCGGCAAACCGTCGCGGCGGATGTCGGGATCATTGTGCCGCGGGTTCGCATTCGGGACAGTTTCCAACTCGACCAACTCCAGTACCGCGTCAAAATCGCCGGGATGCCGGTCGCGATCGGAATGGTCTATCCGGACATGTACCTCGCGATGGATTCCGGCGAAGCGGTCGGCGAAGTGCGAGGCATTCAAACGACCGATCCGGCGTTTGGCGCTCCGGCGCTTTGGATCGATGAAGCGACCAAGGATCAAGCGGAATTGTACGGATACACCGTCGTCGAACCGGGCGCGGTGATCGCAACGCATTTGACCGAAACGATCCGCAAGCATGCCGACGAACTGTTGACTCGGGACGCGACGCAGCGGTTGATCGACGGATTGAAACAGTCGACTCCGGCGGTCGTCGACGAATTGATTCCGGCCGTGTTGAAGCTCGGCCAGGTGCAGCAGATTCTGCAAATGCTGCTCCGCGAACAGGTTCCGATCCGGCAACTGGGAACGATTTTGGAAGCGCTGGGCGATTACGCGTCAAGAACGCGCGATCCGCTCCTGTTGACCGAACACGTCCGTACGAAATTGGCCCGCACGATCTGCACGAGATATCGCGATCTGGAAGACGTACTCCATGTCGTCGTGCTGGATCCGGCGTTGGAGGACCAAATTCGCAGCGGTTTCGAGTACAGCGAGCAGACGGGAATGTTCCTCCGCTTCTCACCGCAGTCGATCGACCATTTGTGCAGTCGGATTTCGCAGGAGATCGAAAAACTGACGCAAGCGAATCATCCGCCGATCGTGATGGTCAATCCGCAAATTCGCATCGCGCTGAAGCAGATGACCGCCGCGGCGATTCCGCAACTGATCGTCCTGTGTTACAACGAAATCACCCGCGACACGAAAGTCGATTCCGTCGGAATGGTGACAATGTAACAACAACGAAAGAGCCGCATGTGAAGCGAAGCGAAACTTGCGGAACAGGGAAAGGTTGAACCCTTCACCGTTCCGCAAACCCACACGATACCCAGCACGAACGGAACGCTTACCGGTTGCCGAATCGGCGATTACGCTCTGCTGTGGTGTCAACGGTTCTTCGACTTTCACCGATTCGAAATGATGAATCGTCGGAACAGGTTCAAACGAAACGAGGGTTTCCGGCGGTTTCGGTTCGATCCAAGTCCGATCGAACACGCCCCAGGGAGAAGCGGGGAGGACCGGAACGGCGAGCCTCGCCAAAACGACGCACCAAAGGAGGTACCGGAATCGAGGCGAAAGCCGTCTGCCGAAACCGTACACGATCAGGAAAACCGCCGCCGCCAAAATCGTCGATTGCCAAACGACGGTCCAGAGAATCGAAAATAGTGTTTCACTCATGGAAGGCTTGTCGATTAAGATGTTGGTGTCATTCTGAGCGCAGTGTACTCACGGAGTGAAGAAACTGGTGTATCCGGCCAACACGCATTGTACAACGCTCTCGGCTTGAAACCAGATTCTTCGGAGTACCTCAGAATGACAAGTATAACGTATCACTATCCAGCAAAAAATTACAAATTATTTTTGTTCTTATTTTTCTTCGCGAAATTGTCGAGTTTGGTTCGCAGTTCGGCGATTTGTTCCGGCGTCAATTCGGCGTCGTTGACGAAATGGGCCAGCATCCGGGACGCGTCTCCGGCGAAGACCCGCTCCAGAAACGAACGGCCGTGAACGACTTCACATTCTTCCCGGGTATAAAGCGGCGTGTAGACGGAGTTGATGTACTCCTTCTCTTTTCCTCGCTCTTTTTCGACTTTGAGGATTCCTTTGTCGGCAAGTCGAATCAAAAGCGTACGGACCGTATTCGGATTCCAGCCGGTTTCCGGGACAAGCTCGGCGATCACCTCCGGCGCGGCGACCCGCCTGTGTTTCCAGACGACGTGCATCACTTTCCATTCGGCGTCGGAAATTTTTTCCGTGACATTCGGATCGGACATTTTTTTCCTTTCGAAAAAGAAAGACTTCATTACACCTGTAGTTAAATATGCACTACACGTGTAATGAAGTCAAGAGTCGGAGAAAAATCAAATTGCGAGTTGTCTCCAAGTTATTCAAAAGCGAAAGGAAGACCGCAAATAAATCCTATGCATCCCCGGCTCTTTGTAGACGAATTTCAATTCGGCGACCTTGTCGTAGCGAGTGTATCGTTTGTTTCGGTTGCGATGATTTGTCGGGTTAAAAATGGTGATTATTCTTAGCTGATCGCCATTTATTGTGTCCTATGTGACCTAAACTAGGATAGGGACGATTTTACGTGTTCGACTTCGTTGTTTTCGTCACGTTCCGTCTTGCCCCTCTCTTCTCTCGCACGACACCCATCAATAATCACCGCAATTCACCAAGGAAACGTTGTCATGCTCAAAAATTTCAAAATCGGTACCAAACTCATGTGGGGGTTCGCCCTGCTGTCTCTGATCATCTTGTTGGTCGGCATCGCCGGGTATGTCTGCCTCGGGCTTGTTTCGAAGGAGGTTGTTCTTTTGAACGGACTCGTCGAAATCACCAAGAATGTCAATAAGGCGATCGACGAATCCAACGCCGCTCAAACGGTTGCGACCGATTTCGTGCTCGATAAAAATCCCACACACAATACCGATCTGGACAAACACATCCAAAACATTCTCGATCTCGGTCCGATTTTGAAAAAAGAAATCGAGGGTAATATCCGTGCAAACAACGGTACGACGCAGGAAGTCAACACCCTGGAAAAACTCGCCGCCGATTACAAAGCCGAGCATCGAAAATACGTCAAATTTTATGAAGACAAAGTCGCCGCCGACAAACGACGTGTCGCCGCCCGCGCCGCCGCTCTTACGGCGATCGACGCGCTGGTCGCCCAGATGAACAAAGTGACCGACGAAGAAGCCGCCGAAGATAACCTCCAAAACGTGGACGGCAAAACGATGGTCACCCGATTCCGAGTGGAGTTGATGGAAAAAGGCGCGAAGTTCATGCAGGAGATCGAACGAATCGGCGTTGAGATTCGCAATTACGATTTGGCCTTGAACGATCCGAACGCGAGAACGAAAGCCCAGGAGAGCGTCTACGCATTGTTCACGAAAATCGAAGCCGAAGCGAAGAATCTCCAAAGCGAACTCCCGAAAGAAGGGTGTAAAAAGGCGATTCAAGGCGTAATTGACGCTTTGGGACCATGGAAGGTGACGTTCGACGATAACGTCGCCGCCAGCGACGGCATGATGACAGTCGAAGGAAACAAAGAGAAGATCGCCGTGGCTTTTTCCAATTCGGTGAACACGATTCTCACGCTGGTCGAAGGGGATATGAAAGAATGTGCGGAAAAGGTTGAAAGTACGGATACGGCCGCATCGTACGGTATCATCGGCGCGATCGCGTTCGGCATCCTTCTCGGTATCGTCCTCGGGCTCGTCTTACGTTCCGATATCACGACGGGAATCAAAGGGGTGACCGCACTGATGAATTCGGTCGCCGGCGAGGGCGATCTGACCGTGAACGTTCCGGAAACATTCCTGAGCCGCGGCGACGAGACCGGCGAATTGGCCAAAGCCGCCAAAATGGTTCTCCACGATTATCAGAGCGTTTCCGGAATGGCCGATTCGCTTTCTCGCGGCGATTGGACCGTCCAGATCAAGCCGAAAACGGACAAGGATTCGATGAACATCGGCTTGAAGAACATGATTGCCGCCGTCAACGATACGTTGCGCCAAGTGAACACGGCGGTCTCGCAGGTCGCCGTCGGCTCCGGCGAAGTCTCCACAGCTTCCCAGGCTTTGTCCAGTGGAGCGCAGGAATCCGCCGCAAGTCTGGAACAGATTACCGCTTCCATGAGCGAAATCAGCAGCCAGACGAAGACCAATGCCGAAAGTGCGGGAAATGCCCGCGATTTGGCGCAAAAGGCGACTCAAGCCGCCTCGGAAGGTCAGCAAGCCATGCGGGACATGAATATCTCGATGGAGCGGATTACGAAGAATTCCGAAGAAGTGCAGCGGGTCATCAAGGTGATCGACGACATCGCGTTTCAAACGAACCTGCTCGCACTCAACGCCGCCGTGGAAGCAGCCCGAGCCGGTCAGCACGGCAAAGGTTTCGCCGTCGTCGCCGAGGAAGTCCGCAATTTAGCGGCCCGAAGTGCCAAAGCCGCGCAGGAAACCGCCGAACTGATCGCGACCAGCGGCAGGGAAATCGAGAAGGGGGGAGAAGTCTCCTCCCATACTTCGGAAGTCTTGAACACGATCGTCGATCAGATCAAACAAACGACCGATTTGGTTGCGGGAATCGCCGTGGCAAGCAACGAACAGGCGCAAGGCGTGAACCAAGTCACCATCGGTTTGCAACAGATTGACGCCGTGACGCAGCAAAACACGGCCAGCGCCGAGGAATCCGCCAGCGCCGCCAATGAAATGAGCGGTCAGGCGACGCAATTACAGGCGTTGATCGCCCGATTCAAATTGGCGTAAGAATCGATTCCCGCCGTTTCGAACCGTTCCCGGTACGTCTGGAGAACGGTTTGTCTCTAATTGTTTCGAAGCGACATGGAGCATTGAACCAAAAATACAAGAAATATTGGGAAAAATCACATCCCAACCGACGACACCGAAGTCTGTCAATGTATAATAGAGGAATCACCTTTTACCGGTCGTTGGTAGATTTGCTCCTTATCCGTGACGATGATTGGGCCGGCGCTTTCCCAAGGGGAGCCCGGCTCATTGTCTGGATCCCCTACACGGCCAAGGCAATGCCACCACTAACCGACAAGGCTGGGAAATGGACTTCACGAAAACATCTCTCTCCCCTTCTTTTGTATTCCCGGCAATTCTCCTGCTCGCCATTCATGGGATAACGGAAATACCTTCTGTTTCGGCGGCCGACTTCGTTCCCACCGCACAGGAAAAGCAAGTCCTTGAATCGTTGAAATCGACGCCGATTCGATTGGCCTATTCCTACGAAGTCGTCTATGCCAAGCTCCCCGACGGCTCCCATGCGGGAATGATCGCACCCTTCGTCGAAATGTTGGAAAAACAACTCGGCTTGAAAGTTGAAATGCGTAAACTTGATTGGGAAAACGCGTTCCAACAGATCCAAAGCGGCGAAGTCGATTTCTACGGTCCGATCGGTCTGACCGAACAGCGACGAAAGCAATACTTGACCATTGACCCGATTTTTCGGGCCGACGCCGAAATCGTGACCCGGGTCCGGGACCCGCTCGGGATGCTCGTCAACCTGACGAACAAAAAAATCGGCCTTTTGAACGGCTCGATCATGCAACGGCCGCTCGTCGCCTATCTCCCGCCCGGGGGACAAGTCGTCTTCTATCCGACGATGGACGCCATGATGCGCGGTTTGGAGCAAGGCGAAATTTATTGCTTCGCCTCGGTCGACAACGCCGAACTGGAAATCATGCGACATCCGGCCGTCGATTACGAACAATTGGTCCCCAACTTTTTCGTCGACCAAGGGTTTATCGGCAAAAACGAGAAGCTGAAACCGTTGATCTCGCTGATCAACCGGTATTTGAATACGCCGGAAGGGAAAAAGATCATTCCCGCGATTCGGGAAGCCAAGCGAAAAGAACTGATCCGCGCCGAACAGGCCCGCTTGGCCGAAGATATCGCGGCGATTCGACAAAAATTCAAGACCGTCAAAATCTTCGACAGCGGCGCCCTGTATCCGCTTAGCTACGTGGAAAACGGGAAACGGAAGGGAATGCTGGCGGAAATTCACGAGATTTTTCACGACTTGACCGGCGTTCCCGTGGAAATCCTGGAAGTCGGTCATTCCCCAAAAAACCTCCATGCGGAGTTGGAATTTCTTCGATCCGGTCAATGCCAGTTCGTAGCCTCCCAGTACAGTCGGGCCAACGTTTGGGACGCCCCGGGGTTTTCCTATTCCGCGCCGGTTTGGCGGGATACGATCCGGGCCTACACTTACGGTCCGACCGATAAGCCATTGCGGGACCTGAGAGTCGGGACGACACCCAACGGCGCCGAATTTTTCAACTGGGACATGTTGATCGGGGAGCAACCGGAAATTTTCAAATCGCGACCGGCGCTCCTGACCGCCCTGAAGCAGAGAAAAATCGACGTCGCATTCATCAGCGAAATGTCGTTCAATTACCATTACTCGATTCTCAAGGACTACAATCTGCGCGCCTTGGGCGACGTTTCCGCCGTCGCTTTCATGCGCTACCTGTACAACGAGAAGGATCCCGAGTTGAATCGTTTGATGGACGAAGCGGTCAAGCTCCACTTCGCGATCAATCCTCACTCGCGGGTTCAATGGTTGTATGAAGCCGAAAAATACAAGGCCGACGTCATTCGCATGCACGACACCCGCCGGAAAGTCTATTATACAGTAACGGCCGGATTCGTGGCGATGACCGTGGCGATCATGGCGATTTTGTACCGTTTCGCCAAATACGATCGGCAGGTTCGCGCCCTGATTCGGCGTCAGCAAACTTTCGACCTGGCGTGGGGCGACTTGAAAAAACGTTGGTTTATCAGCAAGGGGGATCATCCGTTCTTCCGGCAGTGGGGCCTGAATTTCAGCGGTCCGTCCTGCTCCATGGACGAGTTGGCGGACGCTTTCGGTTGGAGTTTGTACGACGACTACACCGAAGACATGAAGGAGATGAAGGAGCAGGGGCTCGACTTTATCGTAACGGACAAAAAGGTCGTTTCCCGCATCGACGGCAAGGAGCATTATTACCGCCGGTATTTGCATCGTTTGAGTGATTACCGTTTCATGTCGTGCCTCCAGGACGTTACGGACCAACATGAGGCCGAAATCCAGGAACAATTTCTCAAAGAATTGTTCGAAGCGATGCGGGATGGGCTCGTCTTTTTCGACAAGGACATGAAAATCCTGAAAAAAAACGACACGATGTCGTCGATTATTCCCATGCTTCATCCTTCGGAAGAAATCTGTTACAAAGCGGTTCACGGACGCGACGAACCTTGCCACCGCTGCCCCGTTGCGCAAACCCTGATCGACGGAAACCGGCATGTCGAGATTTATTATTTCGATAATCATAACCGTTGGGTCGAGATTTCCAGTTTCCCGATCAACGACTCGAAGACCGGCAAAGTCGTGCGGGCTCTCGAGTTGGCCCGGGACATCACCGAACAACGGAATTGGGAGAACACGCTCCAGGAGCGGGAAAAATACCTGGCCGCGATTCTCGAAGCGTCCAACGACGGCATCATTGCCGTTTCGGAGCTCGACGGCAAGAGCCACGTGAACAACCGGTTCGTCGAAATGTTCGACGGCGGCGATCCGGAAACGTTCCGCCAAAATATTACGCTCGACATACTCTTGGGCCTGCACAAAAAAGTCTCACGTCAATGGAAGGAGGTCAACGACGCCAGGAATCTCGCAACGAAAACACTCCAGCCGCAAACAGGAACGCTGGAACTGTACGACGGACGGATTTACGAATGGAGAGTCGTTCCTGCCGAACTTGGTTTTGGAGGTCGAACCGGCATTACACGAATTTGGACTTATCGCGATGTGACCGAACGATTCAAGGCGGCGGAAGCGATTCAAAAAAGTGAGATCAAGTTCCGGACGCTCTTCAACGCATCTCCGAGCGGACTGGCTTTATTCGACCCCATTTACGGACCGGACGGCAAACCGGTCGATTTCCAGTATGTCGGTCTCAATCCCGCCTTGGAAAAAATCAATCGGATGACGAAGGAGCAATTGGTCGGTCGAAAACTGTCGGAGTTTTTCAACCAAGTTCAAATCGATTCCGGAAAACTGAGCGGCCAGTCGATCCACGCGGCATGTCTGTTGGCCATGGAAGGCGAAGCGGGAATCTACACGACTCGTTATATTGATTTTAACACGTATCACCAGGTCACGGTGTTTAAGACCGAGGCGAACCAGTTGGCGGTTTTCGTGACCGACGACACCGCCCGCATCCTGGATGAACGGGCGCTGCGAACGATGCACAATGTGATCGAACATATTTCCGAGCCGGTGGTTTGGCTTGATCGGGACGGCGCCATCCGTTACATCAACGAGGCGGGAAGCAAAGCGTTCGGCTTCGATCTGTCGGAACCGCCCCTGTACCGGAAAATCTGGGAATTCGATATGGAATTAACCGAGGAGAAATGGCAGGTATTTTATGAAAGGATCAACACCGAAGGGACCGTCCGTTTTGAAACGACATTTATGCGTCGGGATGAGAGCACGTTTCCGGGCCATGTCGTCGTCGACCGAATGGAGCAGGATGGACATCAATTGCTGGCGGCTTGTTTCCGAGACATGAGTGAACAGATCCGGCGCATCGAAGCGGAGCAAACCGCCCGGGCGAAGTCGCGGTTCCTCGATCACATGAGTCACGAAATTCGGACACCGCTCAACGGGATGATTGGGATGACGACCTTGTTGTCGGAAACGGACCTCACGTTGAAACAAAAAGGATACGTCGATCTGGCGCGTTCGTCGGGAAAGCAACTCCTCGCGATCGTCAACGGCATCCTCGATTTTTCGGACATCAATGCCGGGAAAGTGATTCTGCATCCGGCCCGTTTCGATTTTTCCGGACTCGTCTTTTCCGTGATCGCCCAAGCGACGGAAAAACTCGACGAAAAAGACACTGGAGGGAACATCGAATTCCGTGTACAATATGCGACGGTCGTTCCGCGATACCTCGTCGGCGACATGGAACGGTTGGAGCAGATTATTTCCGCGCTGCTCGACAATGCGATCAAGTTCACCGAACGGGGGAGTATCACGTTGGTCGTTTCAGACGAAGGACACGAATCCCGCGATGTCGGAACGCCCTGTATCCTCCGCGTCGAAATCCTCGATACGGGAACGGGGATTTCCGAGGAAAAAATGAAACATTTATATGACTCATTCGAGTTGGGAGACGCCTCGTTTTCTCGCAAGTACGGCGGAACCGGCTTGGGGCTATTCGTATCGAAAAGCCTTGTCGAGCTGATGGGAGGGGCTGTTTATAACGAAAGCAAGGTCGAGACCGAAAAAGGGGACGGTGGTTCGCGATTCTGGTTCATCCTTCCATTACCGATCGACGGTAACGCCTATCTTGAAACGAAACAGTGGACCGTCACGCGAAAAGTGATGCCGCATACACCGGATTTACTACCGCCGCAAACTTCGCCGGCGACCGAAATGGTCGAACCGGCGGGGTCGATAAACGATCCGTTGATTCTCCTCGTGGAAGATAATAAAATCAACCGTATCGTAGAGGGGGAAATCCTCAAGAACGCGGGATTCCGTTACGAATTCGCGGAAAACGGTCAAATCGCCTGCGATATGGTCGCGGCCAAGGAATTTTCATTGATCCTGATGGACTGCCAGATGCCGGTCATGGACGGT
>JAVBPO010000020.1:0-62148 GCA_031549565.1 Thermoguttaceae bacterium
AAGACGAGTACATTTGCTTCCGTTGCACGCAATGGCTTAATCGCACGAAATTGGCGCTCGAATATTGCAAAAACAAGCATAATCAGTGACGTATTCCTTTATTCTACCGAAGGTTAGGGATTTTACATACAGTAGAAATAAACTCAAGCCGCTTTGCGGGGAAAGCGGCAACAAAAACCGCAGCAGAACGACGGCCCAAAGCAGAAACCGCGTGCTCGCCGTGAGACGGTTGCGTCCGAAATATGTGATACCAAACACGATCCCCGCGAGAACCGCCCCTTGTACGGAAAGAGAAAGAAGATTATTGAGCATGGGAATCGTTCCTTTCCTGATCGAGAAGAGTTTGAAGTTTATCGAGCGTCGATTGATCGACTTTTCCTTCCCGGACGAAATGGACGAGTAGCGCGTCCGCGTTGCCGTGGAAAAGCCGGTTGAGGAATGTTTCCCCTTCTTCGCGGACCGTTTCCTCTCGGGACACGAGCGGTTTATAGACGTAATAATTCTTCACCGGCTCCGTTTCCAGAACACCTTTTTGGACCAAGCGGGCCAAAAGCGTCCGGATCGTCTGGTGATTCCAACCGGTTTCCGGCACGAGCGCATCGATCAGATCCGACGCCGTCGCGCTTCCCCGGCTCCAGATGATTTCCATCAGTTTCCACTGAGCATCCGAAATTTCCATGATATTAAAAGAAAAATTGAGATTCCGCCCCCCCCCCACTTCGTTTAGCCCGAGAACCGCAGGTTCCGGGGCCTCTCGCCAAACAAATCAACCACGCCCGTAGATAATATAACCACACGCGTAACCAAAGTCAAGCGTTTATTCGTCATTTTTGAAGAAATGCTGAATTTTCCAAATCGCCGGCTTTAGCCAAGCTGTGCAAGTTTACTAAAAAGGCGCTTTGAGACTCGTTTTGAATCGATTTTTTCAGAAACTTCGTTATATTTTGCCAACTAGCGGCATTTATGGCTCAACTGTTACACTCGTTATTTCCGATAATTTCGTCACAGCCGTAAGTCCATGGACGTTTTAGGCGTATTTTGGACTGATTTAGAGATTCATCGAGAACTACAGAAATGGGAAAAACAAAAATGTCCCTGATCCATCTGAAAAGATTACTTGCAAGCTTCATGCTTGTCACCATCCTGGCGACACAAGCCACGGCAGCTCAAGGATTCCGACCATGGGCCCCTTATCAGCGCGACGAATTCGGAGGAGGCGCCCGACGAACGGAAGGAGTCTACGGCGTCCTCGAAGGAGTGTATTATGCGTTTGCCCCGACGAAGAACATCGTGGTGGGTGATGTGGACAATACCCAGGGTAAGCGAGCCGCGTTTACCGGAGATGCGACGATCAACCAAACCAACACGGTTAATACCAATAACCTGGGAGCCCCTTCCACACTCGGCATTCGGGCGGAAGTCGGAAACATGCGTGGTCATCACGGTTGGTCCTTCAGCGGATACAACCTGTCGAACATGAGCAGTTCCGCGGAAACACCGGACGCTTCCGTTGTGATCAACGACGAATGCGGTATCGACGCGTATACCGTTCGTGGTGCGGACCTTTACTTCTACTATGTTTGGAACCCCGGTTCTCCGAAAGGATTCGACGAGGTTCCCTCGAACACGATCTTCGGCGACGGTCAAATCACCGGAGCGACGTCGCTGTGGGGTTGGTTCATCGCTCGTTGGACGGAAGGTGAATCGGGCGATCCCGTTTGGAACGGACGTTTGGCTCCGTTGCCGGTCAACTTCGAGACCGCGAAAGTGACCACGCGAATCGATCACTGGGCCGTGGAAGCGCTCTATACTTACCGTTGCCATCCGTCCCGATTCGGTAATCTCGATCTCTTCGGCGGCGTTCGCTATATGGAAATCAACGACTCGCTCAACTTCCTCGGCGAAGGCGTTCCGTGGAAAGGGGTAACCGTCGTCGAAGATTCCGAGGACGGCGAGCTGGAAGGAAACGCGTACGGCGTCGGTTCGATTCTCGGGGATTCCGACTGGAGGTTCACAGCGGGCAACCATATCGTCGCTCCGATGATCGGTGCGAGACTGGCCAAAACGAATAATCGTTGGACATTTTCGGCGGAAGGCAAGTTCATGGCCGGCTTGAACCAACAGAACCTGCGCTCCAAGGGGACGATCGGAAGTCACTACGACAATATGAACGAAGAAATTTTCGATACCGATCTGTTGCCGACCACGGTTCGCGATTATGGAATTTACCCTTGGACCCCGATCGGAGTCCTTGAAGGGACACGGAGCTTCAACCACTCGGCTGTTCGACACGCGTTCTCGCCGGGCGTCGAAGTGAAGCTCAACGCGAACTGGCAAATGACGCACGCCGTCGGGTTCAATGTCGGTGTCACCGGCATGTGGGTCGACGACATTGCCCGGGGCTCCAAGATCAACGACTACACGATCTTCAACAACGGACAGTTCTTCGGGTTGAAATCAAGCGGTTTTACGGATTCCGCGCTCATGTATGGGGTCAACTTCGGTGTAACCGTCAATCGTTACTAATAGCGGCGAACGGTTTTCCGAAATCACCTCACGGTGAATCCGGCTGGAACGGAACGGCAGAAATGTCGTTCCGTTTTTCGTGCGCGCACCTGGATTACGCTCGCTTACGCTTCCCGCTCTGATTGGGGTTTGCTTTCGTTTGGGTTTTCCTGTAAAATGGGCGGATCGTTTTTCATTTTCATTTTTCACTCGATTCCCGAAGTCCCCATGAAACCGACTCGAAGACAATTTTTGGCAACCGCGGCATTGACGTCCGCCGGTTTGGCGCTTAGTGATACATTGACCACCGCGGCGACGGCGCAAACTTCCACGACCGCGACGTCGGGCTATAAAACGAAACTCTTCAAATCGCTCATCGACAGCAACGACCCGACCGACGAAGTGTGCGAAAGTTGGAAAAAAGCCGGGTTCGATGGAATGGAACTCACGAGATGGGATGCTCCGATCGACCAGGCGCGAAAAAACCGTCAAATCGCGGAAAAGCACGATTTACGAATTCATTCCCTCATGCGGGGTTGGGCGAGCTTCAACAACAAGGACGAATCAATCGCCCGTAAAACGATCGAGGAAACCAAGCAAGCGCTCCGTGTTGCCGGAGTGTACGGAGCGGGCGCCGTTCTGCTGGTTCCCTGCCGCGTCGATTTCGACGAGAAGCAGATGCCCAAGCCGTGGGAGTTCGACATCGATTTCGATCCGAAAACCCTGAAAGTGAAAACAGTCGCCGCCGGAGACAACGCCCCGTATGCGGATTACATTCGCGCTCAAAACGAAGCGACCGAAGCGACGATCAAAGCGGTCGAGGAACTCATCCCCTGCGCCGCCCGGGAAGGGGTCATGATCGCGCTGGAAAACGTCTGGAACAATCTGTGGTGTACGCCGGAATACGCCGCCGCTTTAGTGAAACATTTCGACAACCCCTGGGTGAAAGCGTATTTCGATCTCGGAAATCATACGAAATATTCCAATCCGCGCTACTGGATCGAAGCGTTCGGACACACGCTCGTGAAACTTCACATCAAGGGTTTCAAGGTCACGGAATTCCACGGCAAAAAAGGGGGTGGGGTCGGGGACTGGTGTGCGACGGATCAAAGCAGCACCGACTGGAAAGAAATGCGACGCTTGCTCGACCAGGTCAATTACAACGGTTGGCTCACCGTCGAAGAAGGAAACTATTCCCCCGAAAAATACAACGAAATCCTCGACGCATTCATCAAAGGATAGATAAAGGCTATAGGCTGTAGGCTGTAGTATTTGAGGAGAATTTTACGGAAGTTAGCGGCGGGGCTTGCCCAGCGTTTGTTATGGGGAACGTTTCTTCCAGCCGAACGCCCCACAAGTGAAGCCGTTCGCGCAGCCCAGCCCGGGGCAAGCCCCGGCGCTAACGGGAACACCATATAATTCAAAATTCATAATTCGTAATTAGTAATTAAATCCTATGGATCGTCGACATTTTCTCAAAACCTCGTTCGCCGCCGGAGCCGGGGCGATTTTACTTCCCGGGGCTTCCCGGTCATCGTTTGCCGAGGAAAGCGGCCGTTCCGGCGACTGCTGGGCACTGATTTCCGACACGCACATCCCGGGCGACCGGGACCGCGTTTTGAACGACGTTTGTCCGGTGAAAAACCTGATCGAAATTCGTAAGGACATCCTCGCCTGTCCGAAAAAGCCCACCGGGGCGATTGTTTCCGGCGATTGTGTCTTTCTCCAGGGACTCGCGGGCGATTATCCGACGCTGCTGGAAGAATTCCAGCCGCTTCGCGACGAGGGAATGTCGCTCTGTTTCGTGATGGGCAACCACGACGATCGCGCCAATTTCCTCCGCGCTCTGGCCGACCATGAGAATCGGGAGGAGCGACCGGCGGTTCCGGACAACTATTGCTCCGTCCTGGAAACGCCGAAAGTGAATTGGTTCTTTCTCGACGCGTTGCAACGGACCAACTTTACGCCGGGCCTGCTCGGAAAATCGCAACTGAATTGGTTGGCCCGGGAGTTGGACGCTCGCCCCGGCAAACCGGCGATTCTCGTTGCACACCACAATCTGCGGTTCGGCCTGCCCGTGGAAGAGCAATGGGGCGGACACCTCAAGGATACCGACCAACTCTGGGACGTGATTCGCCCGCGTAAGCAGGTCAAATCGTACGTTTACGGACATTCCCACAGTTGGGGCTGTGAAAAGAAAGACGGAATCCACTTGGTCAACATTCCGGCGACCGCTTGGAAGTTTCGCGCCGAAGATCCGACGGCGTGGGTGCTTGCCGAACTGCAAACCGACGGAATCGCCTTGACGCCGCGTTGCCTCGATCCGAACCATCCGGCGCACGATAAAACCGTCGCATTGGCGTGGAGATGAGGAATCGTCTCACGAAATCGATCCGACATTGATCAAGGTTTTATCGAGCGGCTGCGCGGTTCGTTTGCGTCGGGCCGACCAGGCGAAAGCAATGATTAACGGAACGCTGGAGCCGAGCCATGCCAACGGATTCGCGAGGCAGACTCCGAAAAATCCTAGCGGTCCGATCAAAAACAGAGCCGCAAATACCCGCATCACCAGCTCCATGATCCCGGCAATCGTCGGAACCATGTTTTGCCCCAACCCTTGGAGTGTGTACCTGAAAATGAACAGGAGCCCGAGGACGAAATAGGTCATTCCTCCGACCGTCAGGTATTTTGCCGACAGGTCCAGCGCTTCCGGATTCGACGTGATGAACAATCCGGCAAGCGAGCGACCGCAGAAAATCATCACAAGCCCGATCGAGAAGCTGAATATCAAGGAAATCGCAGTACATTGGAATACGCCGCTTCGGATTCTTTGGTACTGTTTCGCGCCCAGATTTTGGGCGGTATAAGTCGCCATCGCCATACCGAACGACATCAGCGGGAGCGTCGCGAACAGCTCGATCCGTTGAGCCGCCGTGTACGCGGCGACCGGGATCGCCCCGAGCCCATTAAGCGAAAACTGGAGAATGATGATACCTGTCGCAATGATGGACGGCTGAAATCCCATCGGCAATCCGATCCGCAGATGTTCCCACAAATCGGTTCCCGTGATCTTCCAATCCGCTTTTGCCAGCCGGAACACGGACCCTTTTTTCCAGACGTACGGAACGCAAAGGAGCCCCGCTAAAAGCTGGGCGAGAACCGTCGCCAACGCCGCACCTTCGACTCCCATCCGGAAGCCGAGGATGAACAGCAGATCCAGCAGGATATTGACGATGCAGGCGACCACCAGGTACCCAAGCGGAGCCCGACTGTTTCCGACGGCGCGTAAACAGCTCGACAGGACGTTGAAAAATACCAACGTTCCCAAACCGAGAAAAACGATCCGGAGATAACCGTGCGCCTGATCCAAAATTTCCGCCGGAGTCTGCATCAGGACCAAAAGCGGACGAACGAACAGTTCTCCCAACACGGTCATGAAAACCGTAACGATTCCACCGAGGATCAGATTGGTCGCGAAACTTTTCCGGACACCGTCGAGGTCTCCGGCGCCGAAACGCTGCGCGAGAACGATCGCCATCCCGTTGGTGAATCCGAACACGAAACCGATGATGAGGAACACTAGGCTGGCCGTACATCCGACGGCCGCCAAAGCATGAACCCCGATCGTACGACCGACGATAAAGGCGTTGACGATGTGATAAAACTGCTGAAACAGATTACCGATCAGCAGCGGGATCGCAAAAAGTACGATCAGCTTGGCAGGATTGCCACGCGTAAGGTCTTTGATCATTGAAGCGCGCGAGCGCGTCAGTTTTTTTCGAGAATGTGAATCCGTTCCGTTGGTGAAACCCGGCGTTGTCGGTCGCGATTCGTGAAAAGCTTAACGACGTTAGCGAAATGGAGAAAATTTTGACAACCACTCATCCCCGGATTGTCAAAGCGGGCGGCCTTCCGTTGGCCGAGAGACAGTAGTGAGCCTTTGGAGAAAGACAAACTATCCTTCATTCTATCGCCGTTCGGAGCGTGTGAACAGGGAAGGGCATCGAAAATCGGCGATCCGGTTCTCCCCACTCCGGTCTCGATCACCGATTCGGACGCCAAAGAGGTAATTCAGCCGTCGTATTGCCCGACGGATTTCGGGGGCGGCTCGCGAATTCGGAATTGGTGTACTGCGCTTGCTCCACCGGCTGCGGAAGAGGTTTGACCCGGGAAGAACGGTTCGATTGGGGATTCTGGAGTAGGCTCGGCACCGTTTCCGACGGCTTGAGCCCCTCGGTCGGGATCGGGGCGACATTGGGAGCATCGCCGTTGGAGCGGGTTCGTCGATTGGGGCGGGCTGCCGGTTCTCCTTCGTCGTTTTCCTGTCCCAGTTGGGAACGAAGAGCGAAGTTCGACTTTTCCAGCCGGTCCATATTTTGGTACGCGACGAAAAGTTCGTCTTCCAATTGACGGTATTCCTGCGCAAACAGAGCCCGCTGCATATTCATCTGCGCTTGACTGACGCAACCGACCGACGAAATCGTCAGCGATCCCAAAAGGAGAATAAGGAGATAAATCCGGCTCATGGTTCGTGCATCCTTGCTTTGATCCGTTAGCGGCGGAGTTTACTCCGCGTTGGATCTGAAAAAAATTTAAAGCCGAAGAGCCCACAACCCGGGGCAGCCCCGGCGCTAACGGGTTTTTCCCGCCTTCTCAATCACTTGGTCGATCAAACCGTAATCCCTCGCTTCTTCGGCGGAGAGGAAACGGTCGCGGTCGGTGTCCCGTTCGATTTTTTCGTACGGATGCCCGGTGTGTTTGATCAGGATTTGGTTGATCTTTTCCTTGACTTTGGCGAACTCTTTGGCGTGAATGAGGATTTCCTCGGCGGTCCCTTCCATTCCGGCCAGCGGCTGGTGAATCATCACGCGGGCGTTCGGCAGCGCGAATCGCTTCCCGGCGGCTCCGGCGGTGAGCAAGACGGCGCCCATCGACGCGCACTGGCCGATGCAGTAGGTCGCGACATCGCAGTTGATGAACTGCATCGTATCGTAAATCGCCAGCCCCGCCGAAACGCTTCCGCCAGGCGAATTGATGTAAAGATGAACGTCTTTCTCGGCGTCTTCCGAATTCAGGTACAGCATCTGCGCAACAATCGCGTTGGCGACTTCGTCGTTGACCTGGGTCCCGAGGAAAATGATACGGTCCTTGAGCAGACGGCTGTAAATATCCATCGCCCGCTCTTCGCGGCCGCTTTTTTCAATCACGTAAGGAATCAAAGGCATATTTTATTCGCTCTCTCGTTTAGCCCGAACACCATAGGTGTCGGCGAATCGACATTTCACACAATCGCCTCCCATTGTCCGAAAGAAACCGCTTTTGATCAAGACCGGTTTTGGGAAAAAAGGAAAATTTTCCGAAATCTCTGAAGAACAAGGCTGTCGCCAAAAATAAACTCTCGCTCATTTTTGACGAAGCCATTGTGTGCGCGCGGTTCCGACTTGCGGACAGCTGGTATTCCAGTTTACTTCCAACGTTTGGCGACTTCCCGTTTCATGAACGCGAGCGCGTCGGTCGCCAGTTGCTTTTCGTCTTTATACATGCGGCGCCAGATTTTCGTCGCGGCGGCCAGTTTCGAAAGAGCCAATCCGAACGCTTCGACGACCATGAAACCGTCGTATCCGATTTCGTGCAGCGTGTCGAAATTCTGATCCCAGCGAACGTTCCCGGTTCCCGGCGTACTGCGGTCGCATTCGGAAATGTGAACGTGCTTCAAAACTCCTTTGAGCGAACGAATCGCGTCCGGGATGTTCTTTTCTTCGATATGGGAATGGAACGTATCGTACATCATTCCACAATAAGGGTGGTTGACCGCTTTGACGAACTTCACTCCATCGGCGGCGCAGTTGACGAAATACGCTTCAAATCGGTTCAACGCTTCCATTCCGATTTGGACGTTCACCTTTTGGGCGTGTTCGGCGACTTCCCGCATTCCTTCGACCGCCCACTTGAATTCGTCTTCGGTCGGTCCCTGCCCGGTGAACACGCCGAGCGACGACGCGGAGTTCCCGGCCATGACCGAGCAACCGGCCGCGGCACAGCAATCGAGGATCGCTTTGTTCGTGTCGATTCCCTGCCGTCGGACTTTCGGGTCCGCGCTGATCATATTATCGTCCGGCCCGTAAGCACAGGTTCCGCTACGTAACAGCCCGAGCTCGTCCAGTTTTTTGCCCCATTTCGCCGCGTTGGGGACGTTTTTATCGAACATCGGAAGTTCGACCACATCGTAGCCGATTTCCTTGATCATATCCAAAAGAGGAAACTTGTCGTCCGAAAGCGTGTCGATCCAAAGAAGGAGATTGATACCGAATTTCATGTGATTAGATAGAGGATAGAGGATAGAGGATAGAGGATAGAGGATAGGTGATAGGTGATAGGTGATAGATGATAGATGATAATGGGCAACCCTATCACTTATCACTTATCACCTATCACCTATCACTTATTTCCAGCCGTATTTGTCTCGTACGGCGATCATGGAAGCGAGGATGTCGTTCCAGGTTTGCGGTTTCATCATCACTTCGTTCGGGAACATGCAACCGTCCCAGCAGATGTGATTGAAACGCTTGAGCAGCCCGTCTTCGTCCTTGAGCCAGTACCCGGCATATTTGACGATGTCGAGCTTGCCGTTCGGGTCTTTTGCGAGACAATGTCGGCCCGTTTTATCGTGGTCGCCGCTTCCGTGGACCGTCGCGTCGTTTTGGGCGATATGCAAATCAATCGTCCACATTCGCAACGCGTCGGTCATCTTTTTATAAGCCCGATCGAATGTTTCCGTGTCTTTCCAATCGAAGTTTTCCGGCAACAGGCGGTCTTCCGGAGCGTTGTAGCCGAGCAAAAACAGAAGTGTGTGCGCCAAATCGGCTTGAAAACCGAGATGTTGCGGACGATCGACCATTTCGAGAATCTGGAGCATTCGTCGCCAGGAATGAATGCCGCCCCAGCAGATTTCCCCCTCGCAAGCGAGCATTTCGTCGTATTCCGCGGCAATATCGCACGCTTCGGTCAGGGTTTTCGCGAGCAATTTCTGGTTGCCTTCCGGGTCGGTCATCCACGCGTCGACGCTCGTCGAAGTGTCGATGCGCACGCAACCGTTGGGCCGTACACCGATTTCCCGCAGTTTTTTGGCGACATGGCATCCTTTTCGGACCTGTTCGAGGAATTTTTTCCGTTCGGTCGCGTCCCCCATTGCCGAACCACCGCCGGTTCCTCCCCAGATCGGCGCGACGACCGTCCCGATTTCCAGCCCACGCGAGCTCGCTTTGTCGGCCAGGATTTTGATGTCGTCGTCGGAGCCGTCGATGTTGATATGCGGTTCGTACAGATAAAGGTCGAACCCGTCGAATTTGATTCCGTCGACCTCCGCCGCGGCGGTCAGATCGAGCATCGTGTCCAAGCCGATACACGGTTCCGCCCCGGGAGCCCCTTTGCCGACGACGCCCGGCCAGGCGGCGTTGTGCAACTTCGGGTATTTGTACGGTTTATGTTTTGCCATGAAACGAAATCTCCTGTGATAAGACTGAAAAGCGTGGAAGGCAATGAAAAAATCACTCTCCCTTATCCGGGGGAAAAGTTCTCGGTTTTATACCATCTTTGCAAACCCGTGTCAATTTTTTAAAAAAAATATTTGCTAAACGATCAGACTGGTTTTCTCGGTCGGGCCGTGATACATTTGTAGGAGATTTGTTTTCCACTCTCTCACCCCTTGAATCCACTATGCAAAGACGCGAATTCCTGAAAAACTCCGCCGGAGCCGCGATGGCTCTTTCACTGATGGGACGAAACGCCGCCTACTCCGTCGAGCAGGCCGATCGGCTCCATGTCACATTGAACCAATACACCGTCGCAAACTATTACGGAAGAGACGGCGTCGATTTCCTCAAGGATCTCGACAAATGCCTGGCCGAGATGAAATCGGTCGGAGCCGACGGGTTGGAAGCGATGATCAACTCCGCCGCGGATAGCGAAATGTATGGATCCGCCCTGAAAAAGCAAGGAATGGAGCTCCGTTCGATTTACATGGGCGCTAATTTTCACGACAAGAATGTCTGTGATTCGGAAATCGAACGAGTTCTCTCTTCCGTGAAAAAAGCGATCGAATACGGGACGAAAGTCGTTGTGATCAATCCCGCCCCGAAGGAAGGAAAGTCGGACGCCGAACTGATCTTACAGTCCGAAAACTACGACAAGGCCGGCGAACAAATTCGCAAACTCGGTCCGAAGTTGACGTTCCATTATCACACGACGGAGCTCCAGTTCGCCGGTCGGGAATTTCATCATCTGCTTTGCGGAACCAAGCCGGAGAATCTCGGGCTTTGTTTCGACGTCCATTGGTCCTATCGGGCCTCGGGCAATTCGGCGGTTTGCGCTTACGATCACGCCCGATTGTACGGCGACCGGGTTTACGAATTCCATCTGCGGCAATCGAAGGACGGCGTTTGGACGGAGTTGTTCGGAGACGGCGACATCGACTACCAATGGGTCGCCGATTACGTCGCAAAATTCGGCAACAAGCCGCACATCGTGCTGGAACAAGCCCCGGAAAACGGAACGCCGCACACGATGAAGGCCGCGGAAGTTTTCAAGATCAGCATGGAAACGACCCGAAAAATGTTCGACGCCTACAAGTAATGCTTTCGCCGGAAAGTTTTCCCAGTGTTCACGCAAGAGTTAGCCCCGTCGCCTGCGACGGGCTGCACACGGTGGGCTTACCGCGGTTCGCAGGCGAACCGGGCTAACTTTCGTTAAACGCTGAACGTTCTCGCGACCTCTTCGATTCGGAACGCTTCAAGGATATCCCCTTCCTTCAGGTCGTTGAACCCTTTGAGCTTGATACCACATTCGAGTCCTTCGCGGACCTCTTTGGCGTCGTCTTTTTCCCGCTTGAGCGAATCGATCCCGTATTCGCCGATGATCCGGCTGTCGCGGATGATCCGCATTCTCGCGTTCCGCTCGATGTTGCCCGACAAGACGCGGCAACCGGCGATCGAACCGAGGCGGCTGATCGAGTAGACCCGCTGCACGAGAGCGCGGCCGAGTTCCTTGACCTGCTCCATCGGTTTGAGCATCCCTTCCAAGGCGGCTTTGATATCATTGGACAGGTTGTAGATGATATCATAACGCCGGATCTGGACCTTCTTCTTTTCGGCCAAATTCCGCGCGTTTTCGTCCGGAACGACGTTGAAACCGACGATGATCGCGTCGGAGGCGTCGGCCAACTGGACGTCCGCTTCCGTAACGCCGCCGACGGTCGCTTGGAGGATTCGGATTTTCACTTCCGGGTGGTCGAGCTTGCCGAGTTCCTTCTTGATCGCTTCGATCGAACCGCGAACGTCCGCCCGAATAATGAGGTTGAGCGTTCGTATCGCGTCCGCCTGGTTGATCCGTTGGAACAGGTTTTCCAGCGTGACGTGCGACTGTGCTTCGGCCAAATCATGCTTCCGCATTTCGACGGACCGCGATTCGGCGATCTGCCTCGCTTCGGAAATGTCTTCCAGGACGCAGAACTTGCTCCCCGCCGTCGGCGCGATGTCCAAACCGACGAGGTTGACCGGCGTACTCGGCGTCGCTTCGTCCACTTGTTTTTTCGGGTCGAGCGTATCGAACATCGCCTTGACACGACCGTACGCGTTTCCGCACAGAACGACGTCGCCGGTTCGGAGTGTTCCGTTTTGTACGAGAACCTTACACACAACCCCCATGCCGGCCTGAAGTTCCGCTTCCAAGGCGACGCCGATCGCCGGACGGTCGGGATTGGCTCGCAGTTCGTGCAGTTCGGCAACGGTGAGCAGCGTCTGCATCAAATCGTCCATACCCATTCCGGTCAGGGCGCTACAGCGGACGATTTCGACGTCGCCGCCCCATTCGCTCGGAATCAGTTCGTTGGCCGCGATCCCCTGAAGCGCTTTGTCCGGATTCGCGGCGGGCAGGTCCATTTTGTTCAAAGCGACGACGATCGGGACGCCGGCCGCTTTGGCGTGGGAAATCGCTTCCTCGGTCTGCGGCATGACACCGTCGTCCGCAGCGACGACGAGCACGGCGATATCGGTACAGTTGGCACCGCGAGCCCGCATCTCGGTAAACGCTTCGTGGCCCGGCGTATCGACGAACGTCACGTCGCCGTGTTCGGTCGCGATCCGGTAAGCCCGGATGTGCTGTGTGATACCACCTTTTTCGCCGGAAACGACGTTCAAATGCAGGATGTTGTCCAAAAGGGATGTTTTGCCGTGATCGACGTGTCCCAAAAACGTAACGACCGGCGGTCTCGGACGGAGCGATTCTTCCGGATCCGGCTCCTCGAAGAGCGATTTGACCAAACGGTCTTCGAGTGAGACCTCTTCGCGGACCTCGACCATCAGCCCGAACTCTTCGGCGAGCAGTTCCGCGGTCTCCTTGTCGATCGAAGAATTGATCATCATCGGCGTTCCGAACTCCATCAATTTTCGGATCACGTTCGCAACGGACAAGCCGGTCATTTCGGCGTACTGTTTGACGGAGCAGGGAAGCTGAACCACGAGATCGTTTTTTCTGGGGGCGGCGGTATTTGCGGATTGTCCGGATCTTTTGAGCCGCCTGAATTGTCGCGGGAAGAAGGCCGACTCGTCCCCCTCACCTTCGTTGAACCGGCGAGTCACCACTCCGGTTC
Organism: Thermoguttaceae bacterium; assembly: GCA_031549565.1. Lineage (GTDB taxonomy): Bacteria > Planctomycetota > Planctomycetia > Pirellulales > Thermoguttaceae > JAVBSX01. Next base: position 13,151 of record JAVBPO010000020.1, read on the forward strand.
GGCTCTTTTTCTTGGGATCCCGGGATTCCTCGGTCGCGGAAACGGTGACCAACTTGCCGTCGCGGCCACGGACCCGTTTGAGGTCCTTCTTGGAAGAGTCGTCGGAAGAGAACACGTCTCCTTCCTTTCCTTTCTTTTTGACCGGACCCTTGAGTCCTTTTTTCCCGTCCGCGGTGAGAAGCCGCTTTTCTTCGCTCTTGCGGATGTGCTCCGTGAGCGGTCGCGAGACCCCCATTTGCGCGGCGCGAATCGCGTCTTTCGGGAGCTTCAGGTCCGGTTTTTGCGGAGCCGGTTCGTTGGCGGCTCTGACCGGCTTGGTCGCCTGCTTCGGGACCGGAGCGAGCCGGATTGTCGGTCCGCCAGACTTCTGTCCGTTCGGTTTCGAACCGGTTTCCGGGGCTTTTGCCGCAGCGGACCCGGCGGTGGAATCGCCGATGGTTTTCTTCCTTTGGTCGAGTGAAGGGATGGATTTGAGATCCAACGCGTTCCGGCTCAAGTCCGGTCTAACAAGCGGTTCCGGGGGAGCGATCACCGGTTTTTTAGCGAGAGGTGTGGTTTTGACCGACGGAAGGAGCTTTTTCGAAAGCGGTCCGGCGGATTTTTTGTCTTCTTTTCGTTCGACTGGAGCCGGTGTCGATTTCTCGACCGGTTTTTTCTCAGCGAGAGCTGTCGGGGGAGGCGTTTTCGTAATTTCCGGAACCGGCGCTACGATTTCCGGAGCCGACTCTACGATTTTCGGAGCCGGCGTGGTTTTTTCTTCCGGTTCGGCGACCGGTTCCGTCGGTTCCGCGGGAGTTTCTTCCGTTTTGGTGCGTTGCGTTTTGCCGGGAGGAGGCGTTTGCTTCAAGACGGGAATTTTGCCCGATTGAGGCGCGGCAGAGGGCCGCTGGAAGGGAACAGGAGCGGCGGCAACCGCAGAAGCGGCCTTGGAAGAGCGCGTTTCCTCTTGGAGAGCGGTTTTGATCTTTTCCGCTTCTTCTTCGGACAAACTGGCGAGCGCGGAAACTTTTCCCTCGATCCCTAATTTTTTGCAAAAATCGACAAGATCCTTGCTCTCGACATTCAGTTGCTTCGCTAAGGCGTAGATGCGAATAGAAGACAATTCAAGTACTCTCTTTTCAGGCTGATGCGGACGGTTGATAAATCTATTACATAAAAAAAGCGCCTCCTGGGTTTAATTACGAATTACGAATTACTAATTACAAATTACCGTTGACGTGTCGCAAGTAGATTCGTAATTCGTAATTCGTAATTCGTAATTAATATTCATTCTTCGACGTTTTCATAATTGAGTTTGGCTTTTTTGGATTCCTGTTCCTCTTGTTCGGCCAGGACTTCCGCTTGTTCGATGATTTTCGCGGCTTCCTCTTCGGTCAGTTCGCCGATTTCCATCAGGTCGGAAGGTTCGATCACCGACAGGTCGTCGAACGAGAGGAATCCTTCGCCGACAAGCCGGTCGGCCAAATCGGGGCTCACCCCTTCAATCTCGGCGAAACCGGTCAAGACGCGGGAAAGCTGTTCGTCCAGCTCGTCCCGGGTCATGATTTCCACATCCCAACCGCAAAGTCGGCTTGCCAGTCGGACGTTTTGCCCTTTCTTTCCGATCGCGAGTGATCGCTGATCCGAACGAACCAAAACGACGGCCCGACCGAGCATGGTGCAAAGGATGACTTCTTCGATTTCGGCCGGTTGCAGGGCGTTGGGAATCATGACCTGCATATCGTCGTCCCAGCGGACGATGTCGATTCTCTCGTTGCCGAGTTCGTCGAGGACATTTTTGATACGGCTTCCGCGAACGCCGACGCAAGCTCCGACGCAATCGACGCGTTGGTCGCTGCTGTGAACGGCGATTTTCGAGCGGTAGCCCGGCTCGCGGGAAATCTCCTTGATTTCAATGACGCCGTCGGCGATTTCCGGAATTTCCTGCTCGAAAAGGTGTCGGACGAGCGAAGTTCGCGTGCGGCTGAGAATCACCTTGACGCGATTGCCGGACTTTTTGACTTCGACGATCACCGCACGAATGCGGTCGTTGGGGCGGTGATTTTCGCCCGGAATTCTTTCGCCGCGGGGCAAAATCGCTTCGACATTCGGGATCGCGACGACCGTTGCGCTCCCTTCCCCTTTTTGGACGACACCGCTGATCATCTGGTCGAGCTGGGCGTGATAATCCTCGTAAATCGCATCGCGCTCCGCTTCGCGGATCTTTTGGATCATCACCTGCTTGGCGCTTTGCGCGCCGATCCGTTCCGCCATTTCGGACGGGGCAATCTCTTCGCCGTTGAACGTACCGAAAATTTCGCCGGTGCTCCGGTCGATGCGAACGGACAGATCCGCTTCCTCACCGTACTGCTTTCGGGCTGCGGTCAAGAGCGCGGCCTCCACGCCGGAGAAAACGATTTCAATATCGATTCTTTTGTCGCGATGGATCGCGTCGACGATCCGCAGCACTTCGCTGGGATTCATAGGACCTTCACTTTCGGTACGGAACAAGGGGCGGGAAAACATTCCGGAGCGGGAGCGTTCCCGATCGGTACGGAGCCCCGAGCCGAGCCTGTGAAGCACCCCCCCAAAATGACGAACAATAAGCATACCGCCTATCAAGAGTATCGTCAAGTGGAAGGTGGACCGGCGCCGAAAGCATCGGCCCTCCCGGCAGGGCTCTTGACTTTTCATTTAGAAAATGCTGTATTGTAACCACGTACAAGGCACGGGTTGAGCCTGTAGTCAACGACATACTCGAACACGGGACAGGTCCCGCGGCTAACGATGAATTTTTACTCGGTTCGTTTTTTTATTGCTACATTTTTGTTTCTCGCCGTTTCCGCCGATGCGGGGGAATGGGAAGCGACCCGGCAGGCGTTTGTCAAACCGCCGCTTGCGACCCACTCGCGACCGCTGTGGTTCTGGAACAAGGTTCCCAATCGGGACGAAACCGTCCAACAGGTGAAAGCGTGCAAGGAGGCCGGATACGCCGGTCTCGCCGTGCTTCCCGCGTTCGGACAGGATAAAATGAAATTCATGAGCCCGGAATTTCTGGAGCAGTACCGAATCACCGCCGACGCCGCGAAAGAAAACGGTTTGAAACTCTGTCTTTACGACGAATACTGGTTCCCGAGCGGATCGGCGGGGGGACTCCTTCGCGAACAATTTCCGCAGCATTTGTGCAAACGGCTCGATAGGGTCGAGAAAAACGTGGAAAACGGCGAACCGGTCGAACTCGACGTTCCCGACGGCGTCCTGATGGGAGCGGTCGCGATGAATCTGAAAACGTGCAACCGAAAAAACATCACGTCCGAAATTCAAGACGGCAAACTCCGCTGGAAACCTGGCGAAAACGACCACGATCCGTACAAGGTAATGATTTTCGTTTGCGTTCTCGACGGGGAGCGAGATCTGGTCGATTATTTGGAACCGGAATCGGTGAAAGCGTTCATTTCGCTGACTTACGCGAAGTATCAGGAAGCGATGCCGGAACATTTCGGGACGACGATCGACTCGGCGTTTTACGACGAGCCGATGCTTTATACTCCCGGCAAAGGGCGCGCGTGGACGCCGAAGTACAACGAATACTTCGAAAAACGTTTCGGATACGATCCCGTCCCGCTCTATCCGGCGATGTTCATGGACATCGGTAAGGAAACCGCCGCGGCCCGCAATGCCCTGTTCGGCTTTCGCGCGACGCTTTTCAGCGAAGGGTTCGTCAAGACGATCGCCGATTGGCTCAAGCCGTACAATATGCCGCTCACCGGGCATTTGGACCAGGAGGAAGTCGTCAATCCGACCGGCGTCGGCGGGGACGCGATCAAGTTTTTCGAATACCAGCAAATCCCGGGCCTGGACCAGATTTTCCAGTACGGACGCGGTTCGTGCATGTACAAATTGGTCTCTTCGGCGGCGGTGAATTACGACCGGCATTTGGTCATGACGGAAGTGTACGGCGCGACCGCGAACATGCCGCTGGACAATCTGTACAAGGAAGCGATGGATCAAGCCGTCAAAGGGGTCAACATGTTCGTTCCTCACGCCGTTTGGTACGATTCGCAAGGGGAACGAACGATGCCGCCGGACCTTTCACCGCGTGACGCCAAGTACGGCCCGGCGCTTCCGGCGTATAACGATTACATCGGACGACTTCAGTTGATCCTGCAAAAGCCGGGCGCAAGCGTTGCGGACATCGCCGTGTTGTACCCGATCGAATCGCTCCAGGCAACGTACCATTTCAACGGTCCGCTCGACGCTTACGTCGGTGGTGTCAACTCGGATCGCGACAATTACATGCGGATTGGGGAACACTTGACGTTCCAGGAGCGGCGGGATTTTCATTACATCCATCCGGAGACTTTGTTGAAATGCAAAATTGAAAAACCGTCCGGGGCGAACCATCCGGTTTTGACGCTTCCCAACACGATCAATCCGAATTCGTACAAAATCTTGCTCCTCCCAACGATGGAGGTGATCGGTCTGGAAACGCTTCGCAAGGTTCACGAATTTTACAAGGCGGGCGGAACGGTCGTTTGCGTCGGACTGCTCCCGAAAAACGCCGTGGAAACCGGTGAAGCGAATCAGGCGGAATTCGAAAAGCTGCTGGCGAATACCTTTGGACTGGACGCCGTTCAAAAATCACGATCAAACGATTCACCGGAATCGCCCACGGGGATGGCTTTGGCACCGAAATTCGGCGGCACGGCGTATTTCCTGCACACCGATCCGACGCAACCTCTCACACTTTCGTTCGTGCCGAATCCCGTCGATGTGAAATTTATTCGCGCCAAGAAACTTCCGAAAAGTTCGCCGACCGGTTCGTTTGCATATCTCCACCGGATCATCGACGGACGAAATGTTTATTTTTTCAGTAATTCGACGACGGAAAAGGTGGAGACGTCTGTTTCCTTGCGTGGTATTGAACAGAGACGGTATGAATACTGGAACCCGCACGACGGAACGATTCGCGAAGCCGAAGTCAAACAGTTCGACGAACGGGGAACAGTATCGGTCCCGCTGAAACTCGGCCCGGTCGAATCGGTTTTCCTGATCGAAAAGGAGAAATAGCAAGAGGACGGAGGACAGGTGACAGAGGACAGGAATTATTTCTTCCCTCTGTCCTCTGTCGTCTGTCATCTGTCGTCTGACACCTACTTATGCTCTTCGATAATCCCGGCGCGTTGTTTTACCTCTGGCTGCTTGTGCCGCTTGTCCTTCTTCTTTGGTACGGTAGGCGGCGCGGCGGGCTGGTTCTGTCCCGATTCATCGGGCCGGCGATGCAAGCTGCCCTCGTTCCACAAACGGGAACGGTTCGCTGGGCGGTTCGTAGCTCGCTTTTGACGGCGTCGGTCGTGTTCATGATTCTGGCCGCGGCGCGACCGCAGTTCGGCGTTTATTTCGAAGAAACGAAACGGATCGGAGCGGACATCTTCATCGTTCTCGACGTTTCCCGCTCCATGCTGGCCGAGGATGTGCCGCCGACCCGTTTGAGTCGGGCCAAGTCGGATATCCGCGACCTTCTGGAACGGGTCGTCGGCGATCGGGTCGGGCTGATCGTGTTCGCCGGGAAACCGCGTATGCTTTTGCCGCTGACGGTCGATGTTTCGTTTTTCTTGGAGATTCTCGACAAAGTCGACACGACTTCCGCGCCCCGGGGCGGCACGGCAATCGGCGACGCGATCCGTTTGGCGCTGCGAACCATGCCGAAAGACGCGAATCGGGACGGCGCGATCCTCCTGATTACCGACGGAGAAGACCACGACTCATTCCCGCTCGATGCCGCGAAAGAAGCGGCGGCGAGCAACGTCAAAATCTTCGCGGTCGCTCTGGGAGATTCCCGGGAAGGTGCGAGGATTCCCGAAACCGACAGTTACGGCAATCGGACGTACCAAAAGTACGAAGGACGCGAAATCTGGTCGAAAGTCGATACGGAAACGCTGAAATCGATCGCGGAAATCACGGGGGGAGGATTCGTTCCGGCCCAAACGGCGGTGTTCGATCTTGGCAAATTTTACAGCGACTACATGGCCGGGCTCAAACACGGCGAATACCAAGTCGAAAAGCGCAAACAACACCGGGAGCGTTTTCAACTTTTCCTGCTGCTCGCCCTCGGTTCCCTCGCGGGGTTTCTGATGGTCGGCGTGAAGTCCCGTTAGCGGCGGGGCTTGCCCCGCGTTTGTCTGGTGTAATACCGACTCAAAAACCAAGTCTCAAACCGCTGGAGCGCGAGGCAAACCGACCTCGAATTCGTTGCGAATTTGCGTCATTTAGGAGTAAGATCGAAATCAATCTTATTGGAACCGCTTGTGACGGTCGCTTTCAGCGGTGTTGAGGATGCCGACGCGAATTTCGCCGGGAGCTTGTTTTCCGATCGCTTTTCCTTGACTTCCTCAACTTTGTCGCCGACGGTTATTTTGCTGGATCGGCCCGTTTCGATATCTTCCGTTTTTGTAATCATCACTTTATACTCTCCGGGAGTGGTTCCGGCATCCACATCTCCCAACATCGTTTGGAGCACGTATTTTCCCGTTTCGTCCGTGGTTCCTGTTGCCGGATGGCTTTTCGTGCGGTCCACGGGAGAAAAAGTGACGGTTGCTCCCGCGACGGGCTTTCCGTCCATAATCACGATTCCGGACACCTGCTCCGTTTTCAATTTCTTGCTCCCACAGCCGGATAGCACGACCAGGCAACACGCAACAATCAGACACCGTAAGCCAATAGATTTTAACAACATCTCAATATCTCAATGATAAAACTAAAAATTATTAATGGTCAAAAAACACGGAGCCGACAATCGGCTCCGTGCGCACTCCGGAAGAGAACCGTCCTTATTGAAATTTGAGAATTAACTCACACCCGAGCCGGGAAGGACGGTTCTCCGGACGGTTTGATTAAAGGGACTTGGACTCACTGCCGGCGGGCGTCGCCGCGGCTCCCCAAACACCTTGAGTCGAAGGGCCGGTCCAATGGTGGCCTTCCCCCGTGTTGCCCAGGGATTCACCGAGCTTCAACTCAATTTCCCCCGTGTCGATGGAGTCGGAGACAAAACGTACCGATCCGTCGCACATTCCCACGTTGACACCACCGGTGTGATTACTGGTCGCGGAAATCATCAAACAATCGTTTTCACCGCCGCTGGAACAGGATGGGGAGTTCGGGGGAAGCGCGGCCATGAAACCTGTGGAAACGCTTCGTCGGTCTCCCCAACGGTGTCCTTTTCCCTCAAAAACGGAGGTCACGACATTCGGGTTAAAACTGCCGTTTTGGCCGCGTGCGTTTAAACAATTGATCGCCGGTTGACCATGGATCGTCGGGCTGACCGTGCCGATTTCCAATCGGTAACGATCTCCGGGCGATCGAGCGCCGAGATTACCGGCCAGCGATTCGCTCATGAACATGGTGTTACTGGTTCCATCGGAAATACTGGCCAAAGTGACTTGTCCGAATCTTCCCCAGCGTGTGATGCCGCGGAGCGTGCGGTTTTCACCCCATCCATCACCGATCATCCAGTCGCCGCGGTTCAAACGATAATTGATTTGTCCGTTGCGTCCACCGGTGATCGATCTCAAAATGACGCCATCCGAGGGGCACAGAAAACCGTTGACGGGAGTACATAAGGGATTATGTCGGCCATCAATCATGTCGTAGCAGCCGGCGACGTTCGGCAGATAAAGGGGCCAATTCGCATTCGCGTCCGGATAGACCGCCGAACTCATATAGCCCATAATCGTTTCATACAACGCGTTTTGTTCGATGAAAGGAAGCAGAAAAATAAAGGCGCTCCATTGATCGACACCATGGTGTCGCGTCCCCGACGCGCCCGGCATGACATCGGATTTGGCCGGCCCGTTGGCCGGGGAAGGATCCATGACCAACGCATCGTCGCCGTTATTAGGCAACCGCTTGTGTGCATCGACAAAGTTATGGGCGGACAAAGAAAGTTGCTTGACGTTGTTGGAACACTGCATCCTTCTCGCAGCTTCGCGAGCCGCTTGAACGGCGGGAAGAAGGAGAGCGATCAAAATACCGATAATCGCTATCACGACGAGAAGTTCAACGAGGGTGAAGCCTCGTGTCTTGCCCCCCCCCCCCATTTTAACATTTTTTGAATTAAACACGTGCATTAAATTATTCTCCTTATAAAAAACGAGCAAAAATAGATTGAGGAAAGACAATTTTCCTCAATATAACAAAAAGGGAACACCATAAGAGTCCGAAATCGGAAATATCCGCAGGACAACACAAGTGTCTACACTAATTATACTTCAAAATGGTAGAACACAACCGCCGGGAAGAAATTTTTGCATATCTCCTGAAGGCGGTGGACATTGGCATGAATTTGGTGTGGAACGCCGCCGAGCTGTCAACTCGAACACCGCCGACTTCGTGCGCGGCTCTGATTCGAAAGGGGGGCATTTCACTCCATGAACGTGGAGCAAGTCCCACCGCTCACGGAAATTGGCAAACGCCTTTCTTTTTTGTCGGATCATGGATTGATTTTTCGGGGAATCCTGTTAAACTTCCGGCAATTTGTTTCGAATCCGAACCGGGCCATTGCTTCGAAACGTTTTCGCCTTGATGCTCGCAACCGTTTCACACCTTACACTTTCAATCTGACTATGCTACAATTTAAACGTATTTTGACCGCGCTGGCCATCTTTTTGATGAGCAGCGTGTACACCTTGGCCAGCGAAGCGGATTTGAAAATCCCGGACCTGCATTCTGGTGTGTTCGACACCCCTTTGGGGCAGATTTCGGCTTATAACCTCCTGATGTATGGGGCGGCCGTGATCGCTGGAACGCTCTTTTTCAGCCTCTTCATGTTCTTCCAGATCCGGTCTCTCCCGGTCCACTCGGCGATGTCGAAAGTCTCCGATATCATTTATAAAACTTGCTGCGTCTATCTGGGACGACAGATGTTGTTCCTGATCCTGCTGTTCTTCTTCGTCGGCGGTGCTTATGCGATCTACATTTTCAGCATGCCGGAGCCGGAACAGGTCGAAGGAGTCGTGCATCACGATAAAATGTATACGCTTATCCAAGTTCTGATGTATGCCGTGATCGGTATGCTCGGCTCTTCGCTGGTCGCGTGGTACGGTATCCGTCTGAATACCTACGCGAACTCCCGAACTGCGTTTGCCGCTTTGAAAGCGCAGCCGTGGGACGTGGTCAATATTCCGCTTCGTGCCGGGATGAGCGTCGGTCTGTTCCTCATCTCCCTCGAATTGGTGATGATGGTTTACATTCTCCTGTTCGTTCCGCGTGAAATCGTCGGGCTTTGCTTCCTCGGATTCGCGATCGGCGAATCGCTCGGAGCTTCCGCTTTGCGTATCGCGGGCGGTATTTTCACGAAAATCGCCGACATCGGGTCCGACTTGATGAAGATCGTCTTCAAAGTCGGGGAAGATGACCCCCGTAACCCGGGCGTGATCGCCGACTGCACCGGCGACAACGCAGGCGACAGCGTCGGTCCGACCGCCGACGGATTCGAAACCTACGGCGTGACCGGTGTCGCGCTTATCTCCTTTATCGTGCTCGCCGTGACCCCGAACATGCTCATGAGCGGTCCCGGAAAAGCGATGTTCGAAGCGTGGGCCGGTTCCGACAGCGGCGTTGCCAACGGCGGAGCGACCTTGGCCGGTGCGACGTACTACGCCGAATACCTCCAGGCGAAATTGATCGTGTGGATCTTCGCGATGCGGTTCCTCATGGACTTCCTCTCCGGTTGCTCCTACTTCATCAATCAGGCGATTTCCAAAGCGAAATACGAAGGCAAAAAAGAATTCGACTTCGAAGAACCGCTTATGCGGCTCATTTGGATCGCCGCCGGTCTTTGCATCACGACCTCGTTCGGCATGAGCTATTTCCTTCTCCACGACTTCGCCCATCACGCCTGGCTCAAGTTGGCATGTATCATTGCGTGCGGAACTTTGGCGGCCGTGTTGATCCCGGAATTCACGAAGATTTTCACCAGCTCCAAATCGAAGCACGTTCAGGAAATCGTAACTGCATCCCGCGAAGGCGGCCCGTCGTTGAATATTCTGGCCGGTATCATCGCCGGTAACTTCAGCGCGTTCTGGACCGGTGGTTTGATCGCATCACTCATGGCCGTCGCGTATCTGATTGCCGGACAAGGTTTGGATCAAATTCTCGGCGAACACGCCGCTGTTTTCGCGTTCGGTTTGGTTGCGTTCGGGTTCCTCTGTATGGGCCCGGTGACGATCGCCGTCGACTCCTACGGTCCGGTGACCGACAACGCCCAATCGATTTTCGAGCTTTCGCAAATCGAAAAAGTCCCGAATATTCGGGAAGAAATCAAAAAGGACTACGGATTCGAACCCGACTTCGAGATGGGCAAGCATTATCTCGAAGCGAACGACTCCGCCGGTAACACGTTCAAAGCGACCGCCAAGCCGGTGCTCATCGGAACGGCGGTCGCCGGAGCGACAACGATGATTTTCGCGATCATCCTGCTCCTGACGAACCTCGGCGTTTTGAGTCTCGAACTGACCCACGCGCCGGTCATCCTCGGACTGATCTGCGGTGGTGCTGTCGTCTTCTGGTTCTGCGGTGCTTCGACCCAAGCCGTTTCGACCGGAGCCTACCGGGCCGTCGAGTTCATCAAGAAGAACATGGACCTGACCAAGACGGAAGCGGACATCAACGACTCGAAACAAGTCGTCGCGATCTGCACAAAATACGCGCAAAGCGGGATGCTCAATATCTTCTTTGCGTTGATTTCGCTGACCTTGGCGTTTGCGTTCGTCGATCCGAACTTCTTCGTCGCCTACCTGGTGTCGATCGCGATTTTCGGTCTGTTCCAGGCGATCTACATGGCCAACGCCGGCGGATCGTGGGACAACGCCAAGAAAGTCGTCGAAGTCGACCTGAAAGAAAAGGGAACGGAACTTCACGCCGCGGCGGTGATCGGCGATACCGTCGGCGACCCGTTCAAAGATACGTCGTCCGTTTCGCTCAACCCGATCATCAAGTTCTCGACGCTGTTCGGGCTGTTGGCGATGGAAATTGCGATTATCATGAAGTACACGGAAAAGGGTGTCGAAGGAGCGAAACAACTCGTTCTCGACGGCAAGGAAGTCGTGACCGCGTCCGGTGCGCCGCTCTACGCCGGTCAATACTCCGGAATGACGTTGCTGCTGTCCGCCGTCTTCCTGGCGGTTGGCCTGTTCTTCGTTTGGAGATCGTTCTACGCAATGCGGATCCCGAAGAAGGCCTAACCCACAGAGAAAACCGAGCCGGGGGCTATGCCCCCGACTTGACATGCCCTCCGTGAGACAATGAAATCGTTGCGTTTATACTGAGAGGGGCGTATGCTGGAAACATTGGTCGACGCCTTGTTGCCCTGTGTTGTGACGATCTCGTTGGGATTCGCCGCCGGGTGGCACAAGGATTTCACGGCGGAACAGAGCTTGATTTTGAACCGTATGGTAATGCTATACGCATTGCCGCTCGCGATTTTCGCGGGATTGATGGGAATGTCGCGCGAGGCTCTGTTCGCCAATCTTCCCCTGTTTTCATGGCTGTTTCTGGCCTTGATCGGCGGTTACTTCGCCGTGTTTTTCATCGCCCGTCGTCTGTTTCGCCGCTCGCGCGGTGCGGCGGCCCTGCAAGCCCTCGCTATTGCCGGTCCGGCCGTTTCATTCATCGGAGTTTCCGTGCTGGAAACTCTTTACGGCCATAGCAGTATGCTTACCATTGCTATTTGCGGGCTTCTGATGAATATGATTCAGACGCCGTTCGCCCTGATCATGCTGGCTTCGGAGGTTCCCACCGAAGAATCTCCCTCGTCTCAAACCGGGACGTTACAATGGTGGCCTCACTTCCTCCATGCTCTCAAGGAACCGATCGTTTGGTTGCCGCTGGCCGGATTCCTGCTTGTCTTGTCCGGCTTTCATTTGGCGAAGCCGATGCGGGATTCCTTCGCGATGCTTGGTAATGTGACCGGTGGCGTCGCCCTTTTTTCCTCGGGCATTATTCTCAATGCTCAAAAGGTCACCTTCAGCCTCCCGGTGGGGGTCAACGTCCTGGCAAAGAATTTTGTGTTCCCCGTTTTAATCGGTCTCGGAATGTTGATCGTCGGTACGGAGGCCGCTGTCCGAAGCATCAGCTTGATCGCATTGGCCATTCCGACCGGGTCGACCGTGATTATTTTGGCGGTTCACTATGGTGTCGCGGAGCGTGAAATGGCTTCCAGCATGTTCCTGAGCACGTTGCTTTCGATATTCAGCATGGCCGGTTTCATTTGGCTGGTCAGCTTGTGAAATGAAAAACATTCGCTAAAAACAGTGTCAGGCTTCCGCCGGAAAATCCTGCGTCTGAAATGCGGAAGTCGCAACGCTCTCTCACGTTTCGTCATGTCCCCCAGGAAATCCCGATCTTCTCCGCAGGCCGCAATCCGTGTTGATTGGGCGAATGATTTTGTACCGCTACTCAAAGGAGCGGCAGCGGCTCTTTTCGTTGCGACGGTCGTTTTTTCCGGCGAATCTCTCGTTCGGTACGGAAGCGGACACCTGTTGACCGTGCTTTGGTTTTTGCTCGCGACCGTTTGCGCCGCCTGGAATCTCTGGAAGAAAAAAGGTCCGATCGTCGAAAAGAAAAGTCGACTCGCCGACCAAATCGCCGCTTTATTCTTCCTCGGTGTCGCGATTTCGGCGGGTCTGCACCTTCTTCCCGGTCGCGGCTGTGTGCGATACGGCCTCAACGCGTTTTTCACCTGGATGGAGCTTGCGGCGGTATTTTACGTTTTCCGGACGATTTTCGACGGTCAAGCCGTGAAAAAAGCGTTCCTCGCGATCCTGATTGCCCTTGCGGTCGGTGAATCGGTTCTCGGACTGTACCAGTACGCCATCGACAGGCCGCGTCTGATCGAACAATACGAATCGGACAAGGAGTCGTATCTATCCGTATTGGGAATCGTTCCCGGTTCGCCTGAGCAGACGCTTTTTGAAAACAGAATCAACAATAGAGAGCCGCTGGGAACTTATCCGCTGACCAACACGCTGGCCGGCGTATTGGCTCCGGCGTTTGTGCTGTTGATCGGAATCCTTGTGTTGTCCCCGTCGCCGAATCCGCGGCTTTTTACCGTCGGCGGCGGTTTGCCCGCCCTTATGATCGGGGGGTGCCTTTTACTGACCCAAAGCCGTACCGGCTGTCTTGCGGCGGTGTGCGGTCTGATGCTGCTCGTTTGGAAATGGAGCCAAAAACGCTTTACGCCCTCGTTTTCCCGCCGTACGATCGAAATTCTGTTGCTTGTCGTCGTATTTCTCGTCGGCTCGGTCGCCGTTGCGATTTTCGTCGGCGGACTCGATTTCGATCTGATTGCCGGCGCGAAAAAATCGCTCTCGTATCGCGTCGAATACTGGGAATCGACCGCCAAAATGATCCGAAATCAGCCCTGGTTCGGTTGCGGGCCGGGAAATTATCAACACGTTTACACGCAATACAAACTTCCCTCGACGAGCGAGGAAATCGCCGATCCGCACAATTTCGTTATGGAAATCGCGTCCAATTTCGGAATCCCGACGTTGATTTGTTTTGCTCTGTTTCTTGTCGTCGTATTCCTTCAAAAGAGCCCGGAGGAAAGGCCGGACGAAAAACCTCGAAACCCATTCCCGCTCTTGGCCGGTTCGCTCCTGGGATTTGTGGTCGCGTTTCTCTGTACACAAACGGCGGAAATTCCCCTCGACTGGAAAACAACGGCGGTCCTTGTCGTTTCGTTCGGCGTCTCGCTTAGCGCAACTTTTCCGTTGGCGACGCATCGAAACGCCGACCTCGGTTTTCTCCTCAAAACCACGCTGGTCGTGATCTTGGTCAATCTTTCCGCGGCGGGAGGAATCGCGTACCCGAACGTCGCGGCTCCGTTGTGGTTGCTCGCGGCAATGCTCTGTTCGAGCGGAACCGGCGAGCACAAACGACCGCTTGCGATTCATGTCGGTTTGGGGCTCGTTTTCCTTTTCCTCGTGTTCTCCTGTTACAATTTGACGTTCCTCCCGGCTTTGCATTCGTCGGCCGATCAATCGCGTGCGATGCAGGAGGGTCGGTTCGAATCCCAGATCCAATGGTTGCAAAAAGCGGTCCAAGCGGATCCGTTTTCCGTGGAAAGCCGTCTCGCGCTCACGCAAGTCCGGTTCCGAATCTATGAAGCGACTGGCGACGAAAAGACGATGCAAACCGCATTAAGCGACGAGGACGCCACGGCCCGGCTCGCGCCGTTTTCTGCGACGATCCGAAAGATGCTCGGGGAAACGATGATGCACGCTTACCATCGCCGTGGAAATCGTACGATTTTAGCGGCGGCGATCCGTCGATTCGAGGAAGCGGTCGAACTGTACCCGAACCACGCGAAAACCCACGCGTCGCTTGCCGTTGCGTTGGAAAAAGCCGGGGAACCTACCAGGGCCGCCGCCGAAGCGAACCTCGCGATCAAACTCGACGACACCATGCCGCATCTGGATCAAAAGCTCAACGAACCGCTCCGAAAAGACTTGGAACGAATCCGCGGGGACCGCTAAACCGTTAGCCACGGGGCCTGCCCCGTGCAGTCATGCCGCCAACGCCGGGACCGCAGGCATCTTGCCTGCACCTGGGGTCTATGGGCTTCCAGCCCGTAGCGAACTCTCGGCAGGCTGGAAGCCTGCGGTCCCAGCCGCCCCGCCGCTCACGGGATTGTGTTTCAACTCCTCATTCTCTACAATGTCGGAAGTTTCAAAATCACACATTCCCGACCAATCAGACCATTATTTCCCATGTCAATCAAGATTTCCCTGGGGACGTTTTTCGTACTGTTCTTCACGACGTTTTGTTTCGCAAGCGAGCCGGCGCCGATTTATCGGTTCGATATTTCCGGAACGGCCCGGTTCGACGTTGCCGATCCGGGACAGGTTCGCAAGTTTTGGGACACGCTTCATTTGGCCGCTTCCGTTCAGGGAATCGTCAATAAAACCGAAGCGACGCTCTTTCTGCGAGCCAAGCCGAATGTCGACGATTTCTGGTGGAACGAACTCCGCAAAGAGGGAAACTGGCTCGCCGGAAGGCCGGTCGTGGAAATCCAATCGCTCGACGAACTCCTGAAAACCTTCACGCCCCGCCTGAAAGGAGCCGTCGTTTACGGTGAAAAACCGTGGTCGCTCTCCAACGTCGCTTCGACCGTTGCCGGGGTGGAGAGCCGCGTCTGCCTTCGATTCGACGCCGCGGAAAATTCCGTCTATCAAAAAACACTTCGGGCCGGATATGATTTTCTCAAGCCGGAAAACACGCTTTTCCTCTGCGATCCGAAAGACGGCGGTCCGATCTTCACCGGCGAAAAAGGAAAACCGCTCCCGAAAATCACGCAACTCGACAATGATACCGCGGAGCAGATTTCCGTGGGAAGCGCCAAGTGCGACGCTTATCTTTGGGCGAAACGAAATTTCCTCGATACCGGCAAAGTGTCCGGCAAGGATATGTCGTATTACCTCGATTCCTACTGGCTCACCCTGCCGCAAGCCGGGGAGCCGTGGAACAACACGTTGATCAATCACGACTTCGCGATTTCCCGTGCCGGGTTCTTTTTCGAGCTTCATTGTTGGGACGACGAAGCCCCGATCGACGATCCGAATCAGCCGCTCGGAACCGATCTGGCGACGACCAAGGCGATTCTCAAATCGATGCACGCCAACGCCAAGGGCGGTATCATCGACATTCACGGCTTCACTCCTTGGGCGTGGAAATACACCTCTTACGGGCAAGCGGGTTCCAAGCACGAACCGGTCCCGACGGAGTGGGAATCGGTCCGGATTTTTTCGGCGTACAACGCCTATATCGACGCCGATGCGCTCGGGTCTTCCGCACTCGCCAACGGCTCGTTTTACCAGCATTTTCCACTGAAAGAGCATTACCCGCAGCCCACGCGTCCGACGGTCGAAACGCTGAAAAAGCGAGGCTTGATCGACGAAAGCGGCAGCGTCGCCCCGAAAGCGTACATTACGTTCTACATGGGGGATTACGACTGCGCGCCGTGGTTGACGACGAAAGTTCCGGAACTGTGGAGCGATCCGGCGCGGGGGACGATTCCGTGCAACTGGGCGTTCAATCCGAATCTGGATCAGCGGGCGCCGCACGTTTTGGATTACGTCCGGAAAAACGCGAAGGAAAACGACTGGTTCATCTCCGGCGACTGCGGGGCGGGATACCTGAACCCGGGAATGCTTACCGCGCCGCGACTCGATCCGGAAATCCCGGACGGCTGGGACGCCTGGACGGAGCACAATTTGCGTTATTTTCACAAGTACGATCTTGATATCACCGGTTTCGTGATCGAC
Organism: Thermoguttaceae bacterium; assembly: GCA_031549565.1. GTDB lineage: Bacteria > Planctomycetota > Planctomycetia > Pirellulales > Thermoguttaceae > JAVBSX01. Next base: position 29,452 of record JAVBPO010000020.1, read on the forward strand.
GGCTATGCCCCCGAAATGGGAGAAAAGGGACTGAAAGCGTACGCCAAATTTTCCAAAGCCGGATTGATCGGACAGAAGGTCCCGTACATGCAGCCGACCGACGGCATGTACACGATCCCGATGCGGCACGACCTTTACGGCGAACCGAAAACAGCGGGCAAGGAGCTGTCGGACCATTTCGTCGCCGAACGCAAGCCGGGCAAACCGCACTTCCTGCCGATTCGTACGATTTTACAGACGCCGAGCTGGCACAAGACGGTCATGGAAGAAACGACCCGACTCAGCGGCCCGGAAAACGTCGAATTCGTCGACGCGTATTCGTTCTTCCTCCTGATGGAGTGTTACGCCCGGCAAAAATGAACAGCGTAACCGCAGTAATTCAAGTCAATCATGCGTGAATAAACAGGTTATGACAGCCCAAACGCCGGTCCCCTCTCCCCGATATTCCGGGGGCGAGGGGACCATCTTTTCTGATCGAAATCCTTTCCTGTTGATCACAATTCCAACTCTCCACATTCCCACACCATGCGCAGCACGACATTTTATTACATCGGAATTTTTCTTCTCCTGACGGTTCTTTGCGTGGTTCCACGCCAGGGATCGGCTCAAAATACGGAAAGCCTGCGTTTCCTTGATCCGCCCGCCGGGAATTCGCTTTCGACGACCCTCGAAACCGTGCCGCAACTGGGATGCTGGTTTCTCTCGACCGCCGAAAGCTTTACGGAACCGGGCTACAAGGATTTCATTGACACCATCGCGTCCACGGAATCGTTCGGTTTGTTTTCCGCTTCGACGCGATACGAGGTGGAAGTCGTCGATCGGGAATTCCACGACATGATGAAAAACGCGGCCAATTACGCCAAGGAAAAATACGGTGTTGGAATTCTCCTCGACCTGGATGCGAGGCTGGCAAGAAAGGCGTTTGAAAAAAAGCGTCCCGACAAATTGCAGGAACAATTGCAGTACCTGGAAACGCCGCTTGCCGCCGGGGGACCGACGGACGTCGTCTTTCAAACCGGTTTTCTGAACGATCACTATACAGGCGGTTCGACGCCGTACCTGATCCGGGGACATCGTTTTCTGAAAGCGTGGACGTATTCCAAAAACGCCCAAGGCGAGATCCTTTCGGAATCGCTACGTGATGTCACGAAAAACGTTACGATTTCTTCGGAGGAAAACAATCGCGTGAAAATGTTCTTCGAGCCGGGCGACGCCGAAACCGGTGAGCGGTTTCTGTGCGGAGTCGTCGCGTTTTCGTACTTCTATCCCGACGTGTTTTCGCCGGAGTTGATCGCGTTTGAAAAAGAAATATTGCAACAGTATGCCGACGTTCCCCTGGCGGGCGCTTGCAAGGACGAATGGGGATTTCCGCCCAGTTTCGACGGATGTCCCGCGAAAAACGAATTCTGGTATTCCGACGCCATGGACAAGGAGTATGCAAAGCGTTATCCCGACCGCTCGCTTGTCGACGACTGTTTTCTGATGTGGTTTCCTCAAGCCGGCAAAGAAGAGTCGAGACGGCAATTCATCGACGATTACAACCGCCTGTGTTTGTTGAAACATGCGGAAATCGAATCGCAATTCGCCAAGCACACGAAAGAGGTTTTCGGTCCGAAGTCGCTTTCAGCCACGCATCCGACATGGTGGCCCTGGCCCGATGCCCGCGAGTTCCGTAAGAACCAGCTTTCCTGGTGGAAAGCTCCCCGCGATTTTGCCCAAACCGACGAGTGCACCCCCTATTTTTGTCGCACATCGCTCGCCAAAGGGACGAATTCCGTTTGGTACAATATGTTTTACTCCTCCGACGTCTCGCAGTACGGACCGGAACACTGGGGCGCGATTTTAGCCGGGGGACGGATCAACATCCATCCGATCTATCCGGCCGAGGAGCGACGCTCTCAAGAAAACGGGTACAACATTTTGCCGATCCTGGATTCGGGAGTGCGTGAAATGCGGGAAAAAGCCCGCCTTCTCGGCTTCATCACGAACTCGCCGGTCGATTCTCCGGTCGCGGTCGTGTTCGGACATTTTGGCGCCATGAATTGGGCTCGTCCCGACTTTAACAAAGTCGGCACCACGGGAATCGATTTGTGTAACCGACTTGCTTTTCAAGGGTTTCCGGCCGATTTGACACCTTCGACGCAATCCGATTCCGGGCTCTGGACCCGCAACGATCGTGGGTATCTCCAGTACGGCGTTCAGGAATATCCGATCGTCGTCTTTTTCGGGGAAACTCCTTCGGATCAGGCGGATTTCGAGACGTTGCGAAAATTAAACGCGGTGGGGGGCAAAACGCAAATCCTCTCGATCGCCTCGGATATTTCGCCCGAAAATCTTGACCGGGAAGCGGATGCGCTCGTCAAGCGGTTGGTTGCCCAAGGTGTCACACCGCAAACGGCCTGGATTACGGCGACACCATGGGCGGATTATGGGATGGCGCGACCGGCTTGCCTGGGAAAAGCGAGGTACGTCGACGGAACGCACGTTTGGATCGCCGCGGAAAAGAATCTTGCCGGCGATGAAATCGTTCTTCGCAACGAAATTCTCGACGATCTGCCGGCCCGACCGAAAATCACGGCCGAAGCGACGGGACTGCTGGCCTGCCGTTTCACGCCGGATGGAACGCTCGTCGCTTTGGCGGCCGGGAACTTGAAAAAATTCGCCGGCGGTGGTGTTACCGTGGATATGGAGAACAAGCCGACGAATATCGCGTTGTGGAAAGACGTTCAAGGAAAATGGACCGGAGTGTTCCAATCGGAAAACGAACTTCCGCCGAAGGGACTGGATTTCCTCAAACGGCTGTAAACCTTTCCTCTCACTTCCTCCCCATAAATGTCAAAAATCACGCGTATCAGCATTTCCGTCGAAGAGGAGCTGCTGGAAAGGTTCGACGCCTATTCCGAGCAGCGCGGCTATCCGACGCGGTCTGAAGCGATTAAGACCGTGATTCGGGATTCGCTCGTCCAGCGGGAGTGGGAAACGGGTCAACACGTTGCCGGAGCGATTTCCGTCGTCTACGACCACCACAAGCCGGGCGTGGTCCAGAAAATGCTTTCGCTCCAGCACGACTGCAGCGACGTGATTCATTGCTCCCAGCACGTTCATCTGGATCACGCGAATTGTATGGAAATCATCGTCGTTCGCGGCTCCGGCGAGCAGATCCAGGAATTTCTATTTCGTTTACGCCGCATCAAAGGGCTCAAGCACAGCGTCCTGACGATGAGTTTCGGGGCAGACGAGTCGATGTCGTAAACTTTCGACGAATAAGCAGCCTCCGAAAAAACCGGAGAATATTCTCCTATAAGCTCCTCTGTGGTCTCTGAATTCTCTGTGGTTAAAAAATGAACTTTGAATAGGTGAAATTTTTTGTACCACGGTCAAAATGACTCGGACACCCAAATCACGACTATTTCACTTCCGTATTCCCGGTCAATGTTGTGCCAAAGAAAAGGAATGTAGAGGAATTTTCCCGAAATATTTCTTAATTTCGCCTTTTTTTCCAATTTATCCCATTCTCTCAAAGTCTTTGTAATGTATAAATTTAGATTCAGACTGAAGTATTAGGGTGGGACTGCTTTGTAATACGTCGACGGAGAAAAAAGTGTGAAAACGTCTAACGAACTGAACCAGAGCACAGTTAAAGAACTTGCAACGATCGCGAGGAAATTGGATATTTCCGGCTGGCACGACATGCGCAAGTCGGACCTGATCAAAGCGATTCTCACCAAACGTCAGGCGGGAGGGCGAAAAGCGAAGAAAGCAGCAACCGCCCTGGCACAATCGGCAAAAAAGGAGTCTTCGGCGAAAAAAGAAAACGCCGTAAAATCGAAAAAAAACAACAGGCCGCAAACTCTCGGTTCCGGTTTCGTTCCCCCGAAACACGCCCAGCCGACTCGCAAGCCGCACCTGGAAGAATTAAACGACAAACTCAGCAAGATTCGGGAAATCAGCGGCATCTATGACGACAGAAGCGGCCAGAATCACGATCGGTTCGTTTTGCTCGTGCGAGATCCGTTTTGGCTGCATGTGTATTGGGAACTGTGTTCCCGGCTGATCGAGCGAGCCAAAGCCGCGATGGGGCACGCTTGGCACACGGCGGTTCCGATTCTGCGGCTGTTCCGAATCGTGGCCGACGGAATGAACAATCCACGACGCGACATCGTCCGGGACATTCGTATTCACGGCGGCGTGAACAACTGGTACGTTGACGTCCAAGATCCGCCGGGCACGTTTCAAATGGAAATCGGCTTCGTTTCCCGGGAAGGAAATTTCTTCCCAATCGCTTCAAGCAATATTGTCCAGACGCCGCAAAGCCAAATCGTTGCCGGAACCGCGAAACTCGACGGTCATTGGGACAGCGTTTCCGAGGATTTCGACCGCATTTACAAGCTCAGCGGCGGTACCGAGAAGAACGGCGGCGAGTTGAAAACCGTATTCGAGGAACAGTTGCGACGTTCCATGTCGCTTCCGTTGATTTCCCGATTCGGCGCTCGAAGCGCCCATTACGAACGAACGAAACGGAATTTTGAGTTCACCGTCAATGCCGACATCGTCATTTACGGACAAACCGATCCAAGCGTCCAGATTACCATTAGCGGCGAACCGATTCGGGTCGCCAACGACGGCTCCTTTTCCATTCGTTACAACCTCGACGAAAAACGTCAGGTTTACCCCATCGAAGCGAAAGGGAGCGACGGAATCGAAACCCAACAAGTCATCCTCGCGATCGACCGTAACACCAAAACCCTCGAAACGGTCTTCCTCGAAAATTCCGAAGAAGACTAGATTTAATTATGAATTATGAATTATGAATTATGAAAGGCGACGACAACGTCCGCACTGATAATTCACAATTCATAATTCATAATTCATAATTCCCAACATGCCATTCTCCCCCACGATTTTCGGGCCGGGGTCGCTTGTCGAACTGGTTCAGTACCGAGCGTCCGTCCAAGCGGACGATCCCGCTTTTATTTACCTCGCCAACGGAATTGACGATGAGATTCCGTTGACCAATGCCGAATTGGACCGTCGCGCCCGACAGGTCGGTGCGTGGCTTCAGGAGCACAACTGCCGAGGGGAGCGTATCCTGCTCCTGTATCCGCCGGGGCTCGATTTCATTACGGCCTTCTTCGGCTGTTTGTACGCCGGCGCGATCGCCGTTCCGGTTTATCCGCCGCGCAAAAACCGGTCGATGCTGCGCATCCAATCGATCGCCCAAAACGCGACCGCCAAAGTCGCGCTCACGACCCATGACACCTTGGAGCGGGTCGGTGCGTTGATTCACGAAGCCCCGGATCTGAAAAACGTTCTCTGGTTTGCGACGGATACCATGCCCGAAGGCGGGGAAAATCACTGGACCCGTCCCGACATCGACGCCGACACGATCGCGTTCCTGCAATACACGTCCGGCTCGACCGGTACGCCCAAAGGGGTCGTCCTCTCGCACGGCAACATGATCCACAACTCGCGGCTGATCCAACTCGGCTTCGAGCATACCCGGCACGACATCGGCGTCTTCTGGCTCCCGAGCTACCACGACATGGGCTTGATCGGCGGTATCATCCAACCGCTTTACTGCGGCCGCACGAACGTCCTGATGTCGCCGCTTTCCTTTCTGCAAAAGCCGTTTCGTTGGCTCGCCGCGATCACCCGATACGGCGCGACGACCAGCGGCGGTCCGAATTTCGCCTACGATCTTTGCGTTCGACAAATCAAAGACGAACTCCTCGATCAACTCGATTTGAGCAGTTGGAAAATCGCGTTCAACGGCGCCGAGCCGGTCCAGCCGGAAACCCTGGAGAAATTCACGCGGAAATTCGAGCGATGCGGATTTCGGTACAACGCGTTTTACCCCTGCTTCGGTTTGGCCGAAGCGACGCTCATCGTTTCCGGGGGCTACGCGGAAGAGCCCCCTTTGGTCAAATCCTTCGATTCCGAATCTTTATCGCACGGTAAAGTCGTCGAAAGCGACCGCGAGGCGAATGGTGCCAAACGATTCGTCTCCAGCGGAAGCACGTTCATCGACCAAACGATCCGGATCGTCGATCCGGAAACCCGCCTCGTGTGCCCGACCGGTGGTGTCGGCGAAATCTGGGTCAGGGGACCGAGCATGGCCCAAGGATATTGGCAGTCTCCCGAAGCGACCGAAACGACTTTCCGGGCAAGAATCGCCGAGACCGGGGAAGGACCGTTCATGCGCACCGGCGACCTCGGATTCCTGGACGGCGAAGAGCTTTTCGTCACGGGGCGGATCAAGGACCTGATCATTATTCGTGGCGTCAATATCTACCCGCAGGACCTCGAGGAATCGGTCCAGAAAAGCGATCCGCACCTGCGCATCAACTGTGGTGCCGCGTTTACGGTCGAAGACGGCTTGGTGGAACGGCTCGTGATCGTCCAAGAAGTCGAACGCCGCTTCAAGGGGAACATGACGCCGCTGTTCGAGGCGATCCGCAAATCGATCGCGGCGGATCACGAATTCCCGATCGACGCGATCGTGCTCGTCAAAGCGGGAAGCATCCCGAAAACGTCCAGCGGGAAAATCCAGCGTCACGCTTGCCGCAAAGGTTTCCTCGAAGGGACGCTATCGTACATCGATTCCTGGGTGTCCCCGGAAACGTCGATCCGATTCTCGCCGAAAGAAGCGGAGGAATTGGACGACGTTCTCGGCGGCGACGGATCCCCGACCGCCGTGATCCGCCCGATCATCGAACACTCCGCGGCACCACCTGCACCGGAAAAACCTGACGCCGGGAAAACGCCGGACCACTCCTTCGCCGAAACGCTTCGCAAAGAAAGAAGTGAAACGAAAAATCGAATGAAAGCGGTCGGGTTCGATCAAACGACCGGTCCGGCGACCGGTACCGCGAAACGAGACGCGGCGTCGGTGCTGCAAACAATGGCACCACCCGAATCCGACGAGGAAATCGTCGCCGTCGTCGTCGAGGTCGTCAAGGCGGTCGCGAAAGAGCGGGCTCAAGGGATGGATGTCGAAACGGATATTACATCGCTCGGACTCGACTCGCTCGAACGGATGGAAATTCTGGCGTCATTGGAAGACCGTTTCGGCGGACGGTTCCCGGAACATATTCTCCCCGACCTGTTCACGGCCCGGCAAGTCGCCGATGCCGCGAAACAATACCTCGGCCTCGGGTCGGGTGATCGCGAATTCAAGTCGTACGACAATTCCCGCATGTTCGAGGAGAAGCCGGCCGATCGCCGTTTCGCGCGACCGATGACGTACAACCTGCAACCCGACGCGGAAATCACCGAGGAGCGGTACAAGTTCGACCAGTTCCCGGAATACAAGATGCTTCACGGAAAACTCGAAATGGTCCGGCAACTCGGGCTCAACCATTTCTTCGACGTTCACGAGGGCGTCACGAGCGACACCACGATCATCGACGGGAAAGAGTACATCAATTTTTCGAGCTACAATTACGTCAACACGTCCGGCGATCCGGAAGTGACCCGGGCCGCGCAGGACGCTTGCGCGAGATACGGGACCAGCGTTTCCGCCTCCCGGATGGTGTCGGGCGAAAAACCGATCCACGGCGAACTGGAAGCCGCGATCTCCCGTTTTCTCGGCACGGAAGACACGATCGTCATGGTCGGCGGTCATTCGACGAACGAATCGGTGATCGGTCATTTGCTCAGCGCCGAGGACATGATCCTCCATGACGCCCTCGCGCACAACAGCATCGTGCAAGGGGCGATTCTTTCGGGGGCACGGCGTCGCCCGTTCCCGCACAACGACTGGCAGGCCGCCGACGATATCCTCTCGAAACATCGCGGCGAATACCGCCGGGTCATGATCGTCGTCGAGGGAGTGTACAGCATGGACGGCGACTACCCCGACTTGCCGAAACTGATCGAAGTGAAGAAGCGACACAAGGCGATGCTGATGGTCGACGAAGCGCATTCGCTCGGCGTGTTGGGCAAGACCGGCCGTGGTATCGGCGAACATTTTCCGATCGACCGCAACGACGTCGACGTCTGGATGTGTACGCTCAGCAAGACGTTCGGGAGCTGCGGCGGTTACATTTCCGGGAGCAAGGCGCTAGTCGAATACCTGAAATACACGGCTCCCGGTTTCGTATTTAGCGTCGGCATTTCCCCGCCGAACGCCGCGGCCGCTTTGGCGTCATTGCGGCTTTTGGAGCGGGAACCGGAGCGAGTCGAAAAACTGCGACGAAATTCCGCTCTTCTTTTGCGGTTGGCGAAAGAAAAAGGCTTGAATACCGGCATGAGCAAGGATTCCGCGGTGGTGCCGGCCATCATCGGCAACTCGATGCTTTGCTTGCAGCTCTCAAAAGCGCTGTTCGACCGCGGTATCAACGTCCAACCGATTTTGCATCCGGCGGTCGAGGAAAAAGCGGCGCGATTAAGGTTCTTCGTCTGCTCCTCGCACAAGGAAGAGCAGATCCGTTTCACCGTCGACGCCGTCGCCGAGGAACTGGAGCGATTGAAAAATTCCTGATTACGCCTTTTCTTTACGGCGGAACATGCCCGCGACGAGGACGTAAAACAACGGTACGAAAAACACCGCCAGGAACGTCGCCGCGAGCGTTCCGCCGATCACGCTGGTGCCGAGCGAAAGCTGGCTCATCATGCTCGCACCATGGGAAAACATCATCGGGAGCACCCCGAGGATGAACGCCATGGACGTCATGATGATCGGTCGCAGTCGCAATCGGGACGCGGTCACGGCGGCGTCGAAGAGCGATCGGCCTTCTTTTTCGTACAAGTTCTTGGCGAACTCGACGATCAAAATCGCGTTTTTCGACGACAGCCCCATCACGGTCAACATCCCGACCTGGAAGTACACGTTGTTTTCCAGACCGTAAATCAACGTTGCGCCAATCGCGCCGAAAACGCCGAACGGAACAACGAACATCACCGCGGCGGGAACCGACCAGCTTTCGTACAGCGCGGCCAGGCACAGGAACACGATTAAAAGCGAAGTCCCGTACAGGTACATCGCCTGATTTCCCACGCGACGTTCCTCGAATGAAAGTCCCGCGTAAGCCAAACCGAACCCTTGCGGCAATTTCGCGACCAACTCCGAAAGTGTGTTCATTCCGTCCCCGGAACTGACGTCGGGAGCGGGAAAACCGATCACTTGCAAGCCGTTGAATCCGTTGAACCGCGAGAGCTTCGGCGCCCCGGAAATCCATTGGCCGGACGTGAACGCGGAGAACGGCACCATGTTTCCGTTGCGATTCCGAACATACCATTTGTCGAGATCTTCCGGCGCAAGACGCGAGCCGGCATCTCCCTGTACGTAAACCCGCTTGACGCGTCCCCGGTCGATAAAATCGTTCACATACGCCGAACCCCAGGCGATCGACATCGTGCCGTTCACGTCGGAGAGATCCGCCGCGAGCATTCGGGCTTTCTCTTCGTCGAACGTGATGCGATATTGCGGCTCGTCCGGCAGGCTGAACGGCATGGCCATGGCGAACTTCTTACTTTCGATCGCCATGCCGATCAACTGATCTTGCGCTTCAACCAATCGGTCGTGCCCGAGCCCGGCGCGGTCCAGGAGATAGAAGTCGACACCCGAAGAGAGTCCCAGTTCGGAAATCGACGGTGGAATGTCCGGCGTGATCCGCGCCTCCTTGATCGTCTTGACAAATTCCACGGTCCGTAAATGCAGGCTGTTCAGGTTCGTTCCCGGTCGGGTCCGCTGCTCGAACGGCTTGAGCGTGACGAACAGGATTCCGGCGTTTTGCGACATTCCGGCGAAACTGAAACCGCCGATCCCCATGACACCCTCGACGCAGTCCCCTTCGTTTTCGAGCAGATGATCGCTCACTTGCGCAACGATTTCGTTCGTTCGCTCCATCGAAGCGTTTTGCGGAAGTTCGACGCTGATGTACATCATTCCCTGGTCTTCCGTCGGGAGGAAGCCCGTCGGCAATTTCGGATACAAATAAACGATCAGGGCGACGAATCCGGCGAACAGGACGAGGAAGCGGAAACTGCGCCGCAGGATATAGGCGACCGAACCGATGTAACGGTTCACGGTGAACGTAAACGCGGCGTTGAACCACCGGAAAAGGAAGAACGCCTTATTATGTTCTTTCGCGGGAGTGAGGATCGTGGCGCAAAGCGGCGGCGTGAAGACGAGAGCGACGATCACCGAGAGCGTCATCGCGGCGATGATCGTGACGGAAAATTGCCGGTAGATCACGCCGGTCGAACCGCCAAAAAACGCCATCGGGAAGAACACCGCGCTGAGTACCAGCCCGATACCGATCAGCGCCCCTTGAATCTGTTTCATCGATTTTCGCGTCGCTTCTTTCGGCGACAGCCCTTCTTCTTCCATGATCCGTTCGACGTTTTCGACGACGACGATGGCGTCGTCGACCAAGAGGCCGATCGCGAGGACCATCGCGAACATCGTGATCACGTTGACGGTGAATCCGAACACAAACAGGACGGCGAAGGTTCCGAGTAACACCACGGGAACGGCGAGCGTCGGGATGAGCGTGATGCGAAACCGTTGTAAAAAGACCCACATCACGAGGAAGACGAGCCCGATCGCTTCGAGAAGCGTTTGAATGACGGACTGAATCGAAGCGCGGACGACCGGTGCCATTTCATTGACGAACGCGATTTTTGCCCCCGGAGGCAGATGCGGCTTCAGTTCCTCGACGGCGGCATGGACGGCTTGACTTGCTTCCAGGACGTTCGCTCCCGAGGCGAGTTTGATTCCCATACCGACGGAAGGGTAACCGTTGTAACGGGAGGTAAAATCGTAACGCTCGCTGCCGAGCTCGACTTCGGCGACGTCTTTGAGGCGGACCTGCGAACCGTCGTTTTCGACTTTGACGAGGATCTCTCGAAACTCCTCCGCCGTGGTCAGGCGGCTCTTGGCGATGACGGACGCGCTGATTTGCACTTTCTCCTTCGTGGGGAGACCGGCGAGTTTGCCGGACGAAATCTGTACGTTTTGGCTTTGGATCGCCGCGATGATGTCCTGCGGGATGAGGCTGTAACTGTACAGTTTCTCCGGATCGAGCCAGATTCTCATGCCGTACGAAAAGCCCCAGACTTCGAGCGACCCGACGCCGGGAACCCGTGCGAGCGTGTCCTTCAGGTTCGAGGACATGTAATCGGCAAGATCGGCATCGGTGAGCGTTCCGTCGTCGCAGTAGAACGCGAGGATCGTGATGAAGTTCGCTTGCGCCTTGTAAACGCTGAGCCCTTGGGCCTGAACTTCCGGCGGCAACATCGGCGTGGCGAGTTGCAGCTTGTTCTGCACCTGGACCTGCGCGATGTCGGGATCGGTCCCTTGCTCGAAGAGGACTTGAATATCGAACCCGCCGTCCGCCGTACTGGAGGAACTCATGTAACGGAAACCGTCGAGTCCGTTCAGTTGCTGTTCGATAATCTGGACGGCGCTGTCCTGGACGGTCTGTGCCGAAGCGCCGGGAAACACGCCGTAGATCGCGATGGTCGGCGGCGCGACTTCGGGATATTGCGTGACGGGCAGTTGAAAAATCGCCGCAACCCCGGCCAGCATGATAAGAATCGCAACCACCCAGGCGAAAATAGGACGTTCGATGAAAAATTCGGACATGTGGAGGAGTCGTCAGGAGTCAGGAGTCAGGAGTCAGGACGGGAAGGGTAAGCGAGCGTGCCATTATTCCGGTATCACCTTACCGTCCTGTTCGACGAATTGCAGCCCTTCGACGACGATTCGTTCGCCGTCTTCCAGGCCGGAATCGATAAGCCAGGTGTTCTCGATCGTCCGATTGGTTCGGATTTCCCGTTTGTCGACGGTGTCATCCTGGCGAACGACCCAAACGTACGGATTCCCTTTCATGTCGCGCAAAACGGCTTGTTGCGGTATCATTTTGCCGTCGCTCCGGATTCCCTCTTCGACCGAAACGCGAACGAACATGCCGGGAAGGAGATGGCCGTCGGGATTCGGAATCGCGGCTCGGAGCGTCACGCTTCCGGTGTCGGACTGGACCCGGTTGTCGAGGAAGTCGATTTGTCCCGAATGAGGATACTCGGTGCCGTCTTCCAGCGTCAACTTGACCGTGGCACCTTGCCAAAACGGTCGGCGGTCGTCGCTTCCTTCCATGGCGTTACGGGTCCGGAGCATTTGGGGGATGTCGGGATTCAAGTCGACGTAAATCGGGTCGGTCTGCTGAATGACGGCCATTTCCTGAGGCTGACCGTTGGTAACCAGTGCCCCGACGGTGATCGTGGACCGCCCGATTTTCCCGGACAGCGGCGCCTTGACCTTACAGTACTCCAAATCGAGCCGGGCCAGTTCCGCGTCGGCCTTGGCACTTTCCCAGGCATAGAGCGATTCCTCGTACTCCTGCTCGCTGACCGTGTTGTCGATCTGGAGCGTTTTGGCCCTTTTCAGGGTTCGTTCCAGATGCCGCAAGTTGGCTATCGCTTTATCGTGGTGCGCTTTGTAGACGGCGTCGTCGATTTCGTACAGTTCCTGCCCTTCGGTCACCAGAGCGCCCTCTTCGAACTTTCTCGCTTTGATGATACCGTTGACCTGCGGCCGCACTTCGGCGACGTTGAACGCGGCGGTACGTCCCGGCAAGGTCCGGACCAAGGGGACCGTCGTGCTCTGGACCGTGAAAATTTCGACTTTCGGCGTTTCTTGCGGATAAGCCATTTCTCCCGTTGCCGTGGTTCCACAACCGGAAAGCGGAAGAAAGCAAAAAAACGATATGGGAATGATAAGTGTGCGATTCATGGTAAGCGATAGGCATCAGACTTCAGACGGCAGATTTCAGATTCGACACCATGGTTTTTCCTGAAACCTGATGTCTGAAATCTGTCGCCTTTTTACAATTCATAAGTTTGTTGAACCAAATAATCGATCAAGGCGCGGCGTTGGTCCGGTGTGACGGATACCATTCCGGTACATTCTTCGACCCAAAGTCCGTCGGCGGCGAATTGGATCATTTGTTCCCTGAGCGAGAGATTCAATCCCCCATATTTCGCGGCGATTCTTTCGTACCAGTCGCCGCATTTTTTTTGAAGCGATTCGTTGTGGTTCATCTCAAAGACGAACACGTTAAACAACTTCGCGGCGTTTTTGTACTTCAATGCGGAGAAAAACGAACGGATGTACGACCGAATGAATCGTCCACTCGGCTCGGGATCCGCTGCTATGTTGTCGTCGATGAATTTTTCATATTCGTCGAGAATTTCCTGGTTCAATCCTTCCAGCAACGCCTGCTTGGAAGGAAAGTGGTGGATCAGGCCCCCTTTGCTGACCCCGGCTCTTTTTGCGACCAAGTCCAAGGTCAAACCGGCCAAGCCTCGCTCGACGAGCAGTTCGGCTGTCGCTTCCAAAAGGTTCGCACGAATCACCAAAGGTTGTTTTTTCTTGCGATAATTGCCATTCATGATTTTTTTGAACCGACGAGTCGGTATTTTTGGAAAGCACTAACAGCTAAGTATTTGTAAAGATACCAACCGGACGGTTTTTGACAAGTGGGTGAAAGATCGAATTTCCCAACAGGTGGAAAATCTCGGGGAGCGTACGATTGAGACTCTTGTTTTACTGGAGTCGAGAGCGTAAAATCCAGTAGACGTTTTGCCTGCTTTATTTCTTTTTCCCACTTCTCCATCCTCACGCCTGCCCTGTACTCATGAGATCCTTGCTGAACGGTTTTTGGCTTTTCCTTTTTTTTCCACTCGCTGTAGCCGGTGAAACGATCGCGGATCCGGCTGCGATGAAACTCAGCGGCGACTGGAGCGTGTCCGTCGAATACCAGGGAAAAAAGGCGGATATCGCCGTTTCTCCTGCGGATATTTTCGAGGTCAAAGCGGAAAAATATGACCGGATGCCGCTTTTCGATGAAAATCGGACTTGGAACACCGAAATGCCGCTGTTGCAGACTCGCTCGACCGAAGGAATCCCATCAACGTTCTCCCTGGATCCGACTTCGATCGTCGTTCGAGCCGGTGAGAAACCCGACTCGGAAGTTTTCGAGGTCAATAAAGACTACAAAATCATGCCGATGTGGTGCTCCGTCGGTCGAACTCCCGAAAGCCGGATTCGGGAAGACCAACCGGTCTGGATCGATTACCGTTATGGAAAAATGCGGCTCGACTCCGTCGTTCTGACTTCCGCCGGACAGATCGAGATTCGACCGGGCACGCCGGACATTATTAATCCGCAGCCGCCGAAGATCGGCGAGGGAGAAACGCGCCTCGGCAATATTTGGATCACGGTCCGACTGGAGAAACTTCAGCCGAACCTGCTTTTCCCGATTCTTGAAACGTCGTACCCGGAACCGCCGAGGGTTGCCGGGCAAACCGTTGCGGAGAAGCTTTTGCCCAAGACAATGGCAAAGCTCAACGGTGGAGAAAAACTCCGAATCATTGCTTGGGGAGACAGCGTGACCGTGGGAACATATCTTCCCGATTACGAAAAAAACCGTTGGCAGGAGCAGTTTGTCAAACGACTTGGCGAGCGGTTCCCGAAAGCTCAAATCGAGTTGACGACGGAAGCGTGGGGCGGTCGCGGCTCGATCAACTATCTGACCGAACCGTCCGGAAGCGAGTACAATTTTCAGGAAAAAATCGTCGATCCGAAGCCGGACCTGGTGATCATGGAGTTCGTTAACGACGCCGGTTTACAGGGCGACGCCCTCGATCAGCAGTACGGCAAAATTCTCGACGCGTTTCGCGAAATCGGAGCGGAATGGATCATTTTGACGCCGCACTACGTTCGAACGGACTGGATGGGTTTGGATCGGGAGCGGGAGATCGACGAAGATCCACGGCCTTACACGCACAGCGTCCGGGCTTTCGCGGAGAAGAACGGAATCGCCGTCGCCGAAGGGGCGAAGCGGTACGGGCGACTTTGGCGGGAAGGAATTCCGTACTCAACGTTGATGGTCAACGGCATCAACCACCCGAACACTTTCGGCATGAAACTCTTCGCCGATGCGCTGATGGAACTTTTTCCGTAAGATTAGAATTATTGGGGCAGCCGGCTCACCCGGCACCTCTGGTGCTCGGGCTAAACATACCTGTTTTTTTCGTGGTGATCATGTTTATGAAACGAATGATTTTTTGTTTCGCCTTACTGGCGATGTTGTGCGGTTCGGCGTTTGCGCAGCCGAAATATAATAATAACGATCGGCCTGTCAATACGCCGGAATCGGTGCGGTTGGCGATCGAGGATATGATCAAAACTTTCGGCGACAAATATCCGAAAGGAGAAGAGTATCTCAAGAAACTCGTCGACCTGGAGCAACGGCTCGAAAATGCTCCCGGCGACGCCGCTCTGACCAAGGAATTCGACACACTTCGCCGCGAAGCGCTCCTTGCGACGCCGCTACTCGATTTCGACCGACTGCTCGTTGTGCGGCGGGACCGGTTGGCCGCTCCGACGCTCAATGCGTACACGAATTCCGAGATGCGGCGGGACGGTTGGGACAACGAACTGGCGATCGTCTCCGATTTGCGCTCGGGCAAACCGAAGGTCGAGCCGTTTTACCGTCCGAATAACGGCGGCGGTCCGATGCGCGACATCGATCTCCATTTCGACGGCAAAAAGGTGATGTTCTCCACGGTCATGGAAAACAATAACCGCCGTTGGGGCGTGTACGAAATCAATCTCGACGGAACCGGTTTGAAGCTCCTCACGCCGGACAACGTTCCCGACGTCGATTATTACGACTCCTGTTATTTAGCCGACGGGGATATTGTCTTCGCGTCGACCGCCGGAATGCAGGGACTTCCGTGCGAGAACGGGTCGCGGCAAATGGTCAATTTGTATCGCGGAAATCCTGACACCAAAGCGGTTCGGCAACTCACGTTCGAACAGGACAGCGACTGGCATCCGACGCTCATGAACGACGGTCGCGTGATGTATCTCCGTTGGGAATATACGGACATCATGCACTATTTCAGCCGGATTCTCTTCTCGATGAACCCCGACGGAACGAACCAGAAGGAACTGTACGGCAGCGGTTCGTATTTTCCGACGGCGTTCAAAAACGCGAAGCAACTTCCCGGCAACAGCGGTCGGATCATCGGAATCGTCGGCGGACACCACAGCCGTCCGGAGACGGGTCGGCTTTGCATCATCGACCCCGGCATGGGCCGCAAGTACCCGATGCGGTTTCGTCCGACGTCCAAAGAATGGGGACCGGAAGTTTCGTACATCGACATTCTTCCCGACGTTTACCCGGCGGAAAAAACCGGTTTCGTCCAGGAAATCCCGGGCCGCGGGCTCGACGTCGTCGGTAACGTCCTCGACGGACAGGGGGACGGATTGAAGTACAATTTCGATTTTCCGTTTCCACTTTCGGAGAAGTACTTCCTCGTCAACTGCCAGGTCAATGGTGTCGGCGACGGAAACACCTACGGAATCTACCTGGTCGACGTGTTCGACAACATGACGCTCATCCACCAGATTCCAGGTCAAGGGCTTTACGAGCCGACGCCGATCGTTCCCCGCGACGTTCCGCCGCTCCTTTCCGATCGGACCGATCCGGACATGAAAACGGCAACAGTATTTATCACGGACGTGTATCATGGAACCGGACTGCCGGACGTCCCACGCGGGACCGTGAAAAAGATCCGCATCTTTTCGTACCATTACGCGTTCATGAACCGCGGCGGACACGAATCGGTCGGCGTGCAGAGTTCCTGGGACATCAAACGGATCCTCGGAACCGTTCCGGTCGAAGAAGACGGGAGCTGCTCGTTCGAAATTCCCGCCAACACGCCGGTTGCTTTGCAGCCGCTCGACGCCGAGGGCCGGGCGCTGCAACTGATGCGGTCCTGGTTCGTCGGGATGCCGGGCGAAAACGTGTCCTGCATCGGGTGTCATGAATCGCAACTCGACGTAACGCCAAGTGTGTTGACCAAAGCGTCGCGCCGCCCGCCGAGCGAGATCGAACCGTTTTACGGCGACGCCCGACCGGTTGCGTTTGAAACGGAAATCTACGAGCCGATCGTCCGGAAATACTGCATCGGGTGTCACAGTGAAGCGAAACCGGAACTGCCGCAATTCTCCAATGCGCGAGCGGCGTACGACAACATTCATCCGTTCGTGCGTCGGCCCGGCCCGGAAACCGACATGGATGTGCTCCCGCCCTACGAGTATCACGCGTCGACCAGCGAGCTTTGCCAAATGTTCGCCAAAGGACACAACGGCGTCAAACTCGACGACGAAGCGTGGGAGCGGATTTACCTCTGGATCGACATGAACGCGCCGTGGACCGGAAAGTGGGACTACCCGGAAGCTAACCAGCGACGGATCGAGCTGGCCGATCTGTATGCTGGTGTCACGGACGATTACGAAACGGAATACGACAAACTCCTGGCAAGCTGGGCAAACAAGGACAAGCCGACCCCGATCGTACCGGACAAGAAACCGAAACCGACCGACGAACTGAAACTCGCCGGCTGGCCGTTCGAACCGAAAGCACCGACGGAAACGATGGAAATCCCGGTTTCCGAAACGCAAAAGATCAAGCTGGTGAAGATTCCCGCCGGAGAATTCCTCATGGGCAACCTCGCCGGATTCGCGGACGAATTTCCCCGGGCGATCGTGAAAATCGAGAAGCCGTTCTGGATCGGGACCACGGAAATCACGAACGCCCAGTACGAAGCGTTCGACCCGTCGCATGACACCCGATACCTGGAGGAACACGGCAAGGACCATACGACGCCGGGTTATATCGCGAACCATCCGGACCAGCCGGTTGCGCGAATTTCCTGGAACGAGTCGCAAAAATTCTGCGATTGGCTCGCGAAGAAAAGCGGAAAAACCGTAAAGCTCCCGACCGAATCGCAGTGGGAATGGGCCGCACGCGCCGGGAGCGATCAGAAGTTTTTCTTCGGCCCGTGGGAAGCGGACTTCTCGCCGTACGCGAATCTCGCCGACAAGGATCGGCGGTTCCTGTACACGACGTGGGAAAACGGCTCGATGATCCACAAACGGCATCCGTACCCGGAAAACAGCGTTTACCCGCTGCGGGACGACCGGTTCAAGGATTCCTGGTTTATCGTCGATTATGTGGGCCAATCGAAACCGAGTCCGTGGGGGCTTTACGACATCATCGGCAACGTCAGCGAATGGACGCGGAGCGATTACAAGCCGTATCCGTACCGAGACGACGACGGTCGCAACGCCGAATCACCGACCGGCAAAAAAGTCGCCCGCGGAGGTTCCTGGCACGACCGCCCGAAAGTGACCGGCTCCTCGACCCGATATCCGTACGATGCGTACCAAAAAGTGCACAACGTCGGATTCAGGATCGTCGTGGAGTAGGTTTTAAGCCCCTGACTCACCGTTTTCACCGCCCGGCAGAATGCGAACACCGCTGCCTTCGTAAGCGTGTCGATTTCGCAACACGACGAAAACATAAAAACTTTCAGAAGGGATATTACCATGAAACCGTTGCTTCGCTGTATGACATCATCTTCGACGGAATGGCCGCTGACCTCGTTCGGGCTGCTGCTGTTCCGAGTCGCATTATGTTGCGGATTATTGACACACGGTCTTCCGAAAATCCAAAACTTCAACACATTGCGTGAAACGTTTCCCGACCCGATTCACGCGGGACCGGCAGTCGCTCTCTGCTTGGTGATTTTTGCCGAAGTGATTTGCTCGCTGCTGGTCATGCTTGGGCTTTTCACGCGACTTTCAGCGCTGCCGCCACTTATCATGATGATCGTTGCCGTCTTCGTTTTTCACGCCAACGATCCGTTTCAGGCAAAAGAACCGGCGTTGTTCTACTTGAGCGGTTTCTCGCTGTTGTTTTTGGTCGGTCCGGGATATTTTTCCATCGACGGAATTTTGAGCCGGATTTTCGCGAGAACCAAGGTGTCTGGAGTGAATTGAGCCTCAGCTTTCGTCAGTACCGTTTTAAGTCAACCGGCTGAAACAGCCTCCTGCTCGACAGCATCATACGGTTTTTCAAATCTCTGATCGATTCTATCATGAGCGGAGGGTTCCGTCGAAGTCGACGATATGTTCCGAAACGGGAATGTCCTTTCCGGATTGGGCAAGAGCTTGCTTGACGATCATGCTCGTTCCACCGCAACAGGGAACGAGCATCCGCAACAGCGTGATCGAACGGATCGCATGTCGGGAAAAGATCGTCGCCAATTTTTCCACGTATAGGTCCGTGACGCGATCCAATTTCGGACAGAAAACGATGAGGGTCTTGCCGAGGGTGAATTCCCGATAGAAATTCGAATAGGCAAACGCCGTGCAGTCGGCGGCGATCACGAGATCGGTGTCGTCGAATACCGTCGAATCCGGGTTGATCAGTTGCAACTGGATCGGCCAATTGGTTTGCCTTTCTTCCGCATGGCCGCACGGCGAGGACGTTGGACATGACACCAATGGCAAGGCGGCAGGAATCGGTCGCGGTATCACAGCCTGTTTCATGACAGGAATTTCGAGTCCTTTTTCCTTGAGAACGGCAACTCCCTCATCGTACAGTTTTTGCTGTCCGTGATTTTTCAAGTGTTCCAGATGCAGCCGAACGA
Source organism: Thermoguttaceae bacterium (assembly GCA_031549565.1). Taxonomy (GTDB): domain Bacteria; phylum Planctomycetota; class Planctomycetia; order Pirellulales; family Thermoguttaceae; genus JAVBSX01. Next base: position 48,964 of record JAVBPO010000020.1, read on the forward strand.
CTTCCTTCCCCTGCGGCAGGAGCTTTTCCATCGTTTCGCGTTCATTGTAAGGGGCGGCATCACGCTGTTCGATGGTAATCGCTCCCACGGGACATTCGCCGAGGCAGGCTCCGAGGCCGTCGCAGAAAACTTCGGAGACGAGCCGGGCTTTGCCGTCGACCATTTGTATAGCCCCTTCGGCGCAGGCAGTCGCACACTGACCGCAACCGTTGCATGTGTCTTCGTCGATTTTGATGATCTGGCGTTTCATATTGATTTACTCCAACGGATTCGAGCCTGACTGACCAACTAATACTATTATAGTAATAGATAAGTGGTGTGTCAAGAACCTTGGAAACCGATGAGAAAATTACGAGTAAAAAGAACCTCGACTGCTGCACGGACTTGTACTGTCTGACTTACGAAATCCGTTTTCGTGGTCAAGGCTTCAGAATAACAAGGGTGGGCCGAGAGCTACCCGTCACTTTTTCCCGATCTTATCAAAGGTTCCGCCGTCGTCGAAGTGTTCTTTTTGGGCTTTGGCCCAGCCGCCGAACACGTCGTCGATCTTGAAGAGCTTCAGTTCGACGAAGCGGTCCGCGTACTTCTTTGCGACTTCTTCGTCGGAAGGACGGTAGTAATGCTTCGCGCAGATTTCCTGCCCTTCCGGCCCGTACAGATATTTCAGGTACGCTTCCGCGACTTTGCGGGTTCCTTTTTTGTCGACGACTTTGTCGACGATCGCGACCGGCGGTTCGGCGAGGATGCTGATGCTCGGTCGCACGACTTCCAAATCCTGCCCTTCCTTGGATGTGAGGAAGTAAAGTGCTTCGTTTTCCCATGCCAAAAGCACGTCGCCGACGTGATTCTGGACAAAAGTATGCGTCGCCTGCCGGGCTCCACTATCCATCACGGGCACCTTTTGAGCATTGAAAATCGATTTGACGAACTCGAACGCTTTCGCCGAAGCGGCTTCGACCTGTTCTTTTTTCGCCGGATCGTTAACCGCAGACAGGTCGCCGAGTTCTTTGTCGAGAATATACCCCCACGCCGCGAGATAGTTCCAACGTGCCCCGCCCGAGGTTTTCGGGTCCGGCGTGATGATTTTGACGTCGTCTTTTTGGAGATCGTTCCAGTCGTGAATTCCTTTCGGGTTCCCTTTCCGAACCAAAAAAACGATTGTCGAGTAATACGGGCAGCTATTGTGCGGAAATTTCGTTTGCCAATCCGGCGCGATCAACGTCGACTGCTTGCAAATGTTGTCGATATCGTAAGCGAGGGCGAGCGTTACGACATCGGCGTCCAACCCGCCGATCACCTTGCGGGCCTGGCTGCCGGAGCCGCCGTTGGAGCGTTGGAATTCCAGCGTCTCGCCGGTCGTCGCTTTCCAATGCTCCGCGAATTTCGCGTTGTACTCTTCATACAGTTCACGCGTCGGATCGTACGAAACGTTCAGGAAATACGGCGTTTGTTTGCATCCGTTGCATCCGCTCAAGAGCAGGAGACACGAGACGGCCAGGAAAAACAGTTTTTGCATGGGAGTTCTTCTCGGGAAGGAGAATTAGGGAGAAGTTAAACGGAATTATTATGGAATCTCCCGTAAAAAATACAACCCCCAAGCGTAGCGGTCGCTGTAGCGCACAAATCTTGCGGCCCCGATCCGGCAACCTTTATTTTCGCCTTATTTTGTACAACTAAACACCCCTTCGAATCAGAGCCGCGCACGGAGTAAGCGGTATTGTGGTGTATTCCATGAAAACGTCGCGACGCGGTCGACTCGAACACCGCTTACTGCGTGCGCGGCTCTGATTCGAAATGGGCCTCCGCTTTTTTATCAAGCGTCAACATCTTCCGCGGGGTTGCGGCGTCTATGGTGTCATCCAAATACCGGACCGATCCGTCGCCCCAAGCGGTGTTGACGCCGCCGGAATGATAACTGCTGATTCCCATCGCGTCGGCGCCGACGCCTTCGCAGGCGGTGTCAAAGGTCATCTCGCGCGACGGATCCATCCAGTTGATCGGCGTTCTTCGTTCCACGAGAAAAATGGTGTCTTTCCGTTTTTCTTCGGTCGACGATTTCCGCAGTGAACCGGAAAACGCCGCTTCCGGACCGACGACGACCGAGTAGGAGCACCCGCCCGGCGTCGGTACGGTATCACGAGGAGAGCTGATCTCGGACAATAGATAAGATTTCGCTGGAAAGTTTCATACCTGAGAGTCCTGAAAGGACGTCATGTCTATAATCCCCGGCGCAAGCCGGGGGAAAACGTCTCTCAAAAACCAACAAGCGCCAACGGGGCGTTACTTTTTTTCCGATTCCGTTACGCCCCGTTGGGGCTGAAAGTCGTTTTATCGTCGCAGTCCGCCGGTTGACACCGGCGGTTATAGACATCACGCCCCGCCGGGGCTAAGATTGCGAACTCATTTTCGTGCGATTGGTCCGGCTATTTATTCAAGCCCCTCCAAACACTCGCCCCCAAAAAACACCGCCGTTCTCTTGGTCGATAAAAAACACACTCGCCGCGAACGTGGAAATCGGGTATAATCGGCTCCTCATGACCGGGAGAGATTCCAGTGTCATCCCCCGATCTCTTGAACCAAATTCGATCTTTTGAGAACCTTGATTCCATGAAAAAAACACCAATCTTATTTTTTGTTTTTGTATTTGCGACGATTTCGTTCTGCCCTAACTGCGGTGCCGCTCCTCCGGAAAACGGGGACTCCGCACGCGAGAATCGAAAAGTCTATGCCAGCCAAAGCGGCGCGGCTTTGAACAGCGACGTCTATAAAGGGGGCGGGACGGATGATACCGATACGCTTCAAGCCATTCTCGATCAAGCTCCCCGACTCGGTCGGCTGCATCTGGTACTCGACGGGGCCGCCTTGATCAGTCGATCGCTCAAAGTCCATTCCAACACGACGATCGAGTGCCCCGACAAATCGTGCGGCCTGTTTCTTGCCGACGGCTCCGACTGCAGCGTTCTTCGTAACGCGAACTTCGACCCGGTGACCATCCAGGATCGTAACATCACGATCCTCGGCGGCGTGTACAACAACAATTCTCCCGGCCAGGTCCATCATCGCGAAGGGGAGCCGGAAACCAACCTGATTTCCAATTGGGTCTTCGCCATGGAATTTTACGGCGTGGAAAACTTCCTCATGCGGGACGCGACGATCGCGAACCAACGGACCTTCGCGATGCTCATGGCCAATTGGAAACATGTGACGATGGAAAACATCCACATCGACCGCCGCGAGCGGGCCGATTATCAGAATCAGGACGGCTTGCATTTTTGGGGGCCGGGCCGCTTTTTGACCTTGCGGGACATACGCGGTAATTCCGGCGACGATTTTATCGCCTTGGCGCCCGACGAGCATGATTTCAAATCCTCGATCGAAGACGTTTTGATTCACGGCGTGCAATTCGAAGAAGCCGACCAGGGAATCCGCCTGCTTGTCCGCGGCGAAGGAAAACTCGACCGGGTGATCCTCCGTGATATCACTGGAACGTACCGCAGCTACGGTTTCATCATCAACCCCTGGTTCGAGGGAAAAGGCGGGCACTACGGCAATATCGTTTTCGATACGATCGACATGCGTCCGATGAAAAACAATTACGTTTATTGTACTCCGTTTTTATTCAAACTGGGGGGCAATATCGAAAGCCTGACTTTTAAGAACATTTATCAACACACGCCCGAATTCGACCACCAAATGTTCATCCTCGGAGGAAGTTACATGGGAGACCAACCCGAAAGTCCGGAGCAGCCGTCTCAAATCGATCGGGTCATCGTGGACGGTCTCTACATCGATGAACGTAGCGAGCAAGGCATTCCCGACTCCTATTTCCTCGTTCGTTCCAAGGTTGGTCTGCTTTCGATCAAGGATGTCATCGTCCGGCGCAAAGCCGGCCAATCTCCGTCCGGTTCGTTGATCAAAATGGACGGCGGAAAAGTGGACGAATTGCGACTCGAAAATATCAGCGAGAATTGTCTGAAGACCGTTGTTGAAGAATAGGGTTATACAGCGAACGGGTCGGAAGCCCTCATTTTTCCTGCAAAAACAACCGCAGGCTGTCGCTCAAAAATTATTGATAACCACGGAAGCCCAGAGTTCACAGGGCGGCTGAATTCAAGTGCTCTCGGGAGCGTTAGCCGTTGAGTGGCTGCCGCCAGACTCGGGGCATTCCAAATGATTTCCAGCCCCAACGGGGCTGAATGTCTATAACCGCCGGTGTCAACCGGCGGAAAGCGACGCAAAACAACTCTCAGCCCCAACGGGGCGTAACAGGATCGACGGAAAAGTCACGCCCCGTTGGGGCTGAAGGGTTGTGTGGGCGACTTTCCCCCGGCTTGCGCCGGGGGTTATAGACATTACGTCCTTTCAGGACTTCGTTCATTACGGATTTATACCAAATCAATGGCCCCTTTTCTCAAACACACTCCGTGTTCTCTGTGCTCTCTGCGCTCTCTGCGCTCTCTGTGGTGAAAAAAGAAAAAATGGGGATTCAATTTCCGGCGGGAGCCTCGGTCGCCAAAACATGAACGAAAACTTCCGGGTTTTGTTGAGCGTTTTTATTTACATCCCGCGAGGGTGTGCTATAATCCGGGATATGCTTTATTTTCTCGTTTTCTCACTTTTCTCCCGAGAGTACGTTTTATGTCTATCGAAATCGACTATATCAATCCAGTGATCGGCGCGTTGGAAGAAGCCTTTGAAACGATGCTTGGGCACAAAATCCAACGGACCGGCCTCGGTTTGATGGAAAATAACTGCGCTCTTCATCCGGTGAGCGGAATCATCGGCGTCAGTGGAAAAGCGGTCGGTACGATCGTACTTTCGATGTCTCACGTCGTCGCCCAAAAAGCGGCCGGAACAATGCTCATGACCGATGTGAACGATACCGACGACGATGTTCTGGACGCCGTCGGCGAATTGACGAACATGGTCGCCGGGGGGGCGAAAGCGAAATTGGAAGCGTTCAGTCTTCAAATGAGCTTGCCGAACGTGCTGTGCGGCGATAATTGCCGACTCCATTTCCCCGCCAATTCGCATCCGATTATGATTCCGTTCAAATGCGATTGGGGCGCACTCGCCTTGGAAATCGGCTTTTCTTTTCCGACGCTGAAAAGATAGCCTAAAATCAGAGCCGCGCACGAAGTAAGCGGTGTTCGAGTTGACCACTCCGCCGCGTTTTACACTGAATGAACCACAATACCGCTCACTTCGTGCGCGGCTCTGATTCGAACTTAGGTTTTTCTCAGCATGCGGATTTCTTTGATGAGAGCTGTTTTTTCGATTTCGGCGGCGATACGACCGGCGGTGATTTCCAGAACGGCCAGTTCGCCGGTCGTAAAGTCCCGCGGGATGTCGGAAAAGAACCAGAGTGTGCCGAAAATCGTCGTTTCCGATGAAACCGGAACGCAAACCGCGGACGGGAAATCTTCCGGCGGATTCCAGCTTTCTTGCAGAAACTCGTCGTTGAGTATCACGGCCTGACCGAGCATCGCTTCCATATCAGCCAGGGAATCCCGTAGAACCCGCGGCGGTTCGAGCAGCTTTTCCTCCGGTAATCCCCAAACGACACGAAGCTTCAGCCGCGTCGAATCCTTGTCAAGCATGTAAAGGGACGACGATTGGCAGTTGACGATTTTCGCGGCGTGCTTCAATTGATCCCGGAGAATTCGCGAGATTTCCTCGTCGCTCCTGACCCGGCAGGTCACGGGAATATCAGTCGCTTGCCCCGCTTCCCGATGGGAGAGCGCCGACTGCCAATGATACGCGTCGGCCAGAAGCTCCGCGAGCGCCGAAGCATATTCTTCCCGGTCCCGGTCGGAAACCGGCGACGTGTTTTCCCGGGCACCGTAGATAACCAGATGCCCCGCCGTTTTGCCCAATCGGTTTTCCACGGGAATCGCCGGAAATGAAAAGCGATCCTCGGGAAGACTTCCGCCGGCTCGCACGAAACGAATGTCGATCCCGGTCGTTTCCCGAGTCGCGTTCAGCAAGCCGGGGAGACTTCCGAAGAAATGGATATCTTCATGGTCCAAAAACGGCTTCGGCGCGGGAAAGGCTTTCAGGTGCTTTTCGTAAAAATCGGGACTCATAGCGTGCAACGTGGATGGATTTACGGATAATGCGGAGTTTTGGGGCGGACCTGTACTCCATTACGATCCTGATCCCGTCGCAAACACGAAAAATTGGAAAAATTCGCTCTTTTCTGCAAAATTTCGTATTTGAGCCGTTCTTTGACAAGCGGTTCGGTTCGTTTCACGCGAGCAACCAGCTCACCGAACCTTGCAGAATCATCGGGATAGCCCTCTGGAAACCGAAATCTATTTGAACTTCAACCGATTTTTCACGTTGTTACGGCAGTAGTATACTCCGCGACTCTATCGCTTCACTTCGTCCACTCTTTCGCCGGAGCGTCGTTGACGAAAACGTCCGAAATTTCGACGACCGAACCGAAATCACTTCCGTCGTCCATTTTAACCGAATAGGTACTTTTTTCCAAAAGCCAAAGATCCGGCTCGTAAATCTTGAACTCCAAGAGAAAAGACATCTTTCCGTTTTTAACTTGGATTTTTTTCGGCACGAGCGTGTTTTCGGCAAACTTGACGTAGTTGCCGAACTGTTCGCCGACCCCGTTATCGATGTACGCCGTTTTCGGCATCATCGTTTTCGCGTCGAGAATAATCACGCCGCGTTCGATCTTACCGACATTGAAAAAGCCGTACCAACGTCCAAGCATTCCATTGCCGTACGCGATTCCCGCCGGTTGGCTCAGCGCAAACGTCAGCTTAATCTCGTCGTCCCCGAACATCGTTTCGGTCCACTGGACCGCGGAGGGATCCTTGTCCGCAAGGATCGCGACCGCTTGGACGATTCCGGAGCACGTGGTTCCACGCATCAGGTCCCAGTCGGGTCGTTTCCCCTGCTCATAGGAAATGTCATGTTCGAGCACTTCGGCGTCTTTGTCCGTCGTCGAATCAATTTTTGCGTGATACGCCCAGCTTTTCGCCTTTTGCGTTTTGCAGAGCAACCATAATTCGCTTCGCTCGACCATCGTTTTGAAAGCGTTCCGGGCCTTTTTTTGGAGCTCGGGAGAAAGCGTCGATTTCGGCGACATCGCCGCCGTTTTCTGGGGCGTCGCTTCCATCGGTTCGGTCGGCCCGGCCTCCGGGGCGTTGCTTTCACGCGTTAAAATCCGATTCGCGTACTGTTGACGCGCTTCTTCGGAAACCGCTTTCCGGGCCGTGGAAAACGTGTAGAACAATTCTTCGGCCGGAACTCCGTCGGCGCTGTAAAATCCGAGGAACGGCTTGAAATTCATCATCGTTTCATACGTTTTTCCCGGTTTGAGCTTGACCGGCATCACGCACGCTTTTCCATCCGCCGTCCAAAACGGCTTCGTGTCTTTTTCTCCATCCAACGCGGTTTGGTCGCTCCGCTGGGCGAACGCGAAACCTTCGCTCATCGGAATATCGAACAGCACGACGATCTGCGGAATGTTCGGATCGACCCCTTTCGAATTGTTTTTCGGGAAGATGTTCACGATTTTCGGAACACGCTTCGGATCGATTTTTTCCGCCGAAGCGGCCTTTTCGCTTTTTTTGACGGCTTCTTTCGGGATGTCGCTTGCTTTTTCCTGCGGTTTCGCGTCGGTCAAAAGCGTGAGCATCAGCGCGCCGCAAACGACCAGGGCCGGCAGCGTCCAAATCTTTTTCCAGCATCGGGGGGACGTAATCATGTCGATTCTCCTTCGTAAAAAACTTCGGGTTTCAAGGATGCCCGCGATCCCGGGAACGAATCGCGGTTTGGCCAATTGACGGGAAAGGTTAAGTAAAGTATTGCCGTAATCGAACCGGTGTTCGATTTCCAAATGTTCGACAACCACCGCGTCGGCCGTTTCTTCGCGGAGGTGATTCATCGTGCGTACGGCGATCCAGACCAACGGATTGAACCAATGAATCGCAAGCATGATCGTCATAATCCAGCCGGAGATCAAATCGCCGCGTTTCAGGTGCGCAAGTTCGTGCAAAAACAGGTGTCGCAGTTCCTCCGCATTGAGCCGCGAAATCAAACCGGCGGGAACGATAATCACGGGCCGAAAAACACCGATCAAAAACGGGCCTCGGATGCGGCTCGATTCGACGAGCATGATCCAGGTGTTGATCTTCATGGAGTGTTTACAGTCCTCGAAGATCCGTAGAACGCGGTTGTCGACGACGACCGATCCGGCGTGAATGTCCCTCCGCAACAAAAAGATTTGCGAAGCGCAGCCGACCCCGAACAACAGGATGCCGCCGAGCCAAATCGAAGCGGGCCAACCGATCTGGAGCGGGACCGTTTCGATTCTCAGCGGTTCTTCCGAAGCAAGTATTTCCGTTTCACTCGGATCCCAAAACGGGAGTTCACCTTCCGCTTCTCCTGGGACCGCAGGCATCTTGCCTGCACCTTGGAGCGTAGGCATCTCGCCCGCACTGGAAAGCCTATCGGTCTCGACATGCGGGCGAGGCGCCCACACTCCGATATTCTTCACGCTCCACGGCGACGGAATCGAAACGAAAAACAACAGTTGAATCGGGAGCAAAAACCAGATCGCATACCGGACACGCGGCGAAATCCGATTCCGTCCGAGCAGCGTCAAAAGGAACAATCCGACGACCAGGATCCCGGCGAGCAGCGATTTTTGGACGATTACACCGAAAAGCCGATCGGGCTCGGCGAGAAGTGCGTGGATTTCACTCATGTCGTTTCTCCTTTTCTCGTTTCATTACGTCGCGTTTGCGCTCGATCATTTCCTGGAGTTCCGAAAGTTCGTCCAACGTGATCTTTTCGTCGTTGACGAAATGCGCAACCATCGACGGGAGTACGCCGCCGAAGAACTTTTGCAGGAACGACTGTCCGAGCGCCTGTTTGGCCGGGAACTCGTCGATCAGCGGGACATAATGATTGATCCCTTCCTTGAGGACGACGCCGACGACGTTCTTTTGAACCAACCGGGCCAAAAACGTCCGCACGGTTTTCGGACTCCAGGAAATCGTTTCGGACAACGTTTCACAGACTTCGGAAGCGGGCGCGATCTTTCGATCCCAAAGGACGTGCATTACTTCCCATTCCGCGTCGGACACCTTTCCGACATCCGGTTTGACATTTTTCTCCGACATGAGAACCTCTTGAAAAAAACATAAAAACCACACGACGACACTTGTAGTCTTCACAATACTACATTCGTAGTCTTCCGTCAAGAGCGCGGGAAAAATTTTTTTCCAGAGAACGTCGGAGTCCGTTCCCGTTAGCGGCGGGGCTTGCCCCGCGTTGGGGCGGCTCAAGATTTATCACTCTGCGAGCAAACACCGCGTTGCCAAGCCGTAAAAGGTGTATTCAACGTCTGGCTGATTGTCCCAGGTTCCGCCGACGTAACCGAGAGCGTCTTGCGTTTCTTTTTCCAGAGCTCGCGTGTAATTTCGTACTGCGGGCAGGTCGATTTCCTTTTCCCGGTGGAGATCGAAGAACAGGGAAACCACGGTAAACGTACTCAAAAGATCCGCGATGGGAATCCGCCGGTTCGCCTGGAATCCGCCGTCCGGTAATTGGCTTTGTTTCAAAAAACGCAATCCCCGGTCGATCGCTTCGTCCCCTCGGGGGGACGGTTGCCGATTTCGCAGCAACGTCAACAAGCCGAGCCCCGCGACCGTGGGATTGGATCCGGAATGCTTGAGCGGCTCCAGTTCGACGAATCCCCCGTCGCTCTTTTGACGCCGCTGGAGAAAAGTGAAAAGCGGTTCCTGTTCCGGCAAGCGTTCTGGTGCGAGGAATTCCTGCAATCCGAGAACGAGAAACGTGTGGTAGGTGCTCGAATGCGACGCGTGTTCCGAAGACGCGTATCCCCCATCGTCGCGGCGAAACCGCTCGAGTTCCCGGAGAAATCGTTGCGGCTCCGCGTCCGGCAAACTTCGGCCCGTCGACGCTTCCCAAAGCTGCGTGCAAAAGAGTAGGGAAATCCATTCCGTCGCCGAAAAGCCGGCCTGTTCCGACCGGGCGACGGTTTCCCGTAAATAGCGCTCAAGATTTTCGTCGCCGCTTTCCCCCAACAGCCCAAGGCCGCGCAACGCAAAACTGGTGTAGTAAAGATCGGCCGCGCCCCGACGACCGATGTACCCGCCGGACGAATCTCGGGCGGCCTGGAAAAAAACCGTGATTTTGCGGCGATAATCAGGTTCGAGCCGCTCCGCCCCGGCCGCAAGGCGAAGCGTCAAACGAGTCAAAAAGGGGAGTTGTGAAAGCATCCTCGTTATTCTGAGGCCTGAAGCGTAAGAGGGACCGTCGTAATTTAGGCAAAATAGGAAATGGATAATCAGGCTGAAACGACCAAGACGCCGGTCCCCTCTCCCCGGTATTCCGGGGAGAGGGTTAGGGTGAGGGGAAATGAGGCGTCAAACAGCTCCACCCCCTCACCCTAGCCCTCTCCCCCGGACTACCGGGGGAGAGGGGACCATTTTTTCTGATCGAAATTCCTTCCAGTTTAACACACTTTGTTTGCCTTCATACCCTTTTTACGACGTCCCCTCTAAGAACATTTTGTCCCCGTTTACGGTATAGATGCTTTGAATACACTTACCGCGAGAGGCTCGGAGCGCCGAAGATCGCTTTGCCTTTCGCGGGATTGGACGCGGTTTTCGGCGGCGTCGCGGGTGCGGCTGTCGTGGTTTGACGAACCTCCGACGTCTCCAAACCGAGATCGAGAATCAGCGGGGGCTGTTCCGAAGGGTTCTTTTCCTCTCTTTTCGTCTCCTGTGTGGGAACATCCAACCCCAGATCCAGGTCCAAGTCCAGATCGAGATTCAGCGGCGTCCCTTCCTTCGGAGTCTGAGCCGTTTTCGGCGCGATTTTCGTCGGAACCGGCTTCGGCTGAACACGCGGCGCCTGTTCGACGAAATCGAGTTGCCCCGAAAGATCATCGTCCGGACTCATTCCGCCGATTACGAAATCTTTTTTATCGGCAACCGACGTTTGGCTTTTCGGCTTCACTTGCAGGATCGTCGGCTGTCGCAGCGTCGGCGTGATCGGAGCCGGTTGAGCCGTTTCGGGCCGTAGTTCCCGATTCTTCGCGAGAAAATCATCCGTTTCCACGACTTCATGTCGCAAATTAGGAGCCGGCGCGGTCAAGGGACGCGATTGGTTTTTCGTCAACGCCTCCCTTTGCTCCTGCTGTTTTTTCTGGAGCTGTTGCGTTCGGTAAAGATTTTGCAAATACTGAATCCGTTCCTGGTCGAACTCTTGCCGCCGGCTTTCCGCCTGAACGGTTTGTCGTTCGACCAAACCCCGGCCGTAAGGATTGCTTTCCAGTTCGTCGCCGGACCGGTCAATCGACGCCTGAGCCGTTTGATAAGCCGTTCGCACGAAATCGTCCCGAACTTCCTTGGGAATCGTTTCCAGGCGAAGTGCGAGCCGTTTGATCACTTCCGGATTCGACTGCGCCGCTTCGGAAACATTCCCGATAAAGGCGACCGTTTGCTCGAAATTATTATCGGCGATTTTGCCGAGCATCGGCGCGAACAGTTTCGCGAACATGTCGACGCCGAAGTTCTTGACATTGACGAACGCGTCCAGTTGCGAGACGACGTAAGGATCGCCGTCTTCATCCTGCTCGAACGTACTTTGCAGGACCAGGATCGCTTCCCCTTCGACCGGACGCGGCAAAAGCGGGCCGGTATAGGAGCCTTTCGAATAGACGAGACAATAGTTCCTGGTCTTGTAAAGCACTTCGATCACACCGACCGAACCGACCGATTCCTTGAGTTGGTAAAGTCCCGGTCGCCCCATTTCCTTGAGCGAGATTTGCGTTACGCCGAGTTTTTCCCACATCGCGACGACGACGTCGGGATGATCCAGCAGGAAATCGTACATAACCGGCTCGCAGAAAGCGGACTGCTGCGGCAGACGGCGGTAGATCGGCTTGCCGGACAGGACCGCTTGGACTTTTTCCTTCGCGGGATTGGACAGCCGATTCCACGGGATCGTTTTGCTCACTTCCCGCATCGCGGCGGGAGCGTTTGTCGCATCCAAGAGCCGATCGTTGCGATTTCCCTGCGGCAATGCTTGCGGTTCGGGCCGCTTGAAGATTCGGTTTCCCTGAGCTTGCGGACCGGTTTTGTTCGATGCGGTATTCCGGTTTTGCGGCGTTCCGGAGGATGTTGAAGCGGAGTTGTTCCCCTTCAAAAATTTCATCTGCGCAAATCCCGTGTTTTCCAGCTCGCAAAACCCGGTCAGCAATAGGAGTGCGAGGACGTTCTTCACGACCCGTGCGACGGAGTGCGATCCCTGTTGTCCTGCCGTGTTGATCCGAAGTACCATGAAACATCCCAATGGTGTGAAAGGTCGGGAGTTGCGAATATTTACCCGGCGTGGAATGATTGTGCCAATTATTCCGCCTGAAACGGTAAATCCTTTCGATCATCGACCATTCGAAGCGAAAGAGGACAGCTTATTTTGCCTTTTTAAAAGGCTTCAGGCTTCAGGCCGCAGGATTCAGGTCTGAAGTCTGAAACCTGAAGCATTTCCCCTCAACTGACCTTGACGGAGATGTCTGATTTCCTTATACTCCCGCTCGAAGTTGTCGATGAGGGCTGAAGGTGGAGGAGAAATCGATATTTTTTTCTTCATTCCCCTTCGTCCAAAAACCGATAGTTTCGAACACGGGAACATTTCAATCGATTGTCCGGGCGGTTTCCGGTCTGAATTGCTCCCAAGGCACACACCGATCTCAAGGAAGAGCAAGACCCATGAAAGGGAATTTCAACGTTCACAGTCCCGCCGTTAATCCGCAACCGGTTCAACTTCTCGATCTTTCGCGGCACAATTCTCCGATCAAGGACGAAATGCTTGCCGCCCTGAAAAGCGTAATGGATACGGGCCAGTTCGTCCTCGGTCCGGAAGTGAAAAAACTGGAGCAAGCCGTCGCGGCTTACTCGCAGGTCGATCACGCCGTCGGTTGCGCCTCCGGAAGCGATGCGCTTCTTTTAGCGCTCATGGCCGCCGATGTCCAGCCGGGAGACGAAGTGATCGTTCCGAGCTTCACGTTTTTCGCGACCGCCAGTTGCGTGACCCGCTTGGGCGCCGAACCGGTCTTTGCCGACATTGATCCCGTTTCCTTCAACATCTGCCCGAAGGATATCGAAAAGAAAACGACCGCGAAAACGA
>JAVBPO010000063.1:0-20859 GCA_031549565.1 Thermoguttaceae bacterium
AATTTCCTTCCGTGATTTTCTCGGCTTGAGTTTTGCTGACACCGTGCCTGACGCCAAGACGATTTGGGACTTTTCCGATCAACTGCAAAAGCTCGGACTCGAACGCAAGCTGTTCGACCGCTTCAACAAAGAGCTGGAAAAACAAGGCTTTGCGGCGCAAGGCGGCTGTATCGTCGACGGGCCTTTCGTCGAATCCGCACGTCGCGTCGCAAACGGATCTTGACGCCGAATGGACGAAGAAGAACGACGAAACGTATTTCGGTTACAAGGCTCATGACTTGATCGACGAGGAGCACAAGTTGATCCGCGACTACGAGGTGAAGGTGCGTGCCGACGGCGAGAAACCGGCGTCAGCGAGTCGGTTTGGGGGCGTCAAAAGGAGAAAACAGGTCGAAAATCATGAAAATTTCCTCGAAACTCGATTATCGTGCGATTGAACCCGCTCGTTGATCCGAAAAACGGCATTTCCAGAGGTGCCCTAAACACAAGACGACTCGATAGGAAGTCCCGCATTGGCATGTAAATGCAATCATTGGTAGAACGGTGTCTCTGAGTTTCACGTTCATTGTCAATCAACGTTCTCCAACAACAATTCAGTATCTTCATCCGAAATCGGTACAATCCTGAAGTCCTGCGGATAGGGGCTGTCGCCGAATAAATCGAAAGTTTGAAGCGAACTTATGGCGTCGTCTTCAGAATTTCGACCGAGGAAAAACAGGGGGATAATACGTTCATCATGTTCATCATGAGGTCGGTTTTTATCAAAATGACGCCAGGCGATGAGGTTGGTTCCAAATCCCGTATCCCCGTAAAATGCGTCACCGTTGAGCAGGAGATTCATTCTGGAACGCATCAAAGCCCGCATCGCGGAATTCTCCGGGAAGGCAATGCCGTTTTGCGAAGAAACCAGCGAGTAATTTCCATTGAACGTCCAGAGCCAGAAATCGAACAGATCGGTCTTCGTTTTGTTGAACGCATCAATCTCGGTTCGGATCCCGTTGATGTTCAATGCGGCGCGTCCCGGGGCATCGACTCCGATTTGACCATCGAGAATGACCAAATCGCCGCCGAGCCGACCCGAGATGATGGATACATTTCGGGAATAGAGCTGCCCCAAGGTGGCCGATCCAGGGGATTGGAGGTTACCGATCCATGTCGAATCGGCAAGTCCTCCGTCGTTCCCGTAATGCGACAAACGGGTGCTCGAATCAACGAGCAAGGAATCGATCACGAGGTTGTCGACGCCTAGGTTCTGATCGACACCGCGAAGGTCGAGATTCCTGATCTTCATTGTTCCGCCCTCTTCCTCGTTGACGATCTCCATGGCACCCGTGAAACTGATGTCTAACGGCTTTTTCAGGAGTGTTCGATTCGAGGGCGTGAAAGGACCGGAGAGCCAATCGCTCAAGACGATGAGTGCCTGCTTGCCGAAGGATTTCATATCGATGCTCTCGGAGGAAATCTTGAGCTTTTGGGCGAGGATGAAATCGAACGCAAGCGGGGCGTTCGAGGCCGTGCCGACCTTGGCGACTCCGCCGGAAACGAGGTACCCCAGATTGAACGGATTGTTTTCACCGAACGTTAAGTTGAGGTTGAGGAGATTGATTCCATCCGCCCCGATCAGGTGCGTTTTTTTCGCCGTGAGATCGACTAGGAACGACTGATCGGAACTCATGCCGAAAATACTTCCCTGCCCTGCGGCGAGTATGACCCGGCCTTGGGCGTGGATCGTCGGAGCCATGATATCGACCGTCGCTTCGGAAAGGATGTTCCCGGAGTTGGAAACGAGGACCAAGTCCCGGTCCGAGCTCAAAAGGGCGTCGGCTGCAATGGAAATATCGCTTTCGGCGCCGAGCAGGATGTCGTAATCGCCCCGGGCCGTTACGAAATCAAGACGCATCGACCCGGCGGAGTAAATGTCGATGCCGCCCCGGGAAGTGATTTCACGAAATTCGGCATGCACCGGATTTCCCGAAGGATCGTCGACGACGAGATAAACACCGTTGGTCCCCCGAACCGTGAGCGGTTTCCCCGTACCGGATCCGGAGAGTCGCAGGCTCAACGGGGCGGTGTGCGTTCCGAGGGTCCCGCCCGCAGCTTCCAGAATCATGTCCCTGGCGTGGAGGTACGAATTGACGTCATAGGCCATCAGGCTTCCGTCGATCTTGAAACGGAGGCTTTGAGAACCGTTCGTCCCGGAAACGACGGAATCAATCCCGACGTCGGATTGCGAACCGAGATAAGTTCCTCCGGCGGCGGAACGCGTTTTCAACCAACCGGTCGCCGCGATGTCGAGATCGTCGTACCGTTTGATCGAAATGGATTCCAGGACGTCGCCCGTTTTGTTGAAGGTTACGTCGTCCCATTCGGCATCGGCCAGGGCACGTCGCCACTGGTCGTTGCCGGTGATTTGAGCGACGGACTTTCCGGCGTCGATCTGCACGGCCCCAATTTCGCTGCCGATAAATCCCGAGGCGGTCAAGGTAATGTTCCGCCCGGAAAAATTCGGGGCCTCAATGATGCCGGTTGTGTTGTTTCTCATTCCAGCCTCCCCGGTCAGGATGAACAACGGCATCGCGATCGCGTTTTCCAGTTGCGCTTTCGTCCACCCGGTGTAAGCAGTCAAAGAGCCTTTTTCCTCCTGGGAGGCGGAGTAACGATAATCGGATTTGTAAGCGGCGTTGAAGGCGTCGTGATAAAAATCGGTTCGCTTTTGCTCTTCGGCATTGATTTCCGCTTCAGTCATACCTCCCGCGAGGAAATTCGCCCGGTCCGTGTCGGAAAACAGGAATTGATACGACACATCGTGACCGGCCGCCTCGAAATCGGCATCACGCCATGCTTGGAAGTACAGCAGCGTGAATTCCCGTTCGTAGGCGTCGATCTTTCGGGCGATGCGTTCGTTGTATTCGTCCGTTCCTTCGATCAGGCCGGTGTCTTTCCAAAACGTTTCCGCGTCGCTCAACGGGTCCGGCTGCTCATATTCGTTCGCGTCCGTGATATTCCCCGCGACGAGGATGTCCAGATCGCCGCCCTCGCTGGAGATTTGATCGACGTGCAGGTCCCCGTAGTGATCCAGGAGAATATGACTCGAGGCAGAGAGGGTTATGTTGTTGCCGGCGCTCATTTTGAAACGGTCGGTGGGATTGCCCTGTGCGTCGACTCCGGCAATCACGCCGGCCTGCGCCGTGGCCTTGATGTCGTTCGAGGCCCTGATACCGGATCCGCCGCTTTTCATCAACAAATCGCCCGAGGAGCTGATGAAGACATCGCGACCGAACAAGGAATCGATGAACAGGCGACTCCCTTCGGACTGGAGGTTGATCAGGCCGCCGGTGCCGGTCCCGGCGGCGCTGGAAGTGATGACGGTGCCCCGGATCGTGGATTCCAGTTTCAACGGGTTGTTGGTCGAGCCGATGTTGGCCGCATGGAGATTGAGCGTTTCCGCGGTGATCAGGGCGTTCGGCCCAGCGCCGAGGACGTCACCCGCCGAGGCGGTGATCGAGGCGTTCCCCATGCTGCGAACGAGTTCGCCCAGGGTGATTGTTTTCGTCCCGGAAATATCCAACGCCGTGCTTGTTTCGTTGCCGGTGAATTCGATACCGATCGTCTGCGAGGCGTTCAGGTACGTCGTAAAGATTTCTGTAAAACTTTGCGTCGCCGTGAAGTCGTAATACGTGTGCAAGTGTCCCGTACCGACTTTCCTTTTGTCCACGACGCGCAGTTTCTCTGGAAGTTTTTCGTTCGTGGCACCGGCCGTCCTTTGATAGGAACCGTAGAGAATCTCGCCGCCCAGTTCGCTGTTCGTTACCAAAAACGTTCCGACGGGCATCGTTTTATTGATCGTAACTTTTCCGCTAACGTCGGTGACATAAGAATCGTCCTTGGCCATCCAATCTCCGGGTATCCAGAGAAAATAGCCGACATCCTTGTCGTAGGTGTATTTCCATTCCAAGGTTGACTCGCTTCCAAGAATCGTTTGAAGCCATCGGTCGGAGGTCGTCACATACCGGCTTTCATCCGGGTCCGTGATCAGGACGGGAGAGCTTCCATCGTCGGTTTGAACATAATACTTTCCATCGACCCGGGTGTAAACGGTCGTCAGGGGGTCGCTCCCGTTTCCTTTCGATGTGTCGATGATCCGGATCGTTCCTTCCGCCCCCAGGCCGGTGTCGACGCGACCGAGCTTGAGTTCGTAATCCGGATTGGCCGTGATCTTGATGTTTCCCAAGCCGTCGGCGACGACCAGTTTCCCGTTCCCGGTGCTGATGATATTGCCGAAGAGCGTGATGTCGCCCCCCATGGCCATGATATCACCGAGGACGATCTTCCCGTTTTCATAGGTAACCTTGGGCAGGATTCCCAAATGTTTATCATCGGACGTATTGAAAACGACCGAGGTCAGGTCGGTCTTGCCGTCGCCAATCGCCTTTCTCACGGCATCGGTGGATAAATCAATGTCGTAATCGAGACATCCGCTTTGGATCAGTCCGTTGACGTTCAGCGTTTCCGCGGAAATGAAAACGGATCGTCCCCCGTAGACGGTTCCTTGATTGTTCGGCAACTCCGAGGAAATCAATTCGGTCACCAAGTCGGCGGAGTTCATTTGCGATTTCGCGTAACCGACGGCCAAGGAATCGACACCGCTTGGCGTTTTGATTCTCGCGTCCTCGTATTCCGTGATCGTGGAAGAAAGCCAGAGGTCCACGACGCTCGACATGACACGTTCGTATTCGCCTTTGGCGTATTCGTAGGTCGCGACCAAGCCTTCGATTTGCACGGAATCTTTTGGCACCAGTTTCTCAAGGTCATTCGATCCGCCCGTCGTGCTTGTCCCGAAGACCGTTCGCCAGGACTGTGTCGTTACCGCATTTTGCAGGTTGGTAACGGCGTCGCTATATGACGCCATGACCGTTTTCACGTCATCCTTCGTTACCGTATCCTCCGATAATTTCGTCTTCAATGTCTGGAGGAATTCGATATTGGATTTGGCGTAATCGAGTTTCGTATAGGCGTCCTCCTGGGTGATCATCGTCGCAAGCTTGCTGCTGTAGTCGTTTTTTTGAGACGAAATATCGTCGTTTTCGTTCTTCGGCATCACTTTGGAGACGTCGATGGTTCCGTCCCCTTTTTGTGCGTTCGCCCAGCTGGCATCGCTTGCCACCTTTTTCAGGTTTTCCAGGGCTTGATCGTATTTCTCGATGGCGTCATCCCTTTTGGACAAGGCGTCCTTGAGCCGGTCGTCCGGCTTGTCATCCTTGTAATCCTTTCCGGTCAGACTCTTGTACTCGGCCAGGTTTGCGTTCAATTTGACCTCCAGCTCCTCGGTGGAGATCAACGTTTTCTCGGCCAGGACCATCTTCGAGGCGATCCAATCGCGGATCAGGGCCGCGATATTCGTCCCGCTGGCCAACGGGTTGCCCCCCGTGTTGAAGAGGCCGTCCTGGTAGCCCATGAAGAACGAGCCGGCGGTAACGATGGAAACGTCCCGGGCGTTGATGTTCGACCCCTCCGTCATCATGATGTTTCCCTGGCTTTGTATGTCCACGAGCCCGCCGGGATTGTTCAGTTGTGTTCCCCGGAAGGTCAATTCGGTCGAAGGATCCTTTCCTCCGCCGCCGTTGTAAGTGTTTCGGATCCTGATGAACGGCGTCTGTCCGCCGTCGTTCCCGAGCGAATCCAGCACGAAATTGTCCGACACAAACCCGAGCGCGTCAGCATTTTCGGCGTATCTCGCGAGAATGTTGCCATTGACCATGATCCGACCGCCGCCGTCCAGGGGGTTGGGAATCTCAAGGGGGACTCCATCAAGCTCCAGGAAATGATTACTCTCGTTGAAAATGTCGATTCTCGGATCGCCGTGCGCCGTCAAATGGTTTCCGCTTCCCGAGGCGGTGATTTTTTCGGTGTCGATGAAAATATCACCGGAGGCCGCCCGGATAGTATCGGTAATCCGAACGAACCTTACGGTCGGGTAATTCGCCTGAATCGTCGGGTCGGCATTGGCGGCAAGGTAGTAGGAAAGTTGTTGCTTCAACTGGTCTATTTCCGCGGCATAGGCATCCACTTTGTACTGATCTTTCAGCAGTATCGCCAGCTCTTGTTTTTCCTCAAGGGCATTGATTAGCTGGAGGTATCGATCGTAAATGTTCGTATCGCCGGTGTCAACGTCAATGGAAATCCAGTCCGGATACTCGACCGTTACGCCGCCGTTGCCGTCGCCTTTGATTCGGACGTAAGAATCGTAATGGCTCCCGGCTTCAATATTGGCCTTGTTGAAGTCGATACGGGAATCGGTCTCGTTGTTGACGGCTCCGCTGGAATCGACGAGGGAAAATTCCCGGTCGCTGATGAAATCACCCGAAGCGCCTCCCATTTTATCATAAATATTGATGATTTTGTCGTAAGCGACAAGGGTTTTGTTTTCCCGAGCGGTCCGCAATTTAACGTCTTCGACCGCCTTGAGAGTCGAGTTTTCCAGGAAGATTTCATCATCCAGGGAAACGTCGGTCTTTGCCGAGGTCATTCCGCTTGTCGTGATCGGGATCGCCGTGTAGTTGAAAACCCGCGTTTGGGCGTCCAGTGTGCTGTCCCCCTTCCCGGCGACGACATCAATCGATTTCCAGGCATCGAATGCGCTGTCGGTCACTTTAACCGTGTTGGTGCCGTTCCACTGGAGCCGCGATTTTCCGCCTGCCACGCCGACTCCGCCGGCGGCGATCGTTGTATGCAATGCGGACGCATCCAGATCCTGGTAAGCTTCCAGGGAAATTATTCCACCGAGGAAATTCAATCCCTTGAGGTCAACCAAGGTGTCAAAATTCATTTCCAAACCGGTTTCCCCATGCGCGGCAACGGCAAGACTGCCGGTCCCCACTTCGCCCCTGCTTTCCGTATTGGCGACATTGACGACGGCCCGGACAATCAGCTTGTCCGTTTCCGCATCCGGATTGCCCGCTTCGACGCTCCAGAAATGAATGTTGTTTTCGGCGAATTCAACCCTGGCGTCCCCTTCAAGAATCAGATCGCTGATCATGCCGGCACCGGACGCAAGCAAGGAACCGGCAAAACCCAGAGTGTCGGCCTTGACATTTTTATAATCTTTATTGGCGGCAAGTAAAATGTTCCCGGAATAAATCGTCGCGTTGTCCAAAATTCTCACCACGGCGTCGCCGCCCAATGTCGTGTCATTGAGTGCTCCCCCCAACCCGGCGTAGAGCGCAACGCTGCCGGAATCGGTTTTGATGTTGGTATCCTTGAAATACTGGTTGGCAAGGATGTCAACATTGGGGCCGCGAATAACGCTATACTGCCCGAGAATCGTTTCAATGTTGCTTGTGAAGTCCAATACGCTGACCGCCCCGGCCGGTGCAAAGAACATCGCTCCGGCTCCCGCGATAGCCTGTGAATCGACGCTGTTCGTACTTTTCCCTTCAAGGGTGAATTTGTTTGTCACAGTGGCGTTCCCGGCGAACGCGGCGGTTACATTGTCTTCAACAGTCGTATGCGCCACGGCACCGCCTGCCGCCGCAAGGCCGCCGACACCGATGCCGACAGTATTGATTTCCAGGGTATTGTTCACAGTAGCTTGCAATGTGATCGTCGGAGCCTCCAGAGTTCCGCCCAACAGCAACGCGACCGTCTGATTTTCCGTAGCCGTCTCATTGACCTTGTCGTTAGTCTTTTGCTTCTGGAATTTGTCGAAAACGCCGGTGTTTCGATCCGACGAAGCACGTTCGGGATCTTCTTTAAGCTCAAGCTTGGTGATGAGGTCGGCCGTATCCGTAAGTCCGTCGCGTGACCCTTTGGCAGCTCCGACATCGATCACGTTGAGGACCCCGGCAAGACCTGTTTGTAGCCCGAGTGAACCGGCAATGGCGATGGTATCAATGTCTCGGGTGACGTTCGCGCCGACCAGAATTTTTTCAGTTGCAACAATATTCGTATAACCTCGCACCACGGCATTGCTGCGGAGAACCTCGACGTTCAAGCCGCCGGCAGCTCCCGTCATCGCGAGGGCGAATCCCCCGACATTCGACCTGTTTTGTGTGAAAATGTCATCGGCCTTGACCGTCACGGAGTTCCCCTTAAGTTTGGTCCGTTCTCCCTCGAAGGCGATTTCCGTCAAACCTTTCGCGTAGACGATCCCCATCGCGCCGCCGAGCCCAGACATTCCCGCCCCCAACGCGTCAATCTGTTCCTTGAAGACGATTTCCCCTTTCGCTTGAATCGAAAGAGCGTCACCGCTGATCAGCGAGGTGGTTCCCTTGACGAGGATGGCCGTACGCTGTTCGAGATTGTTGACGGCAAAGGCGACGCCCGCCCCCAAGTTGCCGCCGACGCCAAGGGCGGCGTTGACCTCAAAAATGTCAAGTTTGTTTTCCGCAAACACATCGAGATTTTTCCCGGCGTCGAGCACTGTGCTGTACTCGTCCGGCTTGTCCGTCGCTTTCCCATCCAATGTGATTGTGACCTTGGACGTTTGAACCACGCCTCCGGCATTGATCGGGATTCCGGTGCCACCCAATGCGACACCGAAGAGATAGATGTCGGAATTATCTTTGTTCCTCGCGCCGACCAGGATATTTTTTTTGGCGTCGATCTTGCTGTCCTTGATATGAGTCTCGATGACGGAATCCAGGAGATGGAGATCGACCATCGCGCTCATCGCCACGCCACCCCCCGCCAAACCGACCACCACGCCGCGCGATTCGGTTTTCGAAAGCGACTCGATCACGACATCCTGGACGGTATTCGCGGAGCTCTGGTAATCGACATTCTGGTTGATTTTTGCCTGATCAATGGCGATAGACGTCTTCCCGGTGATTTCATTGGCGGGAACACCGACATTCGCGCCCAACCCTCCGCTGACGGAGACGAGAAAGAAATAATTTTCCAGGTCGGAATGGGAATAGGCTCCCACGGCGATGCCTTGGCGGTCGTTGAATTTTTCCGAAAGTCCTTTGATGGCATATTCCGTCGCCAGATCATCAAAATCGGTGTAATCGTTGGCAAGGGCGTCCAATTCCGAACCGGTGACGGTGATGGCCGAAGTTCCATGAATTCCATTGTATGTGGTACTTGCGGCGACAGCGGCCCCCATAGAGATGGCTACGGTGGCACTACCGGTCACCGCGACAAGGTGCCCGTCCACGTTCGTGTGGACCAAAATGTTCCTATCGGCCTTCAAAATGGATTTGACGATATTGATTTCGGTCGATCCCATCAGGTCGTTGACGGACACGGAGGCCCCAATGGAAGCGGTGACCAACGAGTCGAGACTTGTGATGTAGGAAAGCGCCGCGGCGGCCGTGATGCCGTACATGTTGTTCACTGTTTCGGCATCCAGGACTACGGAATCCCCCCCGGTCAGTGTGGCATCGTCCAGGTTGATTTTGGTTTTCCCCTTGAGCACATTGATCATCCATGGGGAAGCCGCACCGAAATATTTCCCCCCGGCAAAAGCCAAAGCTGAGCCGACCATTTCGCCGCTGTTCGTCGACTTCAGAACGATGTCGGAATCGGCGGTGATCTCACTTTTCGAGGTAAAATCGACCCGATTGGTCGCGGTCAGCACGTTGGCCGAAACGCTAAGGGCGACACCGCCCCCCTTGCCCCCGACGCCGCCGCCGATCACGACGGAATACATCGCGTTATTGATCTGGGAGTGCGAAAGCACACTTCCCGAGGTTGACGTGATTTTGGCACCGCTGCCGATCACACCGATTCCGCCGCTGATGTTGTTGTAAGCCCCCGCGAGTCCGATTCCCGCATCGCCGCCGAAACCGCCCCCCAGGGCGATCGAAATCATCCCCCCCGTCGAGGAGGCGTCCATCGTCACGTCTTGTTTGGCGTTTATGGTGCTGTTATAGATGTTGATTTCCGTCCTGTTCAGGGCATTGGCGATCACGGAAGGAAGGTCGGCTCCGACAACATCGAAAATGGCGTTCAATTCTTCTTGTTTTGCATCTGAGTCATTTTTGATGTCCTCCGGAGTTTCCATGTCGGCGTCATCAAGATTGATGTTCCCGATCGTGTTGAACGAAAGGGAAGCCCCGACCCCCGCTTTCCCGCCTCCCCCGATGGAAAGGAGAATACTGATCATATCGGAGGCATTGTTCGCGAACAGGTTGACACTTCCCTCGGTGGAATTCAATTCCGTATTTCTCATGTCCACCGCGACGGAATGGGCGACCATGTTGTAGGAAAAACCGAGACCGACGCCGGCTTTTTCGCCGCCGCCGACCACCAAGGCGGCATTGACGATCCCGCCGGTGCTCATTGCGACAACCTCAATGTCCCCGGACGAGGCGGTGATTTTGGTAGGATGGTCTTTCTCGGAGGTAATGATTTGGTCGAACACCACTTCCGTTCGTCCGCCGACGATATTCACGCCGAAGTTGCCGGAAATACCGGCCTTGCCCCCGCCGGCAACACCCACACCGACGGCGATCATGCCGCCCTCGGTTTTGGCGCCGATATCTACAGCCTTGGCGGAGATCGTGGAGCCGAAGATGGACACATAGGTTTCTTCCGTCATCAGGTTGACACCGATATTGGCGCCGACGCCAAATTCCTTGGCCCCCCCGACGGCCAAGGCCGCCGTGACGATTCGCGGGCTGCGTGCCGAGAGACCGAGCTTGACATCTTTCGTCTCCGAGAGGGCGGTTCCGTTCTCGTCGGTTGTTTCGATTTTCACTTTTTCATTATCCGCGAGAAAATGGCTCGAATTGTCCCGGTCGCTACCGGTGGCACCGTTCTCTTCCTCCTCCTGAATGATCTTGAGCAGGTCGTCGTAGGTTTGGTCCGTTCCTTTGAACATGTCGCTCAGTGCCGCGACCGTGAGATCGCCTGCGAGCGTGAGCGTCGATTTGTCGATGGTGACTGAAGTATCGCCGTCGGAAACGGCAAAGGCCATTGTCCCGCCGAGTCCGACTTTCCCCGACGGGGCGATGCCGGCCCCGAGGGCGACGGTCACGATCAACGACTCCGTTCGAGCGGTGTTCAAAAGATTATTGGCCGTGATCGTGGAATCTTCGATTGAGGTTCCGGTGTCCAAGGTCATGTTACTGACGGCAATGGACAATCCGACAGAATCTTTTCCACCGATGCCCACGCCTCCGGCGATGTTGATGAGGAGCGCCTCGTTGACGGCGTCGATGGTCATGTTCCCCGCCGAGGTATCATCTTTTTTAACAATCGCGGCGTTGATGATGTCGACCAGCGTTTCACTCTGGATCGAAGCCACGGACAGGCTGCCGGCAATTTCAAAACCTTGACTTGCCACGGAACCGGCAGCTCCTCCTGAAAACGAGCCGATATATCCTTCCCGCATTGCGGTAATATCGAAGGTGTCTCTGTAAATCAGGGCCGTTCTTTTATTGCTTGTCGAGTTCGGATCCGGTTTTTTCAGATCGACAAACGTCACGGTCTGGCCGAAAAGCATGTTGACACCGATAGCGCCGGCAATGCCTTTATTGGAATCGTTGGCCAATTGAAGCACGCCCGCCCCGCCAAGCGAGGCGTCGATGGTCTTATTCCCGGCAGCGATGTCGAACTTTGCAGCATCAATATTGACATTACCGCTGATCCCGGCGTAAATATTCTCGATGAGAATATTTACGGCGAGAACACCAGTAGCCGCGGTTCCTTGAGATTTCTTGGTTTTGGCAATTTCCGATTGTTGCTCCTGGATTTGGGCATCAATATTAACAATACCTTTGCCCATCAGCGATTTCAGCCTCTCCCTCCTCGCCTTGAGCTCTTCCAATTGCGTTTCAAGGTCTTGAATCTCCGATGACGTCGCGGGAGTGGTCACCGCGCCGGCCAAAGCCAGGGTCGCGGTCACGCCCAAGGCTTCCGCCCCGATGTCAACGGTTCCTCCGACGGTCGATTCGACGATCTGTGAGGCAATCGCATCGCCACTGCCGTAGTAATTCCCCCAAACGGCATGGACGTTCCGGATGACGACCGGGACGATTCCCGTGATCCCGAAAGCCATTTCATTACTCACGACGAAATTGCCGCCGACGCCAATGATGATCGTCCGGTCCGCGGCATTGATCGTGACATCTTTGATTGCAGTGATTTTGGCGGAATCGTCGATTTTCGCGAAGGCATTCGCCTGGAATGCCGAAACGCCCAAGCTGCCATTCAAGCCGAATTCCTCTGTCTTGCTGGCACCGACACTGAGACTGATATCAAGGCCCTTTGTTTCGGCAAGCACGTCAAGATTGTTGACATTCAACGTGGCTCCGCCGATTTCCGCCTTCGCGGTATTGTCGATCCAATTGAACATCACGCCGGCACCGACCCCTTTATCCCCCTGATTTCCCCACATGCTTTGGAACGAGGTCTTGAACGCTTCTTTCGCTTTAGCTCCACCTCCCACGGCGCTTCCCACATTCGGGTAGGTCACGTTCGGCATGGTTTTGAGAAAGGATCGCATGTTGCCGGAAACGTGGCCCATCTGCGTATCGGTGATCGCGGAAACGAGCAAATCGGGGTTTCCCTCGATCGTCACGTTATCCTGGATGATCGCCAGGGTTTCGTTTTCCATGTACATCGCAGAGAGCATGACGCCGACGGCTAAACTTTCGGCGTCAACGGAAGTTTGCGACCAACTGTTGAAAAATCCCGTATCGAGTCCGAGATTGTTGGAGAGGAGCCATGTCGCAAGAGACGCTACGTCAAAATCGTCGCTTTTTCCGGTGCATTTTTCGATAATGTCGGCCAGCCACCAGTCGGTGTTGTAGGGAACCTCGGTTTTCGCCGAAAGTCGGACGCTGTTTGGCGAACCGGATCCCGTCTCAATTTTGGCCCCCGACTCAATGTTCGCGTTCGTCTTTTGAAGAAGAACGGTCACGGGCAAGGCCATTTCAACGGCTTTGTCCTTCTGCGACAATTTGTCGTCGCTTGCATTCAGTTTGAATTTATTGGCAACGGCCGACGCGAGAACCACCGGCACATTGTGTGTCAGCGCGTCGACGTTCAAATGGTTTTGCACGGTAATATTCGCCTTACCTCCGATGGTCACGTCGGTATCGACCAGAGAGACCATCACGGCAGTTCCCAAGCCGAAACCGAAATCTCTCAAATCATCGGGGTTTCCGAAGTTCTTTCCGGTGATTTTGCCGAGAACGCTGAACACTCCACTCTTGATTTTGGTAATCACATGGGTATAGTTGTCAAAGGTTGCGGTACCGCCGGCCATCCAGCCGTCGCCCATCATGGTTTTGACGGTAAGGGCGTTGTTCTCGAAATAGGTTTCGCCTCTGATGTCGGCGGCCGCGGCATTAAGCACGCCGTCGACGGAAACGTTCGTTTCGAAATCCTCGATCAAGGCGCCGACGGTGAAGGCGGCGTAAGAATTGGCACGTCCTCCCGTCGCGGAAATCGCCGCAGTCGGCGTCGTCAGGGCTTTGATGTCGATCGTGCCGTTTTCGGCTTTCAAACTCGACCCGGAAACGATGTCAATGGTGTTCCTTCCCTTCATGACGCCGATGCCCAAGACGACATCGAGCGGATTGGCGTTGACCGGGACCGTGTTGAACGTCGATTGGGTGACCGTATTCTGAACGACGGACTCGATTGCGATATCCCCGTGGTTGGAGGTCAATTTCGCGTTTTTGCCGATGGTGACTTTGGAATCGGCCAAGGCGACGCCGACATTGACGGCAATGCCCGCGATTCCGAGATCATAGGCATTGGACGCAACGGCCGCCGTCGAAGAAATATCGATGTCGTTTTCCGCGATCAACGTGCCGTCGATATCGATCGAAGCGGACACGTCCAAACCTCGAAACGAGGCAAGTGCCGGCATCTCAAATTTGGCCAGCAATTCGGGAATGGTATCCGTAAAAATGCCGAGGACGGCATTGTTGGATTCGCCCAAGGCTTTCAGCTCCTCATCCGTCAGGATGTCGCCGATTTCGTTGACGATTTTCCCATCGGGATTGACGTCCAGATTCATGCCCGCCGAAACGACGACCTGAATAAGAATGTCATTTCCCTCGACGTGGGAAGTCTGGTCGATTTTGATACCGCTTTCCCTCTTTGCCGCCATGTCGGCGATGTTGGCACGATCGTTTCGCATGACGCTGATAAAAACGTCCGCGATGTCGTCGGCATCGGCTTTTGTGTAAACCTTCTGAGTTTTAAGCGTCGAACCGAGGACGGCTATCTCTTCTTCCGATTCCAGGAAAATCCGGTTGGCGTGAATGTTGCCCTTAGAGATCGTGATCTTTCCCTCGACGGGATTGGTCATGTCGCTGCCCCCGGGATGTCCTCCTTTGATATACAAATCCCCGGACGTGAATTTGGTATCGAGGAAGGAAAAAGTCCCCCCCGCACGGAGTTTCCCGGCGGAACCGCGATAGGGTGCTTTATTGTTCTCATCAACATCAACACCTTCCATGAACGTGTCCTTGTCATAATCGCCGATCAAAACCCGGCCGTGCCCGGTCGGGATGGAAGAATCGTTCTTGATCGAAACGTTGTCAAATATCATATCCCTGGAAATCGCACCGATCACGACGTCTCCCGCCCGACCTCGTTCGGTATGGGAGTCAATGGTCGTACCGGTCCAGGTCATTCCGGGATACGCTCCCACCTGTGCCCCCTCGGTATTGTAGGCGAAGAAGCCGACGCCACCGGCGTTGTGGTCGCCCGTCGCGAACGAAAGAATCTTCGTGTTCGTCAACTCGATCACCAGCGCCGAAAGGATGATGCCGCCCGAATCGCCGGTGGAATCACCCGTCAAATTCGCCTCTCGATCCGTTCCGGCAATCTTACGCGTCGAAAGATAGACGTCGTTCAAGGAGATCGAATCGTCTGCAACGAGATTTAAGTTGGCACCGTTCATAAACACGTCATTGCCCGAACCGGTCCAGTTGATCGTTTTGGGATCGACCAAGATCGTTCCGCCGGAAGAGGAACGCAGGCCGTTGCCCACGATATCAACCGTGTCGACGGCACTGAACTCAAGAAAACCGCCCTTGCCGTGTTGGACGCTCACATCGATGATCGCGCCGTCGGAGAGTGAGGAATTGCGGTCCGCGAACACCGTGACGTTGCCGCCGTCGGAATTTTGCCCGACGCCTTTGGCGGAAATCTCCGCACCGGCCTTCACGTTGATATCGTTGCCCGCTTTGATTTCAATATTGCCCGCCTTGTGGTTTTCGATGCCGTCCGCTGCGATTTGACCTGAAACGTTGACGTCTTTTGCCGCGACGATACGGATTTTGCCTTCCGGCGAAACGGCGATTTCGTTCCCGGTGTTCAAGCCGTTGACGTTGACGATGTCGCCGAAATCCAATTGCACTTTTCTTCCCGCTCGCAGCGAGGCACCCGAATCGACATTGACGCCGTTGGCCTTGATCGCGATGGTGTCAACGGCTCGGACTTTCCCCCTGACACTGACGACGCCCGTTTCGCTCAGCGGCACGTTCCCTTCAAAAAGCTGCCGTTCATGCCGGGAACTGATCACTCCGCCTTTGGAAATCAGGTCGTTCATGAATTCCCGTGTTGGCGTCATCATGGTCAGCGACCCGACATTGGCCACACCGTCTTTTCCGATGATGATGCCGTGCGGATTCAGGAAATAGACGTTCCCGCCGATTTGGCCGTTCTTGTAAGAGTTCAAAATCCCGTCGATCTGGCTCCGTTCGTTGTGCACGAGATTGACGAGATTCCTTGCCTCGTCGGGAACATGAAGATTTGTCGTCGTTCCGCCCGGCACGTTGAACCGGCTGAATGAATTGTAAGCGTTCGCCCCGTTGATCGTATCCGTCCTGATGTCCGTGATCGAACCGTTCACATTCACGGACGTTTGCGTGCGTCCGTCGGCGACGATCGGAGCGCCCGTCTGTGCAAAGACCACGGAGAGAACCGGTACTGGCTGCAGCATCAGACCGGACAACAAGAAGACGAGAATTTTTTGAGAAAGAGTGTTGGATCGCATTGCACACCTCGTGAAAAAAGGGCAATGTCCAAACGGCTGGCACCGAGTGAACGGGGTGAGTGCCTGCAAGTCTCAACTATGATGCAACTCGCTCCTTGCAGGCAATTTTTCAGGTCATGGTAGGCGTCATATTAACGGCCTTTTATCACGGACAATAACCTGGAAACGTCTCGCAAAAAATCAAAGTAGTTGTGTGGAATCGGGAAACAAAAAGGTAAAGTCGCTATTTTTTCAATTCATTCAAAAGCAGGACGGCATCCCGGCGTTTGGCAAATGGTGACGGACTGGACACGGCGGCTTCCAGGAGCTGTTTCGCTTCCGGCACCTTGCCACTCTGAAGGGCAAGACGAGCCAAATAATAAGCCGTCGCCGCATTCACCTGACCCGCCGCCGCGGACTGTTTTAACGCTTGGGCCGACGCTTCCAATTGGTTGGCTTTCAACAGAACCCAACCGAGCGTTGCCCAGTAATCGGAATTCTGCTGATTCTTCCGGACGTTTTCTCGGGCATACTCCAAGGCACGTTGCAACTTTTGCGGGTCGTTCTGTTCGCATTGGGCCAAGGCCAGACCATTAACGGCCTGTACATCGCCCGGAGAATCCAGAATCAATTCCTGAAATAATTTTTCGGCAGTCGTATAATCGTTCAAATAGAGAGCGATCGTCGCGCGAAGCTGTTTCGCCGGTTGCCAATCTGGATTGTCTGTCAATAAACGTTCTGCCAATTGTTGTGCTTCCTCCAACCGGGATTCATTCAGTCTCGCTTGAATCGACAGAACGATCACTTCTTTGGATTTCGGATACTTCTTCAACGCCTCGGCAAGGTATTTTTGTGCGTTTTCCTTGTCGTCACGTAATTGGTAAAGTTGTGACATCGCCGCCTCAGCCGGAAGACCGGGGGCGGCTTTCTCGTCCTGATTGAGCGAATCGGCCTTGGTAAAGGAACTCATGGCCTCACTCTCTTTTTTCATTTGAAACAGGGCCACTCCCTTTTGACGAAGCAGTGCGGGTGTTTCCCCTTCCTGTTTGACGGCTTGGTCGACAAGGCTGGCAACACTTTCCCATCGACTCCGGAATTCCGCAAGTGAAATTTGGTTCCGCGACAGCGAAGATTGCATTTGCTTTTTGCGGTCGGGATTGACGTTATAATCCTTCAGCCGCGATTCCGCCGTCTTCAACATCGCTTCAGCCGCAGTGAGATAACGTTGACGAAGCAGGATTTCTCCAAGCAGGAGATACGCTTCTGGATCGTTCGGCGTTTCTTCCGTGGCCATTTCAAGCGACGCACGGACCGCTTCACCGAGATTCGATTGGGCAAACCACTGCGCCATGACGATTCGCGGTGGCGTCAGGTTCGGATGTTCCGCATAAAGTTTCTTGAGCGATTCCAACGCCGCTGGAAAATCGGATTGCTCAAAGGATTCAGTCGCTTTCGTCATAATCGCCGTGATTGTCGAATCGAGCGGTGCAGCATTCGTGGGTGCCGAAGTTTGGGCGAGAACAGGCGATAAAACGTCCCCGGATGCCCTGAAGAAAAACAGCGTAAGGAACAATGCTGGGAATGTCACGGAAATGACCCGCGAAGTCCGGAAAACACTCTGTAGTTTCATGATTTTTTCCAATCTGGCAAATCGGGATTCTGATCGATAAATATTTATCGACAATGTTTCGTAAGGTCCACGGGGTCATATTCCATAAAATCCTGTCATTTATCAAATTCCATGACAAGTGATGAGCTGACGACAGAAAAATTTTCCGCCCCCAGAGCGGAAAGCAAAGAGATGGACTCTTCTTGAGAATACCGTCGTCGGTAAAGGTTTATTTCTATAAGCGTTCAGGACACCGGACAAAACAGGTTCAAGCTATGGATTGAAAACAGCGTTAACCCAGTATGCCGACACTCTGTGTCCTGAAAAATGGCGGGAATGCCTTGCGGCGATTGCCTGATACATCGAATGTATTGATGGTAATGGTAAAAAACAATGAGGAGAAATTTCCAATTGAAATACCTACGCCTGAAGAATTTCCAAATTCAAACGCTTTTTCCGGATTATACAATACAAGTCATACGCTTGTAAAGGATAAATACAAATAGTTTCTCCAATTTAATGAAAAATGAGAATCGCTCAGTGATAGATTTGTAACCAGTGACATATTTGCGCCAATTCTTCTTCAACAATGACAGGGATTCCTATCATGCTGACTCGAATCAAGCTACTCGTATTTTTTGCAATGACATGCGTTTTTGCACTCTGCGCTGGTCTCCATGCCCAAGGCCCGGCAACCCCGGGCTCGGAAGCGGTTCATCACGAAAACCTCTGGAACAATTACAGGATCGAACAGGAAATCCGGCAATTCCATGAGCAGCCTTCCGGAACCACGATCAGTTCGCCGCAACTTCCACCGCCTCTGCTGGACGACAAGTCCGACGAAAAGGTGTTCCAATTGAATGAAGTCGTTTTCGACCAATTACCGAGATCTATCTCAAAACACGAACTTGACGCCATCGCCGATCGCTATATCGCGATGGGACAGGTCAGTCTTCGCGACCTTTACACGATCCTCACGGAAATCGACGTTCTCTTTGACGCGCGGCACGTTGTCGGCCGTGCCGTGCTTCCCGTGCAGGATGTCGAGAATGGCGTCTTACACATCCAAATCGTTGAAGGTCGAGTCGGTCGGGTCACGGTCGCTCATAAACGTCAACCGCTTCCCATTTTTGAAAGGCAAAATGAGCTTGTCTCCATTCGACGTCCGTTCGCAGATCGGTTCGTGCGGAAAAATTTTTACTTTCCGCAAGGAAGCGTCCTAAATACCAAAACATTGGAAGAGGAAATTCTGAAATTCAACAGAAAATATCGAACCCAACTTCTGGCCGAACTCGAACCCGGTGAAATGTTGGGCAGCAGTAACCTGAAACTGACCGCCTTGGCACCTCAACCGGTTTCCGGCGGGTATTACGTCGATAATTCCGGCAGGGAATCCTCCGGCAAAATCCGGAACGGGGCTTTTGTGCAACTCCAAGACATCCTTGGCGCCGATGAGTCGTTTTTTGCTTCTTATGATGAAACGGCAGGAACATCCTACCTGACGATGTTCGGTGAGGCCCCGGTCACGAGCTTTGGGACGTCATTGGAAATGAGCTATGACTATGGCGCTCCCCAGACGATTTATGGGCCGTTTGCCGACTTGAACATCACCGGCACGTCAAGACGTTATCGACCCGGCGTTCGACAATTGATCTTCAATTCGGAAAACCGAAAAACGGACCTGTCGTTGTTGGTGGAAAATTACGAATCGCACACGTGGTTCGACGGATTTCTCAACTATCACGAAAAACTGACCGGCTATACCATCGGACTTTCCGATCTTTATCGCACGAAATACTCTGTACAGTATTTTTCTTTCGGCTGGCAGTTGGGAAACAGCGGCTATATGACCGGGAATCTGCCCCCTGACGACTACCGGTACGATCATTTTCATATCCTTCAATCGTCGTGGACCAAAATCTGGTATCCGAACAAGTGCTGGACTTTTCTTGCAAAGGCCAACGGACAATGGGCTCTGACGCCGCTGACGCAAAGCCGCATTTTCCAGATCGGCGGCATGGCCACCGTAAGGGGAATTGCGGAAGGTTTGATGACCGGCGATTCCGGGTATTATCTCAACTTCGAAGGACGCCGCCATCTCTTCGACGTCGGCAACAAGGGTCGCATCGAAGCGTTCGGGTTTTTCGACCAGGGCGGCGTGTTTCATCGCGATCAACCGGTGAGCACGTCCCCATCCGATTTCCTGTTTTCCATCGGTGCCGGCTTGAACATGACCTGGAGCCGATACGTCACGGCAACCGTCGGTTACGGCGAACCGCTGTTCACCGCCGAAAGTCATAAAGACGAATACCGTGAAAAACTCCGCCATGGAAACGCCTATTTCACCGTTCGCGTGCAATATTGAGATTCATGTTCAATACGTTGCATGAAGAAAATGACGGATGTCGAGTGGTCGCGTTATTGACTTGGGAAAAAAGCGATTTGACATACTGCCTTTCTTGACTTCCACTTTTTCATAGTCATTCGTATTGATCGCTTTTCCTACGACGATTTTGCTCGCTGGTATTGGCAGTAAGGAAATCGGTCCCCAGATCGTCGACTATGTCAACGAAGCCTTGCGATACGTTGATAAAACGCTCGCGAAATAGTCGACATACACCCCACTCGGGCTGTTACTCATCGAAAAATTTTCTCTGGGGCGATTGTTTTTCGTTTTTTCACGGGATAAAATTACCGGCTAAGAACCCGGTCATTTTGCCGTTTCAAAGCCTTTTTTTAACTCTCAAGTCCGCACTGCCCGCCGAAAAGAAGCCGTTCCATAAAGCCGTAACGCCCGTCACGGACTATGAAATCGTCGATCCGAACGATCCCAACTTGGAGGCGGCGGGGACATGCTGTATCTGTGACGATCCGGGAACGACCGAATGTTCGGCGGAATCGACACATGGAACCTACTATACGACGGCCGGTGCTCAATTCTTCGCTTACTGGGGGATGGGCCGCTAGAAAAACATCGGATAAATGATGTGCCGCAGTATTCTTGAAATCACGATCAACGCTATAAAAGTTCCGAATATCTTGATCCATCTTCTTTCGGTCGTTTGAATGTTCGAATACCATACGACCACCCAGCAAACCATGCCGACTAGCAATTCCATCGACGCCAACCCCGGACGCGTATTGTTTGAAACAAAATAATACAGTTTTCCTAATCTTTTCGTATTTTGAGGGGCGGTTTTTTGGTGCCTCCTAGCGAAGCGGCGACGAACAGATTGGTGAGCCAACAGTCGCTGTAACGCTTGCCGTTCATACGCTCCGCCGGACAACGCGCTCCCCCGTTTTCGGCAAC
>JAVBPO010000140.1:0-5146 GCA_031549565.1 Thermoguttaceae bacterium
CGATCGAGACGAGTCCCGCGTGGGAATAGCTGCTCCAGGTCAACCACGCCACCAGCCGCCCGAAAAGCGAGCCGGGCCGGAAAAGGAGAATATCGCCGGTGTGCAGTTCGGTCGGGTTCATTTTTTCCGGGTCGTGTTGAGGTTGTTCGGCGGGGGTTGGGTATTAAGCCCGCCGGGACGTCCGCAGCCGCGACATTTTTTCGGCGGCGGTGGTGCGTGTTCGTTGATGAGGCGGATCCGCTTGACGCCGTTTTCTTCGATGATTTCGATACGCCAGTCCATTACGTGGAATAATACCCCTCGGAATAATATGTACACTTAAATCTAATGCCCGACCACATTTCAGAGAATGTACCAAGAAAGAGTTGCGGGCCTTCGTACGGCACGTCCTTAAACTCACAAGGAATCTGAATCCTGCCGGGATTTTCATGAGTAAAATATTCATTAATTCCGTTTATATAGCGATATCCTGCACTCCATCCAGCCTTTTCCAGAGGGGGCAGGATATAATTGAATCGGTAAACGAATGTGTACTCCAAACTGACGATTTCCGCTTTTGTGTACACGAGAGTACGACCTTGTGTCTCGTATGCTTTTATGTCGTGATCCAACCTATCCATCAATAAATCGATGCAGTATTGCAGATCGTGATTCGTGCAGTCGACAGCGCCGAGCGGACTGCCGTCATCGACCCATTTGCCGAAAGCATCGCCCTTGTCGAGGATTCTCCTGTAATATGTCCCTGGACTTCCCGTTTCAGGGATACAAGTCCTCCCGCCTATAAATTCATCGACGAGATCGCCCCAGGTGGTAAATGGTACGATATCTTGGCTCCCGCCGCCGCAGCAATCGCAGCCGCCGATGTTTCCGCTGAACATGGTTCTCAATCGACTCATTTGGTTAGCCCGGTTCGCAGTTCGCGTTGACGATATCCCAGCGGTTGTTGACGAACCACAGATCGACTCTGGTGCCGCTTTCGATGGTATCACCGTCTTTCGCCTTGGAGCAGTACGCGGTCACTTCCTCCTCGCCGAGTTTGGTTTTGAGGCCGTTCTCCTCGCTGCTGTTTTCGTAATCGGCGACGTGCAGCTTGACCCGGGCGCGGCCGGTTTCCGCGGCGTTTTCGGCGAACGTCTCCTGGAGGACGCCGGTGCGGATGTTGGAAAACCCGATTTCCAGATACTGGCCGAGTCCGGCATCCCACACGGCGATGCGTTCCGCTTTGATGATGTCCTTGATATCCGGCTCCGTTCCCGGCGGAAAATCCGAGCCTGGCGGAAGGATGGGCCGAATGTACGGACCGTCGGCGGTGGGTGGTTCCATCTCCGGAGTCTCTGTTTCCTCTCCTTCGACCGGCTCCGTTTCCTCGGATTCCGTTTGATCCCCGATGATTTCGACCAGCCAAGGAAACGCCGGTGCCGCTGTTCTCCCGATCATCTTAACTCCCGTATCCGATATTGATGGTGGTTGCGCCCCCCTGACCAAAATTCCATGACACCTGCGTAACCGGGCCGTTGATGAGATAAACGCTGTTTCCGTCCTGAAATGTCGTGGCGATCCGCCCGAGGCATTCCGCAGCTTGGCAGATTCCCTTGACCTGAACGTGAGCACGGAGTCGGCTCATGCGTCTGGCGGCAATCGCGGCCATCTTCTGGATGAGCAGTTCCCGGTCGTTTCGCGTAACGAAATTTTCTTTTGTTTTTTTCAGATCGCCAAGCGAGTTGGTTCCGACCACGGTATTTTTGGCGATGTACCACAACTGAGCCTGTTCGTCGATTTCTTCATAGATTCCGGCGGTCGGCGGTGCGTACTGGTCCTCACACTCGATTCGGAGACGATGATTCGTTTTCCATCCCATTGTTACGACAAGCGTTTTCCAGTCGTAAACCGGCTCGATTTTCGATCTTTTATCCGGAATGCTGCCGTTCGCCAAAAGGTGTTGCGGCGTCGCGGAAACCCTGATGCCAAGCAAGTCTATGCCGAGTTGCGTGCGAAACTCTCGGATAAAAACTACGATTTACTGCACTGACGGTCCGCCTTTTGCGGCAACTTATCCACATCGAATACAAACGTGGCTTCTTTGTATTGTCTTTGGATAACGTTTTTAAGATCGTCAAGAATCACCTCGCAAACTTCACAGGAAAACCCGCTCTGCCCGAGAATACGCATAATGCTTCTTGCGGCATCCTTGATTGCGGCCTGTGTTTCGTGCGGATGTTTATATAAAACGGCATTTAGAAAAACCATCACGGTTTCCTCCTTTCCAGCGGATCACGGTTAAATCTGCCCGGACGCTTGACCCGCCGTACCTGTGAGGTATATTAAGAGCGTCTGGGGTTTTCATTTCGGACACGGAGCGTTCAATATCTTGCAGGATTGGGAACGCTCTTTTTATTTCTTGGTCACAAAACCGGATAGTCCGGGTGCTCTTTGTGGAACGCCAGATTCCTCTGATAGGATTCTTCAACCCTCATCATTCCGTCAGCCTGCATCCAAGTAACCTGTTCGATCTTGTCGGCAATTTCTTTTGTCAGAGAGATTTCCGCTTTCAAAAGTTTCTGAATCGTCTCCAACGGCAGGTTGCAACGTCGTGACAATTCCGCCGCATCAATCCCCATCTCGAATATCTTTTCAGCGATAATCTTGCCCGGCGGCAAAAGGGTGATGTAATTCGGCTTAAATGGTGCCGCTTTTTTTCTTTCCAATACGGTCATGGTTCACCTCTCTCAATGATAATCCGTGATTTCGATAATGATGATTTCAGTTACGCCGGTCCAGTCCAGCCCGCCATCTGGTTTTGTTGATCGCGGATCATTGTTGGGCTCGAAAATCAATCGCTCCAAGCCTTTCAAGCTCACTGCCAACTGCCCCCACCGATCACCAATCAATTCGTGCCAACTTCCCGGACGAAAACGTAATTCTTCAAGGTTGGCGGCAATGCTCAATTGATGAAGCCTTTCTGCCAGAATTTGCGATCCGATTGGCCCGAGCTCCTTTCTGGCTCTCTTTTCGTCGGTGCAAATCTTCTCGATCCGGCTGTTCGCGTAAGTGATTTCCATCGGGGCTATTTCTTGGATTTGCCGAAAATCTCCTTTTCGAGAGCTTCGACTCGGATTTGTAAGTCGCCTATAATATCTGTACTGACATCGATTGGCGTTTCAGTGTATTCAGCCAATATTTCATTTATCAGTCGTGTCAGGCTGATATTTTTTTCTTTTGCGATATTATCCAGCGACAGACGCAGCTTGGGCGACATTCGCAAAAGTAATTCATTCATTTTTCTGGGAGACAGGTTGTCACCTCCTTTCTTTGTATATCACAATAATATACCGCAATGCGATATACGTCAACAGGATTCCTAAAATATTTCAAAAATATTTGAAATTCTTTCATCCATGCTGTATCTTACGATAGTCACGTTTACCAATCTTTCCGCCACAGGGGTATATCTAATGGAATTCAAGGATCAAGTCAAGCAACTCGGAGAACGTATTTTAAAGCTTAAGGACAATATTTCTACCGAGGAGGCGACCAAGACGGCTCTTGTTCTCCCGATGCTTCAAATACTTGGGTACGACGTGTTTAACCCACTTGAAGTCGTCCCGGAATTTACTTGTGACATCGGAATCAAAAAGGGTGAAAAGATCGACTACGCGATTCTGGAAAATGGATCGCCTCTTATGCTGATCGAGTGCAAGCACTGGAACAAAAATTTGAATCTGCACGAAAGCCAGTTGATTCGATATTTTCAAGCATCTCACGCGAAATTTGGAATTCTCACAAACGGAATATCCTATCGATTCTACACCGACCTCGCACGGCAAAACGTCATGGACGAAAAGCCGTTTCTCGACATCAACATTACTGCGCTCAAGGAAAACGAAATCGATGAACTGAAGAAGTTCCACAAGTCCTATTTCGACATGGAAGGGATTGTTGCGAATGCAACTGATTTGAAATACATGAATGAAATTCGGACGATCCTCAACAACGAAATGGCATCGCCTAGTGATTGGTTTGTGCGCGGTATAGCCAAGATTGTAAATCCTGGAATGGTAACCGCTAAGGTCGTCGAACAGTTTACCGAATTGATTAAGCGGTCGTTTTCGCAAGTGGTTAACGACATTGTGACCGAGCGTCTGAAAACGGCTCTGAATCGCGAAGAGGAAAACAGTCGGGCTCAAGGAGCGGCTCCAGAATCGCAAGAGGGAATCGTCACTACAGAGGAAGAAATGGAGGGATTCTATTCCGTGCGAGCTGCTCTCAACGGAGCCGTCGATCTCGACCGCGTTGTTTATCGCGACACGCTTTCGTACTTTGGGATACTCCTTGACGACAATAATCGAACGCCAATTTGTCGACTTCATTTCAATTCTGCCAGAAAATATATTGAGGTTTTTGACGAAAACAAAAAAGGAAAAAAGTACGAGCTTACAAAAATAGCGGACGTCGCCAATTTCAAAGACGACATGATAAAATCGATCCAAGCCTACGACGCTGCGAAGCGACTGGGGACCGCAGCTCAAGCCGTTGACCCGGTTCCTGTTGATTCAGAACCAAAGGCAGCCCATCCGCAACAACCCTCTGCTCCAAAACCTGTTGTCTGGTTTTACTTCAACGCCAGCGACGAACGCATCGGACCGATTGATTCGTCGGAGCTGGTCAAGCTCGCTGCGTCCGGAGGAATTCATCCTAACACTGTTATTGAAACAGCCAGCGGAAGGAAGGGATGCGCCAAAAAAGTAAACGGTCTTGTTTTTAATACAGAAACCTGATGCAGCGCTCATTTTATTGACTATTCTCCTCGCTCTCTTTTTTGGCCCGACACGTTGAATCTATCCTAATTTTCTCCCAACGCAAGTAAAATAACCTAATATTGAGAGAAATGCGGGGCGGGCAAGGGCGGGCGGGTTTGAATCGATTGTGCTGGTTGTAACGGGCGGGATGTGCTCTTGTTTGTGTCCTCATTTTTTGGTACGATCAGCGTGTTGATGGTCAAATTTTTCTAATCTTTTCGTATTTTGAGGGGCGGTTTTTTGGTGCCTCCTAGCGAAGCGGCGACGAACAGATTGGTGAGCCAACAGTCGCTGTAACGCTTGCCGTTCATACGCTCCGCCGGACAACGCGCTCCCCCGTTTTCGGCAAC
>JAVBPO010000017.1:0-11718 GCA_031549565.1 Thermoguttaceae bacterium
TTTGCCATTATCGTTACGGAAACGGGTGGTGTCGAAGGGGGAAACGCGACATGTGCGATTATCATAGCGCGATTTTTCCCCCTGTCGAGTGCCCGAATGCCTGTTTTTCCCGATTCATGAGGAATTTTCAGAAGTGCCCTACAGTAATTGCATAATAGTGGCGACTCTGGAGCCCATTTTACCGATGTCGCGGATTCGAAACAACCTTGGCAAACAACGCCGTTAAGTTTCAAAACCTGGGACCAGGCTTCCAGCCTGCACCTGGGTCGGTAGGCTTCCAGCCTGCCAAGGGTTCGCTACGGGCTGGAAGCCCATAGACCCAGGTGCAGGCAAGATGCCTGCGGTCCCAGGCGAATTCTAATTTCAGCGAAAATGCGGCCTCAAAGTTCGCCAAATAGTATTTCGAAAGCTAGAATTACGTTGCCTGATTGTTTTTTCGTTAACTTTTTCCAGCCGTACCCATGTCTCCGTCCGTCAATCGCGATTTGAGTCTCTTGAATTTCAACGAACGCATTCTCCAGGAAGCCGCCGATCCAACGACGCCGCTTTTCGAGAGAATCACCTTTCTCGGGATATTCTCGAATAACCTCGACGAATTCTATCGGACCCGATACGCCGCTCTGGAACGGGCTTTCGGCGAAAAAGCGTCCGGGAAAAACGGGGCCGCCAAGATCGACCACGCCCGAACCGTATTCGCGTCAATCGAAACGGAGCTGACCCGGCTATTTGGGGAGTTCGACAAAACCTTGGCCGAAGTCAAAGCGGAGTTGGAAAAAAAGCAAGTCCGCTTTCTCGACGAATCGCAATTGGATGCCGGGCAAAAGCTGATCGTCGACCGCTATTTTCAGGAGCACGTCCGGAAAAACATCACGCCGATCATGCTCGAAAACCTCGACTCGACCACAAGCTTAAAAGACCAATCGACGTACCTGCTCGCCAGGTTGGGCAGCGCGTCCGATCCCGAAAAAATCGGCTATGCGCTGATCGAACTTCCGATCGGCGAACTGTCCCGTTTCTTCGTTTTGCCGCCGGACGAAGAAGAAAAAATCGGCGTCATGTACCTCGACGACGTGATCCGATTCGCGCTGCCGGACCTGTTTTCCGTGTTCGGATATGACCGATTCGAAGCGTATTCCCTGAAATTCAATCGCGACGCGGACGTCGATTTCAGCCGTGCGGATTCCAGGGATTATCTCGACGACATCGAATCGAACCTCAAAAAACGCCGGCTCGGGGAAACGGTTCGGCTCGTTTACGACCACCGTATGCCGCCGGAGCTTCTCGCGAAGATCGCACGAATTTTCGGCATCCGGCAGCGGGACACGCTCAAACCGAGCGGGCGGTATCAGAACCAGAAAGATTTGGTCAAAATCCCAAAGTCGCACGTTCCGCCCGAAATGTTGTACGAACCGTTCCCGCAACTGCCGGTTCCACGGCTTCTCGATCCGAACCGTTCGATTCTCGACATCGTCCGCGAAAAAGACGTCCTGCTACATTATCCGTACCATTCGTTCGACAACATCGTGAACATGCTTCTCCAGGCGTCGATCGATCCGAACGTCCGCGCGATCAAAATGACGATTTACCGCGTCGCCAAGAATTCCCGGGTCGTCAACGCCCTGATCAACGCCGCGAGAAACCGGAAAAAAGTAACCGTGTACATCGAATTCAAGGCGAGCTTCGACGAAGAAGCGAACATCGACTGGGCGGAAAAGATGAAAAGCGAGGGGATCGAAATCGTTTACTACGCGCCCAAGGGATTGAAGGTTCACAGCAAGCTGCTGCTTATTCAGAGAAAAGAAAACGGCAAGAAAATCTCTTACGCCGCCGTGGGAACCGGGAATCCGAACGAAGACACGTCCCGATTTTACTGCGACGAACACCTGTTGACGGCGAATCCCGCGATTACGGGGGACGCCAAAAAAGTTTTCAAGCTGCTCGAATCGAAAAAGTGCAAAAATCCCGGCTTCAAAGCGCTGGTGGTTTCGCCGTTCGCGATTCGAAAAACGTTCCTGGAAAAAATCGACCGTGAAATCGGCTTCGCGGTCGAAGGAAAGCCGGCTTGGATGATCGTGAAGCTGAACAACCTCGTCGACGACAAACTCGTCAAAAAATTGTACGAAGCGTCCCAAGCGGGGGTCAAGATTCAACTGATCGTTCGCGGGATGTGTACTCTGGTTCCCGGTTTGCCCGGTGTCAGCGACAACATCACGACGGTCCGGATCGTCGATCGATTTTTGGAGCACGCGAGGATCCTCGTTTTCGGCAACGGCAATTCTCCCGAGTATTATCTCGGTTCCGCCGACTGGATGCAGCGTAACCTGGACCGGCGGATCGAGGTGATGGTCCCGGTCGAAGATCCCGACCTTCAGAAGGATTTGCAAAAGATCCTCCAGTTGCAACTGTCGGACAACGTCAAAGCGAAGCCGATTAACCCGGGCGACATCACGGAGAAAACGAAATCCGGCAAACCGGTCCGCTCGCAATGGGCGATTTACGAGTACTTGAAAAAACAGGGGCAGCAATCGTGAATTCGAAGGCGGCGACGTTTCACCTTGCAAACGCGGGGCAAGCCCACGCCGCTAACTGCTAACTGGCATCGGATTTCTTTTCACCTCAATCACCATCACTTCGTTTTCCGAGGTGCTGATGACGCGGAAGTGTAAGGGGCCGAAGGTGATTTCGTCGCCCGGCTTCGGGAGTCGCTCCAACCGCTCCTGGAGGAAACCGGCGATCGTAACGTTCGCTTGAGAGGGAAACTCAATGTCAAACGTGTGCTGCAATCGTTTCAAATTCGTCAATCCGGTGACATGCCAAACCTCCGGCCCGACCTTCGTAATCGGCGCACGATTCAAAAGTCGACGACTGCGGCTCGGATGCCGTCCGAAAACCAAGTCGAAAATGTCGTCCAGCGTCAAGATTCCGATCGTCGTGCCGTATTCGTTGAGAACCGCCGCGACTTCTTTCTCCTGCGTCCGTAATACGTCGAACGCATCCGCGACCGAAAGCGTCCACGGGATGTAAACGACCGGGTCGCTCGTTTCATCCCAGACGTAATTCGGCCACTCCGATTTGTTCTCATAGGAAAGCGCGGAGGTGTTCAATCCGATTCTCCGAAGGGACACGGCGCAGGCAAGTTCTTCGCTCTCTTTTTCACTGATGAGGATATATCCGACCTTGGGGAGATCGTCTTGGTATTCCTCCATGACCTGCTCGAACGTCGTCGGCGGCGGGAAGAAATGGAGGTGGGTTCGCGGACACATCAATTCTTCGGCACTCATCCGGGACAGATGCAAAACATGTTGCAGTACTTTTTCTTCCCGGCGAAGCAGGCTAGCTTCCCCTTTGGAAAGTTCGACCGCCTGCTCCAGATCGTCGACCCGCAGATAAGGCTCTTTCTGGAGCGCCGGAAAGAGAAGCCGCATCGATAAACGGTTGACCAGCCCGAAAAAACGGAGAACCGGAGCGAGCAGGTTCACCAAAAACGTCAACGGAAACGTACAGAGAATCGCGATCCAGCGCGGAGCGAGGACGCCGAAATTCTTCGGAAGCATCTCGCTGAAAACAATTATGGACAAAAGCGAAGCGATCCCGAAGACGCCGGAAATTGCGTACTGCTTCTCCTGTTGAAGTTGAATAACGACGACGGACGAAAGCGTGAAGAACAAAAAATTGACGACCAGATTTCCGAGCAGGATCGAGGTCAAGAGCCGTTCCGGATTCGAAAGAAGCGAAAACGCGGACCGGGCAAGCGTTCCTCCTTCGGACAGACGCCTTCGATCGAGGTGTCCGAGCGAAAAGAAAGCGCTCTCGGACATCGAAAAAAACGCCGACGCGATCATCAGCAAAAGCATGATGATAAGCGTGACAGGATAATGGGCGAGCAGATGAAACATAGTTAGCCCCGCCATTCTATCCCGTGCCCGTGCGATCCACAAGATCCGTCGTTTAGCCGGAGCACCAAAGGTGCCCGTGCGACCTCAGATTGATCTTCCCTCCTTTTCCTCACCCCCCCAAAACAAAAATTTTTACAAAAAATTGGATGATTTTGAGTGTAACAAACGCAACTTCTTTTTTGAACGCATGTTATGGAGAATAAATTGATCTTGACACAACAGGGAAGATAGATATAATTAGCATTGTTGGCAAGATCGGAAGATTCGGAAGAAACGGTCAGGTCAACAGGATATACCGATTTAGTGATTTAGGCGTGATCTGTTCTCACTGTGAACCAATCATTACGGTTCAAGTGTTCATTACGCTGATTGTCGTGTTCAGGGATGCACCGTTAGAAAAGGAATGTTTGACTATGTCGATTAAAACAGTATTTACAACCGGCGAAGCAGCAAAGATATGTAAGGTCAGCCAGCAAACGATCATTCGCTGTTTCGATTCCGGACAGCTGAAGGGGTTCCGGGTCCCCGGGAGCCGCTTCCGCAGAATTCCCAGGGACCAGCTATTCGCCTTCATGAAAGACAACGGTATTCCGACCGATGCCTTGGAAAGCGGCAAACGCAAGATCCTCGTCGTCGACGACGATATGGATCTGGTCGAATTGATCTGCGACGTTCTGGAGCGTGATGGACGGTTCGAAACGCGAACCGTGAACAACGGCTTCGACGCCGGAATGATGGTCAAGGAATATCGACCTGACCTGATCGTTTTGGACGTGATGCTCCCCGACATTAACGGGAAGGAAGTCTGCCTCCGGGTCCGTAGCGACAGCTCGCTCGAATCGGTCAAGATCATCTGCATCAGCGGTATGGTCGAAGAGGACAGGATCGCCGATTTGAAAGAATCCGGCGCGAACGACTTCCTCCACAAACCGTTCTCAAGCGACGTCCTGATCGAACGAATTTGCAAACAACTCGAAATCGAGTCCTTTGTTTAGAAGTCAGGCTTCCGCCAGAAATTGGCGGGCAAGTTTTGTCATTCTGAGCGCAGTGTACTCACGGAGTGAAGAATCTGGTGGATCCGGCCAACACGCTTTGAGTTGCGAATACTGCTTGAAACCAGATCCTTCGGAGTACCTCAGGATGACAAAATCGGCATGGAACTTTCTGGCGAGTCTGAAGTCTGCCGTCTTCTCTAAAACACGTCCTCTTTCGAGAAAAACGCGAAAAGGGCCAACAGTATTGCGCCGCAGACAAGTAGGCTGTCGGCGATGTTGAAGTTCGGCCAAGGGCGTGTGCCGATCATCACTAAAATCCAGTCCCGCACCGCGTACACCGGTTCGCCGATTTCGTGATATTTGTCGGCGTAATTCCATCGGAGACGGTGTAAGCCGAGCCGATCGTAGAGATTCCCAAGAATTCCCGCGGAAATCATTCCGGTGACAATCGTCAAAAAAAGACTGTGCAGTCCACGGAAGAAAAGGAGCCAGACGAGGATTCCAGTGATCGCGACGAACGAAAAAAACGCGAACACGGGAACATTTCCCTGCCCCATCCCGAAAAGCGCGCCTTGATTCAGGCTCGTTTGAAACCCGAAAACGTCGTCGACGACCCACCAGACCGCCTCGGCTTCCGGTTCCGTTTCGAAAAGATATTCGCCGGGAAGTCCGATCCGATGGAAAATCCAGCTTTTCGTTCCCAGATCGAGCGCGAGCCCCACGACGAGAATCGTCAGAAAAATCGAGAACCGCAAGAAGAGTACCGAGCGATCGGGCGCGATCCGTTTTTCGGAAGCGGCTTTCGCTTCGCTTTTCGCCCCA
The DNA here is from genome assembly GCA_031549565.1 of Thermoguttaceae bacterium. Lineage (GTDB taxonomy): Bacteria > Planctomycetota > Planctomycetia > Pirellulales > Thermoguttaceae > JAVBSX01. The sequence goes on from JAVBPO010000017.1 coordinate 5,714, forward strand.
TCCGAATCGGGCTGCGGATCGGGTTGAGGAGCAACTTCATTCATGAGCGGCAAAACAGAAAGTTACGGAGCTTAACGATTCAACTCCGTTTCGCTGGCGCATTTCACACAGCGACTCGCGTAGGGAATCGCATTGAGACGGGCCTTGGGGATCGGTTTTTCGCAATCTTCACATTCGCCGTAAGTTTCCTGTTCGATCCGTTTCAGGGCTTGGTCGATCTGGGCGAGAACAACGCTCTCGGATTCCGCAATCGAAAGGGTGAACTCTTGTTCATAGTTGTCGGTTCCGATGTCCGCCATGTGGATCGGCATGGACGACTGTTCGCCCGCCCCTTCCATACGGTCTTTGTTTAAGGCGACATCGGCCATATTCGACACATCCCCCCGCAGTCGCGCACGGAGTTCCGTAAGTTTCGCCTTATATCCGGCAAAGTCAGCCGCAGACATCGATTTCGCCATATTCCTCACTAAAGGCCGGGTCGTAAACGGTTGATTGTGAAAGGGCTCCAGTGTACCCGCCAAGAGCGTTTCGTCAACCGGATCACGCGTGGCAACCGTGTGGACTACTCCCAGCGGTTCCACGATTCGACCTTCTCTTCCGTGTACGCCGATTCCGTTTCGTAATACTCGGCGGTACGGGTCGATTCGATCTCCGTACCACGCAGCATGGCAAGAAACTGTTTCGCGGCTTCGACGCAATGCGGTCCTTTGATTCCCACGGTCCGAACGCTCACTTCGCCATTCGGTCGAATTTCGATTTCAAATTCTTCTTGTGACATGGTTGCCCTGTTGGAGTGGATTCAAAATAGTTTATTCTCAAACGTCAATGAGTTGACATTTGCGAGTTCCTAAATCTTACGGTTTTGCACGTATCAACGCAAGCCGACGCAAATAAACAGAGCGGGAAGCGTAAGCGAGCGCAAAAGAGTTGCACATCGCGACTCATTCTCGCTTCAGCGAAACGTGTTAACGACCGGCGTAGCTTTCTCCCGGTTTTCGGAGGGGGATGATCGTGTATAATCAAACGGAAGTGATGTGGAAATCCCCCCGCGCTGTCGCTCTCGTTGTACCACACAAGTTTATCGGACAGATTCGGAAAACCTTATTTTCACCTTATTTTGTTTGACAAAACAACCTTAGTAGCCGAAATTCGACAAGAAAATAAACCTTATTACCTTACTTCACGCCCTTGGAATAAGGTAATAAGGTGGCCTGAAAGGGGCCTTTGAAGCTACTGAGGTTGTTTTTCTCTCAAAAAATAAGGTTTCTGTGAGTGACCTGAACTATTTGACACAACCCATAAAAAAGATGTGTGGTACAACGAGCGCTGTCGCTTGGGGCCGGTATTGTATGCGATTTTTCTCCGTTTACCATGAAAAAATACGTCGTCGGAATCGATCTCGGGACGACCAACTGCGTGCTCGCTTATGCGGAGCTTGACGCGGAAAAACCGGAGATCCGGCTTCTCCCGATTCCACAATTGGTTGCGCCGGCGACGTCGGAAAACCGCGATTCGCTCCCGTCATTCCTATACCTTCCGACCGAAACGGAACTCCAAGGCGCCGATTACTATTTAAGCAGCCCGCCGCGCAAACCGAAATCAGGGCCGTTTTCCGTCGTCGGCGAAATTGCCCGCAAACGCTCCGCCGAGGTTCCCGACCGGACCGTCAGCGCGGCCAAGTCGTGGTTGTGTCACTCGAAAGTCGATCGCCGTCAACCGATCCTGCCGTGGAACGCCTCCGAAAAAGACGTCCCGAAAATCTCGCCGCTCCTCGCAACGCAGCATTACTTGGAACACCTGATTGCCGCGTGGGAAGACGAATTCCCGGACGCCCCGATCGCGGAGCAGGAAATCGTGCTGACCGTCCCCGCTTCGTTTGACGCCAGCGCTCGCGAACTGACTCGGGAAGCGGCGATCGCGGCGGGATTGCCGGCGAATTCACTCCTGTTTCTCGAGGAGCCGCAAGCCGCGATTTACGCCTGGCTCGACGAAGTCGGCGATTCCTGGCGCAAAACGCTCAAGCTCGGCGACTCGCTCCTCGTTTGCGACGTTGGCGGCGGAACGACCGACTTGACGCTCATCGGCGTCGAACAGGAGCAGGGGGATTTGATCCTCAAGCGAATCGCGGTCGGGGACCACCTCCTGATCGGCGGGGATAATATGGACCTCGCCTTGGCCCATTACGCCGCGGAACTGTTCGCCGAAAAAGGGACGAATCTCGATCCCTGGCAGTCCGTTTCCCTTTGGCACAGTTGCCGTTCCGCCAAGGAAAACCTGCTCGGTACGAGTGATACCGCGAAGAAAGACGCGAAAACCTACCCGATTTCCGTACTCGGACGCAGCTCGAAACTGATCGGCGGAACGATTTCGGTCGACGTCGAGCGGGAAGAATCGCTCCATCGGCTTCGGGAAGGTTTTTTCCCGCAATGTGCGATCACGGACAAGCCGCGGCGACGCGGGTTGGTCGGATTCCGTGAAATCGGGCTCCCGTTCGAGCAGGATACCGCGATCACGAAGCACCTCGGGGCGTTTCTTTCGGCGCACGACGCGTCGCCAAGCCACGTTTTGCTCAACGGCGGTGCGTTCAAGGCCAAATCACTCCAAGAGCGGCTGTTCGCCGTGTTGGAACACTGGTTTCCGTCCGACATTCCGCGACATTTGCAGTCGCGGGCAGGATTGGACCACTCGGTTGCCCGCGGGGCGGCGTATTACGGTTGGACGAAAGAGCGCGGCGGCGTTCGGATTCGCGGCGGAACGGCCCGATCGTATTACATCGGAATCGAAACTGCCGGGCTCGCGATTCCGGGGGCGCCCAGGCCGCTTAAAGCGCTTTGCGTCGCCCCCGCCGGAATGGAAGAAGGGACTTCGACCGGTGTTCCTTCGAACGAGATCGGTCTGATTGTCGGCGAAACGGCCCACTTCCGTTTTTTCAGCTCCACGCTTCGCAAAGACGATCAGCCGGGTACAATCCTCGATTCGTCGCACATTACCGCGGCCGACGCCGATTTGCAGGAGACCGACTCGATGGAAACCGTTCTCCCCGCAACCGACGCGGAGGGAAACGAAACCGACGACTACATTCCGGTTCGATTTCGCACGAATATCACGGAACTCGGCGTGATGGAGCTGTGGTGCGACTCGACCGTTTCGGACAAACACTGGAAACTTGAATTTAGCGTGCGCGAAGAATAAAGTATGACGCCGCACAGCGCCGGCAGCTTTGCTGCTCGAGCTAAACGATATTCCCCCTTCCACCCTTCCACCCTTCCACCCTTCCACCTTCCCCCTTTCTATGCCTGTTGAGAACGAATGGATCGACCGTGCCAAGCAGATCAGTGAGCGTCTGACCCAGCTTAGGGACTCTCTTTGACTACGCCGCGAAAAACGAAGCGGTTGCACAAATTGAAAAGGAGATGCTCGCCGTCGATTTTTGGAACGATCAGGAATCGGCCCAGAAAACCGTCGGGAAACTCAAATCGCTCAAGTCGGTCCTTAAACCGATCGACGAACTCCAGGCGGAATCGGAAGAGCTCGGGCTCCTGTTGGAACTCGGCGCCGAAGACGCGGAAATGTGCGCCGAAATTCCCGGCAAGCTGAAGGAAACCGAACGCCGAATGGAGCAGCTTGAAACGCAGGCATTGCTGAGCGGACCGTTCGATTCATGCGACGCGATTCTTTCGATCAACGCCCGGGACGGCGGAACCGACGCGAACGACTGGGCCGAGATGCTGCTGCGCATGTACACGCTTTGGGCGAAATCGCACGATTATTCCTTCGAGCTGCTCGACCGACAGGACAATGAAGAAGCCGGAATCAACAGCGCGAGTATTATCGTTCGCGGTCCGTTCGCCTACGGATACCTCAAGGGGGAAACCGGGATTCATCGTCTGGTTCGGATCAGTCCGTTCAATTCGGAAGGAAAGCGTCAAACGAGTTTCGCCGCGGTCGACGTGGCACCCGAAACGGACGAGTCGATCGAAATCGATTTGCGCGACGAGGATATCCGGGAAGACACGTACCGGGCCAGTGGTGCCGGCGGGCAGCACGTCAATAAGACGTCCAGCGCGATCCGGTTGACGCACCTCCCGACGAACACGGTCGTGCAGTGTCAGAACGAACGGAGCCAGCACAAAAACCGGGCTTTGGCGCTGAAGATGCTCCGCGCGAAACTGATGCGGATCGAGGAGGAAAAGCGGGAAGCGGCGATGGTCGAAAAGTACAAAAACATGGCCAAAGTCGGTTTCGGTTCACAAATCCGCAACTATTTCCTCCATCCCGACCAACGGGTCAAAGACGCCCGGACAGGATATTCGATGGGCAGTTTTCACCAGGTTCTCGACGGCGAAATCCAGGGGTTTTTCGACGCGTATCTCCGGTGGCGAGTGGAATAATTAAAAGAAAAATGGGTATTAGACTTTCCGGCGCGAGCCTAAAAATCCGCGAAGAACAGATCATGCGCCGATTGGTCCGTCTTGGGTGCTTGGAGCCAAGCGAGCTCGAAATCGTCGCCGAGTTCTTCCGGATCGACCATATCGGCGAAAAACGACTCGGTCGCCGTGGTGCTGCGGAACGTCTTCATGTTGTCTTCGACCGCGAGCCCCATCGAGTCCAGGTCCGCGTTGGTCGCCCCTTTTTTGAGCGGAACGTAGACAACTTGTTCGATTTCCTCGGCCGTGTCATGTTCCGTGAGGACGTGCCCCCCGCCGAGCAACGTGAACGATTCCGTATTGAGCTCTTCGGGCACGTTTTCGTTCAGGGCGAAAACCGGATCGTCCCCCTGCATTTCTCCCGGCGTGAACGACGTGGTTGTTTCCCGTTCGACGTCGAACACGGTAATGCGTGACGCCAAATGGTCGAGCTGGAGCAGTTCCTCAAGCGATCGGGAAACGGCTCCCTCGAACAGGAGAAAAGCGTAAGAGCCGACGGGAAGGTCTTTCGCGATGAAGCCGCGTCCGTCGTGAACGACCGGAACCGGAGCGAGATCCCAACACCGACCGATCTTGACGAAACAAGTGACGGGTGATTCACGGTTGATCGACTTGCGAAACGGCACACGAACCGTCGCGAGTCGGGCCGGGGGATCCCAATCGGTTTGCAGCAGTTCGACGCCGTTGAGCAGCGGAATGGTTTGAAACGGCTTTTTCGGATAGCGAACCGCGCGATCGCGTTCGAGTTGGTCAATCCGTCGCGTTTCGGACAGACCGGTCAGCGCGTCATGGTGGTAGAGGAGAACCTGGCAGTGTCCGTTTTTCACTTCGACGGGAAGAGCGGCACCCGTTTTCAGGGCGTCGGCATCCATCACCCAAGGGCCGCCCCACAGTTCGCCGGTTTTCACGTAGACATCAAAAAGTTTCGTCATCAATTTCGTCATTAAGATTACGCACGACCGTTAGCCACTGGACCTGTCCCGTGCCTCTCTCGCAATATCCATTGTACCACAAAAAGCCGTCTGCCCCACCCCACGCTCAATGATTGCCGAAAAGTGGGGTGCAGTAAAACTTTGTGGGCGGCCAAACAGCACTGTTCCAGTAGGCCTTCCACTGTTCGCCGTAAGGCCGACGTTCTCATTATAGGTCGGGAAGCGAGCAACGCAAGGCCGAACGGTTTATTCATCCCTCCCCTTTCCCGACGTATGAGGTACAACCCATGACTAAACGTCCGATCTATCGTCGCCGCAAACGGGAAACCGTCCGGCGTTCCCCCGCTTCGCTCTTGACGAACCAGCACCTCCGTTGGACCGGCTCCAAGCCGATTGCCCGGCCCAAGGGGTCGAGCATTATTCGGAGCCCCCGATTCGGAAAAGGAGGTGAAGCATGACACCAAGCGAACTCCTCGACCGATACCAGGCGACTCGCGACGAAACGTACTTTACGCTGTTCGTCCAAAGAGTTCGGAAAAGAACTTTCCGATACTTCACGATGATGGGGGCCGACTCCAACAACATTGAAGACGCATTTCAGGAATCGTGCCTGTACCTTTACAAAACCATCGACCGCTGGGACGGG
>JAVBPO010000182.1:0-13223 GCA_031549565.1 Thermoguttaceae bacterium
TGGTCCGCGAAGTCGCACACCGCCGGCCGACACGCCGGGTAGAATGATGCGCCGCAGTAACCGGCACTGGCCGAATTCGCTTCCAACGCGACCAGGCACAAGCCCAGCACGAATGCAAGCGTCCTCAAAACCCTTTTCATCTAAGCCTCCTTTAACTCGACAGAATTTTTTGAATCGTGGATGGACTCAATGCCGCTCAATCGGGGGGGGATAAGGGTGATTATCTTCCTGATTCTCGGGAGCGACACAATATCTCACGATAATGATAGGCCACAAAACTTGCTCTGTCGTGAAAAAACGGGCAAAATAGTGAAAAAGTGACAAAGATACCGATGTCAGATCTTCACAAAACTTCCTTTGGGTCGAGGAAATCGGTCGTTTTGCGCCGGTTTTTCGCGATATTCTCATTGCAAAGCAAATATGTGGAACACCACTTAGCGTAAAGTATCGTCGAACTCGGTAAACCACTTTAATCAAAGCAACGGCGCTGTTTAAATAAAATGGGAAATTTGGGTAAAGAAACCGAATGTGCCGCGGTAAACGTCCTTAACAAAGAGCCGGGGATGCAGCAAAGCGAAAACAAGGGGCGGCAAGCAGCAAAAAATTTCGATCTGAAAATCTGGTCCCCCCGCCCCCGGCAGCCCGGGGGAGAGGGTTAGGGTGAGGGGGTGGAGCTGTTTGACGCCTCATTTCCCCTCACCCTAACCCTCTCCCCGGAAATACCGGGGAGAGGGGACCGGCGTTTTACGCAAAGCCAGAATCTGAGCAATCCCCGTTCCGCAAGTTTCGCTTCGCTTCACATGCGGCTCTTTGGGGTTTTCTTTGGGGGTTACCGGTTCACCAATTCCGGCACGATCGCCCGGAGGCGTTCGCGGAGCAAAGAACGGATGTCCCGGGCGCTGTCCATTTGGAGCGCTTTGTCCGCGACTTCCCTGCACATCGGGAGATCGACCGAACGGCAGACCTTCTTGATCTCCGGCAAAACGCTCGGCGAACAACTCAAACTTCGCAGCCCGAGCCCGATCAGCAGCATCGTATAGAGAGAATTACTGCTCATCTGCCCACAAAGACAAACCGGCTTGTCCTCGTGGTTCGCGGCGGAAATCGTTTTCTGGATCATCCGCAAAACCGCCGGATCTTCCGAGTTGAACAGCGAACTGACGTCCTTGTTGCTTCGGTCGACGGCCAGCGTGTACTGGATCAAATCGTTCGTTCCGATGCTCAAGAAATCGACTTCTTGCGCGAACTGATCGATCAGCACTACCGCCGAAGGAACCTCGACCATCATACCGACCGGAGCGTCCACATTGAACGGAATTCCTTCATCTTCCAGCTCTTCACGGACATCCCTGAGAATCATCTTCGCCTGCCGCCATTCGACAAGGCTGGAAATCAGCGGAAACATGACCCGGATATTGCCGTGGGCGCTGCATCGCAAAATCGCGCGAAGCTGCTGCTTGAACATCTGAACGTTACGCAGCGAAAGACGGATGCTGCGCAGTCCCAGGAACGGATTCCGCTCGTCGGTCGGCCGGGCGACGTTCGGCATTTTGTCCGCGCCGAGGTCGAACGTCCGGATCGTGACCGGTCGCCCGTTCATCGCCTTGAGGACTTCGGAATAGGCTTCGTAATGCTCCTGTTCGTTCGGAACATGATTTTTATCGAGGCCCAGGTAGAGGAATTCCGTTCGGTACAGCCCGATCCCATCGGCTCCGCGCTCCAGGCAATGGGCCGCTTCGTGCGGAAACTCGATATTGCCGAGCAGCTCGATCCGCACCCCGTCAGTTGTGATCGCTTCCTCTCCCCGGAGCGTGTCAAGCAAAGCGACGAACGAATGCCGTTTTTTGAGCTGCTGCTGATAATGATGAATCGTCTCCTCGTCGGGCCGGATGATGATCATTCCGGAATCGCCGTCGATGATCACGGTGTCGCCGCCGGACACTTCATTCAGGAACGCCCCGACGCCGACCAGTGCGGGAATCTCCAGCGCCGCGGCGAGAATCGCTGTGTGTCCGCCGGGTCCGCCCAGTTCGGTCACGAATCCTTTGACGAACTCCCGGTTGAGGTTGGCCGTTTCACTCGGCGTCAGGTTCGACGCAAGGACCAAAACGGGCGCGGTGAGCGCGTTCAAACCTTCCCGATGGATACCGAGCAGCAGGCGGAGCAAACGCTTTTCGATATCGTAAATATCCTGAATCCGTTCGGCGAGATAATTGGAATCGAGCCGGCGAAAGATGTCGGCGTACTTCCGAATCGTAACGCTGACCGCGTGTTCGGCGGAGAACATTTTTTCCCGGATCAGGTCCTCGATTTCCCCGACGAGTTTGGGGTCGCAAAGAATCTGGATGTGAGCTTCGAAGATGTCGGCGTATTTGGAGCCGAGCTCCTTTGCGACGGAATCGCGATTTTGCGAGATTTCCTCTTCGGCGGTTTTCAGGGCGTCCTGGAACCGGCGGAGTTCATCTTCGACGGCGTCCTTGAGGACGAAATGTTTCGGGATACGAAAGCCCTCGGCGCCCATGACGAACGCCTCGCCGATTGCAACGCCGGGAGAAACGGCGATTCCCTGAAGTTTGATCATCATCGTAGTCGCGTCGGACCGAACTCCGACTTTCAGTCAAGGCTTCCTTCCTCACCCTGCTCTTCGTTAAATCGCGCACAGAATAGGGCGACGACGGCGTCCAGGGCGTCCTGAGCGTCTTTTTCATCCTCCCCTTCGACTTCGACGCGGAGCGTTTCCCCTTGTGCGGCTCCGAGCGAAAGGGTTTCCATCATACTGCGGACATCTGCCGAGGCGCTTCCCTTGTATAAGTGCACGGACGAACGGAAGCGGTTCGCTTCGTTCAACAGCAGCCGGCTGACGCGCAAATGGATCCCGGCCCGATTGGCCACGGTCACCTCTTTTGACAATTTATTCGACACGGAAATAGTAAGAAAGGTGTTGGAAAGCCGCTTACACCAACAGAAGCGTATTGAGTTTGTGAAGCAAAATACGCCGATTAAAATCGGCGACAAAGCGCAAACGACCAATATAACACTCGGTCGTGCCTTACTTTCCGAACATGTTATTGTCGGCTTCCTCGATCAAGGTCAAAACGTCGTCTTTCACTTTCGCTTGTTTGAGAAAACGGCAAAACGCGTCGTCTTTAAGCTGTCGCGTGATGTGCTCCAGTGCCCGGAGATGCTCGCCCGGCCGGTCCGGCGGGGAAATGAGCAGGAAGAACAAATGAACTTTCTCGCAGTCGAGACTGTCGAAATCGATTCCGCCGTGGGAAACGGCAATGGTTCCGACGAGTTTTTCGACGCTCGGATGTTTCGTGTGCGGGACGGCGATTCCGCGACCGATCCCGGTGGAGCCGAGCTCTTCGCGTTTGATGATCGACTTGACGATTCCTTCGTATTCGTCCTTGGGAATCCCGCCGGCGTCCAAGAGCGATTGAACCATCTCCCGGATGACGCCTTCCTTATCCGTCGCGTTGATCTCGGTGCGAATCGCGTCAAGCAATACAAAATCGACAAACTTCATTCACCAAACTCCTTATGTTTTAATTACTAATTACGAATTACGAATTACGAATGACTGATTACGAATCAACAGAATCAAAACCGTATGGTAATTCGTAATTAGTAATTCGTAATTAATTAAACTTCCGCTGCGACTTCGGCGGTGCTGGGGCGGTTGTGGCCCTGGATCTTCGTTTTATATTTGCGGATCTGTTGCTCCACTTTATGAACGACTTGATCGACGCTTCCGAAAAGGTCGCCGCTGGTATAGCTCGCCTGGAAATCGTGTTTGTGTTCCGCGGAAACCTGTAAATCGACGACAGGCTCGTCCGCCTTTTCCAGATCGACGGTCACGTGAATCGCGGTCAAACGTTCGAATAGCCGATTGAGTTTATCCACTTTGGATCGAATCAAATCCTGCGTCGGTTCGCTGATACTTCCGTGTCGTGTCGAAATTTTGATCTGCACTCTTGCGACTCCTGGTTGACGGGTGAGAAGGTTTACCGCAATCTCTCGTTTGACGCCGGTGTTCCGACCCATTTTTTAGCCGGTACTCCGCGTTTCCATTCCGATTCACGGTAAAAAACCACCGCTCCGCTCCCCCGAGACAGGGGAAGGGAACGGCCGACTGCTTTCACAGTCTTACCGTCAAGTATTATACAATCTTTTCCACAGGTGATAATCCCGCCGTGAAAATTTTTTAGCACTCAACGGGAATAAAACGCGAGGACCGGCAGCCCGGTTCCCAGGCGGATACGGCCCGCGATCCGGTCGATCTGTCCCACGTCCAACGACGTGATGTTCGGATCCGGCGTGTTCCGTGCAACAGTGTAAACCTGAACGCCGAGCAATTGCCCCCCCTGTTCCCGAATGTCGTTGAGCCGACCGATGTACCGGTCGATTTCCTGTTCTTCGGGCCCGATTTCATGGTCGGCAAGAAAGAGCGTCTGAATCCAGATCGGATTTCTCTTTGATACATCCATGATATTTCGCAAAACCGTTTCCAGTGGAACATTCGATCGGGAGATCTTTCGGTAGTACTCTTCGGAGCCCGCGTCGAGCTTGGCCCAGATTTCGCCATGGTTTTCCATGAGAAAGTCTACCGTTTGCGAAGTATGTTTCACGTGAAGCGCTGTTGCGTTGGTGATCAGCACGATCTTCGTTTCAGCTGGACAGAGTTCCCGGCGAACCTTTACGGCGATTTCCACGGCGTCGTGAAACTGCGGCGACAAAGTCGGTTCGCCGTCGCCGCTGAACGCCAGATCGTTGAGTCGCCGTTTTTCCGGCGGGGTACGACTGAACCATTCGTCCTCGAAAAGCTCGCCCGTGTTGAACATCGAAACCAGGATCCGAAGCTCCTGCTCAAGTACGCCCAGATCGACCGGTGCGGCGTTTTGATAACGAACCTCGTCCGGCGTATCTCCGAGAACCTGGCAGTAGACGCAAGCGAAATTGCAGCGATTAAAAATATTGATCCCAATGGAGACCCCGCCCGACCGCCGCGAAACGACGGGGTAAACGTATTTCATCTTGCGAAAAGAACGTGAATGTTTGCGAGTAAGCACCTTTGTTAATTATGAATTATGAATTACGAATTATGAATCAAGGGAAAAAGACTCTTTCCGGCTACCAGCTACCGGCTACTGACTTCCGGCTACTATCCTCTCCGAATACTCGAACTGGATCGATTGGCCCGGCTGGAGGACGAGGAAATCTTCATCGTTCCAGTCGCCGTCGAGGAGTCGTTTGAGCAACGATAAGTTGCCGGTCAGCTTCTCGAACGTCCAGCCGCGTTCATCGGCCAGCCGGCGGGTTTCGGTCTCGAAACCGGCGTTCGGCTCGATTCCGGTTTCGATGAACGTCAAGCGGTCGTAATGCACCATACTGGACAGTTGCTCCCAAAGGTACTTTGCGTTCTCTTCGCCGTATTTTTCCTCCATCTGGTGATACGTCATGCTCATCCCGCTTTTGACCTGGACGGAGTCCGGAGAATGCAGCAACAGATCGCCGCCGCGCTCGATCCAGCCGGTCGTCTTGAAATAAGTGCCCGGATGCGATTCAAAGTAATCCATGTACCGCTTGCGATCACCGAGAAAAAGCGTGATGCAGTCGTGCGCCCGGGGCAAAATGATCGGAACGGTTCGGGCGGTCAATCCGACGACTCCACCGCTGCATAGCGCGTAGCCGAGAAGAATCGCGTCGTATTGGGACTCGTCGATTTGCGTGAGCACTTCATTGACGCGATTGAACATCCCTTTGCGACCGAGATCGTGGAGCCCTTTCGGGAGGAAATCAACGTCGATCCGATGCGGCGATTGGGCCGCAAGAAAAGAAAGCTCCCGAAACAGGATTTCACATGCGACCAGTTTGAGATTCATCGACGTTCCGGGATAATGTCTACGCTTGCCAAGCACTTCGCACACGTCCCGAAAACTTAATCGAGTTTTCGCAAAACACAAGGCGGCAGGGCCGCTGCCAACCCCGACCGTTTCATCGTGTCAGAGTGAAAACGGAGTTTCCCTTTTCCGAAACGCACTTCGTCCAGGAATCCGTTTTCCAGCGGATCCCGTAGACTGCCGAGGTGGGAATCTTTTCGAGGTTCTCGCCGAGCAGTTGATTGACCGCGTTCGTGATTCCCGGATGGTGTCCGACGAGCATTGCCGAGCCGACGCTTTCCGGCAACGCTTTAATCGCGTCGAGATAATCGACCGCAGCCCCCTCGTAAAGCGGAGCGCAAAGAGCGAACACATCGGTCGGCAGTTCCAGGCCCTGAAAAACCATCATCGCCGTTTGGATCGCCCGGACCGCGGGACTGGAAAGCAGCATGTCCGGGCGAATCTTTTCCTTCTTGAGAGCCGGGATCACGGTTTGCAGTTGCTTGATTCCTTTGGCCCCCAACGGACGATCAAAGTCGCAAAGGTCGTCGTAGTCCCAGGAAGATTTGGCATGTCGGACAAGATAAAGTGTTTTCATGGATTCGGTTTGAAGGATGGGGTTGCGAGGCTGCCTTTCGCATGATCCTATCATAACGCAATTGGGATAATATTACGGCTTCGTTAAGAAACCGTGAAATTTCAACGCCGCCCGGCACCAGGATTCTTTCCCCCGTGAATTGCGAACGAAAGAGGACTCGTGTAAAATGGGCTCCTTGTCGGGCGAACAGGTTTTCCGACGTCAAAAAACCGTTTGATTTTTCACCGTATCATGAATCCTACACGAATCGCAATCGTCGGGGCCGCGGGCCGGATGGGGCAACGACTGATCGCCCTTGCCGCCGCGGATCCGCACTTGGAAGTCGTCGCGGCCATCGAATCCGCTCAGCATCCGCAAGCCGGTGAAGATTCCGGTCTCATTGCGGGAATCAAAGCCAACGGAATCCCGATTACCTCCGAATTCGAACGCAAAGTCGACGTCGCAATCGATTTCTCGTCCCCGAAGGGAACCGACGCTCTTCTGGAATACTGTGTCGAGCAAAAAACACCGCTTGTTTACGCGACGACCGGTTACACGGAAGAGCAGGAAGGATTGTTGCGTAAAACCGCGCACCACATTCCGCTTCTCTGGTCGCCGAGCATGAGTATGACCGTGATTCTCGGAATGCGTTTGGCCAAGGAAGCCGCGAAAGTACTCAAAGATAAGGATGCCGACGTCGAAATCCTCGAGCATCACCACCGTTACAAAGCGGACGCGCCCAGCGGAACGGCGTTGCGGTTCGGGCAAATCATCGCCGACGAAATGGGGATCGACCATTTCACGCACGGTCGGGAAGGAAAAATCGGGGCAAGACCGCACAATGAAATCGGTTTCCACGCCGTTCGAATCGGAGACAATCCGGGGCAGCATACGATTCTTTTCGGTTTGCTCGGCGAAACGCTGGAACTGACGATCCGGGCTTCGAACCGGGACGCCTATGCCGTCGGGGCCCTTGCCGCGGCGAAATTCCTCGTCGGAAAGCCGATCGGTCTGTATGATATGAACGACGTGCTTTTCGGTGAAAAATAATAAAGATGCCTCAAAATTCAAATCCGACCTTCCCCCCCTTACCCCCCTTTCCGCGCCGGGTCGCCGTTCTCGGGTCCAGCGGGAGTATCGGTCGCAGCGCGTTGGAAGTGATTGCCGCGTCCGAAGGGCGGCTCCAGGTCGCAATGATGTCGATTCATCGTCGCGCCGATATTCTCGTCGAACAGATTCAGCAAATGCGAATGCGGCTCGTCGCCGACCAACTCCGGTCCCTGGAGTCGACCGGGAAGAGTTCTTCCGAGGCGATCACCGGGTTGCCGCAATGCGTGATTATGACCGACGAGTGGGCGGATCGGACGCCGTTGAAAGACCTGCCGCCGGAAATCGAGGTCCGGTTCGGGCAGGATGCCCTTTGCGAATACGTTCAGCGAAGCGACATCGACCTCGTTCTCTCGGCGATCGTGGGGAGCGCCGGTTTTCGCAGTACCTGGGCCGCGATCGAAGCCGGAAAAACCGTTGCGCTGGCCAACAAGGAATCGCTCGTCATGGGGGGGCCGCTCCTGTGCGAACTGGCCCAAAAAACCGGCGGAGCGTTGATTCCCGTCGACAGCGAACACAGCGCCGTGATGCAGTGTCTTCGGGCAAGGAAAATGAACGACCAGTCCGATCCGTTCCCGCCGTATCACGAGGTGTCGCGAGTGATCCTGACCGCAAGCGGCGGGCCGTTTCGGACCTGGTCGCTCGACGATTTGGCGAAAGCGACGATCGACGACGCGCTCGCCCATCCGACTTGGAGTATGGGCAGGAAAATTACGGTCGATTCCGCGACGCTGATGAACAAAGCCCTGGAATTGATCGAAGCCCGCTGGTTGTTCGATTTACCGGTCGAGAAACTGACCGCCGTGATTCATCCGCAGTCGGTCGTTCATTCGATGGTCGAGTTCGTCGACGGATCGGTGATCGGCCAAATGAGTCCACCGGACATGCAGCTTCCGATTCAGCTCGCGCTTTGTTTTCCGGACAGGTTCGACTCCCCGTCGCGTCGGATCGATTGGATGCAAAAGATGCAGTTGGAGTTTTTCCCGATTGATCCGCAGCGATTTCCCGCACTCGGGCTCGGCTTGGAAGTCGCGGCTGCCGGAGGAACGGCCGGAGCGGTCCTCAACGCCGCCAATGAAGTCGCGGTCGAAGCGTTCCTGGGCAACCGGCTCCCATTCACGGAAATCACGAAAATCTGCCGCTCCGTTTTGAAGAACCACGACTTCGAATCCCACCCGACGCTCGAACGCCTGTTTGAACTCGACGAGTGGGCACGCCAGGAAACGGAAAAATGGATCGTCGGATCATAAAAGAAAAAGAGCCGGGGACGAAGCAACGCGAAGTCCCCGGGTAAACCACGCCAAAAATGCTTCTCCCCTCGCTCTTGTCGCTCCTCCTTCTCACGGCTTGTGATTGGCCCGCATTTCACGGTACGCAGGGAGACAACATCTCGACGGAAACCGGCTTGCTGGAGCAATGGACCGGACCGGAGCAATTGCCGAAACGGCTTTGGAAAATTACACTCCCACGCAACGCCGAGGAAGTGGAGCGAAACGAATCGGGCTACTCCTCTCCGTCGATCATTGGAAATCGAATCGTTTTCTCCGGGAACTCGAACGGCTTGTCGACGGTTTTTTGTTGCGACGGAAACGGAAATCTCCTTTGGTCCTATTCCAACGGTCCGGCGTGGACGGAAATGTTCGCCGGAACCCGGGGGACGCCGACGCTCAGCGACGGTTACGTTTACGACGAATCGCCGCTGGGAAACCTCGTTTGCCTCGAACTGTCCACGGGACAGAAAATCTGGTCGCGCAATCTGATGTCGGAGTTTCAAGAGGACGTCCCGCTGTACGGCAAGAGCGGTTCTCTTCTGATTCACGGACAAAATCTTTACGTTCCGATCGGAGGAACGACGACCGCTTTGATAGCCGTGGACAAAAGAACCGGCAAAACCGTTTGGCGTTCTCCGCCGACCGGCGAAAAAACCGGGTACGGAACTCCGATCTTTTTCCAGTGGATTTCGGAATCGGAGAGTGATCCCTTGCCGATTGTCGCGTTGATGGAATCCAAAGGGTTGCTCGGCCTCCATGCGGAAACGGGCAGAAGTTTGTTTCGATATCCGTTTCCCGCCCGACTCGACGAGAACATCTCGACGCCGATTCATTCCGACGGCTGCCTTTTTCTCACCAACGGAGCCGGGTCCGATTCGGTTCTGCTTCGACTGGCAAACGGCTCGGGAGAGAAAGAAATCACTTTGAGTGAATTGTGGCGAAACCGCAGTTTCGCCAACGCTCACGGCGGCGTCGTGCTTTTGGACGGGCGGCTGTACGGTTTCACGAACAAGCGGGGCGGCGCGTGGGCGTGCGTTCGCTGGAGCGACGGCGAAACGGTTTTCCTCGACCGAGAAATCGTTCGCGGTTCCTGCACGGTTGCCCAGGGACTTTTTTACATCCTCACGGAATTCGGCGAAGTCGTTCTCGCCGCCCCTACGGATACGGGTTTTGAAATTCGCGGCCGTTTCTCATTGGGCCGGGACGACGACCCGAACAACGGCCAAATCTACGCCCATCCGGTCGTCTGCGGAAAACGCCTGTTCGTCCGCTCGGGTGCGAATGTGTATTGTTTCGATCTTGACAAGGGGAAGACTCAATGAGGATTTCTCCCGACTCCTTTTATCCAATAGTATCATAAGTACATTGTCACTTTTGACTATTTCACTTACCATACCATGCGCGATGATGATTGTAGTAGCCGCACTCCAGATTTTTTGACACAAGGTCGAATTTATTTTCAATCTTCAGTTAATGAAGATAAAACGTTCAGAACAACAATTGATCCCCTTACGCTGATAAAAGAGGCGATATACAGAAATCAATTAGCGGAATTGCTTTTAGGCTGTGATGCCTACCGGTGTCTGCCAAAGTATACCAATTTTCCAGGGAAAACAGATATTGAAACATTGTATGATTCCTATTGCGTGCGATATACAGATCGATCAAAAGCGGAAAAAAGGAGCTTGCTCACAAATGCTTTATGCAATATTATCGGTAAATATGATGGCGTGATGCCTTTTGCATGGTGCTATTCCCTTGAAGCATCCCTGCAAAAAAATGATCCTGCGACGGCTCTTGGGTTATCCCTTTTGCCGCTATCGATAATGTTGCAAAATAGTATTATAGAGTTTGCCGACAAGCTGGTTTGGGACGGATCGGAAGAAGGAAGTGGATTTCCTCACGGACGCTACGATTATCTCTGTCGTCTCAATCAAAACTGCATAGAATGTCAGGCCCCATCGTTCATTGATTAAAAGATGCAAAAATATCCGGAGGTCGGGATTCGTCGGGCGGAGAAAAATCCGCCGTCGCTTAGAAAGCCGCATTTCGAGCAACTATACCTTGCACTTTGTTCTACTTTTAGCTCAGCCATTTCAGAGCCATGATGAAAACATTCGACGACGTCAAGTTTCGCTTTGAGACTTTATCGTCTCAATTCAAAAAAACCGGTTTTGACCTGGAAAAACTGGTATTAGAGCCGCCTGTCTCGGAAAAGGCGCTCCAAGCGCATGAAAAGAAATGGAAGAGAAAGCTTCCGGAAGAAATGAGGCGTTTTTTCCTGGAATGTGCGGGAAAGGTCTATCTTGAATGGTACGATCCGATTTGCTTTGAAACCGAACACAAACAATCCATATGTAAGAAACCGCATAAGTTTAAATTTCCGTGCGAATGGCCGTTTTCGTGCGGAGCCGATTGGTCGCTGGATTCGATGGACTTGATCTACGAAAAAGTCTGGTCGGGGTGTGAAGAAGCCTTCAATGACGGCGAATATTATGATCCTCTTTCGCCTTACGATTATTCGTACTCTTACCCTGTTATCATGGGAGGCGGCGGCGAGTTGTTTATACTCTACGCTCCGCCTTCCGGCGAACGGTTGGTTTTCCATTATGGTGATACCTTCCTGAAACTGTGGCACAAAGCGGCGGATTCGTTCGAGGAGTTTTGGGAAAACTGGTCACTGGTCGGTTGCCCGCATTTTGGGGGTTATGAATGCTTTTACAATAAAAAGAAGCAAATCATTGACGCTCATTGTGCAGATGCCATTACGTGGAGAAAATTCTTGGGGATCGAAAACCTTGAAACCGAATAATACAGCGTTCACCAGGATGCAGGATCGCCAGCCGTGTTCGCCTCCGATCGTTATCGGAAAAACCAAATGTTTTCACGACATCGGATAATCAGTTGCCAACAGCTGCGTTTGCGAAAAGGGGGCTATAGATATTACGTCCTTTCAGGACTTTCAATATAACGTACGATTGAACAGGTTATTGATTTGCAGATCCTTAACACCTCCCACACGCCATGAATTCCCGGGAACGAGTTTTAGCCGCATTACGACATGAGCAGCCGGATCGGACGCCGCGAAACTTTTGGGCGGAGCCGCCGACGTGGAACCGGCTTTTCGAGCATCTGGGATACAAAGAGCCGGAACGGATTCTCGACGAACTGGACATCGACATCCGCTCCCTGCAAGTGAAAGGGCCCGCGGAAAAAGAAGTCGAGCCGGGCCTGTTCCGAAATTATTGGGGCGAACAGTACATTTATCGTTCGACCGATTGGGGGCCGATGCGAGAGGATGTCAAAGGCGCCCTGTTCGACGCAAAATCGTTCTCCGACCTGGAGCAGTTCAACTGGCCGAGCCCGGACCTGTTCGATTATTCCGACCTGCCCGAACAGGTGCGCCGGTTGGACGACCGCGCACTGCTGTACGGATTCGCGGACATTTGGGAGCGGCCCGCTTTGGTGCGAGGGCTGGAAAACATGTTCCTCGACATGTGCGAACAGCCCGACTGGGTTCACTTCCTGTGTCGAAAATTCACGGACTTTTACCGTGAAGACTACACCCGGGCGGCGGAAAAAACCGGCGGGCGGATCGACCTGTTCCTGCTTATCAGCGATCTCGGGAGTCAAAAGGGGCCGCTGATTTCCAAAAAAATGTTTCACGAATTCGTTGCGCCGTACATTCGGGAAATGTGCGACTTGATTCACTCGTTCGGAGCGAAGGTTCTTTACCACAGTTGCGGCGATATCCGGTTTTTCATTCCCGACCTGATCGAGCTTGGCGTCGATATGCTTGATCCGATCCAACCGATCGGAGCGATGAATCCGTCGGAGTTGAAAGCGGAATACGGAGATCGGCTCTCTTTTCACGGGGGAATCGACATCCAGCGGATTCTCCCTTTCGGTTCGCCGCAAGAGGTCCGGGCTGAAGCGAAGCGATATTCGGACATTCTCGGCAAAAACGGCGGATACGTCCTCTGTTCCGCGCATCTGTTCCAACCGGATATTCCTCCGGAAAATATTTTTGCGATGTATTCCGATTGATTTTATTCCTCATATCCCTATCCAGGGTGCGCGCAAATTTTCCGGGTCGTGAGTTGTCATTCTGAACGAAGTGTACTCACGGAGTGAAGAATCTGGTGCATCCGGCAACACGCATTATGTTGCGAACACGGCTTGAAACCAGATGCTTCGGAATACCTCAGCATGACATGATACCCCTATTGGGCCCAAACAGACAAGGAACTTTGCGCGCACCCAGGTTTTCCGCTGTTCACCCGTGCAAAGCATCGCATTGCATTTCGCCGAGCAGCTGATTACAATGCCGGCGTTCGTGTGATTTTTCTCTGTCCGTTTCAAACGCGAATCGTCGCGCAAACTACGCCC
>JAVBPO010000049.1:0-48707 GCA_031549565.1 Thermoguttaceae bacterium
CGGTGATGTTCTGCCATGAAATCGGCTTGGCGTACGTAAGCTGCTCGCCGCTCCGCGTCCCGGTCGCAAGATTCGCCGCCGCCCAGGCCGCGATCAAGGAAGCGAAATGCAAAGCCGCCGGCGGGTGCGGATGTAAGAAGTCGTTTCGTTCTTGAAAAGTGAAATCCTTGGCAAACCTTCCGTTTTAAGCAAAGGCGGAAGATTTTTTCATCGGGCGGCCAAGCTGGTGAAAAATTTCTCTTCGCTTCGGAAGTCTACTCCGAAAGAAAACTTTTCGACGTATCCCCTTGGTTGCAGGGGCGATTGATGAATTCGGCGGCTTTGGTAGACTGGCTATTCGGTTTTCGATTTCAAGTTTCCTCATCGGCATGTCAAACAGATCATGGCCGGATTGTTTTCCCAGATATCCCAATTCGCAAAATTGCTCTTCGCGGGGCGTTTTTTTCTGTTGTTTCAGAAAATTGTCGCAAAAACCGTGCCCTCGCGTTGGCTTCAGTTGAAAAAATCGGTCTATTTCGACCTCGCCGCCCGATCAGCCCCGGACTTGCGAGTTAACACAGAGGCGGACCAATCCTTGACGATTTACGAAGGAGATGAAACTTCGGTTGTGAGGGTCGTTCGTGTTTGAGGTAGTGAATCAAATGACGAGATTGTTGCTGTGCTTCGAAGCGATTGATGCACGATTATCTAGCAAGAAAAAAATGCGTACAAGAGTGAATGAAACGCATTCGCTTATTACGATCATCACAATATTCAATACCCATGAATTCAAAAGCAAATGCCCAAAATCCTATTGTATTGGTTTTAGGACATGGAAATCGAGCATTTCTTCAAGCGATTCGATCCTTAGGACGCAAAGGAATACGGATCGATGTTAACCTGGATCAAAGCATTGCAATGAAATCCAGGTACATCGAAAAAATCGTGTCCTTTCCTCGCTATACACCAGAAAATGCGACAGTATGGATTGAGGAGGTTATTTCACTGTGCAAAGAGCGAGGGTATTCATTGATTTTGCCCTGTACAGATGACATGGTTCTCCCTTTGGTAACACATCGTGAAAAGTTGCCGGAAACTGTCCAAGTTGTCGCCCCCTCGGTACAAGCTTATTCAATCTGTTCAGACAAACAACGTTCGCTGGAGTTGGTTGCTTCGTGCGGATTACCCGTCCCGGAATCAATCGACTTGGAAATCAACCCATTGCTTGTAGAAGCGGTTCGATCACTTTCATGGAGTTATCCGGTAATTCTCAAGCCACATACATCCTATTCAGCGGCGGATGCAAATCCAAAACAGAGAGCAGTCTGTCGAATTCGCTCTGAGAAGGAGTTAATTGACTATATTGAAACACACAGGGAGTTGGGGCGGATTCTCTTACAGAGAAATTGTTCCGGGTATGGTGTCGGTGTTTATCTTTTGGCAAAAAGCGGACGTATTTTGACGGGACTTGCGCAAGAACGTTTACACGAACCGCTCGAGGGTGGCGGAGGTCATTATAGGCGTAGTATCGCCTTGCCAGACAAGTTGATGCCGGGCATGTCTCAGGTTATCGAAAAACTCGACTACACCGGGGTCATCATGTTTGAATGGAAATATGACATCAGAACAAAAAAATGGACATTCATCGAGATCAACCCGCGATTTTGGGGATCTTTGGCGCTTTCAATAGCAGCCGGTTTGGATTTCCCTTATTGGCTTTATGAAATGTACACGAAAGATCGCAATCAATTTCCAACGAAGTACCGAGAAGGAATTTATTGTCGCAATTTGATTCCGGATTGCCATTGGATTATGGACAACTTCCGTGCGGATAAGTCCGACAACTCTCTGGCAACAAAGCCGTTGCTTCAAGTTTTGGGTGAATGTCGCCACATTTTGTTGGGACGTGAATACTGGGACTCATTTTCTTGGGATGACTTATCACCTTTCGGTGAGGAAGTACGGGCTTTCGCACGATTAGGCGGTGAGAAAATTATTCATTCTCTGAATCGGCTTCGAGGTGCCCTTTTTCCCCGGTGGCGCGGAAAAATCTTGTCCGCATTTGCCTTTAAATCAGCCGTCAAAAACTCTCGAAATATCTTGATTATCTGTAAAGGAAATATTTGTCGCAGCCCTTTTGCGGCGTCAGTAATGAATTCGCTTATTCAAAATATTCCCGAACGAAAAGAAGTAATAAGCATTCGCCAAGGGGGATATTATCCCAAAGAAGGACGCGGCGCTCCAGCGAAAGCCCTTGAAGTCGCGAAAAAAATGGGGTATTCACTTGATTCACACCGCAGCAGACTTTACACATCAGAGGATTTGGATTGGGCAGATATTATACTATGTTTTGACGAAGAAAATTACGACAGGCTTTATCGTGAACTGAAAAACCAAAAGCAAAAAATATGGCCTTTGGGCGCGGCATTAGCAAAAAAGAACCCATGGATTGTTGATCCCTATTCAGGCACTGTCGAGCGTTTTGAACAAGTATACCGCGACATTGAGAGGGCTTGTCGAGAAATTTTGTTTTTATAATTCGTGTAATTGTCCGTTATCACGATCTGATTGCATACCTTCTTTATTTTTCGAGATGTAATTGAAAATGAATTTCAAGAAAAGTATCAAATCCTTCCTGCTCCATTCCGGGCTGTTACGACTGACCCGAATAATGAAACCGCAATCGGCGGTCGTTTTGGGGTACCACTCCGTTTCGACCGATCGGACCGGACAGGCGTTTTGCGTCAATCCCGGGATCACGTCCGACTCGGTACGATTTCAGGAACACATGCAATTACTGAACCGATATTTTTCGCCGATTACATTGGACGATCTTTCCGAGTGGTTGCATGGAAATCGATCGCTTCCGAGAAACGCCGTGGTTGTAACCTTTGACGACGGCTTCGCTGACAACGCAGAGGTCGCCGCTTCGATCATGGAGGAATTCGGCATCTTCGGAACGTTTTATCTCACCGTTGATGCCGTGAGAAAACAGGTGCTCCCCTGGTTTTGCCAAATGGAATATCTGTTCCAACGAGCGGAAAAAGAGCAACGGATTCTTCGCGATCAGGAAAGCGGGCAACAGTGGAATTTCGCGATTCCACAGGAAAGACGGGCCGCTTATCTTCATCTGGCATACCCATGCGCACGGCTCTCGGGAGAAGAGCAATATCGGCATATCGAAAACGTGGAAAATGTGTTCGGATACCGCCTTGATCCCGACACCGCTCCAAAAATGATGACTTTCGAGCAGGCTCGTCAGCTTCAACGTCGTGGACACATCATCGGCTGTCATTCCTATTCCCATGGAAATATGGCCCATATTCCCGGCTCCGATCTGCAAGTCGAGATTGCCGAAGCGACGAAAATCCTTTCCGCGGAAATGGGGGAACCGATCCGGCATTTTTCCTATCCGCACCCTTGTCTTCAGCCCCAGTGGAACGAAGAATCAATTGTACTTACTCGGGAAATCGGTTTTGAAACGGCGGTGCTGACCAATCAGGGGGCCGTTTCGCGCAAATCCTTTCCGCATCTCATTCCTCGCTTGATGTGCGGAAACGAAGAGGTCGACGAACTACGCTGGAGATTGGAAGCTGTTTTCACGGGGATCAAAATTTAATCACGCTCATTCTTATGTCGTCTCACCCACCTGAAAACGGAACTTTTTTTCAACTTGAACCGGAATTCCGGGACCCGCAAACGGCGAAATTTCATATCGTGCCGGTTCCTTACGAAGGGACTGTCTGCTTCCTGCACGGAACGGCGAAAGGGCCGGCCGCGATTCTGAACGTGTCCGATCAAATGGAACATTTCGACGAGGAAACGCTTCAGGAATATTTCCGCGCCGGAATCGCGACGCATCCGCCCATCCCCGCTGCCGAGACGCCGTCGCTTCAAATGCAGCGGATTTACGAAACTGTCAAGAAGCTCGATCTGTTCACCAAAGGGCGATTCCCGATTTTTCTCGGCGGTGAACATAGCATTACGGCCCCGATCGTTCGCGCCGCGGTGGAGAAATATGAGGACGTTTGCGTTCTTCAATTCGACGCCCATGCCGATTTGCGGCACGAATTTACCGGCGGCGTTCATTCTCACGCTTCGGTCATGCGCCGGATATTGGAAATCACACCTCACGTGATTCAGGTCGGGATTCGAAGTTTTTCCGCCGAGGAATTTCAGCAGTGCCCCCAGCAAATCCACAGAATCATCACCCCGAAAATGATTCAGGAGGATTTCCAGTTCGCTTTGGACCGCGTTTTGTACGGGCTCCGGGGGAATGTTTATATCACGATCGACGTGGACGGTTTCGACCCGTCGCAGGCCCCGGGAGTCGGAACGCCGGAGCCGGGCGGGCTTTCCTGGAACCAGGTGATCGCGATCCTCAAGCGGGTCTTCAAGGAAAAACGGGTGATCGGAGCCGACGTCGTCGAAACCGCTCCCTTGGGAGGGGGAAATATCATCACGGAATTCCTCGCCGCAAGATTGGTCGGCAAGCTCATGGCTTACGAATATGCCAAAAATCCGTGCATACCCTAAATCGAAAAATTTTTTCCTTCCAGTATGGTATTTTTTTTTCGGATTGTGTAGAATCCACGGAAGCGGTCGTGATCGGAAATCCGTTTACTGAGTGTCGGATCGATGCGACGAGAAAGCGTATATGAGAAATCGTAGTTCGACGTTTTTCATTTTCTGATTTTTTCAAAATCCATTTTGGGAGACCAATAATAATGGCGATTCAAGCAACCAGACGTGATTTTCTTAAAGTAACCGCCGCGACCGGCGTCGGATATTGGGTCAGTGCCGGTAATCAGCGTATTGCCCGGGCGGACGCCAACTCGAAGCTCGGCGTCGTCAGCATCGGTGTCGGCGGTAAAGGGGGCGGCGACTGCTCCAATGCGGCCCAGTTCGGCGATATCGTCGGCGTGTGCGACGTCGATAAGGGAACGCTCGCTTCCGCAAAAGGCGCTTATCCGAATGCGAAAGGATACCTCGATTTCCGTGAAATGCTCAACGATCTCCAAGATAAATTCGAGATCGCGACCATCAGTACGCCGGACCACATGCACGCGCCGGCCACGCTCATGGCGATGCGGATGAAAAAACATTGCTATACGCAAAAACCGTTGACCCGAACCATTTACGAAGCTCGTAAGCTCTCCGAAATGGCCAAGGAAACCGGCGTTTGCACGCAAATGGGGAACCAGGGAAGTGCCCTAAACAAGTCTCGTATGGCGATCGCCCAGTTGAAAGGGGGAGTACTCGGTCCGCTGAAAGCGTGCTACGTTTGGTCCAACCGTCCCGTTTGGCCGCAAGGTCCGAATCGTCCGGTCACGATGGAGAAGTTCATCGCCCACATGAAAAACGAAGGATTGGATCAGGAAGATATCGATGAAGCCGTCAAGGACAAAAAAGACGAAATCCAAAAAGCGCTCCAGGGCGTCGATTGGAATCTCTGGCTCGGCGTTGCCAAAGAACGCGAATTCTGGCCGGGCGTTTACCACACCTTCGCGTGGAGAAGCTGGTGGGATTTCGGAACCGGGGCTCTGGGCGACATGGCCTGCCACCAGGTTACTGTGCCGTTCGACGGTTGCGAACTGAAAGATCCGATTTCCGTTCAGGCCAAGACTTCGGGCCACGATTTCGACAGTTTCCCCGAAGAATCCTACATTCACTTCGAATTTCCCGAAACGAAAAATCGGCCGTCGATCCCGTTCTACTGGTATGATCGCAAAGGCAACAAGCCGCCGAAGAAAATGTTCGAGGACGCCGGTTATACCGGGGACATTGCCGACAGCGGTGTGTTCATCATCGGGGAAAAAGGCTCGTTTTACAGTCCTTCCGACTACTGCGAAGATTATCAGTTCATTAATTGCAAGGAGCTCGAGGGTCTCGAACCGGTTTACGCCGTGGATAAGGGGAACTTCGACGTGAACAACATGTACGAACTGTTCCGCGCCGTCGAAGCGAACGATCCGAAGATTTGCAAATCGAACTTCATCGATCGCGGCGGACCGTTGACCGAAACGATTCTCTTGGGCAACCTCGCCGTTTGGGCCGCATCCAAAGCCGGCGTCGAAGGCGAAAAGATCGAATGGGACGCCAAGAATCTCAAAGTCACGAACGTCGACTCGCTCAAGACCCCGGGCGTTGCCGATCTGGTGAAGCCGAAATATCGCGGCGATTATCGTCTCGACTGAGACGGGGTTCATCTCCGATAAACCTTTCGCCGGGACCGCAAACGCGGCCCCGGCGTTTTCGTGCGCTCGGCACTTGGGTGCAAGTCCGCGGCGGACCCGTCAGGAGGAACCGTTAGCCAGAAGGCAACGACGTGAGCATTCCCGTCTCCTACCGGAAAATCTGCCGAAATGACAGATTGTCAAAACGCAGTGACAATTTGGTTGTTCGCATCTCCTTAAATGACAATGGTTTACTATCCACTCAATCGATTTGGCACGGAAGTTGCTAAAAGTTCTTTCAAGGAATATCGATGACGTGGGACCATGATCCCGAGACGGACATGGTCCGTTGAAATGGAAAAGATCATTGCAGAAAAAGGAGATTTATCATGTATGCACAACTGGGTTATCCCGTCTCCCCCGAATTGATCCGGCGTTTCAACCAATGGTTTTCGCCTCTTTGGGAAGGAGATTTCGAGAATCCGTTCGGTTCGTTCAGCTCCGGCGAATCGGCAACGAATGTCCGCGAGGACGAAAACGCCTATTACGTCGAAATGGAAGTGCCGGGCGTCAAAACGGAAAACATCGATCTGTCGCTACTCGGAGGCGAATTGAACATCAAGATTGAGCGGCCCGAGCCGAAAGACGATGAAAATTGCACCTACCTTCGTCGCGAACGAAAATTCGGTACGACGGTCCGTAAGATCACGCTGCCGCTCGATTCTCCGCCGAAGGAGATCGAGGCTTCCGTGGAACTCGGCGTTTTGACCGTCACGTTGAAAAAGCCGGAGGCCGCGAAAGTCCAGAAGATCGCGATTCAACCGAAAAAAAACGTCTGAACAAGGAGAATTGCCATGAAACAAATTACTGATACTAAAAACACGTCGGTTCAGGAAAACGTTCCGCAGGAGAACCGATACCGTGTCCCGGTAGTCGACATTTGTGAACGGGAAAACGAATTCCTGATCGAAGCGGACATGCCGGGAACGAAAGAAGAAAATATCCAGGTCGAATTTCATCAGGGAGAACTGACGATTCGCGGAAAAGTCGATAGGCCAACTGAAGAACGGGAAAAATCCCTCTACCGATTTCATCAGTTCGATCCGTTGGATTACTACCGCGTCTTTCGGATCGGCGAATCGGTCAATACCGCGAAGATTTCCGCGTCCTGCGGCGATGGTGTCGTTACGATTCACCTTCCGAAAGCGGAGAAACTCAAGCCGAAAAAAATCGAGGTCGTGAAAAAAGCGTAACAGCTAAAGACCGGGGAGTGTTACAGAAACACTCCCCCTTTGCTTGAAATGTCCCGTGAAACCGCGTTTGGACTTTTATATCGACCATCACCGGGTCCACGTCGGATGGTTGGTCCGCGTGAATTTCCTTCTTCGTCGTGGCGTCAAGTTCGGTTTTTTCCTCACGGTTCGCCGGACGAGATACCAAGGCTGTTCTCCTTTTGCGGAAGTCCCATTAAGATAATATCGAGGTTGTTACGATTCTTTTGCGACCAAACTTCCATACTTTCGCACCATAAGAGCGCTTTCTTGTCGTTGATTTTCAACTCTTCCAACTGATTCGCTCGCAAGTCCTTGGCAATTCCGCGAAGTTGTGCGGAAATATCGAGCAATCGAAGTGCGAGTTTTTCCAATTTTGCCGGACTGTACGCTTGTAAAGTCATAATATAGGGATCTTTTTCGAAATAATTCGTCAGTTAATAATTGGAATATGGATAAAAATAGACTATTTTGTGGATAAGTCAGGTCGTGCAGCTTGCGAGAAAATGACGCGATTTTTCACTAAATCATGTGATATATCCGGCAATCCAGCAAAATACGGCCTTGGTGAAGAGAGAAACCACCTCGTGTATAAAGGTTTATTTCGGATGTTTTTATATAAAGAAAGATGCAATTTTTTGTATAAAAATTTATCATTAAAATCACGCTCTCCCTCCTTTTCATTATGTTGAAACCTCACGTTATTATGCAAATTATCGTTCTTTTGAGCGAAGGGAAGTTTTCGCAACGAAGAATCGCGAAAATTGTCGGAGTCAGCCGTGGAACCGTCCACGCTGTCGCTTCGGGAAGACGTCCTCCCCCGACGACGACAACGGAAGACGCCGGAATGCCCCGGCCGGGAGGGAGTCCGCGACGCTGTCCCCAGTGCGGCGCTTTCACGAAAATGCCCTGTCTCGCCTGTTACATCCGGAACCTCGCCCGGCCACAGCCGGATGAGAATACCGCTTAACCCGAAAATAGGGGAAAAAAATAAAGTATACTTCAAGCGTTGATGGAATCCCCTTGTCCTGCGTTGAAAGAGCCGCATGCGGCTCTTTGTTACGGAACCCCAAAATGAATCTATTGCGTCCCGTCGATCTCGTTTCGGAAATTTCCGCAAACGCTTACGTTCAGTCGCTGCTTGACCGGATGGAAGAACCCTCAAAACAGTCGAAAGCCGATTTTTCCGCCAAACCGGTCGGGATCGTCGGCGGGGGACTGATGGGAACCGCGATTGCGGCGACGCATCTGAAAAACGGGTGCGGCGTCATTCTTTGCGAGCAGTCCGAAGCGGTGCTTACCGCGTTGCCGAAGAAAATCGCTGCCGAATTGACATTGCAGGAAGAAAACGGAAACGTTTCGCAAATCGTCCGCGATCGTGTTGTTTTGACCCGGAATCCCGACGACCTGAAAGACTGTGATATCCTTATCGAATCGATTCCGGAAAAGATTCGGCTCAAACATAAATTGTACCGAAATCTGAAAGAACTCGGTTTTCGCGGTCTGCTTTTGACGAATACATCGACGATCGAGGTGTCCCGGCTTGCGGCGAACTTGGCGGTGCCGGGCCGGTTTTGCGGTTTCCACTTTTTTCATCCGGTCCGAAACCGGTCGCTGCTCGAAATTGTGCGTGGTTCTCAAACGACGGAAGAAACGATCCAAGCGGCCAAAACCCATGCGTATCGGCTCGACAAAATCCCGCTGGTCGTGCAGGACCGGCCCGGCTTTTTGGTCAACCGCCTTCTCAACCCGCTGCTTCGGGAAACGCTTGCGTTGCTCGACGAAGGGGCTTTGCCGCAGCGAATCGAAGACGCGGCGCTGCGGTTCGGGATGCCGATGGGACCGATTCGGATCATGGACGAGATCGGTTTGGACGTAACAATGCACGCCGGCTGGGTGCTCAATCAGGCGTTTCCGGAGCGGGCATACCAGTCGGAAATCCTGCTCAAGCTGATCGACGCCGGGAGGCTCGGACGCAAAACCGGTTTGGGGTTCATGCGGTATCCGACCAATGTTTCCTGGGAAAATGAGGGGGAATTCGACGGCAACCTGATCGCGTTCCTTCCGCCGGAGCGGGACGAATTCAGCGGCGACGAGATTGCACGACAGCTTTTCCTGCCGATGTTCTGCGAAGCAGTTCGGGCGGTTGAGGAAAATGTCGTCCAAAATCCATGGGAAGCGGATCTCGCGGTTGTTTTGGGACTCGGTTTTCCCGCCAATCGGGGCGGTCTCTTCTATTGGGCCGAATCGCTCGGCTTGGAGTTTGTTCTGGATTCACTCCGCCGGCTCGAAGCGGAGTACGGGCTCCGGCTCAGCCCGCCGCCGTCGCTCGTCCGGTTTTCCGAGTCGAGCCGGAGCTTCTTGCGGGATTGGCAAGGTCAACTATAATCGACCTGATTGTTTTTCGACGAAGAACATCCCTCTATTACAACAATACCGATACCAGCCCAAAGCGTCATCGCGGGGTGATATGGGTTTGTTTTTCAATTGTTTACTGAAATCCATGCAGGACATCGCGCTTACTACTTGGTATGTCATTCTAGTGATTCTCGGCGTCAACGCCTTGATCATCGTTCACGAGTTCGGACACTTTATCGTCGCGAGGATGTGCGGCGTTCGCTGCGACAAGTTTTACATCTGGTTTGATATCTACGGGCTCCGTTTTTTCCGCTTCAAATGGGGAGACACGGAATACGGCCTCGGCGTGCTGCCGCTGGGCGGGTACGTGAAAATGTTCGGCCAGGAAGACAATCCGGGACAAATCGCCAAGGAAATTGAAAAGGCGAAGGAGAGAGGGCAGACAGCAGACGGCAGTCGGCAGGAAGGAACGCAGGAATATGTGCCGACAGAAGACGAACTGAAATATATGGAGTCGGCGCTGTATGCGAAGGATAGTTATCTTTCCAAGAGCGTGCCGCAGCGTATGGCGATCATCTCGGCGGGGGTGATCATGAACCTGATATTTGCGTTCCTTTGTGCAACAGGCGCTTTTCTGGTCGGTTTCATGGAGAATCCGTGTGAAGTCGGAGCGTTGGTTCCCGGCTCGCCGGCTTGGACGGCCGGACTGCAAATCGGCGACCGAATCGTCGAAGCGGACGGAAAGAAACTGACCGCGTTCCCCCAAATCATGGACGCGTTGGTCGACGGCGATTCAAGCGGCGTCCGTATGACCATCGAGCGGCCCGGCGTCAAAGAACCGCTCGAAAAGGTGATTCCCGCAACGCAAGTCGAAGGAGCTCTCGTTCCGACAATCGGGATTCGACCGATGGGAACGACGAGCCTGTCGAAGGTGAGCCCACTTTCTTCCGCTTTGAAAAAGGAACTGCCGGACGAGGTCGTTTCTTCGCTCAAAACCGGCAACCGGCTCGTTGCGATCGGCGATCAACCGATTGAAAATTACGTCGATATCATTCGCATTCAGGAAACGTCGCCGGACAAAACGCTGTCGTACAAATTCCAAAAAGGAAACGACCCGGACAAAACGATCACGGTCGAAGTTCCGGCGGTTCCGGTCAAGGAATTGGGGGTCCGTTTTCAAATGGGAGCGATCTCCGCAGTACGCAAAGGCTCCGCAGCGGAATCGGCCGGGATCGAGCCGGGCGATACGCTCGTCGAAGTCGACGACCTCGGACCGCTTGATCCGCTGAAATTGCCGTACCTACTTGCCCAAAAAGCGATTGCCGAACCGAACGCCTTGATTTCCGTCGGGATCCGGAAAAAAGGGAGCGAAACGGTCGAAAAAATCTCATTGCCGCTGGTCGTGTACCACGAAAACATGTTCCCCGGTTCGCCGGGTGACGCCGTCGCGTGTTCCTCGATCGGAATCGCGTACAACGTCGACAACATCGTCGCCGGGTCCGATCCGGGCATGCAGTCGAACATCCCGGTCGGGGCGGTCGTTCAGAGCGTCGAGTTTCCCGACTTCGCGCCGGAGTTCGGCGTAACCAAAACGTCGTTCCTTAAAGTGTATAAAAAATGGATATTCTGGACGAAAGGTTTTTGTTTCCTGGACGTCGGCAGGAAAGTTCAGATTCCTTTCATCTTTGAGGACGCGTTGCAGGCCGCCCCGGAAGGGACGATAGTTCGATTGCACACGACGTTTGAGGGAAAAAAAGAGGTGTACGACTTCACGGTTCGAAAATCGACCGATTGGTTCGAGCCGAACCGCGGGTTTCATTTCGCGCCGGAAGAGTTTCTCTCCAAAGCGGAATCGTTCAGCCAAGCCGCTGGGCTCGGCTTCGATAAAACCGTGTACGGAACGCTTGCTGTTTATCGTTTCCTCAGCAACATCGGCGGCAAGGTTTCCGCGAAAGCGATGGGCGGTCCGGTTACGATCGTGAAAGTCGCTTATATGATCGCTTCGCAAGGGCTGGGGCCGTATTTGATTTTTCTTTGCATTATCGGCGCGAATTTGGCGGTGCTGAATATCCTGCCGATTCCGGTTCTCGACGGTGGACATCTGGTGTTTCTCGCGTATGAAGCGATTTTCCGCAAGCCGCCGAACGAAGGAATCCAGATCGGCCTGAGCTACATCGGCCTGCTCCTGCTGCTCGGAATGATGGCCTGGGTGATTTCCCTCGACCTCGGTTTCATCTCACGATTTTAAAGTGACACCACATCAAAGAGCCGGGGATGAAGGCGTCAGCCGCAATCCCCGGGTAAACATTTGCACAAGCGCAAACACGGGGCAGGCCCCGTGGCTAATACGCGCCGCAACCGCCGCACTTTGGTTGCTTTGCACGGGCCTTTTACTGTTGCCGAAACCGTGGATTCTTTTTTGGCATCACAACATTCCTGAAGAGTATGGTTTCGGACAGGGGATTGAACACATTTACATGTTCGGAACGCTCGGCTGTTTCGTCGAGCTTTCGCGGCGTAAATGGCACCCGTTTACCTGGTTGTCCGTTCTGATCGCTTACGGTCTCGCGACGGAAATCTTGCAACACTTTATCCCGCCGCGAACGTGTGATATCGCCGACTTCAGTCAGGACTGCGCCGGGGCGTATCTCGGTATCATGCTCGGGCTGATCGTCAAAAAGGTTTACGGTTTTTATTTCGCCCGCTGGAATTCACGCAAACGGCATTAGATTCCGTTTCATCGCGGGAAATGATCGCGGGGGGATACCGTTTCGGATCACCCCGGTGTAACCGAGGGAAAGTCGCCCCCACAATCATCCAGCCCCATCGGGGCGTTACTTTTTCCGACGGTCCTGTTACGCCCCGTTGGGGCTGAGCGTTGTTTTGTCGCCGTGACCCGCCGGTTGACACCGGCGGTTATAGACATTCCGCCACGCCGGAGCGGGATATCTTCGGAGTGTTTTACAGTCGGCTGCCCTAAACGGCAAACGCTCCCCATTCGCTAACCTTAGCCCGCGAGTTTCGCTGAGCTGACCAACCTTTTCGAGGAAACGGAACTTCGACCTACCTTTTCCCGTTCGTTCATTGGTGTAAAATGCTGCGGTCGAATTGGGATGGTTTTTCCTCTGTTGCAAAATTCATGTCGAACGAAACCCTCTATTCTCCCGCCCATTCTCTGGGGGATCCGAAGCCGGTGCGCGTCAAACGCGGGGTTCCGGAAGGGCTTTGGGTGCGATGCCCCGGTTGCCAGGCGACGATTTTTCGCAAAGAAGCGGAAAAACGGATGGGAGTTTGCCCGGAATGCGATTACCATTGGTACGTGTCCGCGCAGGACCGGATTCGCCAGGTGCTCGACGACGGAACGTTTGAAGAGTGGGATGCCGACCTGACTCCCGGAAACCCGCTCGGCTTCGTCGATCGTAAACCGTATCCCCAGCGAGTTTTGGAAGACCAGCAACTGACCGGTTTGAAAGAAGCGGCAGTCGTCGGCAGCGGTCGGGTTCGGGCTCGTAAAGTCGCGTTCGGTGTAACCGATTCCCGTTTTATCATGGGAAGCATGGGGTCGGTCGTCGGCGAGAAACTGACCCGGACGATCGAGCGGGCGACGGAGCAGGATTTGCCGTTGATCATCATTTCCGGCTCCGGCGGCGGTGCGCGGATGCATGAAGGTATCCTCTCGCTGATGCACATGGCCAAAGTGTCCGCAGCGCTGGCCCGATTCCACGAATCCGGAGGCCTGTTCATCTCCGTTCTAACGAATCCGACGATGGGGGGCGTTGCCGCGAGTTTCGCTCTGCTCGGGGACCTCGTTTTCGCCGAGCCGAAAGCGCTGATCGGTTTCGCCGGGCCGCGAACGATCAAAGCGACGATCCGGATCGAGCTTCCCAAAGGATTCCAGACGAGCGAATTCCTGCTTGAACACGGTTTCATTGACCGTATCGTCAACCGTGCCGACCTGAAAAGCGAAATCGCCCGGGCAATCGACTACTGCGGTAAGTAAAGGGACCGAGTTTGTTCGTGCGTCCTTTTGGGAAACAAACGAATACCTTCTCAAACGGCGACCGCTTTTCCGGTTGACTTGAAATCGTATTTCCGCTACGATTGCGCCGTCGGTTTTCAGGCTGTTTCTTGTATCATTTCGACAATCGCGAGGGATCTCATGTCGCTGAAGAATCTTTGGCTTATTGCCGTGCTTGTAGGCTTGTTGTGTCAACCCGTTTCCTCCGAAGAAGAGCAAACCCAAGCCGAGCAGGGGCCGATCCTGCCGTTTCAAACCTGGGCGATCGCCAATAACGAGGCTTTCAACGGTTTTCTGAGATACTATTATTACGACACCGTCTCCGATGAAGAGGAACTGGAGAATGTCGTCGCCGCGTTCAACTTTTCCGGCGTGATCGACCCGAAAGCCCCTTGGTTCGGAATGCGGTTGACCGACGGAAAGGAAATCTGGAACGTCGTCTTACTTCCGATCAACAAAGAAGCCCTGAACCATTCGATCGACATTACGCGGCTCCCTGAACATTTATTAGCACATCCGATCATCCGTTCCCTTTTTCCGGACGAAGAACCGGCAATGCTGCTCTCCGTGGACGAGTACGTCTATCCAACCAAAACGCGGAAAGCTTCCGACGCAAAACAAAACACCGCCCAGTCCGATGAAGACCAATATCTGTTTTCCGAATGGAATTGGCAAAGTAAAACGCCAAAAGAGAATCAGGAAAAGACCAGCAAAACAACGACTCCCGGATTGAAAGAGCGCTATATGCAAAGTTCCGGCGATCCCACCGAATACGGTACAGGGGTCGTTATCCAACCGATGCTATATATCATTTCGCGATCATATCCTTTTGAACGAGTTGCGGAGCAATTTTCGCTGTCGGAGAAATGGCGCACGCTCTCGTCGCGGGCTCCGATCGCTCTGCTCGTCGAAACGCCGGAGCGAATCCTGCTTCCCACACTCCCGCCGGAAGAGGAAAACGAACCGCCGTTCGTGAAATACGTCCGGGAATCCCGGAAAGAAAAAAGCGAAGATGATTCCCAGGATGAATCCACTTTTTACGGAATCAACTGGGGACGAGATTCGTGGGAAATGATCTATGAAGAAGTCGCCTTGGAAGGATCGGAAAAGGCGAAACGTTTCGAACAGTGGACCGCTTCCCAGGAACCGTGCCTGATCGGCGGGTTCAATGAAGAAGCGAAAGATTTCGATTTTTCCTCTCGATTCCTTCCCAACGTGCTACTGTCCGGCGACTTTAGAATTAATGTCGCTTCCGGGACGATATTAACCGTACCGAAAGATCGAAAAGAGACCCATCATAGATACTACACGAGAATCTACGCTCACGTCGGCAAGAAGGACGATGAGGAAATCATGACGGCGGGAACCGTTTTGTCCGACGGTTTTTTTAACAGCGTCTATCCCCCGAAACAGAAGCCTGTCGACGCCGAGGAAGGGCTCGCGACCCCGGAAACCTTGGAAATGCTCAACAAATTAGAGGCCGAAAACATCCTTGCGTTGCTCGTCGAATTGCGGGACTCGGCAACTTCCTCAGGTGGGGACAAGCCGATCGACATTGCCGCGACATCCGATGAAAACGGCATTTATTGTGCCGTCGCCTATCCGCCGGAATCGAAACCGATCGACTGGAGCGTGATTCAAAAATTGTTGGATAATTATGAGCAGGTCGGTTCTCTTCCTCATTTGAACGAGGAAGGAAACGTCATTTCCGACGAGGATTGGCAAACGCAGATCCGGTTTTCCGAACCCGAAACCGATGAAGGTGTCACTTTCCGTAAGTTCGAGATCCATTGGGACAATCGAAACAATCCCGACCAAAGCGTGATACCGGTTTTCGGCGTTTACGGGGTCGGCGAGAATTTTTTCTGCTTGGCGATTCCGCAGGACAGCACTCCATGGACGGATAGGAATCATTCAACCGAAGAGGTCGCTTCCCAGAGCGAAACGCTCCTTGCAGGTTTGAAGCAGAAAGTCGAACGCTCACGCCATCTGTTGGAAGACGACATGCAACTGCCCTCGACGGCGACGCGGGTGCGGGGCAATACCGACGGATATCGATTCCGTTTCGAGAACGAAACCGTCGGCCGCAAAACGACGCTCCGCCTGAAAGTCGCCCCCGATTCGCTCTACAACGTCTACACGTTGGCCCGGCAGTACGGCAAGGATGTTTTCAAGTCGTTTATGCCGTTTTGAGAGGGGATGCGGTAAAATGGGTAAATAGACAAACAAGGTTGGTAAACTGGGAACGAAAAACATGGTCCCCTCTCCCCGGAATACCGGGGAGAGGGGACCGGCGTTTTGGCCGTTTCTACCTGTTTTTCCTCCCTGAATTACCGCAGCCCCTCTGAGTTGCAATCACTCCAAAAGCGCATCGAGCAGTTCGAGGATATTGATATCACGCTCCAGAAACCGCGGCTCGTTGCGCAAGGTGTGAGAATTCATGAAATCCCGGATCAACAGCAGATAATCTTCCGTCAATTCCAACTGCTGCACCCGGTCCGTACGGCTGCGGATCGTGTCCCAACAGGTTCGGAAAGGGGCCTGGGCCGACGCATCGCCGAGCAGAACCCTTGCGGTACACGAATCGAGCCGCCGCAGTTCGTCTTTCAGGTACGGAAATTTTTTGATCCGCCGTAAAAGCGGAGACGATTCGGAATCGTTGAGCTTAACGACTTTCTGCTGGATCATCGTCGCAAGCGGAGCGGGAATCGCCGGACTCGTCGAAAACGCGGGCGGCTCGAATTGCTGCTCCAAAGTCGCGTCTTCTTCCAGTTTCTCCAAATCAGAAAAAACGTACGACGTGCAATCCGAAACCGTTTGCGGGACCGACGGAGATTTTAGGGGCGTCTCCAAAAAATCCCGCAAGCAACGGTTGGCGAGGAGCCGCAGCTCTTCCGGGTTCGTGCCCGGCGGACAATCGGCGTGGGGCAAACCGGGCACGTCGCTCGCTTCTTCCCGGAAGATTCGCTGCAACTGATCGAAATCACGCCGCTGGAGCAGGTGATAAACCAAAAGCGGCCAAGCGTCCAGGAGTGTAACGGTTTTCTTTTCCGCCCGGCGGATCGCTTCGACGTCGCAGAAAGAAATTCCGCGGTCCTCCGAATTCAAACGGAACAGGTTCCCCCCCCCCCGAACGGCGACCAGTTTGAACGGTCGCGATCGGGCCAGCGGCGGCGCGGTCGAAAAGGTCAACTCCGGTCGCCAGGAAAGCGGCAGGAGATTGAACAGGCCGTAAAACATCCGCAGCGCCGACGGGCCGCCCGAGAAATACGTGCAAACCGAATCGAGGGCGGATTGCAGGAGAATCGCCGTCGCTTTCGGGCCGGGATCGTTCGCCAATTCGTTGAGAAACGGCACGTCGACCAACGGGAACGGGTGTTCCGGTTCGGGACAGGGAATCGACCGAAGCTGCGAGGGCGGACTGTGAAAGAACGGCCATTGCTTCAATTCACCGAGCCGCTGAAACAATGCGATCGGATTATTCGCGAACCGCAACAGAGCGGCGGGAGGAACGACGAGCGAATGGACATAAAACGCTCGTTCTTTTTTCGTTCCGGAGAGAGGCCGGTTCCGCGGAATCAGTCGTCCGAGTGTGAAATGCCCGCTGGGGAGCGGATGAAAAAACAGATTCGCGGCTTCCCCCCGAAAAGTGGAATCCGGCGTTTCCCCGGCAAACCAATCGGAAAGCTCCTTCAAATCGACGGCGTGGATCGAATCGGTTGTCGCGACGACTTCGCTCGTCCAACGGGCCTCCTTCGAATCGACGGAGAGCAGAACTTGCTGTAGAAAACACATTGATACCAGTGGGGGGAAGGTATTTTCGGGCAGACGCGGCAGGTGATAGGTGAGAAGGGATAAGTGATAGTTGGCAAAACAATCTTACCACCTATCACTTATCAACTATCACCTATACGGGAACTCTACATCCGACTTGAGGAAAAAGCAAACAAAGATTGGAAAAAAATCGCATCTTCCGCAAAGAAATAACGATATTTTTTAATAAAAAAAGTAGACAAGTCGGGAAAACCTGATCGAATGGAAAAAGTTTAACGGCAGTGCCACCCCCAAACCGGACTCACGGCAAAACGTTTTTGAGTCTGGAGGTTGAGTGGAAAAGAATACCCGTTACAATACATGAACAGCGAGTTGGAACCGGACGGCGACCGGGCGAAAACCTGCCGCGAAATGCTCAGCCGCGAATAAGTTTTATCTCATGAACATCCTCGTCTTGGACGAATGGTTGCCGTCGATGGAGAATTCCGGGAAATCGATCCGGACGTTCCAGCTTTTGGCGCCGCTTGCGAAACAACATCGAATTACATACCTTGCGCACCTGGACGGTTCGACGCAGCCGGTAAACGTGCGCAAAATGGAAGACGCCGGATTCGAAGTCGTTTGCGTGCCCCGCATAGTACCGTACGCGACCCCGACGGCGATGCTGATGGGAGTCGTTCTCGCTTTGTTCGATGCGTATCCGATTTCCGTGCGGCGGCATTTTTCGCTTGATTACGCTGCGAAAATCATGGAGCTCGTTCGAACCCGGTCGTTCGACCTCGTCCATGTCGAATGGACGCATTACGGCGTTTACGGCAAATTCATGCCGAATCTGCCTCAATTCGCCTGTACGCATAACGTCGAGTATCTTTCCTGGACACGGTTCGTCAAAGCGACGGCGAACCCTGTGAAAAAACTGCTCGGAATTCATGAAGCATACAAACTGAAGAATTTCGAGAAGAAATATTACGGCGAAATCGACTATTTTTCCGTCGTTTCCGAAGACGATCGCCGACTTGTGCAAAAGGAATTCGGGCTCGACAACGTCTGCGTCATTCCCAACGGCGTCGCGATCGCTCCTTACGACGAAATCCCGAACAATCCGGTCCAGGATCGGTTGGTGTACTGCGGTTCGATGGACGCGTTCATCAATCAGGACGCCGTCGCGTATTTCGTCAAGGAAATCTTCCCGTGGATTTTGAAGCGGAAACCGAACGCAACGTTTACGATCATCGGCCGTGATCCGCCGGAGTCGCTCTTGAAATTAGCGAACGAGAAGATACGATTTACCGGTCGCGTTCCGGACATTCGCGTTCCGCTCAAGGAAGGTATGGTCGAAGTCGTCCCGCTCCGCATTGCCGGGGGCTCGCGGCTGAAGATTCTGGAAGCGTTCGCGGCGAAGATTCCGGTGCTTTCGACGACGATTGGCGCCGAAGGGCTCGATTGCCGCGACGGGAAAGAAATCGTTTTGGCCGACACGCCGGAAGATTTCGCGAAAAAATGCGTGGAGCTTCTCGATGCGCCGGACCGACGTGATTCCCTCACGCAAGCGGCCCGGAAACTGGTCGACGCACAATACGACTGGAGTCGCATTTCGCCGCTAGTCGAACAGGCTTGGGATGAGACCGTCAGGAGGTTTCAAGCGAGACGAAAATAAGGAAATCGAAATTTTATCTCCCCTTTCTTCGGAATTAGTATAACTCAAAAGGTAAAAGAAACGGTTATGTAACCGAAATAAATGTTGAAAAAGTTAAAAGTAGTGAAGTAAATTGAGAACGGGAGTTTTTTCCCAGCTCTTCGTGAATTTCAGTGCTTTTTCTTTTTGCAACATTCCATTTACACATTGAAGATACAAAAAAGAAATATTTAAAAACAAATGCCAAAACGTTTGAAACTGCAATTACAGAATTGCCGCGAACTTGTTCTTCATTTGATTAGAACTTCATCAATATGTGCGACGCTTTATGCTTGGTACGTCGGTTTTGCCGTCACGACCTTTATCTGTGAAAGAAATGACTACACGGCATTGGTTTGGTTGCTCAACGCGGTGAGAAGAATCCCCGATTTGAATAAGACCAAGCGATTGCGTGCACTTGTCAGCGAAATTATTCGGAAACGTTCCTGTGATGCGGATGGAAACTTTTTGCCGTATGAACAAAATAAGCTATACGATGACTTTTTGCGTTCAAGGGAATTTCAGGCGGCAAGAAATAAATTTCGCCAAGAACCCATTGCAGAACGTCGACGTCTGAGGTTTTACCGTGAAAACCAAGGTATTGAGCGACAAGGCAATTTAATAATGCTCAAACCGTTTAATCCGTCGACTGGTGAAAAAGGCGTACTGGTTTGTAAATACAATACTACAGCCTCGCATCTTGCCGCGACATTCGATTTACGGAAATTGTTAAAGGATTACCGCATAGTTTTTGAACCAAGCGATCATCGCAATATTGAGGCGGATTTGTTTTTGTACAACGGCCTGGGATTTAGACATGTGTATCAATGCGTACAGGATGCAGATGCCGTCGTGTTGGGCGATGTTCCGCATTGCTTTGAGTTGGTGCCGACGGTGAGTGCGGACTACATTGACACCAGTACTTTCATTGCCCCGCCGCCCAACGTCAGAAAAGAATACGATTTGGCGATGATCGCGGCGTGGGTGAAATACAAACGGCATTGGGCTGTGATGAAAGGATTGGGAGAATGGAAAAAAATCCGTCCGGATTTTAAGGCAGTCTTCGTGGGGTATCCCTCCGACGTAAAAATGGCGGACATCCAGAAACTTGCGCGAAAATACGGAGTTGAAAGCAATTGTACTTTTTTCGAACAGATACCGGCTTCACGGGTTTCAGAAGTGCTGCAAAAATCAAGAATGTCTATCAATTTTTCAGAGTACGAAGGAATGCCCAAAGCGTGCTATGAATCCTTGTTCTGTGATGTTCCGTTGATCGTCTATAAAAACAATCACGGATTTCGCTTGTCTTGGATTAATGAAAAGACGGGGATGTTGGCGGATGACGGTGAATTGGCTACGGTTTTAGAATATATTCGCACACATCCCGAACAGTTTTCCCCGCTGGAATTTGTGAGTTCACGGGCGGGCTATGAAAAAACCACACGGATTTTGAATGACGCTTTAAAAGAAATCGCCGTTCGGAGCGGTGAACCGTGGACGCTGGACATCGTCGCAAAGAAAAACGGCTCCTATTTCGTGCCGAATTATGCTACCGATGAAATCCGTCTTCAGATGGAACCTCACTACGAGGAACTTACCATGTATTTTTTGTGATCGTTTATTTGTCCTTTAAGCCGGTATGGCTGGGAAGTGCGTTCGCGCCCCTCTCCCGCCCCCCGGTGGTTACAAGAATCAGGAATCTTTATGACTTCGACGTTTCCCATACTTGTTACCGGTGCGGCAGGATTCATCGGTTTTCATGTATCGCAATACCTTCTTAAGCAAGGCTTGTGTGTTGTCGGCATAGACAACATGAACGATTATTACTCGGTGTCTCTTAAAGAGGCCAGACTTAAGGAATTACAAAACAACGACCGATTTTCGTTCCATCAGTTAGATATTGCCGATAAAAATGTGATGACCGATTTGTTTGTGCGTCATTCGTTCGAAAAAGTTGTTCATTTAGCGGCACAAGCCGGCGTTCGGTATTCGATTACCAATCCCGGTGTTTACATCCAGAGTAATCTTGTCGGCTTTGTGAACATTTTAGAATGCTGCCGACATCACAAAGTTCAGCATCTGGTGTTTGCGTCTTCGAGCTCAGTTTACGGAGCCAATCACGAATCTCCTTTTTCAGTTGCTCAAAAAACCGATCGACAGGTGAGTTTATACGGGGCGACTAAGAAAGCAAATGAACTGTTGGCATATTCATATTCGCACCTTTACGGACTTCCATGCACGGGTTTGCGATTTTTCACGGTGTATGGTCCGTGGGGCAGACCGGACATGGCCGTATATTCGTTCACCGAAGCGATTCTTGCCGATACGCCGATCGACGTCTATAATTTCGGTAAAATGCGTCGAGACTTCACATACATCGACGATATTACTGAAGGCGTTGTCCGTGTCTGCTCCAACCCTCCGTCTATGGAGCGTTCAGACGACTATTTCGGTTCGATACCGTTCCGAGTGTACAACATTGGCAATCACGAACCGGTTGAGTTGGAGAAATTAATCACAACACTTGAAGTGGCGCTTGGAAAAAAGGCAATATGTAACATGAAAGAAATGCAGCCGGGCGATGTGCTGGAAACGTTTGCCGATACCAGTGATATGCAAAAACATTTCGGATTCAAACCCCATACTCCTTTAAAACAAGGTATCGATGAATTCGTGAAATGGTACAAAAGATGGAAAGTCATGTAATAATGATGCTATCGCAACGGTACTGCCGAAATTTCATGTGACGCAATTTTTTGGTGTCGGTTTGATCGCCTATGTACCGTTTTTTGAAACGTATAAAATTCTCGCGGCACTCCTCGGAATATTCACGGGCACTTTTTCCAATTTCTTCCTGAGTCGTTTCGTCGTTTTCGGGGATCGTAAAAAAATCTCGGATGTTTGATATGGAAGAATGCTCGGCTTTGATCACCCCGTTTATTTTCCGCCCCGTCTACAAAGACTACCTTTGGGGCGGGCAGCGTATTTCGGAGCGGTTTGGTCGAGAAAGCGTCCCGCCGCGATGCGCCGAATCGTGGGAAATCGCCGATCATGACGACGGGATGAGCATCGTCGAAACCGGGCCGTTTGCCGGGAAAACGCTGTTCGAGCTTGTCCATTTTCTCGGCGAGGATCTGCTCGGCTCGGGTAAAAAATACGCCGCTTTTCCTCTACTGATCAAGCTCATCGACGCGAAAGATCGGCTCAGTGTACAGGTTCATCCCGGCGAAAACAACGCCGCTTTGACCGGCGGAGAACCGAAAACGGAAATGTGGTACGTGCTTAACGATTCGAACTACGTTTCCAATGCCGCCGTGTTCGCGGGACTCAAAAAACCGTACACTCCCGGGCAGTATCTCCAGTGGACGCAGTCCGGCTCCACGAATGATTACGAATCGCTTTTGTCCCGGTTTCCCGCGCAGCCGAAAGACGCCTTTTACATCCCTGCCGGGCGGGTTCACGCCATTGATCGCGGTTGCCTGCTGTTCGAAGTTCAACAGAACTCGAATACAACCTACCGCCTTTGGGACTGGAATCGCGTCGGCCCCGACGGTAAAAAGCGGGAATTACATCTGGAAAAGGCGCTTCAAGTCGTCGATTGGGCCGACAGTGAAGATTCGCGACTAGTTCCCAAATCGATTACGGAGCCAAGCGGTACAACGGGAGAAGAGATCGTTTCGAACGAATTTTTTACCGTCAGACGATATCCACTGAATCAAGTTCTCCAATTGGACACCGAACGACTTCATTTCGACATTCTTTTCGCGCCGGATTCGGACATCGTCTTGGAGTGCGATTTCCCCTCCTCGGGGGAATTCCGGATTCCCGCGGCTCGGACATGCCTGGTTCCCGCCGCTTTGGGATCGTACCGCCTTTACCCCGATAAAGCGGCGAGCGAGATTTTGCGGGTGTATATTCGTTGAAGCTCGGCATCAATCGGGGGATTTCCTCGCTCCGTGAACTGTTTTCGCGCACAACCCCCTCGAAAGAACGTATTTCGGAATTGATTCGCTTTTCGAAAATCGTTATGATCCGTGAGTGCGCAAGCCGCCCTGCGCCGACGTCAAAGATCGACCATGCATGATCGGGCCCGACATTCAGTTGCCGTATTGCTTTTCCTGGTTTTCGGACCGGTGTTGACCGCTGCGCTGCTCGGGTGGATTGCGATTCGCCGCAGTCCGATCGCGATTCAATGGGAAAAAAGTCAAACACGCAACGCGACCGGGATCGACTTCAAGATCGATTCGGTCGAGTACCTTCGCTGGAATTACCAAAAATATG
Source organism: Thermoguttaceae bacterium (assembly GCA_031549565.1). Classification (GTDB taxonomy): domain Bacteria; phylum Planctomycetota; class Planctomycetia; order Pirellulales; family Thermoguttaceae; genus JAVBSX01. The sequence continues at coordinate 23,533 of JAVBPO010000049.1, forward strand.
ACGAGCTCGTCTTTCCGCATCCGAGCACGGGAACGGCGATGTTTACGATTTCCGATCTGAAACTGCGGCGGATGGAATCGAAATCTTCCACGACCGGGTCGGTTCTCCGCCTTCTTTTACCGTTTTTAGCGGACAGCGAAACTTTGTGCAAGCTGAATTCCGATTCGGTTTCGATCGTTCTGAATCCGAAAACACTTGGCAACGACGTGGAATTGCTGGAAAACCTTTTACTCGACCAGTTCGGAGATCGCTTTTCCGGTCACAGTCGGGACGTGCTGTTCAGTTTCGATAAAGTCGACATACAAATCCCCGACTCGGCTGCGAAGAACGGTATTACGTTGACGTTTCTGGAAGGCCGATTCACTTCCAACGGGTCGCGGTCCGAGTTGGATTGCACGTTCAGTTTGCAGGATAATCCGTCCCGGGATCCGATCCGATTCGTGGTCAAGCGGGAAAAAGGCGTCCCGGACAAACCGGAATTGACCGTGGAACTCCGATCGGAGTCGACGGAAGTTCCGATCCGATTTCTCGCCTTACTGTTTCCGGCCTTGAATTCGTTGGGATCCGAGTCGTATTTTCACGGAACCGTTCGAGGGGAGTCGTCCGGAGCGAACCGCTGGGTCGTCACGTTCGAGGATATGGGAATCGGCAACGCCGATCTGGGCGAGTTGAGAAAGCAGTTAACCACCTATCGATTGACCGGACGGCTTCGACTTGAAATCGTGTCGGCGAAGATAGCGATCATTGAAGGGCAAACGCGATTTCTCGACGCCGTCGGTTGGATTCAAATCGAGGACGGTTCCATTTCGAGGGAACTCCTTGCACGACTGGTCGACGATTGGCAGTTGTCCACAACACCGAACGACGAACTCAATCCGCTTCACCGGAATAATTTGGATCCGCTGAAAGACATCCCGCCGAACGGAAAGGAAGGGATTCGGTTCGCCGAAGTGATGCTTTATCTTTATCTCGGCAAAGACGGCGTTTTGCTGCGTCCGATTCCCCGTGATGTGAAAAGCGGCCTGATCATTGCGTTGGATCAACAGGGATTCTATAAATACCATCTTCCCAAACGCGTCGGTTCGGGCCAACCGATTCCGTATGCGGCGCTTCTGACGACATTTTCCCCACCGGACGCCGAAGTCGTCCCGCTCACGCCGCAAACGCAGGGGATCGTTCCACATCTACCGTGAGTTCCGTTAGCGGCGGGGCTTGCCCCGCGTTTGTTAGGGAGGCCGTGGTAATTCAGGTAGAATAAAACTGAAGAAAACAGGTTAAAGCAACCAAAACGCCGGTCCCCTCTCCCCCGGGATACCGGGGGCGAGGGGACCATGTTTTTCGTTCCCAGTTTACCAACCTTGTTTGTCTATTTACCCATTTTACAGCATCCCCTCTCACGAACTCCCCCAAGTGAAACCGTCCGCACAACCCAGCCCGGGGCAAGTCCCGACGCTAACGGGATGTTTCCGTTCGATGCGTTCTCCCTTGCGTCAAAAAGAAAAAAATAATTTAAATAATCACACGCTCGCGTTTCTTGCGTAATGACAGGAGCAACCCGATCTTTCGTGTTGAAATATGACGGATAGATAAAATACAACGCAGAGTTTTTTCGCCGTTTTTTTTGACTGGAAGCAAATCGGGTGTATACTCGCAAGGATTGTGGAGTTAACAGACCAAATCGTTTGGACAGAACCGGTTGTAGGAATAATTCAACCCGGTTGCCTCTGTACGATCGCGGATTGCATGGATGCAGTTTGTACGACGTGAAATCGCGCGGGATCGCCGTTCGGTTTCCCCCCAAGTATTGACGGACATCCCTACTTTTCCGGCCAGAGTTTATGTTCAAATCGATTTTCCGAGGTTTCTGCCCTCTTCTTCTACTGCTGACCTACGCGGTTTCGCCGGGACTCCAGGGAAGAGCAGCCTCTTCTCCCTCCGATTCCACTTCTACGCGCAACGTCGTTGAGACGGACACGATCTCGTCGCCGTCCGTTCCCAAACGCCCCCCGATCGGCGCTCCGAAATCGATCCCTTCCAAGGCGAGGACCGATTCCGTCGAATCCCAACCGCTTGTCCCTACGAAAGCGGCTCCCAAGTACACCACCCAAAATGTTTCGACAGCCAAACCGGCTCCCGTGCCCGATTTCACGTTGACGAAATCCACGGCCGGGTCGAATGTCCCCGACTTCGATTTGCCGATTTCCGACGAAGCCCTGACCGAATCGCTCAACAAGCTTTCGTCGGATTCGGAAGAAAAGAAAAAGAGTCCGAGCACTATCACGAACGTCCTTCCGACGTTCGAGAACGCGCAGCCGTTTCCCGGCAAGTTGCCAGAAGCGCCCCGGGTCGGCTCGTCGCAACCGCAAGGTGTTCCCCAGCAAGTCGAAGCGATCCTCGCCGAGGGGACGGCCTTGGAGGAGAAAAAACAGTGGGCCGACGCGATGGTCGTGTATGAAAAAGCGATGAAAAATTACGCCGACCAGCCGCAAATCCTCCAGAGATACCGTACATGCCGGTATCATTACGAAATCGGTCGACGATACCGCGACACGTCGTTCGAACAGTTCGTGTTCGAAACGCCGCTGTCGGAAGTCCTGAAACTTTACACGGACGTTTTCACGCGGATCGAAGGAAACCATGTCGATTCGCCCGACTGGAAAACGCTCTTTGGGTACGGTATGGACGACTTGGAAATCGCGCTGAACGATCCGGAATTCCTCAAACGGAACAAGATTCAAGCGTCTCCGGAAAAATTGGAAACGCTCCAACGCAAGATTCGGGAAACCGCTCAACCGTGGTCGTTCCGGCATATTCAGGACATGAAGAACGGCGTTCTTTGCGTCGCCGAGCTTGCGCAAAACGAGATCGGGCTGCGACCTTCGGCGGTGCTCATGGAGTTCGTCTGCGGAGCTGCGTTCGGGCTTGATCCGCACACGTCTTATTTGACACTGCGGCAGTTGAACGATTTCTACTCGATGATCGAAGGGAGTTTCGTCGGAATCGGCGTCGAATTGGATTCGAGTGATCCGGATGCCGATATGCTCACGATCTTGAAAGTTCATCCGAACTCTCCGGCAATGTCGGCCGGACTGCGAGACGGCGATTGCATTCTTGCGGTCAACGGAACTCCGACCGCCGGGTTGGGGCTCGATCGGGCCGCAGACCTGTTGCAGGGAGAATTCGGTTCCACGGTCGTGCTTCAAACGCGGACTCCGGCGGGAAAGCAGCGTGAAGTCCGAATCGTTCGGCGCGAAGTCGAAGTCGCGAGCGTTGAAGATGTTCACATCATCGAAGGAAGCATCGGATATGTCCGCATCAACTGCTTCCAAGCCGGCACGACCCGGGAGTTGGTCAGCGCAATGGACACGCTCCAGCGACAGGGAATGAAATCGCTCATCATCGATCTTCGCCGCAATCCGGGCGGTTTGCTCCCGGTTGCCGTGGAAATCGCGAATATGTTCCTCGACAAGGGAATCATCGTCAGAACCCAGGACCGCAACAGTCAAACGGAGACCGTTTGGCGGGCGGAGACGCCGGGAACTTCCACGATTCCGCTTTACGTGTTGATCGACGAGGAAAGCGCGAGCGCGTCCGAGATTTTCGCCGGCGCGATCCGGGACCACAAACGCGGTCTTTTGATCGGACACCAAAGTTACGGAAAAGGGACCGTGCAGATTATTTATCGGCTGTCAGGGAAAGAATCCAATGCCCCGATCGCAGGGTTGAAATTGACCGTGGAGCGGTTTTACTCGCCGGACGGTTTGCCGTTTTGCAACGTCGGAGTCCAGCCGGATATCGTTCCTGAAATCGGCGAAACCGTTCTCCTGAGCAAGCCGGACGTCGCGGCGGGAACCATCGCCCAAGCCGCCCCGAAACGCAAGCAGAACATCACCAGTTCTCCGAACGATCCGTGTATTGCCGAAGTGATTGCCGCAAGTAAAAGGATCACCCACTCCCGGCCGTAATCTCTCCATGCATTTCGGTGTAGTCAATCTCAGCTGCGGATGTACGGATCACGGCGGCGGTTTCCACGATCATTTTCTTGGACAGGATTTACAGGATGAACAGGATAAATGATAGTACGTTAATCCTGTTCATCTTTTTTTGTCGTGTAGATCCTTGAAAATCGCGCGATAAATTGAAGGAGATTGAAGGAGAAAGACGCCGGACTTTGACTCCATTTCGGGCCAAAGCGGTGTCGAAACCAAGCGAAAATATCGAAAGCCGAAAATCTTCAACCCGCTTCGTGATGAATCGTGATGAACAGGATCAAAAATATAACCGAATCCTGTCAATCTTGTCGATCCTGTCTATAATCAAGCGGTAAAAAAGGAATCTGCTCACAAAATTTTACCGCACCCCATGCATTTCGGTTCTCCTTACTGGTTTTTGCTCGGGATTCCCCTGCTCGCTCTGTTCGTCTGGAAACATTTCCTCCAAAAAAAGGTCGGAATTCTCTATTCCGACCTTTACGTCGTCAAACGGGTGCCGAAGTCGCTTTCCTTGTGGGTACACCAGTGCATCTCGGTCTTCCCGTACATTGCCGCCGCGCTGCTGATCGCCGCTTTGGCCAGACCGCAGTCGGGTCGGGAAGATTTCCGGGCGAAAACCGAAGGGATCGCGATCATGATGTGCGTCGATCGGAGCGGCTCAATGCAAGCGGTCGATTTTCGGCGTGAAGGACGCTGGATGAATCGCTTGGACGCCGTGAAATTGACGTTCCGCGAATTCGTTTTGGGGACCGATAAGCTCCCGGGCCGTCCGAACGACATGATCGGCTTGATTGCGTTCGGCGGATTCGTCGATTCCGTTTGCCCGCTTACGCTGGATCACTCCAATCTTGTCGCGATGCTCAACAGCATCCAGTTGGCCGAAGCGAACCGCGATGCGCTCGGGCAGGAAATCGCGGCGTCTTTCGTGAACGAAGAACGGCTCACCGCGATCGGCGACGCTTTGGTCGAAGCGGTCGAACGAATCAAAGACGCCCGGGCCAAGAGTAAAGTGATTATTCTCCTGTCCGACGGCGAGCAAACGGCGGGAATCGCGACGCCGCAGGAAGGAGCCAAGGCCGCGAAAGCGTTCGGGATCAAAGTTCACACCATCGGAATCGGAACGACCGGTATGGCCGTTTTTATCGAACGCGATCAGTTCGGAAAAGAGTACATCACACATCAACCGGTCAAGCTCGACCAAAGAACCCTGATGGAAGTCGCCCAGGAAACCGGAGGGCGATATTTCAGCGCCGAGAACATCCAGGCTTTGGAAGACGTGTATTCACAGATCGACGCCTTGGAGAAAACGGAATTGGAAGGCCGGGTATACACGAAATACAACGAGCATTACCGAATCTTTCTCTGGCCCGCGTTGGGGTTGATGCTTCTTTACGTACTCGCCGTTTCCACACGATTTCGCGGAATTCCCGGAGCGTAAAGTTTACCGCGGAACGATATCGATGACGCTGATTTCCGGTTTGCAAAACAATCGGATTTCCGGAGCCCAGCCGCGTTCCATCCCGGTGCCGCGTGTGACGATAAAATGGGCGCCGCCGGGCAGTTCGTGAATTCCGGCAGCCCATTTGCGGGGAAACGACGGCCCGACTCCGGTCGTGATCGGGCCGTAAAACGGTACGATGATCTGTCCGCCGTGCGTGTGTCCGGCCAACATCAAATCGGCGTCGCTTTCCGCGGTCACGAATCTTGGAATATGGCCGACCATTACGTGAAACTTTCCTTTTTCTTCGTCGGTTTTGAGGAACTCTTTCGGCCAAGGTTTTTCGTACTTCGAAAGCGCCGAATCCCCCAATGAGAGAATCGTCAACACCATCGGTCCCAGATCGATCGTTTTCGTGCCGGATACCGCTTGGATCCCCGTGTCTTTGAATAATTCCCGAATATTACCGTCGTTGTTCCCTTGAATCGCGTACTCCCCCAGGGGAGCGTCGAATTTTTCGGCGGCAAGCGCTCCTTTGAACCGTTCGTAAAGACTGTTCATGTCCACCTTCTTTCGACTGTCGCCGTAAACCTGAATGTAGTCGCCGCCGAAAAGAATGAGGTCCGCGTTTTGCGAATTCATCAAGTGAAACACTTTCAGTTCGTAATCTCCGACCGTATTGGTCTGCGTATCGGCGACGAACACGATCCGGAGCGGTTTGTCGACTTTCGAGGAGACGATTTTATAATGTTCAAGCGTGATCGCGTAGGGTTCGTAAAAGACGCAATCGATCCCCAAGATCACGAGCAGAAGCCCGGGAATCGCGGAAATCCAAGCCGTGATCCGACGTTTGTGGAAATAAAGAATAATGCCGGAAATGATCAAAAACGGGCCGAAGTGGAAACAGACCCCGTCGACGACATTCTGTCCATAATGAAAACGGAAAATGTACGACACCCCTTTGATCGCGACCAGATCGATCAGGACGGCGACGATCCACAGCCGTTTATTTCCCCAAAGCGCGAGTCCCCACAGCAGAACGACGTCGACGACGAAGAGAATCAGATTAAAAGGAACCGTATCCATAGGGTTTTCCCGTTAGCGTATCACAAGCACGGGGCAGGCCCCATGGCTAATTCATTTTATTGGCGACGACCAGATTGATTTCCGTGAGTTTATCGACACGTTGGAACTGTTGGGCGACTTCGGGGGCGTGAGTGACCAAAATGAGGGCAACCCCTTCTTCTTTGCAAGTCCCGCGGAGCATATCGATGACTTGCTGCTGGTTTCCCACGTCGACGTTCGCGGTCGGTTCATCGGCAAGCACGAGCTTCGGCTTGTTGGCCAACGCCCGGGCAACACTGACCCGTTGTTGTTCCCCGACGGACATTTGCGCCGGTTTGTGGTGCATTCGATGTCTGAGACCGACGCGTTCGAGGAGTTCTTTGGCCCGCTTTTTTTCGTGATATCCGCCGGCAAACGTCATACCGAGCAGCACATTTTCCAAGGCCGAGAAGCCTTGAAGCAGATTGAATGTTTGAAAAACATACCCGATGCGTCGAGCCCGGAATTGATCGCGCTCCGCTTCGCTCAAAAGCGGCGTATCCCAACCGTCGATCAAGACATGGCCGGAAGTCGGCCGCAGAATACCCGCGATGATATGCAACAGGGTCGTTTTACCGCAGCCGCTCGCCCCGACGACCACGACTTCTTCCCCGGCTCCAAGCTTCCAATGGGGCACATCCAGAATCGGGAGTTCCCCCCCGTCCGGTTCGGCATACGATTTTTTCAAATTACGGAGTTCCAGCATCGAATTACGTCGGCAATAAACGAAAAATGACAAAAAACCAGCGTCAAAGCACCTCAAACAGAGAACCTCAACAAGCACCCGGTACTTCAATACGATGAAAGTATACCGCTGGTCGTAATATTTTCAACTTCTCCGGCAAGTTCTCTTTTCGCCCGGAAAAGCCCGTCGTTGACGTTCGAGGCAAATCCACTAAAATTTGGGAGTCTGCGAAATGGCGGGTATTTCACATGTTCCGTCTCGACATTTTCAATTTATAAGTTCCCATGAAACGCATCGTTATTACAGGAATCGGGCTTGTCACGCCGTTGGGGTGGGACGTGGAAACCATCTGGAAACGGCTTCTCGACGGAGAGTCCGGCGTGGGGAAAATCACGTTGTTCGACGCGGCGAATTTCCCGACGAAAATCGCTGCCGAGGTTCGCGGATGGGACGTGTCCGAAGTCGGCGAAGATCCGAAAAATTGGGAGCAGCAGGATCGACATACCCGCTTCGCCGTCGGCGCAGGAATCAAAGCGATGCGAGACGCCGGGCTCCTGAAAGAGGGAAAAACGAGTTCCCTCATCGATCCGGAACGATTCGGTGTCTATACCGGTGCCGGTGAAGGGAAGCAGGATTTCGACCTGTTCACCCAAATGGTCCTTGCCGGATTGGCCGAAGGAGATCAAGACGGGACCGGTCATTTCGACTACGGACGGTTCATCGAAAAAGGAATCGAAATTCTCGATCCGGTCAAGGAGGAAGAACAGGAGCCGAACATGCCGGCCGCTCATTTGGCCGCTTTATTCAACGCTTGCGGCCCGAATTTGAACTGTTTAACCGCGTGCGCCGCTAGCAGCCAGGCGATCGGCGAAGCCGCGGAAATCATCCGGCGCGGCGAAGCGGACGTGATGATCGCCGGGGGAGCCCACTCGATGATTCATCCATTCGGCGTAACGGGATTCAACCTCCTGACCGCCTTGAGCACGAACAACGACGATCCGCAAGGAGCGTCCCGTCCGTTCGATAAAGAGCGGGACGGATTCGTTCTCGGCGAAGGGGCGGCGATCGTGATTCTCGAAGACGCCGAATTCGCGGTGAAACGGGGCGCGAAAATCTACGGCGAACTGGCCGGATACGGCTCCACGGCGGACGCGTTCCGAATTACCGATACGCATCCGGAAGGACGCGGCGCGATCGGCTGCATGGCCGCCGCGATCGAAGGTGCCGGTTTGAAGCCGGACGACGTCGATTATATCAACGCCCACGGAACCAGCACCGCGGTCAACGATCGGGTCGAATCGCTTGCGATCAAGGAAGTGTTCGGCGAACGCGCGTACCAATTGCCGGTTTCCAGTACGAAAAGCATGACCGGACACCTGATCGCCGCGGCGGGAGCGAGCGAGTTGATTTACTGCCTGTTGGCGATGCGGGACGGAATGTTGCCGCCGACGATCAATTTGAAAACGCCCGACCCGGAATGCGATCTCGATTACGTCCCCAACGTCGCCCGAAAAGCCAAATGCGACGTCGCTCTGAGCAACAGCTTCGGTTTCGGCGGACAAAACGTTTCGCTGGTCGTCCGAAAGTTCATTGCTTGAGTTCACTAATACAATGCACGAGGAGCAAAGGGACGAGATTCTTCTGACTATGGTCGAAGGGGTCGGTTCGCTGACGTTTAAACGGCTGTACGACCATTTCGGCGATTGCCGTGAAATTCTTTCCGCACCGATCGAACATTTGCAGGCGGTCGGCGGTATCGGTCCGAAAATCGCCGCGAAAATCGCTTCGGCCCGGGAAACGCTGAACGTCGACGGTTTGCTCGAACTGTGCCGTCGGGAAAAGATCGACATCGTTTCGCAGCGCGACGAACGATATCCGGCCCTGTTGAAACTGATCCATGATCCGCCGCAAATCCTGTACGTCAAGGGAACTTTGACGCCGCAAGACGAATTGGCGTTCGCCGTGATCGGGACCCGGGCAATGACGCCGTACGGACGAAAACTCGCGACGGAACTGACCCGGGGGCTCGTCCAGTATGGCATCACGATCATCAGCGGTTTGGCCAAGGGAATCGACGGCGTCGCACATCGGGCGGCGTTGGAAATGGGAGGCCGAACCCTTGCCGTTCTCGGCGGCGGAATTTCACGGCTTTATCCGAAAGCACACGCCGAATTGGCGGAGCGAATCGTGGAAAACGGCGCTCTTGTCAGCGAATACCATCCGTTGATGGAACCGAATCAGGGGACGTTTCCGCAACGCAATCGGATCGTCGCGGGAATGTCGATCGGCGTTCTCGTCGTCGAAGCGCCGCGGAAAAGCGGCGCGATGATTACCGCACGATTGGCCTACGAACAAGGTCGGGATCTGTTCGCGGTCCCGGGAAACGCCGACTCCGCGTCGTCCGGCGGTTGCAACCAACTGATTCGCGACGGGGCCGTACTGGTCGAATCGGTCGACGACATTCTCGAATCGCTCGGTCCGCTTTTCAAGCCGGTTCGCGATCCCGGTTCGCTTGTCGGGGGAAACCCGGTGGTCGAAGAACTGCGGCATCCCGGTGAGTTTCAGCTTAACGAAATCGAACTCGCCGTTCTCCGACAGATCGGGACCGCTCCGACGTCGCTGGAGCAAATCGCCCGACTCAGCGAACTCGATCCGCACCAGGTTCAAGTTGCCCTGAACGTCCTGCTGCGGCGAAATCTTGTCATTCGCGGCGGAACGGACGATTTTTCCCGGGTGTGATTCCTTCCCGCACTCCAATTATTCGCTCCCGGAGATCGGTTTACGTCCCTGTTTCTTTTGCGCATTTTTTTCTTTGTTTTCAAGACGCCGGCGAATCGAGCTTTTCGTTCGTTTGGTCGGGATGCGCGGCTTCGGGATTTTTTCCGCTTCGAGAATCATATTGCGGAGTTTTTCAAGACAATCTTCCCGGTTCTTGAGTTGGTCCCGCGTCTTTTGGCTCGTGATGATCAATTCCCCCTCCTTCGTGAAATGAGCGGGGAACAGCTTTTCCAACCGCTCCAAGACCTCTGGAGCAATCAGCCCGCTTGTCTGCGGGTTCCAACGTAATTGCGCTTTGCTGGAAACCTTGTTGACGTTCTGCCCCCCCGGTCCGGAACTGCGAACGAACGTAAATTCGAGTTCGTCAATGGGAATCTGGAAAGACATTTTGAAATGAGAAACAAGAAATGAGAAATGATTTACGTTTTTTCGCTTTCTTTTAAATTCACGACGGCTTGTCTTGCTCTTGTGAGGAAGTCGTCTTTTTTTTCACCTTCTTCCAACCACATCGGGGGGCCGAAAACGACGCTGGAGAGCATCGGAACCGGCAGAGTCTTTCCGCGGGGAAGAATCCGACTCATGTTCTCCAGATAAACCGGTATCAATTCCAGATCGGGCCGCTTTTTCGCCAAGTAATACAGACCGCTTTTGAACTCGCCGATCTTGTCCCCCCCGCCGCGTCCTCCCTCGGGAAACATGACGATCGAGTAAACATCCTGCATTTCGTCGATCATGATCTTCACAGGCGTATTTTTAATGCCGACGTTTTCCCGATCGATCAGCAGCGCATTAAACAGGCGTCTCGAAATGTATCGCCGAATCGGGCCGGCGTCCCAATAATCTTTCGCGGCGATCATCCGGGTTTTTTCCCGGACCTCCGGCGGTAAAGCGGCCCAAATGACGATCGCGTCCAAATGACTCGAATGGTTCGCAAAGTAGACGCGCTGACACGTATCCGGCTGGCTGTCCTGCCAGCGAACTTTGGAACGGCTGATCAGGTACGCGATAGCGAGCAATATCGATTTCGCGAGCCAATCGAAGCAGGAAATCAGGACGGACATGTACCAGAACCATTCGTGTTTTGTCCACGAACGACTATAAAATCTTCAGTTTCCACCGTTCGATCTGTTCCCGAACGCGGCCCGGATTGGTCGAGCCGAAACTCTTCATCGCTTCGACCGACTTTTCGGCGCCGAGAATGTCGAAAACCGTGTAGTCGAAGCCTTCATACGCGTCTCGGAAAACCTTGATCGGCAAAGACGCGAGCGGCACGTCTTTTTCGATCGCGGCACGGACGAGTTTGCCGACGATTCCGTGCGCGGTCCGTTGTGGAACCCCTTTTTTGATCAAGTACTCCATCAGAACCGTTGCGTCCAAGTGTCCGCGTCCCAAGCCGTTGGCGATGACCTCATGATTGAGTTGCGTTGCGGCGACCAAATCCGGGGCAAGCTCCAGAATCATGTCGAGCGTGTCGAACGAATCGAAAATCGGCTCCTTATCTTCCTGTAAATCGCGGTTGTACGCAAGCGGAAGTCCTTTGGTCAGCACAATGAGAGTCTGCAAATTTCCGATCACCCGGGCCGATTTGCCGCGAATCAATTCCAGCACGTCCGGGTTGATTTTCTGCGGCATAATCGACGAACCGGTACAGAACGATTGCGGTAATCGGAGAAAATTGAATTCCGCAGTCGACCAAATGATCCACTCTTCCGCCCAAGTACTGAGATGAAGTGCGATCTGCGTCAGAACGAACGCGAATTCGATCAGGAAATCCCGGTCGCTGGACACGTCGATGCTGTTCGTCGCGATGTCGGCAAAATCGAGGAAGGCTGCCGTTTTTTCCCGATCGATTCCGAGACTCGTTCCCGCGACCGCGGCAGTTCCCATGCTCAGAATGTTGACCCGCTTGCGGCAATCGTGGAGCCGGTCGCGGTCCCTCTCCAACTTTTCGCAGTACGCCAACCAATAGTGCGGCGCGAGAACCGGCTGCGCCCGCTGCATGTGTGTGTACGCCGGAAGAACGACGTGGAAATCCGCATCGCACCGTTTGACCCAAGCCTTTTGCAGTTCAAGCAGCCGCAAATCGATTCGGTCGATCGCATCGCGAACCCAAAGACGCATATCCGTCGCAACCTGGTCGTTCCGGCTTCGGGCGGTATGCAATTTGCGTCCAATATCGCCGATCTTCTCGATCAAGGCGTGCTCGATATTCATGTGGACGTCTTCCCGGGCAACGGAAAACACGAAATCGCCGTGTTCGATTTCCTTGCGGATCGTGATCAACCCTTCTTCGATCGCGGCGAACTCCTCCCGGGTCAGCAGGCCGACTTCGAACAGCATCTGCGCATGGGCTGCCGAGGCGCGAATATCCTGATCGTACAGTCGTTTGTCGAAACTGACGCTCTCGGTGAACAACTCCACGCGATGGTCCGTAACTTCCGTAAAAACGCCGCTCCACGCTTTGTTAGGTAATTCGCTCATGATGATCAACGAGGCTGGAGGAAATAAGTGATAGGGCTTCAGGCTTCAGGCTTCAGGCTTCAGGCCGCGAGAAAACCACCTGAAGCCTATAGCCTACAGCCTATAGCCTAACGCTATTGTATTCGTTTTCGAGGTTTCCGGCATAAAAAAATGTTTGGTTCACTCGGATTGCGGAACGATAAAAACGAATATAAGGGTTGCGCCGACCAATTCAAATCTCAATCGATGATCGCCTCAATCACACGGTCGGTCGAGACGTTTTCGGCTTGTCCCTCGAAGTTGAGGATGATTCTGTGTCGTAAAACCATTGGCGCGACGGTTTGCAAATCGGAACGGGAAACATTATAGCGTCCGTCAAGAATCGCGTTGATTTTTGCGCCGAGCATGAGCGACTGGGCGCCGCGGGGACTGGCTCCGTACCGCACGTATTTGCGGACGAACGCCGGCGCTTTCGGCGTGTCCGGATGCGTTCCGAGGACCATATCGACGGCCAAGCGAGTCATTTCTTCCGCAACGGGGACTTCACGAACCAACTGGCCCATCTCCAGCACGCGATGGGACGGGAATGTCGCTTCCACTTTCGGGACGTGGGTCGTCGTCGTTCGTTCGAGAATGCCGATCATCTCGTTCGCGTCCGGGAATGGAACCAGAATTTTGCAAAAAAACCGATCCAACTGCGCTTCCGGGAGCGGATAGGTTCCTTCCATTTCGAGCGGGTTTTGCGTTGCGAGTACGAAAAACAGGCCGGGCAGTTTATGCGTCGTTCCGCCGACGGTTACGGAATGTTCCTGCATCGCTTCGAGCAGGGCGGCTTGCGTTTTCGGGGTTGCGCGATTGATTTCGTCGGCCAGGACGATGTTCGCGAAGACCGGACCGCTTTGAAATTCGAATCGGCGGCTCCCGTCGGGGCTTTCTCCCATGATATTCGTTCCTGTTAAGTCGGCGGGCATCAGATCCGGAGTGAACTGGATCCGGGAGAATTTTCCCTCGACCGCTTCGGCCATGGTCCGCACGAGCAAGGTTTTGCCCAAACCGGGCACCCCTTCGAGCAGGACATGCCCTCCGGCGAGCATCGCGATGACCGTACCGCGGACGACCGCTTTTTGGCCGACGAGAACGCGGCCGATTTCCGATTCCAGTTTTTGAACATCTTCGCAAAACGATAGCAACCGTTGCCGGAGTTCCTGCTCTTCCCTATCTTCGCTCATGGGGGATCCTTTAATTGAAAGCCGTTTTATAATTCACGATTCCGGCTCGGCAGCCGGGGCAATCGACACGTTCGCGAATGATTCTACACTTTTTTCCCGGTCCGTGTCAGTCTGCGTCGTAAAGAAATTCCTGGGACCGCAGGCTTCCAGCCTGCCAGTGAGTGGTCGTGTACCGTTTGCAGGGTGTCTGACCGTTTCGTACCGCAGGCTGGAAGCCCGCTGACCCAGGTGCAGGCAAAGATGCCTGCGGTCCCAGGAGACTTAATGCGAAAAATGACACTCACAACGATTCGTCGATCGGGGGTTCCGTCGAATCCTGTTTATCGTACAAACGGAGTTTATTGTAAAGCGTCTTTTCGCTGATTCCGAGAATTCGAGCCGTCGCGGATCGGTTGCCCCCTTGAGAATGAAGGGTTTCCAGAATGAATCGCCGGCTCATTTCCTCATAGGAGAGCCCGATGAAAGGGGATAGAGTCTCCGTCGTTGAACGCGTCATGAAGTGAAAATCAATGTCTTTTTCATCGACGACTCCGCTGGCGTTCGAGTAGACGATGTATCGCATGAACCGAATGAATTCCCGTAGCGTTTTCGGCCATCGAAATTTCATCATTTTTTCCACGGCCGCCTTGGTAAAGCGGGGAGGAGTTTGATCGATGCTTTCGCAGATCCATTCGGTACACACGGTAATCCATTCTTCAAGACCGGTTTCGATATAATCCACAAAGAAAGGAGCACGAACCGTTGTCCGCGTGAGTATGTCGTAAAGTTCCCGGGAAAACGCCCCTATTTCCAACCATTTTTTCAAACGCGTCGGCGATCCGGAAGCGAGGATCCGCGTATTGTTGGGAATCGGTCTGGCGGCGTTAATCCGAAAAAGGGACTTGTTTTTCAGACACGCCAAAAGTCTTTCCTGGGCCGGAATGTGCATGTTGTCGATTTCATCGATCAAAATCGTACCATGATTCAGCATTTCCAACTTACCGATTCGCCCCTCCGGGAAGAGAGAGCTTGTATTCTTTTCCAGCCCGAAAAGCGTCGGTTCATAGAATTCCGGCAGACTGATGCTGTGGGACGAAAAAATATCGAACGGCTCACGACTCCGGGAGCTGTGGAAATGGATTTGCGTCGCGATCAAATCCTTGTGAATTTCCGGTTCCGCTTCGATGAACACCGGTCCATCCTGCGAAGCGGCAACGATGATATCCTTCACCAGCCTCTGAAGCGGTTCGCAATTCTTGAAATAGGTAAAGTTAAACATGCTCACGGGAATTCCCATCGAGATGTCGAACCAATTTTTTTCCTGGATCGTTTTCGAGATTCTCAATCCGGAGTTGACTAGGGGGAGAAGAGTCACCGAATCGAATTCCGGGAGAACTCCGACCAGATATTCGGGGTAATCGGTTCGCTTTAGTTTCTCCACATGCCCTTTGCCGACAAAGATAACCGGTGTGCTCTGATAAGCGTAACGAATATACTCGGAATGACGATACGTCGATTCGGGGAGCGTGTCCGTATCGATGATCAGCAGCGAAAAATCCACTTCCTTCTCCTGGACGACGAAAAGAAAACTTTCCGAAGCGCATTGGAGAACCTGGTGCTGCGTCTGGCTGAGGGATCGCGCCAAGTGGTTCCGTTTCTTATAATTGTCGCTGACGATCAGGATCGGTTTGGCGGGAATCGAAAAGGAAATCGAATTGCGCGAAGGCGATTGCGAAGTCCCGGAAAGGAACTGCGCCGATTGACCCGGATTATGCCGATCAAAAGCTGAAACGCGAAGTCGACAAATTTGATCGAGATCGGATTGGGAAAAAGCGGCCCCTTCTTCCTTTTTAATTTTCTTCGGCATATTCGATCGCAGTGGAAATAACGCGTCAAGAAATGATCGGCGCGTAAAAAAACGTGCTAATAAATGTGTGATCCGCGCCCGAATACTACGATATTGATTACTCAATTCTCCGTTATTGTATACTCAATTTGCGAAAAACAAATGAATACCGTCGGTAAAAGATCATTTCCTGGGACCGCAGGCATCTTGCCTGCACCTGGGTCTGCGGGCTTCCAGCCCGCGGCGCGAAACGGTCGGACGCCCTGCAAACGGTGCCCGATCGCCCACTGGCAGGCTATGCCGTTAAGTGTTCGAAACCTGGGATCGCAGGCTTCCAGCCTGCATCTGGGTCGGTAGGCTTCCAGCCTGCCGTGGGTTTGCTACGGGCTGGAAGCCCATAGACCCAGGTGCAGGCAAGATGCCTGCGGTCCCAGGTTTCGAAACTTAACGGCGCTACTTGGCGCGCGGTTCAGGAGCGCTGTGCGACTTCGAAAACGTCAATCGCTCCGTCGGTTCGGGCGCGGGATTGGGAGTGGGATTGGACGCGAACCGCTCTTCCCCCTCGAAGAAAAAATAGGTTCCAATCCGCTGCTGAAACGCCGGAGCGTCCATACTGGCAACGGTGATATGTCGAATCCCGAGCTGAGAAAAGACGTCGATCGACTCGATCCGATTTCGGAACTGCGGCAAGATCGAACAAATCGGCGGTCCATAGCGACCGAGCGCTTCCGGTTTGTAATCGGTTCCGTAAATGTACGGGTAGACAAGCAATGCCCGATCAAATGGGTTGAAGAAGATCAATATCTTCTCGGCAATCGCGGGAACGTTTCCGTTGCGATTGTTCCGTGCGAGAAAGTTCCGATCCGTTGCCGCTCCGGCCAGCACAAGCCGGATTCGTTGCCCTTCCGGACGATCCTCTCCCAACAGTTCCACGGCGTCCAGGACGATCCGATTGCCGAAGCTGAACCCGAAAATACAGACTTTGCTGTTCTCCGGGAGTGTGCGCAGAAAGTGAGCCAGATAGGCGGAACTGGCGGCCGCGACCGGCATTTTCGCCCGTATATCCGAAGGGAGCCATTTCGATTGTTTTTCCGACGGCCAATTCCAAAAAACGGTCCGCCCTACTTTATTCGGGTCGAAATGCCGGACAAGCTCCATCCCGACGTCAACCGTCTGCTGCGGCGTCGAGGTATAACCGGGAACGAAAATGATGATCGGAACGTCCGGGTCGAACGAATCCAAAAACTCTTCCTGACCCGAAGCGACCCAATGACAACATTCAAGCCGATAGGTCCGCAGTTTTGTATATTCCTCGTCGTTCGGACAGGTCCAATGGGCGCAGTGGGAATCGACCATCCAGACTTCCTGCGCCGCGAAAACGACGCCCGTCTTCATGAGAATAATCAGGCAAAATACGAGCAAAACTCGTCGCATCTTTTCGAGTCGTCAGATTTCAGATGTCAGATTTCAGGAATGGTCAACAACCTCTCCCACTTCCTTCGGCGATTACGTTGAAACGAGTTCGGAAAAAAGAGCGGGGCCGCAGAAACTGCCAAAATCCGCGAAGTTTACCTATCCGGAACAATTCCTGCAAATCTCGCCACAGCACTCGCTACAATTTAACAAGACGGTAAATTTGTAATTTTCTGGAATTTTCTGGATTTTCGGCATATAATTGAATACAATCACCCCCGGGGTCGGTTTTTGTATTCGCCTCAAAGCGACAAGAGAAGGAAGTCTTACCATGAACGTCATATTTCGCACTCGCGTTTCCATTCCGATTCGTGTCTTCTTCGGTTTCTTGATAGGCTTAGGCCTGTTTGTGGTTGCCGAGTCGGCGTTCGGCGCGAATCGCCCGCAGAATGGGCGCAATCCGAGCGGAGCCGAAGGGGTTCGGCAAACCCACACCCCGGCCGAAGTTGCCGAAGAACCGTCCGAAGAAGCAGGGGGCGACTCGCATTTCGTTTACCGATCCAACCCGGACCGCGACGTTTGGTTTTTCAATACCCGTTCGGCGTCTCCGACCGCTCCCAGTGAGCAGCAATTTCAAAGGATCAAAGTCCGACGGTTCATGCAAATGCCGACTCCGTCGAGACATCATTGGACGGACGCGTCGATGGACGAGTTTTGGGAAACTTATGATTCTTCGATCCCGCTGATCGTTTTGGTTCACGGGAATTACACGACCGGCCCGCAGTCCATCCAGTCGGGCAATATGCTCGAAAACAAGTTTTTCCCGAAAACGGAACGTTTTGCCGGCGCGAAGTACCGGTTGGTGATCTGGTCCTGGCCGGCGGATGAAGTTTACAAACGGTATTTACCCGACGCGAAACTGAAAGGATATTACTCCGAAAAACAGGGGGAATATCTTGCCCAATTCCTATCCCGACTCCCGAGCGGCAGCCGGGTCAGCTTGATCGGTTTCAGTTTCGGGGCGAGAACGACTTGCGAAGCTGTGCAGCGGATCAGTTTCAATCCGCAGTTTTACACGGAATCGCCGGAAGGAACGAAAACGCCCAATCTTCAGATTCGTAATCGTCTGCTTTCCCCGGCGGTCGATCAGGTTTCTTTGGCTCCTCGGTTTCGGTATGGGAACGTCGTTTCCGTTTCGCAGCAATCGATCGTTCTTTTCAACCCGAAGGACATTGCGCTCCGGTTTTACCCGAAACTGGTCGGCTGCGGCGGCCCTCAAGCACTGGGGCGGGACGGGATCCCTTTTTCCCTGCTTCCCAGCGGTTTGAGGAACAAGATTTCCGGAATCAACATCTATTCCCTCGCGGACACCCGGCATAGTTTTGTCGTATTTTTCCGAAATCCGGAGCTGAACCGCAAACTCGGCGACTACCTCTTGTTCGAGAATTGACGGAGTCAAAACGTCACCATTTCGAATTCAGAGCCGCGCACGAAGAGCGGTGTTCGAGTTAACGGCACTATTGCGGTTTACACCACGTGAACCACAAGGCGGTCGGCTACGCCGTTAAGTTTGTTCCCGGGACCGCAGGCATCTTGCCTGCACCTGGGTCTATGGGCTTCCAGCCCGTAGTGACCCCACGGCAGGCTGGAAGCCTACCGACCCAGATGCAGGCTGGAAGCCTGCGGTCCCAGGTTCCGAACACTTAACGGCGTAGAATGTCAACCTCTATCTTCCCCGCCGTTTTTTGGTAGAATCGCACGTAATCTTTCGGATCATCGCTCTCCTCCTTTCCAGAATCATGCCCAGCAAATTGAATCGGAACGTCAAGGTTCAAGACGAGTTGCGGCAAAAAGCGCAGGAACTCCTCGCGTCCAAAAAAGTCGATGTCGTCATCGGTTACGGGCCGACGGAGAGCGGATCGGTCGGGGCCGGGTTCTATACCGATCCGGCGGACTGCGCTAATCTTCTGTGGAACGAACGCTGTACGACGAATCTGGTCGTTTACCTGAAGCGGAAAGAGATCAAAAAACTCGGCAAAGCGGCGATCGTCGTCAAAGGATGCGATTCCAAAGCGCTCGCCGTGCTCGAAGTCGAAAAGCAGTTGGACCGCAACGACATTTTCGTGATCGGCGTGGTGTGCGACGGCGTCTGGAACGACGCCAATTCCAAAACGTACACCGATGCCGCGAAGTGCGAAGTTTGCGACGTCCATGTGCCGCTGCACTGCGATCTGGTCATCGGACCGCAGGACGAGAAAACCGAATCGCATGACGCCAAGCAGCGCTACGAGAAACTCGAAAAGATTCTCGCCATGACCCCGGAAGAACGGCTCGCCTACTGGAAAAAGGAGTTCGAACGCTGTTTCAAGTGCTTTGCGTGCCGCCAGGTTTGTCCGATGTGCTATTGTGAAGTGTGCGTTGCCGACAAGAATCGGCCCGTTCGTTTCGAGACTTCCGCGACGGAAAAAGGAAATTTCGCCTGGCACATCGTTCGGGCGTTCCACTTGGCCGGTCGTTGCATCGGCTGCGGCAACTGCGCATCGGCGTGCCCGGCGGGGATTGATTTGGATCTGCTGAACCTGACTCTCGCCAAAGCGGCGGAGGAACAGTTCGGTTTTCGAGCCGGTTTCGACCGCGAAGCCCTGCCGCTGATCGGCACGTTCTCGCAGGAAGATCGGGAAGATTTCATCCGATAAGGCGGTATTACAGCGCTGCCGATGTTCTTTCCCGCGACCTGAAAATCGCACATGTATTGTCGATTTCTTGCGGTTTCTCACCCTTTTCAGCCGGGCGGGCATTTTCTATAATGACGGCGGATCTTTTTTGACTTGGAGCATCTAACCCGTAAGAACCCATGAAGTATTGTAGAATCATTCCCTGTTTGGATACGAAAGACGGACGACTCGTCAAAGGAGTCAATTTCGTCGACCTCAAAGAGCTCGGCGATCCCGCGGAACGTGCGAAACACTATTGCGAAACCGGCGCGGATGAGCTCGTCTTCCTCGACATTACCGCGACTCTGGAAGGACGACAAGCGCTTTACGACGCAATCAAGCGGACCGTTGCCAATATCGACATCCCCTTGACTGTCGGCGGCGGCATCAACTCGATCGACGCGATCCATAAAATGTTCGATCTCGGCGTTACCAAAGTCTCGATGAATTCCGCTGCGGTTAAGAATCCCGATTTCGTCCACGAAGCCGTGGAGAAATTCGGCGGCGACCGAATCACCGTTGCGATCGACACTCGCAAATCAACGACGCTGCCGTCCTGTTTCGAGGTCGTGATCAACGGTGGAACGACCGGGAGCGGCCTGGATGCCGTCCAGTGGGCGCAAAAAGTCGAAAAACTGGGTGTCGGGGCGATTCTGCCGACGAGTATGGACACTGACGGCAAGCAAACCGGCTACGACATTCCGATGACCCGCGCGATCGCCGATTCCGTAAAGCTGCCGATCATCGCTTCCGGCGGAGCGGGCTCGCTCGAACACCTCTACGACGTGATCAAAAACGGACACGCGACCGACATTCTCGTCGCATCGATCGTCCACTACGGCACGTTCACGATTCCGGAAATTAAGGAATACCTGAAATCCCAAGGCGTTAACGTCAGGCTGTAACAAAAATCCGTTGCAGTTTGAGAGGTTGTACGGAATCTTCTTCTTATGCTCCACACCGTCAAGAACCGGTCGTTCCCGCACGGGAGCGTTTGTGAAAAAGAGGCATTGATTTGGCGTGAATCCGTAATGAAAAAAGTCCTGAAAGGACGCAATGTCTATAACCCCCGGCGTAAGCCGGGGGCTTAATCGCCCACGACAATCATCCAGCCCCAACGGGGCGTGACTTTTTCGCCTGCCCTGTTGCGCCCCGCTGGGGCTGAAAGTTGTTTTGGCGTCCTTCCCCGCCGGTTGACACCGGCGGTTATAGACATTCAGCCCCGCCGCTGGGGCAGGGAATCATTCGGAACCCTCAAGGTCTGCCGGTCGCCCCTAAACGGCAAACGTTCCCGTAAAAAGAGAAAAACCATTTTGAGGGGGTGCAGTATAAAAAAATAATCGCATCCGTTCGATAATGTAACACGATCACCGAGCCCTTCGATTTTACTTCCGGTGCGTCGTGATCATGGAACCGTTTCCGGCGACGTCGAACATCGCGCGGAGCGGGTTGCAAACTTTCGAGAACGCGCCCCCGTGCGGGTGGAACGTTACGGAAATCGCCGCTTCCCACGCACTGCGGTCGTCGTCGGCAAAGGCACTGGTGTCGTCTTTGGAGTGTTTCGGCAGCATGTAAGTGAACCCGGCTTTCATCGAAAACTTGTCGCTCAGCGGCTGATCGTAGTAGGCGGCCAGGATCGCGTTTCCTTTCGGTGTCCCGCCGGCGCTGAATCCCGCCAAGCTGCCGCACCAGAGCGGTTTCTCGAAAAATCCGTGAAGCTGCGTCGTCGCCTTCGCGGTGTAATCCGAACTCCCGAACACATCGGAATCCGCGACGCCGAACATTCCCCGAAAACCGAACGCAAAACCGGAAGGACACTTGTACGACAATTCGGTACGAACCTGGCCGATGTTGAACGCGTCGAATGCATTTCCGGTTTTCGGCTTCAGATTCTTGTACTTATTGTCGCTCATCCAGTCGTAAACGATTCCGAACTGAAACGGGTTCGATTGTGCCCGCTTGAAAAAACCGGCCGGGATGAAAGTTTGCGTTTTGCCCCTGTTATTCCAGTCCGCCGTCTCCAACAACGGGAGCGAGCCATCAATGGTTCGCTGGACGCTGCGAACGCCGAACTGTGCGGCCAGTCCGAATCGCGGCGAAATCGAGCCGGCCCAGTTGACGCCTTCATGGATTCCGAAACTCGTTTCATTGAGCGGTCCCGATTCGAGCCCGAAACCGTTGGCTCCGATGAAAACCTCCATATTATCGAACAGCCAGCCGCAAGGCCGAACCGGTCCGCAACCTTGCTCGTAGCCGAAGAAATCGACGCCGCTTCCGCCGAAATCGAACAGCGGAGCGTACGGTTTTTCCACGAAAATCCCGTTAAACGGAGCGATCTCCGGGGGATAACCACAGTGATCTTCAAACATCATCGCAGGACCGACGCCGCAGTCTTGAAAACCGCGTCGGGCAGGACGCTGCTTGCCGGGACTGACCGGCGGCATCGGTTCCGTCGTCGGCTGCGGCGGATACTGCTCGACCGTTTCGGTCGGCTGGGGGGTCGGTTGTGGTTGCGGTTGTGGTTGTGTCTTCGTGGGGGGACGCGTCGTCGTCTCTTCTCCTTTGGGTTCCCAGCTCGGAACGTCTACCATGGGGCGTTTCGTCGGACCTTTCGGCTGGGGCGACGTTGAATCGATTTCCGCAGGTCTACTCTTTTCCGCTTGTTCGCGTATGACATCCAAAATCTTACGTTCCTCCGGATTGTCCACTTTATCCAGATCGTCCAGACTCATTCCACGCTGCGGATGCAAAACGGGATTGTCCTGAATCCCGGTCGGTTTCGGTCGGGTTGGAGTCGTCGTAGTCCTGCCGGTCGCACCTTGCGTCGTCGCTCCCCGATTTTGTTGCAAAGTGGGGAGCGTTTCCAGTGGATCCGTGATCTCCAGCGGCTCGTCGTCGTCCTCAAGTATTCCATCAAGGTCCAGCTCAGAGTCCACTGCCGGGTCTTCCAACGGCACAACGACCGGCTCACCCGTTTGCGCAGGGAAAGGCGTACCTTCGGGAACATCGGAGGAAGAAGTTTCAGAAGGTGGAAAGTCCAAGGATTCGGGATCAAAATCGTCAAAACCCTGCGTGTCCAGAGCGGAGGGGCCGAACGGATCTTCCTGCGAGGGGTCGGTCACTTGAGCTTGAGCCCTGGCCAGGCGGATCGGATTGACCCGACTTTGCCCGACGGTAGGCTCTTTGAACACCGCTTCCTGTGTTCGCGAATAAGTTGAGCTTCGGGACGGTTCTGGAGCTTGTTGCGCGTAGCTGTAGGGGATCGAAGACGCAGACCGACGAGTCTGCGCAGCTGCAGAATTCGCATGAGCCAACACAACGGCTAAAACCATTCCTCCCAAGCACCCAAAAAGGAGGGGAGAAATCGTCGAAATCCTACATATTCTGAGCAACTTTATCATTTTTCCGTCCTAAATCTAAACGGATTTGGTAAAATGGGGCATTTACACACAAAATGCAGAGAAACTCCGCGCATAATAAACGCCTTAATCAGAATAATTTATCGGACGCTAAAACTCCACTCTTTCGTCAAAATTTGAATTATCAAAAATCTTTTCGCATTTTACCGAGACTCACTTCGGCTCAGGGAAAATTTCCGCTCCGTTTCGTCAAGGATTTCGATTTGAATCGTGAAGTGATCCGGCGGCAAGACCGATTCGACGCGATCCCCCCACTCGATCAGCGACAAGCCGGGCCGATCGAAATACTCTTCCGCTCCGAGTTGGAGAAATTCCTCTTCGTTTTTCAAGCGATAGACGTCGAAATGGTAAATCGGAACAGATCCGGGATATTCGTGGATGAGGACGAAAGTCGGGCTGGAGACTTCGTCCGGATCGATTCCGGCGGCTTTGGCGATTGCTTGAACAAGGCGGGTCTTACCGGCTCCGAGTGTACCGATAAGTGCGACAACGCACTGCGACGGAAGGAGAGCCAATAATTTTTCGCCGATCAAATCGGTCTCAAGTTCATTTTGTGCTGTAAAATACATGATGTCGCAACTTCGTGAAATAGGCCGTTCTCTGACTTTTCTTCTCTCACCCGTTTGACAACTTCAAGAGCGAAATGGTATAATCGTAGTCGAAGCGTGACGATTGTGAAATAGCCGTTAATGCATTTACGGGAAAAGATTGTGATTTTTCAACAATGTTAGCGAGATCGGGAGTGGAACGACCATCTCGCGGCTTACTTATCGGAGCGGAAGCTCCAGCCGCCGACCGGGGCTCCCGGCTTTTGTTTTTGGTGGAAAGTTAATCCTGTCTTGTCGTGAGACGTGGGAGGTGAAATATGCAAAGCTTGTGTTTGTTTGGTTGGATGCCCGGTCCGATGGAATTAGTGATCATCGGAGCGCTCATGTTGCTCCTTTTTGGCAATCGTCTTCCCAATGTGATGCGCTCGCTGGGACGAAGTGTCGTCGAATTTAAGAAGGGAGTGAACGGAATCGAGGATGATATTAACGATGCCGTTAATACGGCCGACGACAAGGCAAAGCCGAAGAGCGAAGGCTGAAGTCCGTCCGCTGAAGCCTACTTCCCCTGGTAGAGAAGCGACGATGATAATGATGAACCCCACCCAGGCGTAATGGCTCAGGGTGAGTTGAGTGTGGTTTCTCGACGTTTTTTCAAGTTCTTTTCGTTAGTGTTAATGGAGGGAAAATGATTACAGTACTGGGAATGGTTGGTTTGGTGGCGTTTGGGATATTGATCGGAAGGTACCCGGAGATGCTCGCGCGGAATTCGGGTCTACTTTTATCGGGCCCGCGTTGGATTTTGGGTTGGTTGTTGGAGAGGTTGAAGCAAAACCCGCGGGTCTGTGGAGCATTTTTTTCCGGCTTCATGCTCGGATTGTTGGTCAGCGGCGTCCTTGGCGAGTTGCTTTGGAATATTGCGTTGGTTGGTTTGGCGATATTTTGTATTTTTCTCTTTTTTCCGGAGACGGGATCGAGGGTATTGGGTTTTTTGGTTCAAATATCGAGGAATTGCTTTATCAAGATCAGGGAGTTTTTTGCATAGAGCGCTAGGCAAAGGTGGGGAAGATGAGTGTATTTGGATGGTTTGCACCCGGCCCGGCGGAGATGCTTGTGATTTTGATGCTTGGTGTTTTACTATTTGGCAAGCGTCTTCCGGAGGTGGGCAAGAACATTGGCAAGGGTCTTTTGGAGTTTAAGAAGGGAGTGAACGACATCAAAGAGGGCAAAGTGGACGACAGATCGACACCACCGCCGTTACAGGAGGAGTCAATGGACGAGGAAACGACAAAATTCACTCCATCCGCGTAGTTAAGAGAGGGGCGATTAGCTCAGTTGGTTAGAGCGCTGCTTTCACACGGCAGAGGTCACAGGTTCGAGTCCCGTATCGCCCATTAACTTAAACCCTATATTTTCAAGGATTTACGGCGACAAGTCTTGCTTGCGTCGGTGTTTTTTTGGCAAACGCTTATGATTAATTAATCATAGCGAAAACGTTAGCACCGATGTATCCCATGACCGCTCCGCGCAAACGCACCCGCGACGGCGAACCGCCGCGCATTTGTCTCCATAA
>JAVBPO010000170.1:0-31809 GCA_031549565.1 Thermoguttaceae bacterium
CGACAACAATCCCACCCCCTCCTCCACCGTCAGGTCAAATTGACGCCACATTTCACGCAGTTCGTGGGTCAACAGATACGACAGCATCACCACGAAAACATGCGCTCTCGTTCGGCCCGCTTGCCGAACGTAAATCGGACGTCATGGGATCGTTTTACGAACGATACAGCCCGTCGTACGTCCGCGAAATCATTCGCCGTTGCAAGTTTGTTTCGACGCCGGTGCATGGCAGTTGGTTGAATATTGCGGAAAACGAATTAAGCGTACTGACCCGCCGTTGCCTCAATGTACGAATGAAGGACATGGATAATGTACGTCGCGCGATTTCGGCTTGGTCTGATTATCGCAACTTGCACACCAAAGGCGTCAACTGGCAATTCACGACCGACGACGCGCGGACGAAACTAAAATCCATTTATCCTGTTTTTCAGTTCGAAAACGAATAACCACACAATAGATCAACATGAAAACTTGGACTTGACGCACCACTAGGAAACCGCGGGAATCTCTTCGACGAGAATGTTTTCGTTCGTATAAATGTCGATCTCCGACGCGATTTTCAGGGCGGTGCGAACGATTTCCGTTGCGGAAAGATTGCTGTGCGCCAAGAGCGCTTTCGCGGCGGCCATGGCGAAATTTCCGCCGCTGCCGATCGCGCAGATGCCGTCGGTCGGCTGAATCACGTCGCCGTTGCCGGACAGGAGCAACGTGTTCCCGGCGTCGATCACGACCATCATCGCTTCCAGACGCCGCAGCGACCGGTCCGTCCGCCATTCTTTCGCCAATTCCGTCGCGGCTCGGGGCACGTTCGAAGGAAAATCCTTGAGCTTCGCTTCGAACCGCTCCATCAGCGCGAACGCATCCGCCGTCGAACCGGCGAAACCGGTAATGACCTTGCCGTCGAGAATCTTGCGGATTTTATTGGCATCCGATTTCATGACCGTTTCGCCGAGTGTGACCTGCCCGTCCCCGCCGATGGCAACCGTGCCGCCCCGCCGCACCGTCAATATGGTCGTACTTCGTGATTTCATGGATTCCGATGTAAAGGTGGGTTCGTTGTCGAAGAAGCTGTCGAAGAAACTATATTTCTAAACCAATAATCTCCAAGCGCCGTGTTTTTCAGAGTGTAATGCACTTTACTTCCTTTGTCAAGCCATTTTTCCCGTGCGAAACGGCAGCGATCATTCAAAATTCCAGTTCGAGCGGCAGCATTTCACGGCCGTGCATTTCGAGGCGAACGCGGTCGCCGTCGACGATCGGGCACTCCTCACCCGGAGTGCGCAACAGATCGGTTTTGTACGCCTTGACAAACGGCATAAACGAACGGAATTGGAACGCCGTCTTCCGGTTCTCCGTTTCCAGAAGAATCACCCGCAATCCGGACAAACGGCCTTCTTTTTCAAACAGCGGTTCGAGCCGCAGGACGATCACGTTTTTCGCACTCACGGAAAACAGCCAGGCGAGCGGATTTTTTGGAGCGGGAATCATTCCGGTTCCCTGGAAATCGGAAATGAGATATTCCCGGCCCGCGTGGACCGGCTGCGGAACGTCGACGGCGAGCGCGAGTTTGAACCGACGCTCCTTTTCCCCTCGCGGTATCAGGATGGTGTCAAGCCGATTCCCGTCGAACAGGCGATGGTACGGCAATCCGCCGGTCAGGATCGTGATCGACGCCGTTCCCGACTCGTTGCGTAAATCGACGAACTCCGGCGCCGTCAACTGGCTCAGGTTCATCGCGTACGCTCCGCTTTGCATTCCGCAGCGGACGGTGTCCAAGGCGTCGGTCCACGCGAAACGGGCCGCGAAATACGAATCCCACGGCGCGTCGCCCGGATCGAGAACCGGTTCGATCTCGAATTCCAGTTCGACCACGCGGCTGAGTCGTTTGATCGTGAAAATTTCAACGAATTTTGCCGCGAGCGTTCCGTCCTGCCGCATGAGCCGCCCGACGACTTTCAGTTTGCCGACCACGGGGCCGGGAGAAAGAATCTCGAATGAATCGGCACAGGAAATCGTGTATCCGTAATTCGGCGAGTCCTCGGTTCGGGCGTCGTTTTTCCGCTCCTCGGCGGGGGAACGAAACGCAAGCAGATGCGCGAACCGCGTTCCGCGAATATTCGGCGTCGTAATCGAACGCATTTCCCCGGTTTGCGTATCGATCCGGACCTCGAAATAATCGTTTCTTAAAATATACGACGACTGCACGGAAATCCCGGAGCCGCGACGCTCGACTTTTTCGTCGACCTTTTCAACCAAAGGCGGTTCCTGATCGGGATCGTGCTTCGGCTTGTATTGCAACGAGAGAAAAAACCGCTTGAGCTTCTCCGACCAACGAGCCGGTTGATGTGCAACCGACTTTTGTGCAACAGATTCCTTTGTCGGTTGCACAGCAACCGGCTCGTTGAGTTCATTCTGGGGGCCTATCCAGAGGTATCCGAGCGGGGGGACTTCGACGACCGCTTCTTTATGGAGTTCGCCGTCCCGGAGGTATTGCCGTACGAGCAGAATTTTCTCGGAAGCTTTCGGAAGCTCTTTCAGTGCGGAAATGTCGACGACCGTCGTTCGTGGAAAGCTCAAAGGATTCGGGACGAAAAATCCGAAGTCGTTTTCCATTTCGTCGTCGGAAAGTTTTTCCAGTTCCTCCAGTGGTTTTCCATAAACGGCAAACCCGAGGCATGCGCTGAATATTTCGGCGGCTTCCAGGGTTTTCTGTCGATGATCGGCGTCCGCTTCCTTTGGGTCGTGGATTTGATTTACGTTGTTAAAAATTCGATTTTCGATCGTTTCGAGAATCGGGGCGAAACGTCGTTCCAATTCGGTGCGGTTCGCTTCGTCCTGCCATTTATCCTTGGCGATCGTTGCATGCAAAGCGGCGAGCGTTTGGAACGCCGACACCATCGCGTGGAGCCGGTAATACCGGACCCAACCGGACACCGGACCGGTCTGCTCCGCTTTGGTCGCCTGGAGCAGATAGTTCGTCCAGTATTTTTCGAACGGAAACGTTTTCGAGATTCC
The DNA here is from genome assembly GCA_031549565.1 of Thermoguttaceae bacterium. GTDB lineage: Bacteria > Planctomycetota > Planctomycetia > Pirellulales > Thermoguttaceae > JAVBSX01. The sequence goes on from JAVBPO010000170.1 coordinate 3,016, forward strand.
CGTATAGCGCGTGTTGACGAAGTATTCCCGGATCCGCATGAATTTTCCGCAGACCGTGGAGTACCGGCTCGCCCGCTCCAGGTCGTGGAACCACGGGCTCGCTTTTCCCGGGTAATGGGCCATTGCGAACGTCGACGCATGGTCGTTGTTCATCGAATAGCCCATCTTTTTCGGGAGCAGGAAGAAGGTGTCATGCGAGGACGCGTCGAGCGGGAATTTCAGCAACGCGTCGATTTTCGTTCCGTCGAGTCCCTCCCAAAAGATTTTACTTTGCGTTTCTTTCGGAATCTGCCAACCGTCCAGCGGCGTGAAATGGACCGCGCCCTTGTAACCGGCGAGCTTGATCAACTGCGGCATCACCGGCGAGAGTCCGCGGATCATTCGTCCGTAAAAGTCCGGTCGGGTTCCGAGATGTTCGATGTAGTACAGAATCCCCTGTACGAGCCGGTCCGCGATTTCCAGGATCGGGAGCATCGGCAGCGGGGCGGCGTCAAGATCGTCGCCGATCAGTTGGACGGTCGGCTCCTGTTTTTCGTGCGATTTCGCGGCGTCCGGGGCGAATCTCGCGGCGGTCGATTTTTGTGTCGATTCCAAAGTTCCCGCCGAATCGGGTTCCAAACGGTCCTTGTCCGCTTGCAGCGCGGCTTGAAGCGTTGCGAGCGTTTCGGGTTCCTTTTCGACGATTTCCCGGAGCTGCCGCGTCGGAAGAAAAAGGTTCGTAAACGGAGCGGACCGGATTTCGTTTCGCAAATCTTCGCCGAGCGTCGTCGCGGTCGTGAGCGTCAGATCCAGCAGCGAAGCGGTGCCGGGATAGAAATACTCCTTCGACTGTCCGAGCAAATCGAACGCGCTTTGAAGCGATTGCGTCGTTTTCTCGCGGTTCCCCGTCCGATAAGCCGCGATCGCTTCGAAAATCTTCGTCTTGACCTGCGAGTCGTCGAGCATGCTCATGTACCGCATCTGCCGCGTCATGATCTCGGTGAGCAGGTAGGCGGTTCCGAACGCGTAAAGATCAGCGACGAGATCGGCGTCGAAACCGTGCTCGGTCAACTCGAAATGCGACAGGAGCGACTCGGCGATTTCCGGACGGTTTTCGACGTTTCGGACGACGAAGGTTCCCATCTCCTCTTTCGCCTTGAACCAGTCCGCGGGAACGGACGAATCGCAGCAGGGAGGAACAACGGCTAGCGTGATCTGCGATTCCTTGAGCGGTCCGGTCGCACTCTCCCAACGCGGCAGTTTCCCCATCTTTTCCAGCAACGCCGGGTGGTACAGCACCGACCAGGCGGACAGGAGCTGATTCACTTCCGCCGAATCACGCTCCAGCGAAAGGGATTCCAGGGAATAGCAGGGGAGGAGTACAAGCACGGTTGAATCAGGGTTCCGCCCGGGGATTTCGCCGAGTACGGCTTCATCTCCGGCTCTTTTTCGAAACTACAAATTTTCGCAAACCAGATCGCCGACTTCGCGGGTTCCGTATCCCATTTTTCCGGCGGCTTGCGATTTCATTTTCGTTCCGGTCACTTTCATGATCGAATTCATGACCCGCTGCGCGGCGGTCGGACAACCTTCCTGGTCGAGCATCATTGCGACGGCGCTGATCGTCGCGATCGGGTTGATTACGTTTTGACCGGTGTATTTCGGAGCGCTGCCCCCCATCGGTTCGTACATGCTCGTTCCGCCCTTTTCCGGGTTGATGTTACCCCCCGCAGCGACGCCCATTCCGCCTTGAAGAATTCCGGCCAAATCCGTGATGATGTCGCCGAACATATTCGTCGTTACGATCACGTCGTAATACTCCGGATTCTTGACCATCCACATACAGCAAGCGTCGACGTGATTGTAGTCGGTTTTCACGTCCGGGTAATCCTTCGCGACTTCCTGGAATGTCCTCCACCACAGGTCGTGTCCGTAAGTGAGTACGTTCGTTTTGGCGACGAGCGTGAGCATTTTTCCTTTCGGATTGTTCCGTTTTTGCGTGTACTCGAACGCCCAGCGGATGCAGCGCTCGCAACCTTTGCGGGTATAGACGGCAGTTTGCGTCGCGACTTCGTCGGCGGTCCCTTTTTTGAGCCAACCGCCGATTCCGGCGTACATATCTTCCGTGTTTTCGCGGACGACGACGAAATCGATGTCTTCCGGCTTTTTGTCTTTCAGCGGCGTTTCGACCCCGGGGAACAGCTTGACCGGACGTAGGTTGATGTATTGGTCGAACGCGAATCGCAAGCTGAGCAAAAGCCCCCGCTCAAGGATGCCCGGGGCGACGTCCGGATGTCCGATCGCGCCGAGGAGGATCGACGAGTACCCGCGAAGTTTCTCGATTTCTTCCGGCGTAATGACCGTACCGGTCTTGAGATAGCGATTTCCGCAAATTTCGCTGAAATCGTCGATTTGGAGAGAGATATTTTCGAGTTTGGCGACCGCGTGGAGAACTTTGAGCGCTTCGGCGACAACTTCGGGACCGGTTCCGTCCCCACCCATCACGGCGATTTTGAGAGCTTTGCTCATCGGAATTCCTTTCAAACAAGGGAGAATCAAGGAGTCGAGAATAAACTCCCGGAATTATAATGGAATCCGCCCGGCGCCCAAGGGGCCACGGAATCAGACCATAACAGGTTTAGAGTGCGGTGAAATTTTGTGGCAACTTTTTTTCGTTTTTCCAGCTTGATTTTGACAGGATCCACAAGATTGGCAGGATTTGGTCATTTTTGGTCCTGTTAATCATAATTCAGGTGAGGTTTCTTCGGCTTTCGATATATTCACTTGACTTCGACACCCCTCGGATCGAAATTGCACGGAAGTCCGATGTTTTTTTGCCAAATTGTCGTACTTTTACAGAGATCAACATGAAAAGAAAGGATGAACAGGATTATCGCATTTTTATTCATCCTGTTCATCTTGTAAATCCTGTCCGAATCTTCACAACCGGGAATGACGACATCCCCAAGTTTTCCGTCGTCCGGCGGTTGTCTTGCGGATCGTAATGATTTATTGTAGACTCCTGAAAAATCGATTTCATTCTTCCCGCTTTCCCCCATGAAACCATGAATCTGCTCTTTGCCGCGACGGAAGTCGCTCCGGTGTCCGGGCTCGGATTTTACGATTGGATCACGATCGGAGCGTATTTCGCGATCCTGCTCGGCGTCGCCTGGTGGGTCATCCTGCAAAAAACCGACAGCTCCAAGGAATACTTCCTCGCCGGAAAACACGCCGGATGGTTCGTGATCGGCTGTTCGCTGTTCGCTTCAAACATCGGCTCGGAACACCTCGTCGGGCTCGCCGGGACCGGGGCGACCGACGGTATGGCGATGGCCCACTACGAGCTTCACGCCTGGTGTTTGCTCGTCCTCGGATGGATTATGGTTCCGTTTTATCTGCGCAGCGGCGTGTTCACGATGCCGGAGTTTCTCGAACGCCGCTATTCCCCGAGCGCGAGGACGTTTTTGACCGTGATCAGTTTGATTGCTTACGTGTTCACGAAAATATCCGTAACGCTTTACGCCGGCGGAATCGTGTTCAAAGCGATCTTTCCGACGCCGTTGATTACCGGGATCGACAACTTCTGGGTCGGAGCGGTCGGGATGGTGCTCATCACGGGCCTGTACACGATTCTCGGCGGACTCCGGGCCGTGCTTTACACCGAAGCGATCCAGACGATCGTGCTGCTCGGCGGCGCCGTTTGCGTGCTCTTTTACGGCTTGTACATGATCGGCGGTTGGACGGAGCTGAAGAAAATCTGTCAGGACGCGCCCCGGATCGTCGTCGTCAAACAAATGGAAACGGAAATGGTCGGCGGTGTCGAGAAACCCAAGCTCGATTGGCGCGGCAAGGAAATCGAAAAACTCGACGAATATGGGAAAACGATTCCCGTTTTCGACGAAAACAACCGATTGGAGTTGCGTGAATCCGAAGAGAAGCTCGACCATTTCAATTTATGGAAGCCGCTCTCTCACAAGGACTTCCCCTGGTTCGGACTGCTCTTCGGAGCCCCGATCGTCGGGATGTGGTATTGGTGTACGGATCAATACATCGTCCAGCGGACTTTGGCCGCGAAGAATCAACGTGCCGCGCGGCGTGGAACGATTTTCGGGGCGTATCTGAAACTGACGCCGGTTTTCCTGTTCATCGTGCCCGGGATGATCGCCTATGCCCTTGCGGCAAGCGGAAAAATCAGTACCGAAGTGCTTCTCGATTCGAGCAGCGCGTTTCCCGTTCTGGTCAAGGAAGTTCTTCCCGTCGGCCTGAAGGGGATCGTCGTCGGCGGACTCATGGCCGCATTGATGAGTTCGCTCGCGTCGGTTTTCAATTCCAGTTCGACGCTCTTCACGATGGACCTTTACACGAAATACAACCCCGAAGCTTCGGAAAAGACGCTCGTCTGGATGGGCCGATTGGCGACCGCCGGGATGGTCGTGCTCGGGTTGCTTTGGATTCCGATCATTCCGTTCATGGGAACTTCTCTGTACGGATATTTGCAGAGCGTCCAGGCGTACATCGCGCCGCCGATTTTCGCCGTCTTTTTCCTCGGCGTTTTTTTCAAGCGGATCAACGCTTACGGCTGCATGAGCGGGTTGGTCGTCGGTTTCTGTCTCGGAATGCTCCGGATGGTGATGGAGCTGGTCGCCAAAAGCGTCGATTCGGCCAACGGGTTGTTTACAAAAGTCCCCTGGGCGGTTTCCATGTTCGATCCGAAACTGGAAGAAACGGTCAAAAGCGGAAAAGTCTTTTCCAGCGTCGCCGATTTTTGTGCGACGTTCCCGTACCTGTTCGCGACGGCGAGTTTCACGTATGTTTGCATCTTCCTGACGGTCGTGTGTTCGCTCATCATCGTCGGAATCAGCCTCGTGACGCCGCGTCCGAAGCCGGAGCAGGTCGCCGGATTGACCTACGCGACTTCGACCGAGGAGCAGCGACAAGAGACCCGGCAAAGCTGGAACGCGACCGACGTGATCTTCACGGTCGGACTTTTGGTGGTCATCCTCGCGATTTACATTTATTTCACCGGGTGATACCGATTTTTTTGCCGACGAGGAACCCGGAAGAAAACGCGAACTGGAGGTTGTACCCTCCGGTATCGCCGTCGATGTCGAGCACCTCGCCGCAAAAATAGAGGCCGCTCGTCAACCGTGATTCCAGCCGGGTCCGGTCCACTTCCTTGAGCGTGACGCCGCCGACCGTGACCATCGCTTCGTCGAATCCGCCCGGCGCGGCGATTTTCATTGGAAAGGACGTCAACAAGGCGACGATCTTTTCGCGGTGCTCTTTGGTCGCATAGCACGCCGGCGTTTCCGAAGCGATCCGTGCATGACGCAACAAAGCGACGATCAGCCGTTCCGGGATCCCGGTGAAAAGGAGCGTATTTTTGAGCGTCCGTTTCCCTTCCTCGCGAAAAACTTCGACGAGCCGTTTTTCCAGCTCGTGCGGCTTGGTGTCACCGAGCCAGTTGATCCGGAGCGTGTCTCCGGCTTGAAGAAAGCGACTGAAGTCGAGAATGCCCGGCCCGGAAACGCCGCGATGCGTCAAAAGCACCGGTCCGCGATGCGTCCGGCGATTGCATACGACGACGGCGTCGCGGATCGTGATACCGCTGCAATCGGTGAACTCGTAGTCGGCGACGAACATCGGCGTCAAACCGGCCCGAATCGGCGTGATCGTGTGCCCCAATGACGCCGCGAAACGGTATCCGTCCCCGGTGCTTCCCGTTCCCGGATAGGAGCGGCCCCCGGTTGCGAGCACCACGGTTTTCGCGTGGACCGTTTCTTCGGTCCCGCGAATCGTGAACCCGCCTTCCGTTTTCTCCACGGAAACGACTTCCCGATTCGTCGCGACGTGAACGCCGTTTTCCTCACACAAGGCGAGAAGCAGATCGAGGATTTCTTTCGCCTGTCGGGACGCGGGAAAGATTTTTCCTCCTTCGGTTTCTTCCAGAAAAACATTTCGAGCACGGAAGAAATCGCACAAATCGCGGTTCGTATAATCGTACAGTGCCGGCTTGACGAATCGGCCTTTGTCTCGCTCTCCGTAACGGGACAGAAAATCCTCGATCGGCCCGGAATGGGTGAGATTGCATTGTCCTGTTCCGGAAATCAGCAGCTTCCTCCCAGGTCGGGCTTGTTTTTCCCAAAGCGCAACGGAAATACCCCGCTCGGCGGCACGAATCGCACAAGCCAATCCCGCCGGACCGCCGCCGATGATGAGGGTGTCATATTGGGTTTTCATTGTATCGATAAATACGCCGGCAGCGGCGCTGCTCGGGCTAAACGTTACGCCCTATGGTTTCCGGTCGAAACGCGGGTATAATGTCGTCATGCAAAACACGGTAATTACGGTTCATGGAAGCGTTTACGACCATCCGTCGTATTATGACGTTCTTTTCAACTCGACGTGGAAGAGAGAGTATGACTTTCTTTTGAACACTTTCAAGGCGCACGCTTCGATTCCGGTCAAGCGGGTTTTCGAGCCGGCCTGCGGGACCGGACGGTTTCTCTGGCGGCTGGCGAAAGATGGTTTCGAGGTGTCCGGTCTCGATCTGAATCGGAAATCGGTCGCGTTCTGCAACCAGCGGATGCGAAGGCACGGTTTTTCCGACGCCGCGTTTTACGGCGACATCGCGATCGATTTGCGGCTCGAAAAACCGATAGACGTAGCGTTTAACCTCGTCAGTAGTTTTTGCCATTTAACCGGCGAAAAGCAGGCGGAAAACCATCTGCGGCTCGTTGCCGACGCGCTCAAACCCGGGGGCCTGTATCTGCTCGGATTTCACCTGAAGCCGCGGGGCATTCCCGAGTGCGAGTCGGAAAGCTGGAACTGTCGACGCGGTTCGCTTCAACTGCGATCACACTTGAAGACGGTCCATTGGGATCCCAAAAAACGGACCGAGATGATCGAGTTCCGGATCACCGCCGAAACGCCGAACAAGACGGTTCATCTGCTCGACCGGTTTCCGTTCCGAACCTACACGCTGGAGCAGTTCCGCAAAACGCTTCGCGAAGTCGGATCTTTCGAACTTGTCGCGACTTACGATTTCTCCTTCGAACCGCTCGAACTGGACACGTTGAGCGAAGACGTCGTTTTCGTGCTTCGCAAAACAGGGTGAAACGATAACCCGTCAGTTCGGGGTGTCGAGGTACGGATCCTGTCCCATGGCTCGCTGCATTTTTTTGCGTTCTTTTTCGTAATAGAGCATCGTTTTGCGGGACCGGAAGCTCTTCTTCTCGACTTTCCGTTGCGCCCAGTGAAACAGCCCCTCGTAGTTGTTGAACTGTCGTTGCGGATACCTTTGGCCGAGTTTTTTGTACTTTTTCGCCTTCTTCGGCCCCATCGCTTTTTCAAGCAACTCGTCTTCCAGGCACAGATATTGCCGATACGTCCCCGGATCCCCCTGGCGGCCGCAGCGTCCGATCAACTGGCGGTCGATTCGGGCCGACTCGTGCATTTCCGTACAAATGACGTGCAGCCCGCCGAGCGCTTTGATCTCCTCGGTCAATTTAATGTCGGTTCCACGTCCGGCCATGTTCGTCGAAACGGTCACTTTCCCTTCCCCCCCGGCCCGAGCGACGATTTCCGCTTCTTCTTCGACGTGGTTCGCGTTGAGCACGTCGTGAATGATTCCCTTTTCCACGAGGAGTTTGGCAAGAATCTCCGACTTTTCAATCGTTCGCGTTCCGATCAGGATCGGTCGGCCCTGGGCGTGCACTTCGGCGATTTCCTCGACGACCGCGTTCCATTTCGCTTCCTCGGTCGCGTAAACGAGCGTCGGCCATTTGATCCGTTTCGGCGGGCGGTTGGTCGGAACCGGGATCACATGACAGCGGTAAATCTTCCGCAATTCTCCCGCCGAAGCGGCCGCCGTACCGGTCATTCCGGCGAGCTTGTTGAATCGAAGGAAAAAGTCCTGAACCGTAACGCGAGCCGCTTGGCCGGTTGCGACGGTGATTTCGACCCCTTGTTTCGCTTCGACCGCCTGGTGAATCCCTTCCCGCCATTTACGGCCTTCCCCCAGACGTCCGGTGAATTCGTCGACGATCACGATTTCACCATCCCTGACGACATACTGTTCGTCAAGATGGAATTCCCGCGCGACTTTGACCGCCCGCTGAATGTACTCGTAAATGTGGTACAAACCGGTATCGGACATCGCATCCGGCTTTTCGATCGTTCGGGCTTTGAGCCGTCCTTTTTTGGTCAGCTCGACGTTTTTCTTTTCGTGATCGTAAGTGTAATCTTCATCCTCGATAAAGACGTCGGCCATTTCCGCGGCCCATTTGTAACACTCGACTTCCATCTTCTGCTCGGCGGTCGGCATTGCGCTGATAATCAGCGGCGTGCTCGCTTCGTCGATCAAAATGGAGTCCGCTTCGTCGATGAGGGCGAAAAACGGTTCCCGTTGCACCGGTTGTTCGTCCCCCTGTTTGACCCCTTCGAGCATCGCGCCGAGCAGGTCGTGCTGCCCTTCGCGGATTTTTCGGAGCAAAAGACGGTCGCGGAGAAAATCGAAGCCAAACTCTTTCGCCGTTCCGTAAGTGATGTCGCAATGATACGCTTTACGCCGTTCCGGCTGCTGCATTTCGGTCTGGATCACGCCGACTTTCATCCCGAGCGCGTTGTAGATCGGCTCCATGATTTCGGCGTCGCGCTTGGCGAGGTAATCGTTGACGGTCGCCAAGCAGGTCCCTTTTCCGACCAAGGCGTAAAGGTACATCGGGAGGGTCGCAGTGAGCGTTTTCCCTTCTCCGGTCTGCATTTCGACGATCGAGTGGTTGAACACGGCGGTCGCACCGAGGATTTGGACGTCGAAATGCCGCATATCTTTCACACGGCGTCCGGCTTCCCGAACGAGCGCGTACGCTTCCGGCAGGAGTTTGGCAAGCGGTTCGCCGCTTCGAGCCCGATACCGCAGGGACAGGCTCTCCTTTTTCAATTCATGGTCGGAAAGCTCGAGCATTTTCGATTCCAAAGCGTTGACTTTGTCGAGCTCCGCCGTCCAGCGCGCAAGGCGCCCTGTCGAGGACAAAGGGATCAGCGATTGAAAACGTCGTGTCAGACCAGAAGGAATCGCACCCATAAAATCAGTTGTCTAATGATAAAGACCTGTTTAGCCGGAGCGTCGTACGACGTCCGGGAAAATCATCGATTTTCCCAGTATAAAGCGGATTTTTGGGGAAACAATCGGTCCCGAGGCGGTTTATTACTTGAGGTGGGCGGCAATCGGAAGCAAAGTCGTCGTTAAGAAGAGTGATTGTAGCGCCTCGTTGGGGCGGAAAATTGGACCATTTTTTGTGAAAACTTCTCCATTTCCCGGATTTTATCATTGACACGTGTGAAAAACAAAGCCAGAATGAATAATAATAGCACGATTTGTGCTAAAAATCCCGATATATGCAAAAAATATATCATAACGATTTGGTTATTAGCATAATAACGCCATTATTATGATGCGAGAACAGTCATTTTTAACCATTGATCCTAAAAAACTCAAATCGGAGGAGCGAATCCTGCTCGCCGCGATTAAGATTTTTGCCGATTATCCGCTGGAATTGGCCTCGGTCCGGGCGATCGCGAAAGAAGCGGGAGTCAATTCGTCGGCGATCACTTACCATTTTAAGACAAAAGAAAATCTTTATCTGGAAGTGATCCATCGCGTTGTCAGCCAAGTTCGACAGTTTCAATTTCAATCGGACACGCCGTTGACCGATGCGGAAGCCGCGAAAAACGAGCTGCGCGCTTTTTTCGGGCGGATGATCGATATGATTTACGGGAATCCCTACGCCGTTTCCTTCGCCAAAATCATTCTCCGGGAACACCTCGCCCCGTCGGCGGTTTATGAACAACTTAACGAGGATACGTTCAAGAGAATCCTCAACCGCTTGACCGACGCGGTTCTATGCCTCACTCCTGATACCGATCGGCGTCGCGCGATGCTGCAATGTTTTTCGATGCTCGGGCAGGTGATCGGATTCCGTATCGAGCGGGAACTCTTGGTACGACATCTCGGCTTTACGGGGTTTTCGGCCCTCGAAATCGAAGAGCTCAAATCGTTTGTTTTTCAGAACTTTTTCCGCCAACTGGGGGTGCAACCATGAAGAAGAAAATCGTTCTCCTGCTGCTCCTGCTTGGATTGGGGAGCGGCGTCTATTTCGGTTGGCGGCATTACGAAGCGGCAAAGCTCCAAGAGGAGCAGGAATACATCACGCTGTACGGCAACGTCGAAATACGCCGCGTCAATCTCGGGTTCCGCGTTTCCGGACGGATTACCGATATTTTATTCAAGGAAGGGGACTCCATCGCCAAGGGCGCCGTGATCGCCCGACTCGACAAGGAACCCTACGAGGACGGTCTCGCCGTCGCCCAAGCCCAGGTGCAAAGCGCCAAGGCGAATTACGATAAACTGAAAGCCGGCAATCGGCCTCAGGAAATCGAACAGGCCCGGGCGACACTCAACCAACGAAACGCGAGCTTGAAAGTGTTGGAAGCCGATTTCGAACGGGCGAAGCAATTGATCGACAACAAAACGATTTCGCAACAGGAGTATGACACCGTCGTCGCCAAGCGGGACGAAGCGGTCGCGGCCAAAAAACTCGCCGAAGAAACGCTGAACCTTTTGATCGAAGGATTCCGGCAGGAAGATATCGCGATGGGAAAAGCGCAACTGGCCGAAGCCGAAGCGAACTGCAAACGGTTGCAAACTTCGCTCGACGATACGCAAATGCTCTGCCCGAACAACGGGATCCTTTTGACTCGGGTCGAGGAGCCCGGTGCCGTGGTCAGTCCGGGACAGACCGTCGTGACGCTCTCGCTCCAGAACGAAGTTTGGGTGTACGTTTATATTCCGGAAAAACTGGACGGTATCATCAAATCCGGCATGAAAGCGGAGATTATCACCGACGCGAAACTGAGACCGTCGGACCCGGTCAAAACGTACACCGGCCAAGTCGGTTACATTTCCCCGGAAGCGGAATTCACGCCGAAAACCGTACAGACGACGGAACTCCGCACCGACCTGGTCTTCCGCGTCCGAATCATCGCCGACACCCCCGACAACGGCCTGTGCCAGGGGATGCCGGTGACGGTGAAGATTAAACTGTAGGGTGGGACTATATGTCAGGTTTCATTTCGAATCAGAGCCGCGCACGAAGTAAGCGGTGTTCGAGTTTAATGTGCGACAATGTTTTCACACTGTAAACCACAATACCGCTTACTGCGTGCGCAGCTCTGATTTCGAGGATGCGCACGTTTCCGATCAATCACCATGATTCATATTAACGCCCTCACCAAAACCTTTCCCGGTAGCGTCCGCCCCGCGGTGGACGCGTTGGATGCCCGAATTCGGCCGGGGATTATTACCGGGCTCGTCGGGCCGGACGGGGCCGGGAAGACGACGCTTGTTCGGCTCGTCGCGGGACTGCTCAAGCCGACCGAGGGTAGTGTCACTTCGTTCGGTTTGGATTCCGTCCGGGATTCGGCGAAGATCCGCGAAATTCTCGGTTATATGCCGCAGCGTTTCGGGCTGTACGAGGATTTATCCGTAATGGAAAACCTGAATCTCTACGCTGAAATGCGCGGGCTCGAACAAAACGAACGAAAAGACCGGTTCGCCGAACTGCTTCATTTTACGGGCTTGGAACCGTTCACCGAACGATTGGCCCGGCGACTGTCCGGCGGCATGAAACAGAAACTCGGGCTCGCTTGCTCGTTGATCAAGATGCCGAAGCTGCTGCTGCTCGACGAACCCGGCGTCGGCGTCGATCCGATCAGTCGTCGCGAACTTTGGCGCATGGTCCGCGAACTGGTATCAGACGACGTGGTCGTCGTGTGGAACACCGCATACCTCGACGAAGCGGAAGCGTGCGACGATGTGCTGTTGATGAACGAAGGTCGATTATTGTTTCACGGTAAACCGGAAGAACTGACCGGGCGAATGAAGGGTCGCGTCGTACAGGTTCGCGGACTGCCGGCGTCACAACGGCGCCGTGAACTGACGCGCCGGCTGCAAAATCCGGACGTGATCGATGGTGTCGTCCAGGGGAGTGCGCTTCGGTTGGTGATGAAAAACACGTCCTGCTTGCCGAAAGAAGACGGCATCGTACCCGTGACGCCGCGATTCGAGGACGGCTTCATCGATAGACTCGGCGGCGTTCCCAAAGGGGAATCGGTTTTGAGCAAGCGGGAAATGAAGAAGACGGTAGGCGACGAACCGGTCGTGGTCGCACGCAGTCTGACGAAACGGTTCGGTTCCTTCACGGCGGTGCGCGACAATAATTTTTCGATTCGTCGCGGCGAAATCTACGGCTTGCTCGGCCCCAACGGCGCCGGAAAAAGCACGACTTTCAAAATGCTCTGCGGACTGCTCAAGCCGACCGAAGGGGAAAGTTTCATCGCGGGACACAACTTGCTCAAAGCGGCGTCAAAGGCGCGGTCCCGGCTTGGATACATGGCCCAGAAGTTTTCGATGTACGGCGACCTGACGGTCCGTCAGAACCTGATGTTCTTCGCGGGAATCTATGGTTTGTGGGGATTTTCGAAACGGAAGATCGTGGACGAAATGATCGGTATGTTCGAACTCGGCGCGTACGCTTCAAGCAATGCCGCCCTGCTTCCGCTCGGGTTCAAGCAGCGGCTTTCCCTCGCCGCGGCGCTGATGCACGAGCCGGACGTATTGTTCCTCGACGAGCCGACGTCCGGCGTCGATCCGTTGACCCGGCGGGAATTCTGGACGCACATCAACGCGCTCGTGGAGAAAGGCGTCACGATTCTCGTAACGACGCACTTCATGGACGAGGCGGAGTATTGCGACCGAATCAGCCTGATTTTCCGGGGCGAAACTGTTGCCGAAGGGACGCCCGACGATTTGAAAAATTCCGTTCGTTCGGAGACGCTGTCCGATCCGACCTTGGATGACGCCTTTGTGGCGCTGATCGAGAAAAGGTTGTAGGCTATAGGCTGTAGGCTGTAGTTTCCAAAGAGATTTTTTTCTGAAATGAAACGTAACCTATTCTATCAATCGCTCTGAATTACCATTGGATTCCTATTGTCTATGGCCTTTTCTCAAACTGTTTACAGCTTGACTATAACCGACGCCATACAGATAACCTAAAGCTTAACATGAGAGATCATAAGAAATTACGTGCTTTTGAATTAGCCGACGAATTGGCTCTGTCGGTTTATAAAAAAACGGCCTCTTTTCCCTCTGACGAACGTTTTGGTTTGACATCACAGATGAGGCGTTGCGCTGTTTCAGTCGCATCCAATATCGTCGAAGGATGCGCTCGAAACACGCAAGCCGATTACTTGCGCTTTTTGGATATTGCTTTCGGAAGCGTTCGCGAGCTGGAATACCAGCTCTCCCTGGCAAAACGCCTTGGTTATTTGGAAGCCAACGTCGCTGAACCGATTGAAGCACTTCGTATCGAAACCGCCAAGGTTCTCGGCGGACTTATCATATCCTTGAGAAACAGGCAATAGACGCACGGCTTTAGTGAACAAGTTCAAATCGTTTCCTACAGTCTATAGCCTACAGCCCACAGCCTATCCCAATGTCCCGCCTTCGCCGATTACTCGCTTTGATGAAAAAGGAAACGCTGCAAGTACGGCGTGATCCGAGTTGCATTCTGATCGCGTTCGTGCTGCCGGTGATTCTGTTGTTTATTTTCGGTTACGGTTTGTCGCTCGACGCCGAACATGTCAAGGTCGCCGTCGTTCTGGAAGACCATTCGCCGACGGCATTGTCGCTTTGGGACTCGTTCGATAAGACGAAATACATCGATCCGATCCGTTTCGACCGGCGTCAGGATGCGGAAGACGCCATCGTCAATTCGCACGTACGCGGCCTGATCGTGATCCGCGAGGATTTTTCGCGTCAACTCCATTCGGGGCAGCGGGCGGCGGTCCAGTTGATCACCGACGGCGTCGAAACGAATACCGCGACGATTTTGGGAAACTATGTTCTCGGCGTCATCGGCGTCTGGGCGAACCACCAGGGTCGTGACCGGGGCGTTTACGATCTTGCGCCCGTCGAGCTGGAAACCCGGGTTTATTTCAATCCGGAATTGGAAACACGCAACTCGTTGATACCAGGCTCCATCGTGCTCATTATGGCGATCATCGGGACGCTCCTTACGTCGCTCGTCGTCGCCCGGGAATGGGAGCGTGGCACCATGGAAGCGATGCTCGCCACGCCGATCGGGCCGCTGGACATGCTGTTCGGGAAATTGGTGCCGTATTACGTTCTCGGAATCGTGTCGAATGCCGTGTGCGTACTCGTCGCCGTTCATTTATTTCATTTGCCGTTTCGCGGGTCGGTGTTTTCGCTCTTCTTGATTTCGTCGGTCTTTTTATTCGCTTCGCTCGGAATGGGTTTTTGGATTTCAACGCTCACCAAGAACCAATTCCTCGCCTCGCAAATGGCGTTGATGCTCGCATTTTTGCCGAATTTCATCCTTTCCGGTGCGCTTTTCGAAATCAATTCGATGCCGCTTGCGATCCGGACGATCACCTATTTGTTTCCCGCACGCTATTACGTGACCTGCCTGCAAACGATTTTCATGACCGGCGACATTTGGCCCCTGTTCCTCCATAACATCGCGTGCATGGCCCTCATCGCCGCCGTATTTTTCGTCGCAACATTCCGAATCACCCCGGAAAGGTTGGAGTAGACGGAGCCAGGAGCCAGGAGTCAGGAGCCAGGAGACAGGAGCCTCGGTTTCTCATTTGTTATTTCTTATTTCTTATTTGTTATTTCTCATTTCCCATGTTTCTCCGCCTTTACAATTTGATCGTCAAGGAATTTCTCGCGGCGCTTCGCGATCCGAAGGCGCGAGGGCTTTTGATCGTGCCGCCGATTTTGCAGATTTTCATTTTCTCCTACGCGATCACGCAGGAAGTGAAAAACGTAACGCTCGCCGTTTACAACCAGGACGTCGGCAAAGAAGGATACGTCCTGTCGCAGCGGTTCCAACATTCGCCGACGTTCACGAAAATCGTGCCGATTTCGCATCGCGGTGAAATCAATGCGATCATCGACAATCAGGACGCGATGGCGGTGCTCGTGATTCCACAGGATTTTTCCCGGGAACTGTACGCGGGTCGCAAAGCCAAGGTCCAGATTCTGCTCGACGGCCGCAGGTCGAATGCGTCCCCGATCGTCGGCGGTTATGCGGGGCGGATCATCAACCGATTCGTGCAGGATCGCATTCCCCGAGGCGTCACGGGCGGAGTCGATCTGGAGACGCGGAACTGGTTTAACGTCAATCTCGATCCGCGTAAGACGACGATTCCGTCGCTGGTTTGCGTTCTGGCGATGGTGCTCGGGATCATCATTTCCGGGCTCTCGATCGCCCGGGAAAGAGAGACGGGAACGTTCGAGCAGATTCTCGTTTCACCGTTGACGCCGACGGAAATCCTGCTCGGCAAAGCGATTCCGGCGCTCGTTTTGGCGACCTGCTCGGCGGTCATGCTGATCGGTATCACGATTTTCATCATGAAGATTCCGCTGCAAGGTTCGTTTCTTCTGCTTCTCGCTTCACTCGATTTGTTCCTGTTGGCGATCATCGGCGTCGGACTGTTCGTCAGTTCGCTTTCCTTGACGCAACAGCAGGCGATTCTCGGCGTGATTCTCGTGATGCCGCCTTTTACGATGCTTTCCGGTTTCGCGACGCCGATCGAAAATATGCCGGACTGGATGCAATGGCTGACCGTGATCAATCCGGCCCGCTGGTACATGGTGATCGTCAAAGGAGTCTTCATGAAAGGAATGGGAGCGTGGGAAGTTTTTCTCAACTGCATCCCATTGGCCGCAATCGCTCTGACGACGCTGACCGCCGCCGGAATCATGTTCCGACGACGTATGGAATAACCCGGAAGTCCCGGGGACCGGCAGGAGCTTCCGCGGTAAGAAACTTGGATTGCCTTTTGGTCGACAATTTTTTATAATGAGGGAATGTGTCACTCCGTTTTCTCTTTTGACTTTTGACCCGAAAGACAATCATGACCCAAATTACACGTCGAAGATTTTTTGAAGATTCCCTCCTCGCCGCGGCGTCCGTTGCGGCAGCTGCCTCTTTTGCGCCGGGACTACTGCCGCGATCGGCTTTCTCGCAAGTATCCGCGAACGACAAGCTTGGCGTCATGGTCGTCGGCTGCGGCAGTCGCGGCGGCTCTCATATCGGGGCGTTTCTCGCCGACCCGAGAACGACGATTCTTTACCTGTGCGATCCCGATCCGAGGACGGTCAGCGATAAACGAATCGACGAAATCGCCGCAAAGCAAAACGGTGTCAAGCCGAAATACGTCAAGGATATGCGGGAAGCGCTCTCCGACGGAAATCTCGATATCGTGACCTGCGCGACGACGAACCATTGGCATGCGCTGACCGGAATCTGGGCAATGCAAGCCGGGAAACATTGCTACATCGAAAAGCCGATCTGCCATAACGTCCACGAAGGAAAAGCGTTGACCGCCGCGTCGAAAAAGTACAATCGCGTCGTCCAGACCGGAACCCAGTGCCGGACCGCCCCGGCGAATATCGACGCCGTCGCGTTTACCCGCTCCGGCGGAATCGGCGAAGTGAAATTCGCGCGCGGCCTGTGCTACAAACGCCGCGCCGCGATCGGACCGCTTGGGAATTATCCGGTTCCGAAAGAAATCGATTACGATTTGTGGAGCGGTCCGGCACAGATCATGCCGGTTACGCGGCCGAGATTCCATTACGACTGGCATTGGCAACGGCTTTACGGCAACGGCGACCTCGGCAATCAGGGCCCGCACCAAACGGACATCGCCCGCTGGCATCTGGGATTGGAGCGGTTTCCGAATTCCGTGATCACTTACGGCGGTCGGCTCGGTTACCAGGCGGAAAAGGGGGACGACAGCTACGTCGACGCCGGCGACACCGCCAATACGGAAGTTTCGATTTACGATTACGGCGACAAGTGCATGGTGTTCGAGACCCGGGGGCTGGAAACGCCGGAGTTGAAACCGAACGACGTGGGAGTCGGGGCGAAAATCGGCGTAATCGTTTACGGTTCGCAAGGGTATCTCGTTCAAAAAGAGTACGACTATTCCGTCGCGTTCGATCTGGAAGGAAAGATCATCAAGGAATTCCGGGGCGGAAGCGATCAGGGGCATTACAAAAACTTCATCGACGCGGTCGTCAAAGAGGACCCGTCGGCGGTCACGGCTCCGGCGCGTTGTGGAGCGCTTTCGGCCGGTTTGAGTCATCTGGGGAACATTTCCTATTACCTTGGCGAGGAGAACAAGGTTTCCGCCGACGAACTTCGCAAACATCTGGCGGATATCAAAACTCTGGACGACAACGAAAAAACGCTCGATCGGACGTTGGAGCACCTGACGGCCAACGGCGTCGACTTGGCAAAAACGCCGCTTTCGCTCGGCCCGCTGCTTAAATTCGATCCGGAACAGGAGTTGTTCACCGACCACGGATCGGCGAACGAGATGCTGACCCGTAAATATCGGGAACAGTATACCGTCCCGGAAATCTCGTAAGGATTGGCTCCATTTTTGCCCTTGCGAAGATTTTCAATAACGGATATGATCCCGAGGGAGAAATAAGAAACAGAGCGGGAAGCGTAAGCGAGCGCAATTCTGTCCTCTATCCTCTATCCTCTATCCTCTGTCCTTTAACTCATGGCCGGCGAAGTCCTTAGTCAGGAAGAAGTTGAGAATCTTCTCAACATCATGTCGAAAGGCGAAAAGAAGGACGCGGCTCCCGCCGCGGCCCCTGCGGCGGTTGCTGCGCCGAAAGCGGGTGGGGGCGCAACTCAGCCGTTCGGATTGACCGGAGGCGGCGGGGGGGGCACAAAAGCATGGACGCGTCAGGAAAAAATCACCCCTTACGACTTTAAGCGTCCGGAGCGGGTCGGCAAAGAGCAGATGAAAGCGCTCCAAGCCCTGCACGAAGGGTTCGGACGCAAGTTCGCCGCCGGACTGTCCGCGATGCTGCGAACGATCGTCGAGGTGAAACTGACCAGCGTCGACCAGTTGACGTACAGCGAATTCATTTTCAGCCTCGATAATCCGACCTGCTTCAACCTGCTTCGAGCCGAGCCGCTGGAAGGAAATTTGATTCTCGATATCAACCCGTCGATCCTGTATCCGATGATCGACCGGCTTCTCGGCGGCGGACGGGAAGGAACGCTTTTGGCCCGGCGACCGCTCACGGAAATCGAGCTGCGGCTCGTTTCCCGAATCACGGCGCTGTTTCTCAAGGAAATGAAGCACGCTTGGGAAAACGTGCTCGATCTGGATTTAAGCGTGATCCAGGTCGAAAGCAATCCGCAGTTGATCCAGATCGTTCCGCCGAATGAGGTCGTCGTGCTCGTTTGTTTCGAGGTTGCGTTGATCGAAGTTCGGGGGATCATCAACCTTTGCATTCCGTACAATCCGTTCGCGCGTATTTCCGGAAAACTCGCGTCTAACACCTGGGTCACTTCCGGGCTAAAACAAGCGACTCCGCAATCGATTAAGAAGATCAGCAAATCGATTCGGAACATGCACGTCGAGATGAAGGTCAAGCTGGCCCAAACCAAGATCAAAATGAACGAACTGATGCAGCTTCGGGTCGGCGACCTGATTTGCACGGAAAAGAACGTCAATACGCCGCTGTTGGTCAGTGTGGAAGGGATCCCGAAATATTGGGCCAAACCGGGCGTTTTCAAAGGCTACACCGCGATCCAGATCGACGACGTGATCGAAGATCCGACCGAGATCATCGCACAAGATTAATTACGAATTACTAATTACGAATTACTAATGTTTGTGGTTTACATCCGTTCCGTAATTCGTAATTCGTAATTCATAATTAGTAATTAACCAAGCATGGATGTATTAAAAATTACACCGCGGCAGACGCGGAATTGCGTTTCGATTGATGCGGAGCTTTGCAAGGGATGCGGGCTTTGTGTGGAGAATTGCCCGAAAAACGTTTTGCAACTCGGCGATGCGATCAATTCGCAAGGTTACAAGGCGGTCGTCGCAAGCGATTCGGCGTGCAGCGGTTGCGGCAACTGTTTTTACATCTGTCCGGAGCCGGCTGCGATTTCCATCAGTCGCGATGTGCCCGTCGCGCCCGCCCAACCGGAAAAACGACGCGCCGCGTAAAGACTTTCTCACTGTTTGAATATCCTCCATGATTTGCGTTAGTATTGCTTGCGGCAGCCATAAAAGAATGATTTCCGAACATCAGTCGCTTGCCGACGACGGGGTGCGGTTGGTCGAGTTGCGACTCGATTTTCTCCGAAAAGATCCGGAACTGAATCGACTCCTGCCGGACCGTCCGACGCAGGTTGTTGCAACCGCCCGACGTCCGCAAGACGGGGGAAAATGGAGAGACACGGAAGAAAAACGCCGTACCGCGCTCCGTGCGGCGATCGCGTCCGGCGTGGAATTCGTCGATATCGAGGAAGATATTGCGTCCGAAATTCCCCGTTTCGGCAAAACACGACGTATTATCAGCTACCATAATCAGGATGAAACGCCGGAGGATCTGGAATCGCTTTACCAGCGGATGCTCCAGGGGGATCCCGACTTCATTAAAATCGCCGTTATGCCGCGAAACATCAACGATGTGTTTCGCCTGATGAGCTTCACATTGCGTAAAAACGACGAGCGTCCGACCGTGCCGGTGATCGGAATCAGTATGGGGGAAATCGGAATCGCGTCCCGGATCTTGGCGCAAAAGTTCGGAAGTCCGTTCACCTACGCGACGTTTTCCGAATCCCGGGTGATCGCGCCGGGCTTACTGGAATACTCGAAACTACGCGATTTTTACCGCTTTGACGAAATCGATCGGGACACGGAAGTGTTCGGCGTGATCGGAGATCCGATCGGGCACAGTTTAAGCCCGCTTGTCCACAACGCCGGTTTCGCACAGTTGGAGATGAACAAAATCTATCTCCCGTTCCGACTGCCGCCTTCGGATTTGAAGGACTTCGTCGCTCGGGCGCCGGAAATCGGCATCCGTGGGGTCAGCGTCACGATTCCGCACAAAGTCGCGGTCGTCGACGAATTGACGCAGTTCGATCCGGCGGTCGAAGAAATCGGGGCGTGCAACACGTTGATTTTCGAGGGAAACGAGCGTTACGGATATAACACGGATTACGTCGCCGCGATTCTTTCGTTGGAAATCGCGATGGGCGGCACCGGAATCGCCGAAGAAAGTCCGCTGATCGGTAAGAAAGCGCTTGTTCTCGGAGCCGGCGGAGCGGGAAAAGCGGTCGCCTACGGTCTGCTGCAACGGAGCGTGAGGGTCACGGTCGCCGATTTGGACGATCGTCGGGCGCAGCGGTTGGCCGAACAGCTTCATTGCGAGGCGATCGATTGGGAATTGCGGCACGGGGTCCCGACGAACATCATCGCCAACTGTACTCCGGTCGGAATGCATCCGAAAATCAACGACACCCCGTTCGAAAAAACGTCGATGAATCAAGGAATGCTCGTTTTCGACGCCGTTTATAATCCGGAAAACACACTCTTACTCAAAAACGCGAGGGCCAAAGGATGCGCAACGGTTTCCGGTGTCGAAATGTTCATCGGCCAGGCGTGTATGCAATTCAAGCTGTTCACCGGCGCCAAGGGCCCCGCCGGATTGATGCGAAAGCTGCTCAAAAACGCGATCTCGGCAATCCACGAAGACGAGGATTGAGCCGAACGGTGTCATGTATCGCCCCTGTTCCGCAGGAATCGGTACAAGTATTCGCGACATCGGTCGAAAAATCGGTGGTACTCTTGCGACTGATAATCCGGATAGGTCCAAGGCAACGGTTGCCACTGCTTTTTCGTGTAGATCAAGGTCAATTCGGCAAAAATTCCTTGTTGTAAATAGATGCGATGCGAATGGTCCTTCGTGGAAGCGAGGACCAATTTGCCGAGATCCACGTATCCTGGGTCCAGATTGAGCGGGCGCGCGATCGTCGCGAAAGTGGTTTCCCGGGCGTACTCTTCTTCCAAGCGGTTGGTCGCGACTTTGACCGAAGCGAGCCGCTCCGGATCAATCGGGTTCTCGAAAGCCCAGATCCGTTTCAGGAGTTCCGCGCCCATGCTCGGCGCGTAGTAATTCGTAAACCGATCGAATCGGAACGTCTCGCTTTCCAAGACGATCGGCCCGAAAAGTTCGATCGCTTTCTCGCGTCCCCAAAGCAGCGCTCTCTCCTCCGCCGCGAACGCCGGAAGGATCAGTAAAACCGATTGTTTCGCGTGAATCTCACCCATTTTTCAGATTGTGAACGATCCGGTTGGGTACCCAACGCCGTTAAGTATCTCCTGGGACCGCAGGCATCTTGCCTGCACTTGGGTCTATGGGCTTCCAGCTCGTAGAGAACCCACGGCAGGCTGGAAGTCTACCGACCCAGTTGCAGGCTGGAAGCCTGCGGTCCCAGGTTTCGAATCATTTCGTCTTGTTGACACCCTCGTCGTCAATCACGGGCGAATATCCGCTCAATAATTTTTGGCGGTATTCGACGTTGGCTTTTTGGACCCAGCAGCTTTCACATTCGCAGGGGTCGAGTTGGCACGCCCCGAATTCGTCGTCGACTTTCGACGGAAGATAAACGTTTTTCACCAAAGCGAGCAGTTTTTCGTAGTCGCCGTTTTTGCTTGTCCATCGATTCGGTGCTTCCCACTGTCCCCAACCGCCGGCGGCTTCGGTCAGCGGGGCGCAGAGAATCCGGCTTTCTTCGACATTGCTGGAATTGACCAGCGCTTCAAGGGGAGCCGCCGCGACCGCTTCGCCGAAATGGTGTCGTACGAAATTTCTCAGATTCTTTTCCCCCTGCGGAGCGAACGCGAAATCGACGCTTTCCCGTTGTAAAAGCTCGCAATCGGCATCGAGCGTTCGCGGATATTTCGAAAAATCCTCGCTCGGTCCGAACTGCGTCGGATTGACGAAAATGCTGACTACGACGCAATCGCATTCCTTTTTCGCAGCATGCACCAAGCTCAAGTGCCCTTCGTGCAGCGCCCCCATTGTCGGAACGAAACCGAGGGTCGCGCCCGACTTTCTCCTTTCGGAAATCGCTTGTCGTAAAACGGAAAGATCGTGAATGAGTTGCATCGGTGTAGTGCGGTAAAAAACGTTTAATACGACGACGCTCCATTCTACACCCGCAAACGGCAAAGGGCATCGGGGCATAGGACATCGATTTTCGATTGTGCCAACACCCCTCTTCCAATTAATACAATACATGATATAATGGAAAAGAGGGTTTTGTGGACAGATTTTAATTATCGTTTTTTGCCGTAGTAATTTCGCTTCGCCTATGTCAACTCTTCACGTCAAAACCGCGAGTTCTTTAGGAAAATGCAGAATTTTACCGCATTGTTTCGGCGGAAGCGGTTTGTGCGTGAGTCTTGCGGTGGCGTTGTCTTTTTCAGCCCTCGCCGGGTGTAGTCGGTTACCTGTCGACGATGTGCCCGCGCGGCGAGCCGCTCGAGGTGAAACACTGCCCTTATTCATCAAGGCAAGAGAGCTTCCTCTCCAAGTCGAACCTGCTTCCGGTTTCGAAGATTGTGTGACGGATGAGCAGTTGCTCGTCGCTCTGAAGGCTTCGTTACCGCTTTGGCATCCGCCCACGGTTCCTTCGTTGATCCACGAGTTGAAACTCTGGGGCAAAGACGCCGTCTTTACCAAGGAGCAGGTCGGTGGTGAAGGGCGAACGGGCAAAATGATGGTCGAAACATTGTTAAGCGACCCACTCTGTCGGGATAATACCGTTCGCTTGGGTGACGGAGACGGCGGCCCCTATCTCATTGATTCACCTTACGGCATCCATCCGATCCAGTCCGGCTCCTATGATGCCGTCGAATATCGTGCCGAGTCGCATTACGGCAAATTGACGATGCTCATGGCATTGGCGGGCATGCCGCTTTCGACGCCGGTGACGACTTCGTCCGGTCGTGTCGGGACCTTGGCCGATGTGCTCCAGGACACGATCATGAACTTCGGTTGGGAGCAGGAATTGGAATTCATCGGCTGTTCCCTTGCCTTTTGGCTTCCGCCCGAAAGAAGTTGGTCGAATAAATTCGGCGAAACTTTTACATTCGACGAGTTGATGGACCGGCTCCTGGCCGCTCCCTTGGGCAAGGGATGCTGCGGCGGTACGCATGTTCCCTATACGGTCGTTGTGTTGCTACGTGTGAACGAACAACACCAGATTCTTGAGCTGAAAACAAAAGAAAGGGCGGAAGCTTGGCGCTGAAACGGGTTGTCGCCGCTCTCGAAAAGAGCCAGCTTTCTGATGGAACTTGGGCGAGGGACTGGGGCGGAAACGGCGAGAAAGGTTTTTTATATGGAGAAAAAACGCTAGACGACATTACGATTCTCGGTCACCAGTTGGAATGGATGGCGTTTGCTGGCGAAACGTTTAGCCCCTCGAAAGAGTGTATTCGGAAAGCCGTTTTTGCGGTTGTGGAGAATATAGGAAATTTGCCTGTAATAACACGGCGGCCATTCAAAACACTTCTGCCTTGCAGTCACGCTGCAAGGGCAATGTGCGATATGCGGGCCATTGATCCATTTGATACATGGTCTTTTATTGTAATCACTTCATCAACAGAAAGGAAGGAATGAAAAATGAAAAAACTGAACACTTCATTTTGTGTGCTTGCGTTTTCCTGCATGATTGCCGGCGCGTGGTTGTTGTGGGAAGACAATGTCGGCGTTGCCGCTTCACAAGCCGAGAATCAGATTGTCATGGGCGGCGACTGTTATCGCGACGGAAATCTTCCTCGAACGGTATGCAAGGCTTTCTGCGGCGGTACATTGAGTGTACAGAGTCGCTCGAAAGGAGAAACCGGCGGTTGTGCCGCCGATGATGTTTGCCAAAGCGGTTACAATTGCAACTATCCAAGCTATAACGCAGTCAATTGCAGCGGCGGGTAGACATTATTGTCTCAACGACGGGGCTAAAACCCTCGCCTTCAGGCGAAACCTTTAGGTTTACAATCTGTAATGATTGTACCCCGTCAACAAAGTAGGATTGCAGGGCTTTCAGTTCAACATTGGATTTGGTGGAGCCCTTTTGTGAATATTTGATTTTGCGAGCGAAAGGACTTCAGTCCACAGCTCACAATAAAGTGACCCCATCGGCTTCAGCCGGTGGTGGTTTAGTTTGAAAGAAGATCGGATCCCAATCGTCTGTTCAACGGTGGCGTATCGAATTATTGAAAAAAACCAATCCTTTCGCCTGTAGTGGTTCGTCAATGTTAAAATTTCATGTTGACCTGAATGGTTGTTAAAGAGGACAGACGACAGAGGACAGTCGACAGGAACACATGTCTCGTTAAGCTCCAAGGATTGCAAAGTAATTCTCTTTCTGTTCTCTGTCCTCTGTCCTCTATTACCACCAAAAGAGTCAACATGCAATTTTAGACTTGACGAACCAGTAGTTTTTTTCTAATGCCCAAGTTGTACAGTGCGCCATGCGACCATTTATTGACCCGCACGAAAATTTTGACCTTGACAAAGAAACCAGGCAATCGCGATTCCTCGACTTTTGCGGATCCGCTTCGCCTGGAAAAGTCGAGGGCCAAAATTTATGAGCAGATCAGTAATAGCGACGGATTGATTGCATGAATATTTAACGCCATTAACGACCTAACTGAGGTGTTTCATGTCGAAATATCTATTGCTCTACGTTTTTGTATATATTTTTTTTCATTCGTTCAATTCCTTTTCTTTACCACGTGCGATGGCAGATTCCCGGACTCCGAACATTGATGAAATCCTCCTCCATTTCGAGCAACTGGAACAAAGGCTTTTTTTTCAGCAAGATTGTTTTTTAGTGACCTATACCCGGACCGTCGGCGACGATCTTTTGGAGGGAACGCCCATGCCGGCCGTACGGTATCTTAACGGGCGCCACAAAAACGTTTGGTTGGTGGAGTCATTCCTGACGACCGAGAACAGCCAGAATTTGACGCAAAGAATTCAATATTTCGCACGAAAAGGCGAGATTTGGGAATGGAGGGAATCTTCGAACAGCGGGGTGGTGGTTGCGTTCGAAAAAGGTCGGAACATTTATCAAAACTGGTATTTTTTTCACAACTTCGGTATCACTCCGTACCGTGCCATCGCGGAGGATAACGGAGTGTCCTATCCTGAATTATTGGAATTGGCAAAATCGGAATCGACGCTATTTCCACTCCAAAATGAACTGTTGCCGGATTGCCTGAAAACGAATGTCGCGGACTACCGCTTTCGCCCCAATAGGGAAAATGTTGAAAATTGTCTATGCTGGGTTCTTGAACGTCCGGGGATAGATACGATTTGGATTGACCCGGCCGTGGGAAATGCGATACGAAAGCGAACTACATTCTGGGGACCGGGGGAACCGCAAAAATTCGAAATTTTTAATCGCAAGTTCAAAGAAGTCGAGCCGGGACTTTTTCTGCCCTTGGAGCAGGAAATCACACAGTACATCGGCCGTGAAATGGGTATGAAAGAATCATTGCTTGGAAAACCGTTTTATCACTTTATCTATTCCGTAGAGGATATTCAAATTGGTGTCCTTGATAAGGTCGCAAGGGAAAAACTAACATTGCGTCCCCCTGTTGGTACTTCCGTCTTTGATGTGAGAACCGAAGACTATTATACGATATCCGATGAAGATGCCGATCCTTTTGCCGGGCCGATCAGGCAAGGTATCAAGGTAAATCGTTTCATTAGGATACGCTCCATTCTGATCATGGTCGGGTCCGTGCTGATTTTCCTTGCTCTGTGGCGCATACTCCGTAAAAAAGAAAGCGAAACGAAATCATGATCCGGCGAATGTTCTTTTTTCTGTTGCTTTTCATTGCGATGCAACCGGTTTCCTTCGCAATCGAGCCGACCAGCGGAACATGGAGTTGGCGACCTTCCTGGCGGGATCACGCCGACTGCGGCCCGAACGCCCTATATGTGCTGATGAATCTCGAAGGACATTCCGTGAAACTTGAAGACGTCAAAAAACAAGTCCCCCTCGCCCCCGTGAAGGGATGTTCGATGGAAACGCTGATCGAAGCCGCTGAAAAACTCGGTTTTTCCCTTGAAGCCCGTTTCGTCAAGCCCGGCGATGTTTCCAAGATGTCCCGTCCTTTTATCCTGCATGGCGTTACCAGTCACGAAAAAGACTTGGGGCACTTTGTCGTCGTCGTTGACTTTGATTCCAACAAACGGAATTTCGCGCTCATCGATCCGATCCGTGAAACCTTCGGTTGGAATCCTGAAACATCGGTTTTGTACGATTTCAGCGGTTATGTCCTCGTTCCCAAATATCCCGTTTCCAGGCGTTGGGACTTTCTTGCGGGAGTGTCATTGATTTGCTGCGGTCTCGGTTGTTTTCTCCTCGTATATCGCACCCGTTGCGGTTGCCGTCGGCCCAAAGATACGAGTGTCGCGAAATCGCGAACGATTGAGACGGCGACGACATGACGTCGCGAAAATACTCATTGAGAGTTCGGCGGGAAACGTGACACCGCCCTTTTGAGATAAGCGGTAGCGCGATCAACAACCCGACTTTTTTCACCGCCTCGGGTAACGCGACTTAATGGTGGCACTGGCAGTGATCGCACCAATACATCATCTGTTGATATTCGGCGACCTTTTAGTCGTAAAAACTATACTCCAACACGTCAATAAGCTGACGTTTTCAAATTCCACACTGATTGAATCAACATTTAAGAATACGCTTGAATTGCAGGTCGGCAGCAGCCCAACGAGGCTGCGGAACACTTCTGCCGAAGGCTATCGCCGTACCGTGCTACGGTATAAAATCAGAGCCGCGTACGGAATAAGCGGTGATCCGCGTTCACAACCGAATAATTCAGGGTTGCGAAAGTCGATCACCGCTTACTTCGTGCGCAGCTCTGATTGCCGGGATTCGATTTGAATTTACCACTTCAATCCGAATTTGTCGCCGTCGGAACCGGACCCGATACCGCCGCGGAGCGGGCCGCGGTGCTGGTCTTTCGGTTTGATCGGCTTCCCGTAGGATTCGGGGACCGACTTTCCCTTGACTTGGGCGTTTTCCTCCTCGGAATCCGCCGTCGCATCGGGTTTCACTTCCGGCGTAAGTTGTTTGATCGACAGCGAAACCCGTCTGCCGCCCGAATCGATCGACTGGATATAGACGTCGACCCAATCGCCGACATTGACCACTTCCGCGACGCTCGCGACCCGCTTGTGAGAAAGTTCGCTAATATGAACCAAGCCTTCGACGCCGGGCATCAATTCCACAAACGCCCCGAAATCCATGATCCGGGTCACTTTGCCGCGAGCCTGCGTTTTTTCCTGAAAACGGTCGTAAATGTTGCTCCACGGATTGTCGGCGTCGTCTCGATAGATCAGCGAAATCCGATTCGTATCAGGATCGATCCGTGAAACTTTGACCTTGATTCTCGCTCCTTCGGACAAAACCTCGCCCGGATGCTTGATTCGCCCCCAGGAAAGGGCGCCGATCGGAATGAAGCCGTCGACGCCTCCGAGATCGACAAACGCGCCGGCGTCGATCAGCTTGCGGACGACACCTTCGCGGACCTGGCCCGTCTGGAGTTCTTTGAGCAGTTTTTCACGCATCTCCTCCCGCTCCCGCTCGATCATCACGCGTCGGCTGAGAATGAGATTGCGACGCATCGGATTGACTTCCGTAACGACGCACTGGAGCGTTTCGCCGACGTAATCTTCCGGCTTTTCGACCCGAAACACGGCGATCTGCCCCATCGGGATGAATCCGCGGAGTTTGTTCACCTCGCATTCCAAACCGCCGGTGTTGACCGCCGTGATTTTAGCCGAGAGGATCATTCCTTCCTGAATTTGCTCCCAATCCCGGACATCCGCCGCGGCTAGCGGGAGCGATAATTCGTAAAGCCCTTCTTCCGGGAGGAATTTCAGGACGATCACGTCCCATTCCTGCCCGGCTTCCGGAAGCGTCTTGAACTGTTTGAGCGGAACCATTCCCTGGTCGCGACTGCCGACGTCAAAAAAGACGTCTTCGCCGCTGAGGGAGAGAACTTTGCCTTTCAGCTTGGTTTCCGGCTCCAGTTGCGCTTGGGAGGCGACTTTATCGACGCCGGACATGAGCGATTCCATTTCGGTTCCCTGAAAGAGCGCGGAAAATTCGTCTTCCAGATCGTCGGAAAGCTTGCCGCGAACGCTCGGGACCGGGATTCGATGCGACGTCCGCATCGGAACGTCTTTCATTGCGGAAAAACCGTCGTCGGAAAGATGGTCCGGATGAATATCCTCTTCGTTTTCTCCTTCGGAACCTTTTCGCGGGCGGGGTGAAGAGAAACTCTTCTCGCCGTTGCCCCGGGATTCCTGCGGTTTTTTTCCGTCAAAGGATTCCTTCTTAAACGAAGCCGCTTGAGCGGGGTGCTCGACGGATTCCTCTTTTTCCTTCGGCTGCTCCGGATCGACGGCGGGAATCGTCGGTTTAGGGCGGTATTGGTCCGGATTCCGTTGGGAACCGATCAAGACTTTCGGGCGAGAGGAATCTTGGTTTTCAAGCGAAGAATCGGACGGAATCGGCGCGGTGCTCATTGCGTGTCAAAGGTAAACTCAATTCGGAAAACAATACGACGAACCTGCATTGTATCGTATCTTTCGGGAAAAAAAAGACGGGATATTTTTGCGGCAAAAGACGGGCGCGGGCAGATTTCCTTGTGAATATAGGCAGCCTGGGACCGCAGGTATCTTGCCTGCACCTGGGTCTATGGGCTTCCAGCCCGTAGCGAACCCTCGGCAGGCTGGAAGCCTACCGACCCAGATGCAGGCTGGAAGCCTGCGGTCCCAGGAAAGGCCCCGGAAAA
>JAVBPO010000186.1:0-25648 GCA_031549565.1 Thermoguttaceae bacterium
GAGTTTGAATTACGTTCCGGGATCGTATACCGGGAATCTCGGTTATCGTCGCGCCCAGATACGTTTCGATAACACGCAAAAATGGAGCGGTGATTTCAACACGATCTGGCAGTTGGCGGTCTGCGATAACGTCCCGAGCGATTTTCTGACCGATTCGACGGTCATCAAGGCCAACAGCGGCTGGCCGTTGATTCAAGGTCGCGTCGCCGCGAGTTTCGGCCGTTACCGCTGGGAGAAGTGCGACCCTATCACGGTCGGCTTTTCCGGGCATATCGGCGAACTGGCGCACGATTACAACCGTGGCGGATGGCGGAGAGAGCGGCATGAGACATGGTCGCTCAACCTCGATCTCGACGTGCCGATAACGAAAAGTTTTCGTTTTTCAACCGAACTTTACACGGGTAAGAACCTCGCCACCATGCTCGCCGGAATCGGTCAAGGGGTCGACCTTTACGACTCCGATGGGAACTTCGACCCCGGTTCGGCCGGGGCTTACGGCGGCTGGATGAACCTCAATTGGAAGGTGAACCGCAAATACCAGATGAATGCCGGCTACTGCATCGAACGGATGGAGGGTATTACGGCACACACGAGCATCGGGGGAACCCGATTTGCGGCCCGCGACAAAAACCAGGTTGTATTTTTGAACGGAATTTACAACTGGACGGATAATTTCTTTACCGGCCTTGAAGTGAGTCAATGGCAAACCGATTGGCACGGATTTGATTCCGCGAGCAATACGAAATTCGACCTCGAAACGGGAAGAACGACCAGGATCGAGGTATTGGCCCGATATACGTTTTGAGATAAGCTACCTCTGGCATTTTCGCTAGGAAATACGGAAACTCGGCGTCAGCGATTCGCGAGATGCAACAGTTTTTCCGATGTTTCTCCGAGCGGCTCCCCGAGGAAATCGGCGTATGCCGCCTTGATCTCGGGATTTTCATAACTTAAACGAAGCGGCATGCCCGTTTCCCTGTCCCAAAGCGCCGAAGCTCGTTGTTGCCTGAGCCGGCTCGCATCGAGTTTGCTTCGCGGCTGTCCGCCCCCGCCGATGCAGCCGCCCGGGCAGGCCATGACCTCGATAAAATCGTATTTCGTTTCCCCTTTTTGGATCGCATCAAGGAGAGGCCGTGCCCGGCCGATCCCGCTGACCAGCGCGATATTCAGCTTCACCTTGCCGAGATCGACGGTCGCTTCACGGACGCTCGCGGATCCGCGAACGGGTGAAAGCCGGTAAAACTCTTGCGGCGGAGCTTCGCCGTTGAGCATCCAAAAGGCCGTCCGCATCGCCGCCTCGGTGACACCCCCCGTGTTGCCGAAAATCATCCCGGCACCGCTGCCGGAACCCATCAGGTTATCGTATTTCGATTCTGCTTGCCGGGAAAGGTCGATTCTCTTCCCTTTGAGCAGATAGCCGAGTTCGCGGGTCGTAATGGCGGCATCGACGTCGCGCATCGCCGGTTTTTCATGGCAAATTCCCGCCGCGTTCATACCGGGTAAGAGAATTTCCGCTTTCTTGGCCGTGCAAGGCGCCAAAGCGACGTGAAAAATACGTTCGGGAGCGATGTTCATTTTTTGCGCGAACCAGGTTTTCACCATCGCGCCCTGCATCATGACCGGGCTTTTAGCCGTCGAAAGATTCGATAAGAGTTTCGGGTAGAACAGTTTGGCGAACCGCACCCAGGCGGGACAACAACTCGTGAACATCGGGAGCGACTGTTTTTCTTCAAGTCGTCGGCACAATTCCGCGGCTTCTTCGACGACGGTCAGGTCCGCGGCGAACGTGGTGTCAAGGACGCGATCGACGCCGAGTTTCCGCATCGCGGCGACGGTTTTTCCCTCGACGTTCGTCCCGGGGGAGAGGCGGAACATTTCCCCCAAGGCGACCCGGATCGCGGGGGAAGTCGACGCGACGACGATTTTGTCCGGATCGGCGATCGCGGCGGCGACGTCCCGGTAGTGATACCGTTCCTGGATCGCGAATCGTTTGCAGAAAGTCGTACACTGTCCGCAATGAATACAGGCGTCTTCTCCCGCCGGTACGTCGTGACCGAAAACCGTCGTGACGTCGCGACAGAACGTCCGGCAGTGTCCGCACTTACGGCAATTGCGAGCGTAGTGGACGATGGACGGGTTGTCGGGGAGAATCGGAAGCGGCGCGCCGACCCGGCCTTGACCGCCGCGGCCCTGGCCGGACCAGCCCTGAACGGCTCCGCGCTGGGCGGAAGCGATTTGTTCCCCGCCGAGGAAAAGCCCGGCGGAAAGAGCGGCGGATTGGAGTAACTGGCGTCGTGTGGTTTTATTGGTATCGTTATTCATTGTTGTCGAGTGGAGAGAGTATGAGGACATAGGTGTGCGCAAAGTGAGTGCCTTCGGCAGTCGCTAAAATATTACATCCCAACATCCTCAAATTTTTATGCACAGAGAGCTCAGAGTTCACAGAGAGTTTGAAATTCAAGTATTCTCTGCGCTCTCTGTGGTGAAAAAAGGAAAATGGAAAAGGAAATTTATGAAAAAACTCCTCAATTTCGGAGACAGGAATTTCGTAGTTCAAGATGCCGCGAGAGTTTCGCGCAATCGAAGAGTTGCGTTTCCTCCGTGCTCGGAGGAGAATCGCAATCGGCAACGGGTAAATTCGCGTTTCCCGGGGCCGTCAGGCAAGGAAACGTGATGTCCTTGGCTTGCGGGACAAAGGGGGATTTGGTACAGGTACTCCGGCATTGATCGCAATTCCGGTGCGGAGCAGCCGGGCTGATGGTCGACTCGTTCCGCTCGGCCGATGCGCGCAGTCCCGCCAGGCAGTGCCCGCAAAACGGGTGCAGCAAAAGACCGGACAAAAGCAAGAGGCGGAAAAAAAACATTGTGAGGTTTCAGCAACGAAGTCGGTTCGGCATTAAGTTTGTTTTGAAGTGATGCAAGACACCTATTATAACACCGGGGCCGGGCATTTGTTTCGCAAGTACCGATTACAACGATTTACTATACCCTGTTTTCCATTTTCGACAAGGGTTTTTGGGATGCCTAAGAAATTGCATTGGGAGCAACGTAAAGAGGCATTGAGGGACGTTGCGATTACTCGTTTTCGACGGCGTAGAGGAAACCGTCCCCGGCGACGTACAGCGTGTTGCCCTGCGCGGCGGCCGGGGCGTAAATCCGGTTTGGCATTTTGATTTCGGATAAAATATCCGGCGTGCGTCCGCTGCGAAGAACATAGAACAATCGCCGGTCGGTTCCGAGGTAAATCTTTCCGTCGGCCAGAAGCGGTGCGGCCCAGATGTCACCACGCAAAGGCAGCGTCCACACCTTTTCCCCCGTTTTGATCTCGTAGCAATAAAAATTTCCCTTACGGTCGCCGAAATACAGCAGTCCGTCAAGCATTGCCGGCGGGGTGATCGCGCCTCCTTCGAGATTCGGCGTTCCCCAGGCGAGAGCCGTTTTCGTGATATCACCTTCGGTCTCGCCGAATTGAAAGGCCGCCAACCAACTTCGGAACGGTTTCGCGCCGTTCCAGGCGTCATGGCCGAACAGCATCAGCACACGGTCGGTTTCCGGATCGTAACACGGCGGCGGCAGACAGGTGTATGAAGGGCTACCCATTCCCATGACGAACGGCGGGACCGGTTCCGTACTGTCGCCTTGGGCGCGCGGATCGCCGTGAAACTTCCACAACACCGGCAAACGGGGTAATGTGCGATTGTCGTAGGTTTTGCCGTGTTTCCGTTGCGCGTCGACAAGTTTTTTTCGGTCCGGCGTTTCCGTGCAGTAAACGACGCCGTTTCCGCCGCCGTAGAGAATGTAGGATTTTCCGCCTCGCCGCACGAGCGTCGGATTACACCATTGCCCGTGGGAAATGTCGCTACCGACATCAAAATCGTCCCGGGCCAACGGTTCTCCCGTTTCCAGGTCGCACACCAGAAGCGAAGGGGCCTCCGGATTTTGGACGCGGGTGTGCGTGTTGTCGGGTGCGTTTCCC
The DNA here is from genome assembly GCA_031549565.1 of Thermoguttaceae bacterium. Classification (GTDB taxonomy): domain Bacteria; phylum Planctomycetota; class Planctomycetia; order Pirellulales; family Thermoguttaceae; genus JAVBSX01. Next base: position 3,977 of record JAVBPO010000186.1, read on the forward strand.
GTTTTGACGTACAACAACCCTTCATGGGCGATCAGGTTCGAGTTGTTCGTGTCGTGAGGACGACAGCGGAAGGTTTTGAACATATCGAACAGCCAAATCACGTCGGCGTCGGTTTTGCCAAGCGGGGTAGGCGTTTGACGATCGAAGGTGTACAGGGCCGCTTCTTCACGAAACGGCCCGTCGTTTCCGTCGGCCAAGCCGTTCATGTCGAGGCAGAGAATCTCGCCGCTGTTGGCCGTGAGGTACGCCCGGTCTCCCAAGACCAGCGGCGTCGAGGAAATGCCGACGCAGTAGGAATCGACGAAGGGCAAGAAATGATTTTTGGGCATCGGAAGCTGCCAAAGCAACGTCCCGTCGCGGTCGTCGAAACAAAGAAGAACGCTGCGGCTGCCGCTGCGGTTGGCGTCATATTCGAAGTCGTTGAGCGTTCCGATCAGGACCTTGCCTGCCGTGGGGACCGGCGCCGCGTAAGTCGGCATTCCGATCGGAACCGCCCAGCGAACATTCGGTCCCGTGTCGACGATCCTATCCGTAACGGTATCACGACGGCCCGGATCGAAAGAGACCGGCAGCGCGGCTTCGGCGATTTTCAGTTGCATCATCCCCATCAGGATAATAAGGCAACTTCGCCGGAATCGTAACGAAAAGAGTTTGTCCAATGGTGTTATCCTCAAAGGGAACGCGTTTTCCGGAGAACGCGTCGTTTCGAATCACTTCTTTTTTCAATCGAATTCCACTTCGGAGGTTTGAAATTCGTTTTCGGTCGCGACCCAGAAGTCGCCGAATTCGGCGAGGAAGACCGACGCTTTCTTGAAAATGGCCAAAAGTCGATCGTATTTTTCGGCGTTTTCCGGGATGGGATTCTCGACGCTTTCAACGGTTTGAACATCGTCCAGCCGGTCGAACGAGTCAATCAGTCCGGTTCCGACCCCGGCGGTCGCGGCGGCGCCCAAACTTGCGGCATAGGCGCCGATGCTTGTCTTTTCGATCGTGATCCGCAACGCGTCGGCGTAAATCTGACGCCAAAACGGATTGATACTTCCCCCGCCGACGACGCACATCCGGTCGCCGACCTTTTCGACGCCGCGAAACGCGTCAATGAGCACCCGGAGATTCAGCGCAATCCCTTCCAAAGCCGCGCGAATCACATCCGCCCGGGTATGGACCAAATCCAAGCCGAGCAGAGCTCCGTGCATGTTCGGACTCGGATCCAACGACGACCCGCCCGCGAAACAGGGATTCATTAAAAGCCGGTTCGCTCCGATCGTCGATTGTGTCGCCAAATGAATCATCGCGTCGTAAATCGGGACCCCCTTCGCCGCGGCGGCAGCGACCAGGTCGCCGCAAAAATGATCCCGGATCCAACGGAACGAGGTTCCGGACGAAAAATCCCCCATCGTCGAAAGAAACAGGCCCGGAACGACATGGACGAACGTGCCCGGCCTCAGTTTGTCGTGCATGACCGGCTTTTCCACCGATGCGCCGACCCAGGAGGACGGCCCGAAAGACGCGTGAAGCCGGCCCGCTTTGGTGTTTTTGGCCCCAACCGCCTTGCAGACCGTGTTGACTCCACCGGCGACGACCAAAATCGTACCCGACGGAAAGCCCAAAGCGTCCGCGGCAGCGGGGGTCAGCGTCCCGACGGTTTCTGTTGAAGGAACGATTTTCGGGAACATTTTCGAATCCAAACCGGCGGCTCCGAGGAGCGATTCGTCGTACTTTCCGTCGTTAAGATTGTAAAATCCGCTGCCGGACGCGTAACTGAAATCGGTCGCGATCTCGCCGGTCAAACGAAAATTGATGTAATCCTTGGTCCCGACGATTTTGTGGATTTGACCGAACATATCCGGTTCGTTGTCCCGAAACCACATTGCCTTAAAGAGCGGATAATGTGCCGGGGGAAGACCGCAGCCGGTTATTCGATACCATTGGACCGGATCGACTTTTTCAAAATACTCGCGGACCTGATCGACGGACCGGCTGTCGGACCAGATCGGAACCAATCCCCGGAGCACTTGTCCGGCGGCATTGAGGGGAATACAACCGTGCGCGTGACCTGTGATCCCGATCGCGGCGATGAGTTCCGGCGGATAGCCCGAATCTTTCATCATGGTGCGTGTGCTTTGCACAATGACGTCCCACCAGTCGGTCGGACGCTGCTCGTGCCAACCGGACAACGGATATTCCGTTTCATAAGGGAGAAACGCCGAAGCGAGGCAAACGCCGGCGCTGCTGAACAGGGACGCCTTGCTCCCTTCCGTTCCGATATCATAAGCAAGAATGAGTTTATCCATGATCGACTCCAGATGAAAAGGATGAATTATGTGATAAGTGATAGGTGATAGGTGATACGCCTGAACAATATCATTTATCACTTATCACTTATCACCTACTTCAACTACGCTTTGTCCCATTCGCTGCGGAGGAAATCGAGGCTGTTCCGGATTTCGGCTTCCCGATCGTCGCCGCGAACGCCGCACTCGAAGCTGACGAATTTTTCGTATCCGATATATTTCAAGCCGCGAAAACCTTGGACGAACGAATGTTCCTCCTGTCCGGGCAGGGTGCGTTTCGGCCCGTTGGCCAAGTGGACGTGGTGGAGGTGTTTGCCGCCGGAAATGAAGGCGCCCATATCGTCCGCTTCTTCATTATACATGTGATAGAAATCTCCCATCACGCCGATCCCGTCGCACCCCGCGATTTTGTTACAATCCATCGCGATTCGCGCTCCGTCGGACACTTGCCGGAGAAAAAACGCTTCCCAACGGCTCAACGGTTCGAGAACGACTTTCGTACCGCATTCCACGGCAAATTTGCCGACTTCCGGCAGGAACTCCAGGAGCAGTTTGTGGATTTCCTGGTTCGTCAGCTTCGTCTGCCCGTTGAACGCGGGAACGTAAATCACGCCGGTTCCGCCGAGTTTGCCGTTTCCTTCGAGCTGCCGTTTCAGGTCGTCGATGCCCGGCTGTCGTTTTTCAACGACGTCGGAGCACAGATCGCCGTTGTGTGAACCGTAGCAGAACGTGCTAACAAGCAGACCGGCGTCTTCGATTTTTTTCTTCCAATCGCCGACGTTGTTCCCGATTCCGCCGAGTTCAACCGCTTCGAACCCCATTTTTTTCATGTTCTTCAGCTTCTGCTCGTCGTTGTCCCCGGGGATGATTCCCAACTGGCTGGAAAAACGCAGCTTCGCTTTGCCGCGTTGATCGCCGGGTGTTTCGGCGTCCGCGGCGACGGCCCGAGATTGGTCCGAATGGGGAAGCATAACCAAACCGGTTCCTAAAACCGAAGACCATAAAAAACTACGTCGTTGCATGTTATCTCCTGAAAAGGGTGGAAGGGGAAAAAGTGGAATGGGAAAAGGGGAAAAAACGGCGGCTTCCCCCCTCCTTTACTCTCTCAATATACAGAAAGTTTGCGTGAAAAGGTAGTTAAATGAAAATATTTTCACTATTTTCACGGAACCGATATGCCGCGATTGTGAGAAGAAAGCAGCGATTGAAGCGCCAAAAACGTCGATCGGAGCCGCGACCGTAAGGAAGCAGCGTTCGGCCTAAGTCTCACGGGAGAAGAGTGGAGCTTAATTTCCAATTCCGTTTTCCGCCAGATATTTTTCCGCGGCGATCAGCGCTTCGGGGATTTTCGTTGCGTCTTTTCCTCCGGCTTGCCCCATGTCGGGCCGCCCTCCGCCGCCTTTGCCTCCGAGAATCGGACAGATTTCCTTCGTCCAATCGACCGCGCTGAGTTTCTTGTCGACCAAATCTTTCGAAAAAGCCGCGAGAAGCATCACTTTACCTTCCTCCTGCGGAACCGCGAACATCACGGCGACGGAATCCGCTTTTCGCTTGATCTGGTCGATCAGTTGCCGAATTTCGTTCGGATTTCCCTCCGGGACGCTGTCGAGGATCACTTTCGTTTTTCCGACGATTTTCGCCGAAGCGAGGTAGTCGTCGGCGGTTTTTTTGCCCTGTTTTACGGCGGTATCATGCTGTTTGCGAGCCTTTTTGATTTGGTCGAGCATCGCTTCGACCCGGGCCGGAACCTCCGCGACCGGGATTTTCAGCATCGCGGCGGTTTGGAGCAAAATCGCGTCGTTTTTCAACGTCCGCTTCGCCGCGGCCAAACCGGTCAGCGCCGTAATGCGACGGATTCCCGACGAAACGCTTTCCTCGGCGACAATCTTGAAAAATCCGATCTGCGCACTGTTGTGCAAATGTGTTCCGCCGCACAATTCCTTGCTTTCGCCCACGACCACGACGCGAACCCGCTCCGGATACTTTTCGCCGAAGAGCATCGTCGCGCCGGTTTTTTTGGCGTCGTCGAGTTCCATTTCCCGGCTCACGACATCCGCGGAGTCGAGGATGAGCGTGTTCACTTCCTCTTCGATTTTGCTCAGCAAAAACGGATCGACCGCGAGATGATGCGTGAAATCGAAACGAAGCGAATCGCAATCGACTTTCGAGCCCTGCTGCTGCGCATGTTCGCCGAGATTACGCTGGAGAACGTAATGCAAAATGTGCGTTGCCGTATGCGCTCTCGCGATGCCCATTCGCCGGGCGGCGTCGACTTTCGCGATCACGGTATCGCCGATCTTCACGGAACCTTTGCGGAGATGCCCGACGTGCAGAATGAAGTTTCCGTCCACGATCGCATTGTCGACGTCGAATTGGAAATTTTCGCTGTAAAGCGTACCGGAATCGCCGACCTGCCCCCCTTTTTCGCCGTAAAAAGGCGTCTTGTCGAGCAAAATCGTGATCGGCTGTTCGTGGTTGATTTCGTCCATCTGCTCCACGAGCGTGCTGCCAGAGAGAATCGCGAGCACTTTCGCGCTATTCGTTTCGGTCGTTTCGTATCCGAGGAAATCGGTCCCGGCGTAATCCTTTTTGATTCCTTCGAGCGGGTCGTTTTTGAACAGCAGGTTCTTTTCGCCCGAGCCGGACAGTTCACCGTGTCGGTCCATCTCTTTTTTGAAACCGTCCCAATCGAACGAGAAATTGTGTTCCGCGGCGAGCGTTTCGAACAATTCCGGCGGAAAACCGTACGTTTGATACATCTCGAACGCGTCCGAACCGTTCACTTTCGCGAGGTTTTCCTTCTTCATCGTCTGGAACACGCGGTCGATTCGGTCGAGTCCTGAGTCGATCGTTCCGATGAAATGTTCCTCTTCGGCATTGATCACCCGTTCGACCTGCGACGTGGTTTGAAGAAGCTCCGGATAAGCCGGGCTCATCAATTCCGCGACTTTGGTGACCAGCAGATGCAGAAACGGTTTCGTACACCCCATTTGACGTCCGTCCAGAACGGCCCGTCGCAAAAGACGACGGATCACGTACTTTTCCTCTTTATTGCCCGGATAGACGTTTTCGTGCACCGCGAACGTACATGCCCGGACATGGTCGGCGATCCGGCGCAAACGGCGTCCGTTTTCGTTTTTCGGATCGTAAACGACTTGGCAGACGTCGGCCGCCGCTTCGACCAACGGACGCAGGATGTCGATGTGGTAATTCGTATCGACCCCCTGGAGAACGGCCGCGCAGCGTTCGAGTCCCATTCCCGTATCGATATTCTTGCTTGGGAGCGGTTGTAAATTATTCGGAGGATCGCCGGCGCGGTTGAATTGCGTGAACACGAGGTTCCAGATTTCGACCGTGCCGCTGGGCGTATCGTGGTAGATTTCGCTGCACGGGCCGCAAACGCCGTCCGGTCCGAGCGACGGAGCGCTTGCCGGCCAGAAATTTTCGTCTTCTTCAAGGTGTTGGAGTTTCGCGGAAGGGAGCCCAACCTCTTCGAGCCAGATTTTCGCCGCTTCGTGATCGTCTTTGTAAACGGTCGCGGAGAGTTTCGCCGGATCGATCGCGAGCCATTTTTTCGAGGTGAGAAATTCCCACGCCCAGAGAATCGCTTCCCGCTTGAAATAATCGCCGAAACTGAAATTTCCGAGCATCTCGAAAAACGTATGGTGATACGCGGTCCGTCCGACGTTGTCGATGTCGCCGGTTCGCAGGCATTTCTGGCAGGTCGTCGCCCGGGTAAAGTCCAGCTTGCCGCGACCGAGAAAATGGTCCTTGAACTGATTCATTCCCGCCGGAGTGAACAGCACGGACGGATCCCATTTCGGAACGAGAACGTCGCTCGGCCGACGGACGCAGCCCTTGGTTTCGAAAAAAGCCAGATATTTCTCGCGAAGTTCGTTCGTTTGCATTGTGTAGTGGTGCGTTGATACAAAAACCGTCTAGCCCGCGAACCGAGCGGGTTCCGGTGCTTATTCTATCAAAACGACCTACTTCGACAATGCGGCCTTGCCCGCGGATACGGCAAATTCCCGTTGCGTGATCGGGCGTCGCGTTTGGCATCGCAGCCGTTCCGTTTTCTTCGAACCTTACTGGTCCAGACAGATTGCTGAAAAGATTTCGGTGAACGGCGGCGGAGTTTTGGCGCGGTATTCCGGATCGAATTTTTCGTCCCAGACGTCCCGGACGACACTTCGGGCGGTTTCCATCGCCGCCTCGAAATCGCTTTCTCCCCACTTGGCTTCGAGAACGCCGGTTTCCGAAACGTCTTTCGGCAAAATGATATAGCCGACCACCCAATCGCGGACCTCCGGGAACATTTCCCGTGATTGTCGGATCACATGCCGGTAAAGCGGGAGCTGCAAGTCGACCCATTTTCCCTTTAGAAAATGCGCCTTTTCCGGTTTTTTCACGGCATCGGAACTTTTGTAATCGAAGATCCACCCCCGTCCGGTCGCGGGATTGACGTCGATCCGGTCGATCCGCCCGCGGAGGTTCATGCGGCGTCCGTCGTCCAGATCGAGGTACGGATGGAACGCGTCGGTTTTATCGTCGTTCAAATTCAACTCGGTAAAACGAATACGGTTGCCTTGTGATACCCAATCGGCCTGCCAGGTCGCGAAAGAGCCGAGACGATACCGAAGCTGCTCCATCTGGATCGCGACGACGGCCCGGGGATTTTCACCGTAGATTTCCGCCGCGATGTTATCGAGTTGCTCATCGAGGAACGCGGCGATTTCGTTGCGGTCCGTCGCATTGCGTGCGTCGCCGATTCCGAAACGGCGCAGCACCTCGTGCAGCACGTTCCCGAACTTCGCGGCGTCAAGTTCCTCGTCGTGATCGTGAAGCACGTTCAGTTTGAGTCGATGTTTGAGGTAATACCTGTACGGACAAGCGAGATAATCCTTGAATTCCGTAACTCGCATCGACCGAACCGGCGTTAAAGGCCGACGCACTTCCGGCGGCTTAAACGCGGCTTCTTTGCGGGTTGCGTGAAAGGTTCCGGGAAAAACGACCGGCGTCGCGCGTTCTTCGACCTGGAAAAACCGTTTGACCCGCTTCGCGACGACATCCGGCTCCTCGGCGAACAAGAGCCGGCTCGGGAGCAGCGGACTCCCCTCGGTATCACGACGTCCGGCGATCAGCTTCACGTCGTCGGGGTCCGGCTTGGTCGCGACGATCACGGACAAGGCGTAGGCGTCCCGGGCAAAACGGCGGTCGTTGTCCTCGATGTCCAAGGCCGTCCGGAGTCCGTCCGGGAGGAAAAGATCGGCGGTCAACGACGACGGAACGATCCCTTCGTTCATGCAGGTCAAGGCCGCGATCGGGGCGTCATCCATCGGCAGGTCGAGCCAACCGACGATTTCAATCGCGTTTCTCTCCGCCGGCGGAGGAACCCGGATCGATTCCAGTTCCCGCAACAGCATTGCCAGAAATTCCGAGGCGTCGAATTTCCGGACCAACCGTCGGGGAAGGGCCGCGATTTTTTCGAGCAGTTCGTCGATTTCGGGAATCGCAAGCTCGAAAAACCGTTCCAAAATCGGCGAGAGCCGTTCGCACCAAACGTCCGAAGGAAACCGCCCCGGCTGTAAAAGCGGTTCGAGTACCGTTTTCAACGAATCCCAAGCGTCCCGCAGCGCGGCGTACGGTTCGTCGTCGACGGGCGGTCGTTGCGGATCATGATAATGACGCCAATCGTCGCCGATTTCCGACGGGAGGAACTCCGTGTGATACCGGTCCACTTCGGTTGGGAGGAACTCGAACGTGCGTTCCGGGTTTTCCCGCATCAAAAATGATTCGACCGCCGGATGCCGCAAAAGATCCGCGAAACCGGAATATTGTTTCGTTTTCACGAGCCGGGCGACGAGTTCCAAAAATTTGTACGGCGCGGACCGGGAGAACGGAAGCCCGCCGACCGCCCGGGTTTCGGCGCCCGCCTGGAGGAATTGCTGCTGCACCAGTGGAATCACGCTTTCGGAGGGAACGCAGAGCGTGATCTGTTCAGCCGTCCTCGCGGTTTCGGTTTTCGACGCGATCCAACGGGCCGCCGCGGTCGCCTGGTCGCTTGCGGTGTCAACGACTTCGATCTGGGAGTCGGCGAGCGGAATCGGAACGTCCTTCCATTTTTTCGAAAGCAGGCATCCGTAGGAATCGAACAGCGTTTGGTGGGAAGACGGGGCGAACACGAGTGAGATCACGTTGTCGGACACGAAATCGAGAATCTTTTTCTGCGCCCGGTTCATGTCGACGGTTCCGACGAGAACGATCGTTTGATCCGTTTTCGGTTCCGCATTCTTAATCGCGAAAATCCGAGCGGTCTGCACATCCCAAAGTTTCAGCTCATCGAGAATGTCGAGGTATTTTTTTTGGATTCGGGCGAGAGTTTGCCAACGGGTCGATTCCGCGGTCCGACCGTGATAAATCGTCACGCATTTTTCCTGAACGTCGTCGAATTGGAGTGTTTCGGCAGCCAGTTCCCGGTGGACGGTCGAAAACACCTTCGCCAAGGCGAGTCGCGAGGTAATGTCATCCAAATCGGGCGGTTCGTGGAAGAGATGAAAGAGCACGTCCGGTTCGTTTTTTTGCAGATCATCCAATGCGGCGATCCAAGCGAACTGTTGCGTCAGGTCGTCCGCAAGCGGTCGCTTTTGCGGATAAAGCAACTCCGGGAGCCGTCCGATCGTGAGCAATCGCGGCGGATACCAAGCCGGATTGAGCGAACCTTCCGCGATTTTCCTTTCGACGCGATCCAACAGGAGCTCTTCCAACCGTCCCACCGCACGAGCGCCGGGGAGCGCAATCAAGACGTTGCGGAGATCAAGTCGGTCGTTTTGCGTAAAAGCGTCGACCAAGTATTCCGCGGCACTGTGCAGAACGGGCCGGGTCCAGGGAAAGTCAATTGTCTTCATTTTTTAGCAGGGAATCAGATTCGCGAAATGCGGAACCGATTATACGGATCACCCAAGCCAAATCAACGGCCAATACGGGTTTTTACGCTCGCTTACGCTTCCCGCTCTGCTGCGGCTTCGAAAAAAAAGGAGCCTTATAGGCTCCTTGCTTTGTGAATAAGATGCGTTGTTTCGTCGACTAAATGTCGTTTTCCGCCGTGAGGGGGAGATTGCAGCGGTTGACGTTGTATTCGAAACAGTGCGGGCTCACTTTTTTCTGTTGGCTTTCCTGCCGAATTTTTTGGCTCAGGACCGCAGCGTCGTACCAGGTAAAACTCAATTCCGGATTCGAAGCGTATCGCCCGAGGGTACGAAGCGTCTCCGCACGATTCTGGTCGTTGTAGAGAAAAACATAACGTTCCGTTCCTTTGACGAGAGCTAAAACATTAATATCCTGACTCACGGCTGCAATCCTTAAACAAAGTGGGGGGTAGTATCTTAGCGATTGTACGCTTTACGGTCGGTTTTGTATGTAAAAATTTGCCGAATTCGCAAATAATTCAGCTTGGTAATTGGATTAAACGACGCAATTGCACCTTTTCTCAATTATCGGTTAAAAAAAACAGTGTTGTCGCCGCTTTTTTTGACATTCTGCAATTATCATCAATAAAAAAAATTGCCTAACAGGAATATCGGGCATAGTCGGAATATGTAGTAGTCGGTAGTCAGAAAGGTGTTGCTTCCCGCAATCAATAATTCAAAATTCCTAATTCATAATTAATAGGGCTTCTGTCCCCCATACCAGGTTTTCCAGGTTCGTTTGACTTCGACGGCTTTACCGGCTCCGCCGCGGAGGCTGAACATTTCCCAGATATGCATCCGGCAGCAGAAGGAGATGAACGCTTTTTTATCGTTGAGCATCATCTGCCAATCGCCAATTCGCTTGTCGTCCTTAAAATGGAACTCGAAGTCCGCCAAAGCTTGTGTCAGTTCCGAATCGTTTCCGTCGTACAGTTTGGTGAGCGATAAAAACGGAGCGCTGGACGGGATCGAGCGGGCCGGTTTTTCGGCTTTTGGTCCGTCCGGGACAAAACCTCTCGGATCGGGCCAGTTTTCCGGCAATCCGGGGAAAGCGGTCGGTTCCAATGCGATTTGTCCATTCGGGAGCGGCATTCCGGGCATCGTCGCCAGATAATCCGGGGGCGGCAGGACCGATTTGCGGAGTGAAGTCGGGTCCAAGCCGATTTCTTCGAGCGAAATCTCCGAATCGATCGTTCCGTCAAATTGATCGAGTTTATAAGCTCGGGAAAAGTTCCCGTCTGGACCGATTTCGACGAAAATTCCGCCGGAAACCGGCTTGCCCGTTTGCGGATCGACCGGAGCCTGGATCATGATTCCGTACCCCTGCGGCACGGTTCGCTGTGGAATCCGTATCACGTCGTTCGTACTGACCGGTTGCGGCGGTGTGGTTTGCGCCGGAATTTCAGGCTTTTGCGTCCGATGGAGCTGGTTGTGCAAAACCTCTTTGTTCGGGTTCCGTTCGGTCCAATCGGTCGGCTTCATCCCCTCGGGGAGAGGTGAGGTCAACGGAAGGTCAACTTCTTCCGTCTCCGGCTCGTTGAGAATCTCGGCGATCTTGCGTTTGATTTTTTCCGTGTTTCGCGAGTTTCGATTCAAATTGTGCGTCGAAGAGGGAATAGACGCTTTTCCGCCGTGGGCGAAGGCGAACTGTTGATCGACGGTGTGCTGCTGCATTTGGAGGTACTGTTCCTCCTCGGGATTGACCTCTTCGTAGTTCGGGTCGTCCGGATCGAGCGTCGAGGGATTCGTTTCCGGTTGCTCCTGCGGTTCGGCGATTCCTTGGGCCTGTCGTTGTCGACGAATTTTTTCCTGTTCCCACGCTTTGAGGTAATCCTGGTATTGTTTTTCCCCTTCGGCATCGACCGGGGTTTGTGTCGCAAGTTGGGCTTTGGCCAAGGCTCGCTCCGCTTCGTAAACGACTTTGGAGGGAATTTCCTCTTCCCGGGTCGTTCCCCACGGCAGTCCGTATCCAGCCGGGATCGGGTGCATGTATTGATTCGCCGCGTACCAATCGACCGTCAAACCGATTTTCGGCGGGTAATAACAGTCATAGACATTGATACGTCCGAGTACGACCGCATCGACGCCGAGAATCCTTGCCAACAGCCGGGCGTCTTCCGCCGAGGAGAGTTCCGTCAGACCGGCTGCGGCCATTTTCTCTTCCACGGCGCGAACGGAAAGAACATTGAAGCCGGGGATTTTCTGAAGTTCAGCGGCATAAGCGGCCGCGAATTCCGAACCGTCGACATTTCTATTGTTCGTTTTATTCACAAACGGCAGGACCGCGACCTCGGTGATTTCCGGGAACGGATTCTCAAGAACCGGCTTAAATCGCGTCGTCGGCAGGATTTCGCAGCCGCAAAACCCGCCAATCATCGCGAATCCGAGTAGTAATAATGTTAATCGAAAGTATTGCGTCATGAAAACCGCGCAAAAGTATTGATCGTTACATTCAGCTTTATCGGAAAAGTTTCTGTGTTTTCTCCAGTTTATTTTTCGGTTTTGAGAGAAGGGCACGCTAACCGAAAACAGAGCGGGATGAGCAACGGCTTCCATTTTCCCGTCCTTTCGCACCTTCTGCGTTCCGAAATTGGAAAGTGTTGGCTGCTTACAGGAAAAACCGGCGGGATTCTTGAATCTTTTCGTTTCAAAGTGGTCCAATTTGATGTATATTTGGTTTAATTCTAAGGAGGGGATTTGTTCCAAATACGCACTATTCCGATCAACGTAATCCACATTCTACTTGTCATGTCGTTTTTGAAACTTCAAATGTATGTTTTCGCCGCGATTTTCGCGGTTTCCGTGGTTTTCACGGCGCCGTGTCACGTGTGTGGACAGGATCAACCGAAATCGGAAGAACCTGAAAATTCGGAGACGCCGTCAAAACCGGACGAATTGCAGCCCGCTCCCCCTCCTCCTCAGCCGGCGCCAACCGGTGAAACGGAGCAACACGAACAACCCGCTCCCCCGCAGGGCGGCCCGGCTCCCGACGAAAACCGACGCGAACGCCGTGGTGGGCAAGACCGTGGTCCGCAGGATCGCGGAGGCCGACGCGCCCCTGAAGCTCCTCCCGAGCCGGTCGGCGATAAAAAGATTCGCTTCAACATCAGGATGCAGCCGTGGAAAGACGTGATCGAATGGTTCGCCGAACAGGCCGATCTATCTCTTATGATGAAAACGTATCCGCAAGGGACGTTCAACTATAAGGACGACCAGTACTTCACCCCCGACGAAGCGATCGACAAGCTGAATCAGTTCCTGCTGCTCGAAGAGTTTACGCTCATTCGCAAGGACAAGATGCTGATCGTTTACGATCTTGGTCCCAGCGGGAGCATTGGAATTCCGGAGCAGTTGGTCCAAACCGTTTTCCCGGAAGATCTCGCCCAACGGGGGAGTTACGAAATCGTCAAGTGTCAATTCGACCTGAAACGAACGACCCCGGAAATCGTGCAGAACGAAATCGAACGAATCCTCGGCCCGCAAGGTTCCGTCGCGATGATGCCGCAATCGCAGACGATCTTGATTACCGAAACCGTCAGCAATCTCCGCGCGATCCAGAAAGTGATTGAACGACTCGATTCGGTCGATCAGACCCTGAAATCGTACGAATTGAAAAATCTTACTGCCGAGGAAGGGCTCGCGATCATGCGGAACCTCATGGGACTCATGCCCGACGACCAGACGTTGCGGGTCGTATCCGATATGTCCGGGAAGAAAATCTGGCTCAGCGGTCGGGCCGACCGGATCGAAAAAGCGCTCGAAATTCTCACGAAAATCGACGACGCTTACATTGAAATCAAAACCGAATTCGGCGACCTTCAGTTCAAGGTATTCCCCGTTGATACCGCGGACCTGTCGACGGTGTTGGCCGTCTGTCAAACTCTTTTAGCCGGTAAGCAGGGAGTCCGCCTTTCGGTCGACCAGAACACAAACTCGCTTGTTGCGTACGCTTATCTGGACGATATGCGCGTGATCAAGACCACGCTCGAAACGATGCAGGCGGACTCTTACGGCAACCACGTGATTCGGCTCGCGAAATTGACGACCGCCAACGCGTCCACGGCGATCGAAAAGTTCTTCGGCACCGATTCCGGCAGTTCCGCCAAAGCGCCGGTCGTGGAAACCGACGCGACCAATAAACAGATCTACGTCCGCTGCACTTCCTCGCAGTTAAGAGAAATCAAATCGCTCCTGGCGAAGATGGGAGAAACGTTCGAACCGACCAATCTGCGGTCCGAAAACGATCCGGACAAACCGAAAACGATCCGAAACATCAACATCTCCCCGAGCGCGGCCGCTTTGATTCTCGATCAGATTCAACAGGTCTGGCCGCAGGGACATGAAAACGAAATCAAAATCGTCAAACCCTCCGCGATCGGCCCGGCGATGAAACCCGACGATGTAATGATAGGAAGCCAACGCAGGGATGTGATCCAACGCGTTGATCCGGGTGAGCGGCCCGGTCCCGGTGGTTTTCAACAGCCCGGTCGGCCCGGTCCTCGCTTTGCTCCGCCTCCGGGGGATTCGAACGAGGAAAAAATCGACCAACTGCTCGACGATTTGTTGTACGACGAAAACGACAAGATTGAATTTGACAACCCGAGTACGTGGAATCACACCGGAGCGAAAGCGATTTACCGATCGGTTCAATCGACCCGATACGTCGACGACGAGCCGAAACTGACGCCGGAGCAACAGGCTCTTCAGGATCGGTTGCAACAGATGCAGCAACAGCAAATGCGTAACAAGCCGGGGCAACCGGAGGGACTTTCCCCGGAATCGCTCGATTATCTTCGTGGCGTCAATCCGAACAAGGGAGCGCCGGTCGTGTTGTCGATCGGGCCGGCCGGGTTGGTCCTCGCGTCGGACGACACCGAAGCGTTGGACGCGCTGGAGGATCTGATCGAAGCGATGTCGAACGAAGCGATCCTCACGACGCCGGTTCTCAAGCCGTATTATCTGCAATACGTTTCGGCGGACTCGGCTTCGTCGACGCTCAACCGCTTGATGGACACGTCCTCTTCGTCGTCGGAGGATTCGCCGATCGAAGATTTCGGCAGCGCCGCGTTTTTCTCCGTCGTCGGCAGTCTCGGTCCGATCCAGGCGACCGGCGACGTTTCGATCACCGCGGACTCCCGGCTGAACATGATTTTAGTGAAAGCGAATCCGGTCGATCATTACACGATCGAAAAGAAACTGTTGCCGCTCCTGGATCGCGGTGAGGGACCGGAGGAAGTCAAGCGGATCGCTTCCCCCCGGATGATACCACTTAAAAACATGCAGGCCGACGACGCGATGGAGCTCGTCAAATCGGTGTTCGCCGATAAGATGCAAAGTCAAAGCGGTACCAATCGCGGTGGACAGCAGGGCGGATTCGGCGGACAACAAGGCGGCGGTCCCGGCGGAATGCCCGGGCTCAACCCGGAAATGCTCCAACAGATGATGCAGCGAATGCAGGGGGGCGCCCGAGGCGGTCGTGGCACTACGGAAGAAGAGGAGAAAATGACGCTTTCCGTGATCAAGGCGAACAACGTACTCGTCGTAACCGCTTCGGAAGTGCTGTTCGAGCGGGTCCGAAAATTCGTCGAGGAAATCGACGTGATGACCGGCGAACTCGATATTGTAACTGAAATCATCGACATTAAAAACGTCAACCCGCAAATGCTCCCGGCGATGCTCGGCAAAGTGGTCGGCAGCGACATGATTCAAACGAGCGGTCAATCGACCCAACCGCGGGGAGCGACGATGGCGTTGACGACGGGCTCGACGATCCAAACGGGAATCGGCAACACCGGTACGGGGCGCGGCGGCGGTGGGTTCGGCGGATTCGGGGGCGGGGGAGGATTCGGAATGCCCGGCGGAGGCGGCTCTCCTTTCGGCGGCTTGATGAACATTCTCGGCGGCGCACGGCCCGGCGGAATGGGCGGTGGTCCCACTTTCGGCGGAGGGATGCCCGGTGGCGGCATGCCCGGCGGCCAAAGCCGTCCAACCTTCGGCGCTCCCGGCGGTGGCAGTAGCGGTCGCACGTTTGGCGGCAGCCGTGGCGGTCGATAACATTAATACCAGCCCCATGCCAAGACGGCATACGAATAACGTCCATCAACCGACGTCGCCCAATTCGAGGACGTTTCCGTACCGTTTGAGCACCTGCATCCGGAGTTTTCCGTGCGGCGGTTGAGCGAGGCCGGGATCGTCCTTGAGCATTTCGGTTGCCGCGGCTTTCGCTTCCATCAGAATGTCGCGGTCCCGGGCCAGGTTCGCAATTCGAAACGGCGGCAACCCGTGCTGGGCCGTTCCGAACAGTTCGCCCGGTCCTCGTATCTCGAAATCGATTTCGGCCAACTCGAATCCGTCGGTCGTCGACGCGAACGCATGGAGCCGTTTTTGCGTTTCCTCATTCTCCGTTTTCGCGAATACGACGCAATAGCCGGGATGCTTGCCGCGTCCGATCCGGCCCCGGAGTTGATGCAACTGCGCCAATCCGAACCGTTCGCCGCTTTCGACGGTCAACAGCGTCGCGTTCGGAACGTCGACGCCGACTTCGATCACGGTCGTCGCGACGAGCATCTGGATTTCGCCGCTCCGGAAATCGAGCATGATTCGCTCCTTCTCTTCATGCGACATCCGGCCGTGTATGTAAGCGAGTCGAAAATCTTCCAGCGAGCCGGCTTTGAGCGTCTCGTACACTTCGACCAGGCTCCTGGCGTCAAAGTTGTCCGATTCCTCGACGAGTGGAACGACGACGAAACCTTGACGCCCTTCCCGGAGTTTTTCGCGAACGAACTCCCACCAGGCGGGCCGATTTTCGTCCTTCGCGATCCGGGTCCGCACTTTTTGACGCCCCGGCGGGAATTCGTCGATCACGGACACGTCCAAATCGCCGAACAACGACATGGTCACGCTCCGCGGAATCGGCGTCGCGGTCATGATCAGGTAATGCGGATCGAACGCCGTTCCCGTTTTCAAATGAGCCCGCTGCTTGACGCCGAACTTGTGTTGCTCGTCGATCACGACCAAACCGAGTTTGTGAAACGGAATATTCCCGCTGATGATCGCCTGGGTTCCGACGACGATCTGGGCCTGTCCGGTGAGGATTTCCTGCAGATACGCCCCGCGCTCCTTGGGGGATTGCCCGCCGAAAATCGGGGCGATGCGCGTCTGACTTCCTTCGAGGATTCGCTCCAAACTCCGCAAATGCTGCTTGGCGAGAACTTCCGTCGGGGCCATGAAAACCGCTTGAAATCCGTGCGCAACGGCCAGGAGCATCGCGTACACGGCAACGAACGTTTTTCCGCTCCCGACGTCCCCTTGCAGCAGGCGGTTCATCGGGACCGGCTTGTTCATATCCTCGGCGATCTCGCGGATCACCCGCTTTTGCGCACCGGTCAGTTCGTACGGAAAACGCTGCCGGATGTGGACGTCGATTTTCGGGTCGAGCGGAATCGGCGTCGCTTTCATGTGCGTCTGGTGTTGTAAACGCCGGATCGCAAGGGCGAGCTGGAGCAGGAAAAGCTCTTGAAAAATGAAACGACGCCGCGCCCACGCGATCATCGTTTGGTCGGCGGGAAAGTGAATCTGCCGTACGGCGTCGGCGATCGGGAGCAGACCGTATTTGCGACGAAACTCGTCCGGCAGGACTTCTTCCAGATGATCCGGCAGATCGACGAGCTGCTCTCGGATGATTCGGCGGAGATGATACTGCGTCAACCCTTCGGTCAGCGGATAGACCGGCAGGATTTGTTCGATCGAATCCTCGTCTTCCTGGTCGCTGAGGAATGTGATTTTCGGATGCGTGAAGACCCAAAACGGCGGATCGAGTTTCGGTTTGCCGGAGAAGAGCACTTTGCGTCCGACCGCGAAATCCTTCTGGATGAACGGCATATTGAACCAAATTCCTCGAACGTGAGTATCGTCGACTTTCAGATCGAGGGTCGTGAGCGGTCCACGGCGAGTGGTTCGCGTTTCCCATTGGTCGATGGTCCCGGAAACGCTTTGCAGCTTTTTTTCTTCCAACTGATCGACCTGACGCCGGTCGGAAAAATCCTGGTAATCGCGAGGAAAATTGAACAACAAATCGAACGCGCGATACAGTTCGAGTCGATACAATAATTCAGCGCGAGGACCGACGCCTTTTAAATATTGTACCGGCTGCTGAATTCGCTCTTTAACGTTCATGTAAACGTTTCGATAAATCGTTTCGTACGATATATTATAATAATATTTCCGCGACCGTTTCGCCGAGGTCTTGTGCTCCGTTTGGTGAAGCCGATTGGCGAGTTTCGTTCATTTCCTTTCCGTCCAAGGACAGGACGCGTCCGTGGAGATGTAAAACTCCGTCGACCACTTGTCCATACGCCGCGATTGGGGCGGAGCAGCCGCCTTGCATTCGTTTCAAAAACGCACGCTCCGCCGCAACGGAAGCAAACGTGTCCGGGTCGTTCAAAAACGCGACCGCCGACCGTGTTCGCAAGTCGTTTTCCCGAATCTCCAAGCCGAGCGCTCCCTGTCCGACGGCGGGCAAAAAATCGGGCGGTTCCAGAATCGACGTAATGTTTTTCTGCAAACCGAGCCGGATCAGTCCCGCTTCGGCTAGAAGAATCGCGTCGTATTCCCCCTGCATTACTTTGCGGAGACGCGTGTCGACGTTGCCGCGAATTTCCTCGATCTGGAATCGACCGGGATATTTGTGCAAAAGCTGCGTCCGACGTCGCAAACTACCGGTCCCGATCGACGCTCCGTCCGGCAGGTCGTCCAAAGACGGAAACACGCCGCAAACGACGGCGTCCCGATGCGGACCGCGAACCGGGACTGCCGCCAATGCCAAACCGGGCACGGTTTCCGTCGGCAAATCCTTTAAACTATGGACGGCAAGATCGATCCGCTCGTCCAGTAATGCGGCTTGGATTTCTTTCGTGAACACGCCGATCGCGCCGAGTTCGCGGACCGGTTCCGACGTCGATTCGTCGCCGGAGGTTCGGATTTCGACGATCTCGACGCAGGCGCCGTTTGCCCGAAGCTGCGCGGCGACCCAATCCGCTTGCCAACGCGCCAGCGCGCTTCCCCGGGTTCCTAATCGAATTTGCGACATTTTCGTTTCCTTATTTCAAGAATCGCCGATTGCTGAAAACCTGCGTCAGGTTGATCAACAGGAGCATGATGAAAGAGACGACGAGCATTAAAAACGCGATTGAAATCGCTTCCTGGAATCGATACTGCTCCAGTTTGATCATGATCATTCGGGAAATCACGGTCGTCTTTCCGATTTGGTTTCCCGCGATGAAGATCACGGAGCCGTATTCCCCCAAAGCCCGGGCAAAAGCGAGCGAAAACCCGGTCACAAGCGCCGGCCGGATCGTCGGAAAAACAACTTTCCAAAACGTCTGCCAACGGCTCGCTCCCAGGCTGGCCGCGACTTCTTCAAGTTCTTTTTCCATCTCCATAATCGCCGGCTGGACGGTTCGCACGACAAACGGAAGTCCGATAAAAATCAGCGCGATCATGATTCCCCAGTTCGTCCGGGCGAGTTCGTACGGCAAAAACTGCCCGATCCAACCGGTTTTCAAGTAAAGCGCGTTCAGCGCGATCCCGGAAACCGCCGTGGGAAGCGCAAAGGGCAAATCGACCATCGCGTCCATGAGCCGTCGACCGGGAAATTCATATCGGGTCAAAACCCAGGCGACGATGAACCCGAACACGACGTTCACCAGCGCCGCGGCAAGCGATGCACCGAACGTCAACCACAAAGCCGCGAGAACGTCTTCATTGGTAATCGTGCTCCAGAAATCGGCGAACTCCATTCCCCGCAACCGCATCAGCAGCGCGGCGAGCGGAATGAGTACGACGAGCCCAAGGTAGACGACCGTCGTTCCCATCGTCAAACCGAAACCGGGCAGGACACTTCGCTGGACCCAATGAAATTTCATGTTTTCTTGTTAAACCCGGGGACTGCGCTTCGTCCCCGGCTCTTTGGCGACAATATCAAAAAATGGGGGAAATTGGTCTTTCTTTAAATCGCGGATTTTGTTACTACTCCCGTTATTCGGTCAATAGTTTCGTTTTGAAGGGAATTTTGCTCCCGTTTATACCGTCGACAGGATCTATGAAACGCTCGAAATACGCTCTAATACTTCTCGGATTAGCCGGCTCTCTCCTCATGATGCCGGTCTCGCCCTCCTATTCGCAAACGGCAAATCCTCCGAAACGGTTGAAAGTACCGACCCAAACTGCTCCCAACGACGCCGAATACGGGAGCGTTCGCGCGGTCTCCAACGAACGCCAACGGAGCAATCCACTCCGCTCGGAAACGGTCGCATTGCCGCAGGAAAACACCGTCCAGCAAGCCGCCGGAGTTTCGAGCACGGGGAATTCCGTTGCCCTCGCGGCTCAACGGGGGGGAACAAAGCCGATTTCCGTTCCGCGACCGCAAACGAAACCGGAGCCGCAACCGGAGGAGTCGTTCGACGAATTCAGCGTTCCGGTCGACGCCGGCGATTTTTCGCTTTCTCCGCACGAATTGAGCGCCCCGGTCCCGCAGGTTCACGAAAATCTTAATCCGCCCGAACCGAAATCACAAGCCGTCCCCAAGGATTCGCTGGAGCAGGTCGATCAGTTTTCCGATGAGTTTCCCTCGACCGGCGAACTTCCGCCGCTCGATTCGGCGGCCCCGTTTTCCCTGCCGAACGCCCCGACCGCGCCCCAAACGCCCCAATCGGGAATTGTTGCGGAGCGAAAATCGGCTCCCGTAAAAAACACCTCACGACCGATCCCCGCTGAAACAATTACACCGCAAAACGCGAACCCGATCGCTCAAATCGATTCCTCGGCAACCGTCCAAGCGGAGTCGAATCCGCTCACGCCCCCGTCTCCGACGACTCGGGGAACCGCGGGAGCGAGCCCCCAAGTCGCGATGCAACCGCAGTATTCCCGCTCCAATGCGAAGGTCGGCTCTCTGGATCGTCCCCCGGTTCGACAGCCGCTCTCATCGCGACATAACGCCGGCGCGGGAGTCGAACAGGAATTCGCGGAAGTCCCGCAGCCGCCGCAACAACTGCAATCGCCGGAAGGAACCGGCGTTCCCGGTTCGAGCGACCTGGAAGGAAATCAGTGTCCGCAATTGGTTCTCGAAAAACTGTCGCCGCAAGAAGTCCAAATCAATCAACCGGCAACGCTGAAAATCGTCGTGAAAAATACCGGTCAAACCACGGCCCGGGAAATCATCCTCCGGGACCAGGTTCCCCGGGGAACCCGGCTGGTTTCGACGAATCCGAAAATATCCGGCGCGGAAGGGGGCGATTTGTACTGGTCACTCGGCTCGCTCGCTCCACAAGAGGAAATCGCCGTCGAAATGACCGTTGTTCCGCTTTCCGAAGGGGAGTTCGGGAGTGTCGCGACGCTCCAGTTCGCTTCGGAAGCGTCCGGAAAAACGATCGCGACTCGGGCAATGCTCAACCTGGACTTGTCGGCCGACCCGGAAGTGCTGCTCGGCGATAAAATTACCTATCATCTCACGCTCACCAACCCCGGCAGTGGAACGACGACCGGCGTCGTGCTGGAATTGCACGTTCCGGAAGGTTTGGAGCATGAAAAAGGGCGGGACATCGAATTTACCGTCGGAGATCTGAAACCGAAAGAAACGAAACAGTATCCGCTGGTCCTTTCGACGAAGTCGGCGGGGGAAATCATCACGAAACTCCGAGCCCGGGCGAACAACGAGCTTGAATCGGTCGCCGAAGCGCGGGTCGAAGTTCTCGCGCCCGATTTGCGGTTGGAAATCGCCGGGCCGCGACAACGGTATTTGAATCATAAAGCGGCCTACGTTCTCACGGTCGCCAACCCGGGAACGGCATCGGCGCAAGGGGTCGACTTGCTTGCCAAGCTGCCGACCGGAATGAAGTTCGAGAGTACGAACCAGCAGGGTGTCTACGACGAACAATCGCATACGGTCCACTGGACGCTTGAGGAATTGCCGCCGAAAGAGTCCGGCGAGATCGAATTGGTCGCGACGCCGCTTCGGGAAGGGGAACAGATGATCCGATTCGAGGGGATCGGACGGAACCATTTGAAAGCGGAAAGCACCTACGAAGTCAGCGTCCAGGGAATTCCGTCGCTTACGTTCGGGGTCGCCTGTTTATCCAGTCCGGTCGAAGTCGGCAAGACGGCGATTTACGAAGTCAAGCTGGTCAATCGCGGCACGAAATCGGCGAACAACGTCAACATTCACGTCCGTCTTTCGGAAGGAATGCAGTTTTCCACGGCGGAAGGACCGACGAAGCACCGCACGAATTCCGGCGTGATCCAGTTCGACCCGCTCGCCGTTTTGGAACCGCAGCAGGAAAAAACGTTCAAATTCACCGCGAAATGCCTGGAAGTCGGCGACCACCGCGTCAGCGTTTCGATGAGTTCCGACGAACAGA
>JAVBPO010000180.1:0-22150 GCA_031549565.1 Thermoguttaceae bacterium
CGAGTACTCGGAAACGACAAGACCGCGGGGCCAAATTCGATTCGACTCGAAAAATTGGCGAACACCGCGGTCTTCCGTTTGGGGAGGGACGCCTGAATTGCCGACCAGCGGCCAAGTCAGCGTCAATACTTGGCCGGCGAACGTCGGATCGGTGAGCATCTCACAATATCCGACCATCGTCGTATTGAAAATCAGCTCACCCGACGTATTGCGGGGAGAGCCGAACGAAAACCCGTGATACTCGGTTCCATCCTCAAGAATCAATCGGGCTTTGGGACACGTTTCCGTGGGGGAAAAAGAAGGATTCATTGCACGCTTTCCAGTCGATTAAGTACGGTGAACGGGACAAGTCCAAAAACGATTCGATTGTAAACGGCGAGCCCCGTTTGTCAAGTTCGGCCCCGGAACAAAATGATCAGCACGGATCCTGACACCATAATGAGCGACCCGCAGAATTTTTGGACGATATTGCGTTCGCGAAAAAAATGGTACCCGAAAAAAACGCTCACGATCGCGGAAAGTTGAAAGAGCGCCAATGCGTAACCGACCGGCATCCGGTCGAACGCGTAGTTGGTCGACAACTGCATCGCACCGACGCAAAACACGACGCCAGGAAGCCAACGGTAAAGCGAACGCGGAATCCTAACCGAGGTCGCCCGGCTTTTTCGAAACAGAAACGGAAGCGAAAAAATCGCCCCGAACCAGCACCAGGTGAGCAGCGAAAGCTCGGGCGTGGAGAGCTGGATCACCTTTTTGATGAACACCGCTTCGACTGCGCCGAAAATCATCGCGAGCAGACGGTACTTGACGTCGGCTCGACGCAGCAAACGCCATGAAAAACGTTCGCCGGTTCCGTCCAGGACGTAATAGCTGCCGCCGATGATGAGCATGACGCCTAAACAGGCCGCGAGGTTCGGAATCTCGGCGAGAAGCATCGCTCCGACCAGAATCCCGACGACGGATTTATACGCGTTGATCGGACCGAGTACGGACAGTTCGCCGTACTTCATCGCAAGGACCAAAAAACCGTTTCCTAACGCTCCAAGCAACCCAACGATCGCGGCGTAACACCAGAACGACGGCGTCAGTCGAGTCCAGTCGACGAAAAGAGCATACGGAATCCCGGCAAGACTCAGAAACAGATACGTCGAAAACGACAGAATCAACGGATCGAAACCGCCGTCGGTCATTTTCTTTTGAAACACGTTGGCCAACGGATTAACGAAAATCCGTAACAGCAGCGCCAAAACGAGGGAAAGGCTCAACGGTAATGATCTCCTCGTCAATCGAGAATCGCGACCGCGCGAACCGGACAGCCGTCGGCTCCTTCCACTTTCCACGGGAAGCAACTCAACGTGAACGTCGCGGGCCAAACCGGCAACTGATCCAGGTTCACCAGTCCTTCGAGAATCGTGACCGGCGGTTTATCGCGGAGCAAAATGCGATGACAGATCGCGTCCTCGCTCGCCGTATTCTCGTCTTCCGAGCGGATGCTTGAAACCGACGGCGTTTCGAAACCGAGCAGCTTCATGTTATGCTTGACGATCCACTGGGCCGCTTCGGGCGTGAGCGACGGGAAGGAAGTGAAGTACTGACTTTCCCCGTACGCTTTTTCCCAGCCGGTGTGGATCAGGATCCGTTCTCCCATGCGAAACGCGTCGTCGTATTTGGCAAGCATGGCCGGCGTGATTTTCGCGGGAGTGCTGCGAAGTTTCCGGAGTGGTTCCGCCAACGAAATCACCGCCGCCGGTCCGAAAAATGTTTCCAGCGGAATCTGATCGGAGCTCCATCCGCGAGGCACATAATGCAGCGGCGAATCGATGTGGGTTCCCAAATGGGATACCATTTTCCATTTCGACGTCTGGAATCCGTCCTTGGCGTAGGTCGCAACGGTTTCCACTTCGAAACCGGGATCGCCGGGATAAACCGGCATACCGGGAATCAGCGTACGGGACAAATCGATCAGTTTCGGCATGGGAGAGAAGAAGAAAAGATTTTCGCGGGCGGTCTCTATTCCGTAACCGGAGTCTACTTCAAATGAAAGAATTTCGCAAGTTTTGAAAAAAAGAAATCCGTCGTCTCTCCCACTTTGTTTTATGCCGAGATCGGCATGACGACGTACTCGTACCCGTCGTCGGTTTTCCAGCAAACCGGTTCGCCGGATGCGAGGAACGTGGAAACGCTTTTTTCCGATTCGAGAACCCGGAGAAAATCAATGACGAACTTCGGATCGAGCCGCAGGACGATTTTCTCACCGCTATACGAAATCGGGAGTTCCACGGAAGATTCACCGACCTCTGCCCCGGACGCGTAAAGCTCCAGCTTGCCGTCGCTGAATGCGAAATCAACTCCCGGCTGCTTTTCCGAGGTGACGATCTGCGCCTGCCGAACGCCGGAAAGAAGAGCCCCGGCGATGATTTCCACTTCCTTGCGCCCTTCGATGTTCGGAATGATATTTTTCCAACGTGGAAATTTCCCTTCGATCAGCCGCGTGAAGACGACCGTTTTTTCGGTTCCGAACACGCCGCGATTGGCGGAAACCGCGATTTTGATCGGTTCATCTTCCGCCGCGGCCCGCTCAATCAACGAGAGCGACTTCGTCGGAAAAATCGAGGAACCTTCCGGCTCGTGGTCGTTGACCGCTTCGGCGACGCCGGATTGGTGCGCCAAACGGCGCCCGTCGGTTGCGACGCAGCCGAGTTGGTCCGGTCCGAAGTCGAGATGTACGCCGCCCAGGGCATAGCGGGTACTGTCTTCGTCGGTCGCGAAGGTGGTTCGTTTGATCATTTCGCGGAAAATCTTGGACGAAATCGTGTGATACGAAGTTTCCTGAAACGGTTCGACTTCCGGAAAATCACTGACCGGCTGCGTCGGGAGCTGGAAACGGCTCCGGGCTCCCTGGATCAGCGTTTTCGCACTGTCGCCGGTGATCGTGAGGGTTTTATCACCGCTTTCCTGGAGGATCGATTTGACCAGTTTCGTCGGCAAAATCGCGTCCCCCGGCTCCAGGATTTCGCAACCGTCGACAACGGTTCGAATCCCCAATTCCGTGTCGGTTGCCATGAGGATCACGGCGTTCTTTTCGACCTTCAGCAGTACGTTTTGCAGAACCGGTTTGACGTCCCGAAGTGCCGCGACGGACGCCGCCAATTGAAACGCATGGGAAAACTTATCTCGTTCGCAACTGATTTTCATCGTTATAAATCGTTAGATCGTGAAGGGGGAAGGGAAGACGTGCTGCCGCAAGTTTCGTCGATTGAAGCGGAGTATACCAAAAATCGGAACAAACCGATAGACACCCGCCCCGTTCACGGCGTGAGGCTTTCGCCGGAAGCCCTGTCCCCGAAAACGGGTTTCGCAAGTCAAACAGTACAAATTGCCGTCCCCACAAAAATTCGAGCATTTTCCTGATTCCATACGGGGAAGCATCGTGTTGTTTCCGTGAAGAGAGATGGTATAATTTTCGTTTCCAGGCGATTTTTCACAATTTTTCTTCTGAGAATTTCCAATGTCGGAACAATATGATCTCGGTTTGATGGGCTTGGCCGTGATGGGCCAAAATCTTGTGCTTAATATGGTCGATCATGGGTTCAAGATCGCCGTGTTCAATCGGACGACGAGCAAAGTCGACGATTTCGCGAATCTGCCGGAAGTGAAATCGAAAGGGGACAAGCTCGTTGGAACACATTCGCTCAAGGAGCTGGTCGCGAAGTTGAAACGACCGAAGAAAGTGATGCTCATGATCCAGTCGAAAGACGCCGTACCCGCCCCGGAAATCGCGTTGTATCCGCAAGTCGCGGCGATCGACGCCGTGATCGAGGAACTGCTGCCGCTGCTGGAACCGGGGGATGTGATCATCGACGGCGGGAACACGCACTTTCGTGACACCGAGCGTCGTACGAAATTCGTCGAATCCAAAGGGCTGCTC
This sequence comes from Thermoguttaceae bacterium, assembly GCA_031549565.1. Classification (GTDB taxonomy): domain Bacteria; phylum Planctomycetota; class Planctomycetia; order Pirellulales; family Thermoguttaceae; genus JAVBSX01. The sequence goes on from JAVBPO010000180.1 coordinate 3,929, forward strand.
TACATCGGAACCGGCGTTTCCGGCGGCGAGGAAGGAGCACGTAAGGGACCGAGCATGATGCCGGGCGGAAGCGAAAAAGCGTGGCCGCTGGTCAAGGAGATTTTCCAGTCGATCAGCGCCAAAGTCGGCAAAAACAACGACATACCATGTTGCGAATGGGTCGGGCCGCGCGGGGCGGGGCATTACGTCAAAATGATCCACAACGGAATCGAGTACGGCGACATGCAGCTTATCTGCGAAGCGTACTGGATTCTCAAACACGCGCTCCATCTGACCAACGAGCACCTTTACGACGTGTTCGCCGAATGGAATCAGGGAGAACTCGATTCGTATTTGATCGAAATTACCCGGGACATTTTCACGGTGAAAGATAAACAGACCGGAAATGATTTGGTCGACATGATCCTTGACACCGCCGGCGCGAAAGGAACCGGCAAATGGATGTCGCAACTGGCCCTCGACCTGGGAGCTCCGAGCACTCTGGTCACCGAAGCCGTGTACGCCCGATGCCTGTCCGCGATGAAAGACGCCCGCGTCCGCGCAAGCACCGTACTTTCCGGCCCCAAGTTTAGCCCCAATTCCGAAGGAATGGGCGTTCCCCCTGGAACGAGCGTCAAGGATTTCGTCGCCCAAGTTCGGCACGCGCTTTACGCGTCGAAAATCGTTTCGTACGCCCAGGGTTACGTGCAAATGCAAACCGCGGCGAAGGAATACGATTGGCCGCTCGATTTCGGTTCGATCGCGATGCTCTGGCGCGGCGGTTGTATTATTCGTGCCGTATTTCTGGAGCGCATTCGGGAAGCGTTCGAGAAGAACGCGAACCTGGAGAACCTGCTTCTGGATCCGTATTTCGCCAACGCGGTCGCCTCGGCGCAAAGTTCGTGGAGAAACGTCGTGAAAACAGCGGTCGATTTGGGCATTCCCGCTCCGGCGTTCCTCTCGGCATTGGCGTACTACGACGGCTATCGCAGCCCGACGCTCCCGGCGAATCTGCTGCAAGCGCAACGGGATTACTTCGGCGCCCACACCTACAGCCGTACCGACAAACCCGGCGCAGGCCCGTTTCACGCCGATTGGATAAACGAACGAAAATCAAGTTAGCGGCGGGCCTTGCCCCGCGTTTGTGATGTGATACGCTTCAAATATCCAACGACGATGCCCTACTTTGTATCGGGATCGAACGCGGAAATCGATTGACCCCAAACAACATTTATAACTTATGACGCCGTTGTTTCTCCAGCGTTTTGATACCGGTGAAAGTTGTCCATCAAAAGTGTGCGCAGATCCTCGCGGTACTTCGTCCGACACTGAAAGAAGTTTTGGCATGACGCCAGAAAATCCTCGAACTTTTCGTAATACGTGTTGTACAAAATCTTCTTCTTGAAAAACTTCCGCAGCCGCTCGATCACGTTCAAGTTCGGCGAACAGCCCGGCAAATAATGCAACCGTATTTTCGTACCCTTTAGCTTTTCGTGCAATCATTTCGATTTGTAATGGCTCGCGTTGTCCAGTATCACATGAATCACTTTGGCGTCAGGATATTTTTTTCCAACTTGCGGAACAGCCGCCGAGCCGAGCGATCGTCGATCGTCTTCGAGAAATCGACCGTCGTTTCCAACGTCGTGATGTCAACGGCAAAAATTTGGCTTGTCCTTTTGGGCGAGACGATTGATTCTACCCCGGATTTCACCACGAGCGGCATGGAACTTAAACCCGTTTGCAGTATATCGCCTATCTTTTCCTGTCAAATTGGCAGTGTCGCCTCTCTTTTTTTCGTATGAATTCTACTATATTTCCCAAAATCCTTTGAAAATCCGGCGAATTCCTGACTTCTTCCGCAAAAAAAAATCTTTGGCTCGAAAATTGCGTCGCTAGTCTGCAAAATCTCATTTTTCATCGATTGTCAAAACATGATTAAAACAGTCGTGTTTATAATGGTGAATTCGTCTGTCAAACTATTCCAAAATCATTTCCCGGAGAAAATCGAAAATGGTCAAAAAGAAAGAGGAATGCTCGGAAAACAAAGGCGGTTGCGATTGCAAAAAAGGCGGTATGAAATTCCAGCCGCTCGGTGATCGCGTCGTCATTCGTCGTGAAACGTCCGAAGAAAAAACGCAAGGCGGAATCTATCTGCCCGACTCCGCGAAAGACAAGCCGGCCCGGGGAACCGTCGTGAGCATCGGCGACGGACGCGTCTTGGACAATGGAAACCGTTCGCAGTTCCAGGTGAAAGAAGGTGATCGCGTCCTGTTCCTTTCCTACGCCGGTGAAGAGTTCAAAGTCGGCGACGACGAACTGCTCCTTATGCGTGAAAGCGATATTTTGGCAATAATTCAGTAGAAGGGAAAAGGGTGGAAGGGAAGAAGGGCACAGGTGATACCGTTTTTTCCGCTTCCCAGTCCTTTAACGGCCTCCGTAGAACCCTTCCTCCTTTATACCCTTCCACCCTTTTACCTTTTTTAAGAACACAATCAACCTCAGGAGAAAACATATAATGGCAAAAATGATTGCATTTGATCAGGAAGCACGTGAAGCACTTCGACGCGGTGTTTCGAAATTGGCCAAGGCGGTCAAAGTGACTCTCGGACCGCGCGGGCGAAACGTCATCATCCAGAAATCGTTCGGCTCTCCGACCGTGACCAAAGATGGCGTCACCGTCGCCAAGGAAGTCGATCTGGAAGACACGTACGAAAACATGGGCGCGAAAATGGTCCGCGAAGTCGCCTCGAAAACGAGCGACATTGCCGGTGACGGCACCACAACCGCGACGATCCTCGCCGAAGCGATTTTCAACGAAGGTATGAAAGCCGTCGTCGCCGGCGTCAACCCGCTCCAGATGAAAAACGGAATGGATAAGGCGGTCGCCGACATCGTCGAGAAACTCAAAGGAATGTCCGTCAGCGTCAAGAACAGCAAGAAGGAAATCGCCCAGGTCGGAACGATCGCCGCGAACAATGACGCCGAAATCGGCAACCTGCTCGCCGACGCCATGGAAAAGGTCGGTAAAGACGGCGTCATCACGGTCGACGAGGGCAAGAGCCTGACGACCGAAATCGAATTCGTCGAAGGGATGCAGTTCGACCGCGGCTATCTTTCGCCGTATTTCGTGACCGATCCGCAGAAAATGGAATGCGTTCTGGAAAACGCGTACGTCCTGATCAACGAGAAGAAAATCTCGAACATCAAGGAAATGATTCCGATTCTCGAAGCGGTCGTCAACACGGGCCGCCCGTTGTTGATCATCGCCGAGGACATCGACGGCGAGGCACTGGCGACGCTCGTGATTAACCGGTTGCGTGGCACCATGAAAGTTTGCGCGATCAAAGCGCCGGGTTACGGCGACCGCCGCAAAGCGATCATGGAAGACATCGGCATCCTCACCGGCGCCGAAGTCCTCTTCGAATCGCTCGGTCGAAAAATGGAATCACTCACGCTCGCCGACCTCGGAACCGCCAAGAAAGTCTTGATCGACAAGGATAACACCACGATCATCGAAGGGGGCGGCAAGAACGACGAAATCAAGGGCCGCATCGAACAGATTCGTCGCGAGATCGAGAAAGTGACCAGCGATTACGATCGGGAAAAACTCGAAGAACGGCTCGCGAAACTTTCCGGTGGCGTTGCGAAACTGCTCGTCGGAGCCGCGACCGAAAGCGAGATGAAGGAAAGAAAAGCCCGCGTCGAAGACGCTCTCCACGCGACCCGTGCGGCCGTCGAAGAAGGCATCCTTCCGGGAGGTGGTGTCGCGCTGCTTCGCGCTTCGACTTCGGTCAAAGCGGGCGAAATGGCCGCCGACGAACTGGTCGGGTACAACATCGTTCTCCGTTCCTGCCGGGCGCCATTGACGCAAATCGCGGCCAACGCCGGAAAAGACGGCGGAATCGTGTGCGAAAAAGTTGCCGAAGGGAAGGGCGCGTTCGGCTATAACGCCGCGACCGACGTGTTCGAGGATGTCGTCAAGGCTGGCGTCATCGATCCGACGAAAGTGACCCGAACCGCTCTGCTCAACGCCGCGAGCGTCTCCAGTTTGATGCTCACCAGCGACGCCCTGATCGCCGACATGCCGAAAGAAGACAAAGCCGGGCCCGCGATGCCGCCGGGGGAAATGTACTAACGAAAATGCGAGCGTGGTCGGGATCGCAGATCCCGGCTCGTTGTGTGTTCGATTGTTGAAACCGTGAGGGAAAAGAGTTACAATGCTCTTTTTCCTCTTTTTTTGGATCTGACACGATTTTCATTCCATGCGTATCCTCACTTTCGGTTTGACGCCGGCGTTCCAGCGAATCATGCTCTTTGACACCTTGCGCGTCGATCATGTCAATCGCGCGGTGAAAATCATCTCATGCGTTTCCGGCAAGGCGACCAATGCCGCGATCGGCGTCGAAACGCTGACTCGGACGGGGCAAAGTGTTCTCTTGACGCCGCTGGCCGGGCCCATGAGACCGGAAATGATTCGCGAACTCGACGGGCTCGGCGTACGACTGCGAAATCTCCCGGTGCGGACTCCGACGCGGACTTGCACGACGCTGATCGACCGGCAAAACCGGGCCTGCACGGAACTAGTCGAAAACGGACAACCGCTTGAGGAGGACGAACTGGACGAAATCGTTGCGATATTCCGAGAGGAAGCGAAAACGGCCGACATGCTGATCCTGACCGGTTCGCTTCCCGTCGACTGCCCGAAGGATTATTACCGGCGACTGCTCGACTCGCTTGACGCCCCGGTTCCGTTTCTGTGCGATTTCCGAGGCGAGGAATTGTTGCACGTTTTACCGCTCGGTCCCCTGTTCGTCAAACCGAATCGGGAAGAGCTCGCTACGACGCTTCAAACAGCGCTGGCGTCTCCGGAGGATATCCGTGCGGGAATGGAGGAGTTGAACCGCCACGGCGCACGGCATGTCGTGATCACCGACGGCCCCCGGGCGGTTTATCTGAGCGGTGGAAACGAATTTCACCGCTTGGCGCCGATTCCTTGCGAAGAGTCGCAAATCGTCAACCCGATCGGCTGCGGCGACGCGATGTGTGCGGCCATCGCATGGGCTCACGTCAACGGCGAAAACGCGGCCCAAGCTGTGCGAATCGGCATGGCGGCGGCGAATCTCAACTTGCGGTCGCTGCTTCCGTGTCGGTTGGATCCGGGAGCGGTCCGCGATTTGGCCGAGGGCGTCACAGTTCCAACTCTTCCTTGATTTGCCGTTGGACTTCATTCTGGGCCGGAAGCCACATGTGAGCCTGGTCGGAGAAGTTGCGGACCTCCGGAATTCCGTGTGATTCCACACCATCGTTGTAGATTCGCTCCGGAAGGTAATCGTCGGGAAAGAGCCGCGTTTCCCGGTCCGCTCCGCTCACCTTGCCGCCCCAGATCGCCCGGGTCAGCCAGGGATTTCCGGGAGCGAAACTGCATTTGTCAAGTTGCTGGTAAAAGTTGACCCATCGCACGACGCTCTCCGGTTTACTGAAACGGTAAACCGTCGGGTCTTCCCGTGCGACGTTGCGACGCCACTTTCCGACCGGATCGAGCGAGATCACCAGGTCGAACGTTTTTTCGCGAAACCAGTGCGACACCGCATGGACCGCCGAGCCGCCGTAGCTGAAGCCGATCAGAATGATCCGGTCGTTCGGCTTCTTCGTTTTCCGGAGTTCGCGAATTTTCCGGACGATCGGCCAGACCATGAACTGCGGATAATATTCCCAGGCAAAATCCGGACGGGACGAAAAGAGCGGTATCACGAAGTTGAAAACCTGCGACGGGCCGAGCCCGAACAGCATGTCTTCTTTCGTTGCGATTTTCCTGGGGATCCGCTTCTGCCAAAACGGGTACCCCCCGAATCCTTCGACGGCGATGATATGGTTCATTTCATGTGTACACGGTTGGAATCGTGAGGCGGATCAGGCAGCACCGCAAGAGGGAATTGTAACGGATCGACGGGCAACCCGCAACGGGGAAAATTCCTGTCACCTTTTCGCGCCGAGCGACACTTTCGAACGGGGAATTTGTTAGAATCGTTTATCGGGTCAAGTATTCGCCAAAAACATGGAAACTCTGGAAACACTTTTGCTCAAAAGCCGCGACGGGGACCGGGACGCGTTCGCCGAGATTGTCCGCCAATATCAGGGGACGGTTTGCGGGGTCGCGTACTCGTTTCTCGGCGATTTTCACCGAAGCGAAGACGTCGCCCAGGAAACGTTTCTCGTCGCGTGGAACAAGCTCGCCGAACTGTCCGATGCGACGAAGTTTCCCGCTTGGATCTGCTCGATCGCACGGAATCTCGCCCGAAACGCCGCCCGAAAGAAATCCGATGCGCTGCTGCATCACGCGATTCCGCTGACCGAAAACGATCAAACCGCCGCGAAACCGGAGCCGGATCCGCAGCGAACTCAAATCGTGTGGGACGCGATCGAAAATATTCCGGAAAATTACCGCGAGCCGCTCGTCCTGTTCTACCGGAACGATCAGTCAGTCCGGGACATTGCCGTCGCTCTGGACATTTCGGAAGACGCCGCGAAACAACGGCTTTCCCGGGCGAGAAAACATCTGAAAATCGAACTCGAAAAGATTATCGCCGACACGATTTTGCTCGCTTCCCCCGGCGAATGGTTCACGCTCGCTGTCGTTGCCGCTCTTCCGCCGGTCGTGCTCGGGACCGCCGCGAAGACCGTCCTGGCCGCAACCGGCGCAAGCGGAGTCGGGGCCGGTTCGTCGGCGCCGCTCTCTCCGCCGGGAACGATCGGCGTGTTCGCCGGAAGCTTTTTCTTCGTCCTGGCAATGCTCGTGCCCGGTCTCATTTTCTTCTGGTCGATGATCCGCAATTCCCCGACGCTCCGGACCCGACGCTATACGCTCTTGGTCGGTTCGCTGGTCGTCTGGTGGTCGGTACTGACGCTCGGGCTCGGATCGATGTTCTTCACGCTCGGGCCTTTGGATTTTTCCAAGGATGACGCCATCGCGGGGATTGTCGCCGCTTTTGTCGGCACTTTTCTTCTAGCCGTCTTCGGATTTGTGATGCCCTGTTCGGGCTTATTGAAAAAACGTGATACCTGGAAAAAAATCTACGGCGAGGATATTGAGCGCCCGGAGGAAATCGCGGCGTCACTGGAAGAGTCCCGGTGGGGTATGGAGCCGCTCGTCGCTTGTTTACGGAGAATCGTCCGGTCGCTTTTCGCGGTTGCGGTCGTTTACACGGCGATTTTGTATTTTTTCACGCCGAGCCTCTTGACGCCCTGCGTCGGCGGCGCGGTGCTGCTTTCCTTTGCGCTGATTTATTCCCGATTCGTCCACGATTCGCTGACGATGATGCGAACCGAAGCCGACCTCGCAAAACAACCGCCGATGCTCCCGATGCGGACGCGGTTTAACAAAACGCCGACTTACGATGAAAAAAACAAAATCAAACCGTTGACACCGGCGCAGCAGCGGAATTATCGGTTACATTTCAATAATGCGTTTTTCCTGCTCGTACTCTCCGTCGTGACGATGGTGTGTGTCTTCTACCATCTCAGGAATGTGGAGTGCATGGGAGATCGAATCTCTGCGTATCTGCTTTTCGGCATGTCGACAATGTGGTTGATCGGCATGAGTGTCGAATCCATCGAAGGGATTCCGACAAAACGGGCATTTATACTCCTTATGGTGACGATGATCGTTGTAGGGGAATGGCTTTATCTTTGTTTGTGTACACCCTTGGACTGGTCGTACAAAATGGGGTGGGCATTCAATGTCATGAATAATTCCTTCATGATTATCCATGTTACTTTGATGCTTTACATCAACCGACGCTTCAGAACCGAGAAGCAACGTGAAGACGCCGGGCTGCCGCCGATCCCGCGGCCGAAGCAGCCGGAGTTGTTTTTCGATGCGTTTTTGGAGCGGATTCAGTTTCTAATCCTGATGCACTTGCGGTCCTGGCTCAAACACGGCCGAGAGACGTTTCCCGTTCCCCGACAGGTGTCACGGATCGTGTGGCCGTTGACCGTCGGGTTACTTTTCGCGTACGCCGCGATTCCCGTCGTCGTTTGGTGGTGTCGCGGATAAGCGGTTGCGTCCGGCTATCCCTGTACGACGATCGTGAAATGAACCGGCGTTTGACCGTGATAGGTGTCGTCCGAGACGATCACCTCGTAACTGAGTTCCAACGTCTTGCCGGAGCCGATGAAGTTGAAGGCGTCACCGGCCTTGAGGTTGAAATCCAGCTTGTATTTTCCCGTCGCGGTTTGTTCCTCCAAGGCGAGCGTGAACGCGGTTCCCGCCGGATCGAGCAGGGACGCGACGTGCGTGTACAGCGCGGTCATTTCCTCGTCGCCGGCGTTTTTGTCCGCTTCGACTTCGGATTTCGTCCACGATTCGAACGAGTCGCCGTACACCCAGTCGAGCATGGCGATTTCCGAAACGGTATACCAATCGGTTCTTCCCAGGTTATTGGCATCGACGACCGCGATCTCCATCGAGACGACGTGATCGGTCGATTTCGACACCTGCCACTTGGCGGTCTTGTTGATTTCCGTTCCGTCAAGCGTCGTTACGGTCGTCACTTGCGGCGGGGCGATGTATTTGAGCGTCAGTGGAATCTCGACGGTCAACTCCGTTTCCGTACCCGACTTGACCGCCTTGACGGTGATCTTGTAGTACTCCGTTTTGAAATTGGAGGCGCCCATGTTGACGTGGCGGTCCACCAGGGTTTCCTTGTCGATCAAAATCGTACCGTCTTCGCCGAGACTGAACGGCGAGGACGTGCTGTCGAAATATCCGTCCGCTTCGTTGAAAGTCGACTTGATACCGACAAGCGAGAAGACGTAATCGTCTCCGATCGCGACATCATCGATTTTGTATGTCGGCGTCACGGCGTAATCGTCCGGGATTTCGTCGATCGTCGCGAACGTATTGACCAGGAACGGACCGCCGGTCACCTGGAATCCATCCTCCGGTTCAGGTGTGGGTTCTTCTTCGTCGTCGGGTTCTCCTTTCACGCGGACCGTGAATTCCTGGTAGGTCGCGGTCACGGTCGAGGGATCGGAGCTGATGTCCTTGACCTTGAACGACAGTTTTTCGTCGGCGTACGTTTCCGGATTTTCGGCGTCATACGGCGGAAGCGTACCGGTGCGGCCGCTCGGATCGAATGTTACGACGCCACTGAGGGACAACTTGACGACGGTGCCGGAAACGAGCGTGATCGTGCTTTCCACGCCCGTCGGTCGGGTGATCTTGTAGTATCCGTCGACGGGTTCTCCCGTGGGCGCGGCACCATTGATCTTGGCGACGTTTTCCGCTTTGAGGTAGATTTCGTCGACGACCAACTGGGCCGTGGTCTTCGTACTGTTGGCGAGATCACGACCGTATATCGACAGCGGGTTGCGCTCGGTCGTATTCAAATCGACCGTGGCGGCATCCTTGAACGTCGGGACGACCGATTCCTCGACTCCCTTGACCAGGATCGTGAATTCCTTCGTCGTCTTGGTTGCGATCGCCGTGGTGTCGCCGATGTCCTTGACGAGCAGCGTCAGTTTTTCCTCGGCGTAAGTGGTGTTGTCCGTGGACACATACGGCGGAAGATCGCCGGTACGTCCGGTGGGATCGAACGTAATTTCGCCGTCGGTGTTCAGTGTCACGAGCGAGCCGGATTTGAGCTTGATCGTTTGCGTTCCGGTGGTCGGTCGTGTGATTTTGTACATTCCGTCGGTCGCCGTGCCCGGCGCGGCGCCGTTGATCAGCTCCACGTCGTCCGACTTGACACGCACTTCGTCGATGACGAGCTTGCCCCCGGGTTTCGTCGTGCTCGCGATATCGGACGGCTTGATCGTGATCGCCTTGTCTTCCGGCGTGGAGAAACCGTTGACGGAGTCCGCGAACGTCGGGTAGATGATCCCCTTGGCACGGAGGTAGACTTCGTTGGCCGTTGCGGTCGGAACCGCCGTGGTACCGCTGACGTCTTCGACGACGATCTTGACGATTTCATCGTGGTAGGTTTTCACATCTCCCAAATCGTACGGGGCATACGCGTCCGTGATACCGGTCGGGTCGAACGTCAGCTTTCCGGTGGAGTCAAGCTTGATGACGATGCCGGATTTGAATTTGACCGTCGTTTCGCCGGTGGTCGGGCGGGTGATCGTGTATCGTCCGTCGACTTTCGTGCTCGTATCCGGTTCGGCGCCGTTGATCTGGACGACTTCGTCGGCGTCCAGGGAGACGCTTTTGATTTTCAGATCGGCGTCCGTCTTCGTGCTGGTCGCCAGATCGGCGCCGGTGATCGTCGTCGTCTCGTTCTGGTAGGAACCGATGTCGCCGTTGGCAATCGTTTTGAACGTCGGAGCGGGATTCTGGTTCACGCCCTTGACGCGGATCGTGTATTCCTTGGCCGAGGCAGTCGCGACGGGTGTGGTGCCACTCGTGTCCTTGACGAGCAGCGTGATCTTTTCGTCGGCGTAGGTCGTGGAATCAGATTCGTTGTACTCCGGCAACTTCGTCGTTCGACCGGTCGGGTCGTACTTGATCTTTCCCTCGGCGTCAAGCGTGATAAGAGTGCCGGATTTCAATTTGACCGTCTGCACGTCGGACGACGGTTTTATGATGACGTAATATCCGTCGACGGCGGTACTTGCGTTCGGGGCGGTCCCATTGAGCAGATCGACGTCCTCGATTTTCACGCGGACTTCATCGACGACCAGGGTCGCGTCCGTTTTCGTACTTTCGGCGACGTCTTCGCCTTCGATCGTCAGCGATTGATTTTCGTTGACGGAGAAGGATTTGTCCTTGAACGTCGGCGCGGCCGGCTTCGCTTCACCGTGGATGGTTACGTCCCACTCGGACGTGCTGGAGAGGATCGGGTTGATCGCGTCTTCCAAGAGGACGAAGAATTTGACCTTCGCGTCCTGTCCGACGGCGAGGAAATTGAATTTACCGTTCGGATTAAACGAGAATTTGACGCCAAGCTTACCGGTCGCCTGATCCATAACGACGATTTCGCACTTGTAATCCTTACCCTCTTCGAGATTCGGGTTCTCGACTTCTCCCGCTTCCGAGGGGTAGGTGATCTGCGGATTGCCGGTGAAACTCAAATCATAGAAGATCGCCGAAATTTGCTTGACGCCCCCTTGAATCTCGATCGGTTCCGTGAAGACCCAATCGGCGTCATGTTGACTGACCGAAAGAGTCGCGTTGTCCAGGACGAGATCGGTGCTCTTGGTGAACACGATATGGAGCGTTTCAGAGACGACGTATTCCGATTCCGCTCCGGAATTCATCACCTTGATTTTGAACGCAACGTCGATCGATTGCCCGTCGGTCAGGCTGTTGAGCAGAGCACTCGTTTCGGCATCGAGGCCGCTGCGGCTGAGCTGAATCGTGCCGTCCGTTTTGTTGCTGCCGTAGATTTCAAGTTTTTCTTTCAAAGCGGTCACGACGGACGCCGGGATGGTCACGCCGGAGGAACCGGTGATGGTCATTTCATCGAAGCTGTACGTCAAAAGCTTTTCGCCGGTGTAATCGATCGTGAAGAACGACGGCAGTTTGATCGTCGTTCGCGGTTCATCCTGCCCGACGGATTGCGCCTTGACCGAAACACTCGTGGTACCGGTAGACTCGATCGCAAGTCCCATTTGGGCGTCAACCTTCCGTTTGACCTGAAATTCAACGGTGCATGCCCCGGATTCCGATTTCTGGTTCTTTTCGCCGGTGGTTTCCGTCGACGTGACGCCGCGATTGTCCTTGACCGTGAAAGTGAATTTCAACTTGTCGGACAGTTCGCCGTCGGTCAACGAAGCGAACGCGCTGTCGGTTCTCGCTCCGGCCGCTTTGTAATAAAGCGTCCTCTTGTCGGTGCTAAGCCGGATTTCGCCGAAGGCTTTTTTGCTTTCGCCTTCCCCTTCCCAAAGCGTCCACGTACTGTTTTCATAAGTGACCGAGCCGGCTGGGTAACCGATCGTCGCGAACTCGAACGTATCGCCGACGTCCGGGTCGGTGATCGTCTTGATCACGGTATCACCGATCTTGATATTTTTCCCGTCGATGACCAACGCGACTTCGTCACTGTGAGTCGTCGTCTTGCCGTCGGCGGTCGTACTCCACGGTTCAGTCCAGATTTCGACCGGCTTGGTCGTGGAGGTCGGCGTGATATCAACGGGGGTCGTGTCAAGGACCGGGGAATCGTTCGCTCCGGTGATCGTTACTGTAATCGTTCCGGTCCCTTTTTTGGTCGTATCGGTCTTGTCCGTCGCTGTGAAGCTGAGCGTGAGAGTCGCGGTCGTTCCCTTGGGAATGAAATTGAACTTCCCGTTCGGATTGAAGTAGAATTTTCCATCCTCGAATTTGTAATCAGTTCCGGAAACGAGCGCCGGCAGCTCCACTTTGGACAGGTCCGCTCCGCCCGAACTGCTCGCGATCGTGTATTTGGAATCAAGCGTGACGGTGTAATCTTTCAGGCTCGACGCACTTCCGCCGGTTACGGTAATCGCGGCGGTCGGCTCGCCGAAGGCGGTCGCTTTTTCCGTCGTCGACAATTTCGCTTCGGAGAATTTCAGGACGTCTTCGATCGGCTCCGGCTCCGACTTGGTGAGCGTTGCGGTTACTTTTCCGGAAGAGGCGACCAACCCAAGAATCGTGGCGTCGGTTTGGTTGAGCCGACCGGTTTCGGTCACGTTCAGATCCGGATAGTCTTTGGAAATGTTCTGTCGGTAATTCGTGCCGAGAAGATTTTTGTAGATCGACTCCATCGACATGTTCCATTTATTCGACATTTGATGGAGACCTGCCTGCACCAGAACGGGCGTATACTGTGGCACGGAGGTCGGGCTGTCTTTCGTTCCGCCGGGGACATAAACGTCGGCGGTGAACGTACCGGTTGTCTCATCGTCTCCGCCGATAAGCACTTGGTAGGTTCCGGCGGGAACGTAGATGATCATCGTGCTTTTCGTTGCACCATCGGTTTGATGGTAAATTACCGATTCGGGAAGGAGTTCGTAGGTATAATCATCCGATTCCGAGTCGCTGCTCGATTTTTGATATTTGACGGTGATTTTGGACGGATCGAGCTTCGAATCTTCGGCCGCTTCGATGATCAGGCCGACGGTCACCCACTTTTTGTCGTCGTCGGATTTCAGCTCCAGATACATTGCCGAATTCGTGTCCGCGGCAACCGTGTCCGTGTATTGCTGGGAGAGAATGCTGTTGACGGACAGCATTTCGCGATTTTCGAGAGTCTCGAATTTCAGCGATTTGGTATTCGTGTTTTGCTGTTTCTTCTGGGACGACGAACGAAAAAGGTCGAAAAAGGACATGATCCGGTTCTCAAATTGGATAAAATAGGGGAATATTGGGAGAGAGTTGCCGCTTCAAGGAAATCATTCCGTGTCCAACCCATCGGTTTTTCAATACGACTCGCTTAACCCCCATTTCCAGAATACCACAATCCTCCCGTTACGGTAGAATTAACGGTTATTTCCGAAGTAACCTTTCGCGAATCGAGGCGGTTTGAAAAGGCCGTAGGGGCAATTCCGCATCGACGGACTTGGCGGCCCTTCGACAAACCTTTGGTCTTAGAAGCGTTTTCCTCCAGAAAAGTTCCGATTTTTCCCCTTGATGCGGCATTGTCGCACAATGAAATTGTGCGAATTTTTCCTTGTTCGGATGGTTCAGCCGCGCAAGAGCCGGCCTTCCCGCTCGAATCGTTCCGCGAAGCCGGGTCGGTTAGCCAAGTGTTTATCCTACCTTCGGTTCGCGGGCGAAACGGTCGGTGGGGGTGCCTATTTTTAGCGGACGCGGCATAATATTGGGAAGCTTGCTATGGACGAATCTTACGCTTTTTGTCGGGACCTTGGGGGAGGAAAAGGGGTCAGGAGTAATTTAGTTTGCCGAATAGGGGGTTTGGGCAGTCTGGCTTCAGGAATCAAGGGAGAAAAGGGGTCGGGAGTAATTTAGTTTGCCGAACAGGGGGGCTAGGAGGCCTGGCTTCAGGAATCAGTCGTTTTGTTTTTTCGTCCTCGGAATTGGCCCATCCCATTTTTTCCGTTTTTTGTTTTCAAAACAACCTCAGTCGTCGAATTCGACGTGAAAATGCGGTTTATGTGAAATTTTCGAATTCGATTGCGAGAATCTTGGCATCACCACCCGACCCCTTTTCTCCCCTTTTCTCAGCTGGGTTTGTGATAACACCATTATCAGCGATTGACGCTGAAAAACAAGGAGGATTTCAGATTTTTTTCCTTAAATGTCTTTCCGGATTCGCTTGTTTATGGACTAGTTACTGGTTTTATCAATCTGTTTTTTTATCTCGTCGATTTTTGTGTGACAGTCTATCGTAGTAACATGTTCGGCACCCAATAATCGAAGTCTATAACGATAGGACTTTTGAAACCAATTCAATGCTTCACGGTATTTCCCTTGTTTTTCGTAAAGGTACGCAATGTTATTATAAGACTGGTCATTGATCGGATGGTCCCGTCCATAAACTTTTTCATCGATTTCCTGCGCAATTTGATAGTTCTCAATTGCTTTGTCTATATCGTCCGTATCATTGTAAACATCCCCAATTCTTTTATAGGTAAGGGAGGTATCCGGATGTATTCTTCCACATACTTTCTTTTGAATCGCCAATGCTTTTTGGAAAAAATCCAATGCTTTATCAAATCTATCTTGATAATAAAATATCAACCCTATCGCGCGACAGGTTGCGGCTGTGTGAGCATGTTTGGTTCCCAAGAAATTTTCCAGAATGTGTAATGCTTTTTGAAACAATTCCAGTGATTTGGCATAATCACCTTGATCAAATAGAGCGTTGGCTCGATAAGTGTACCAATTCGCAATGGATATCATCAATGGTTTCGTAATGAAACGAAGCATGGGGAGTGGGGGGGAAAGAAGGGGGGGGGGGAAGGGGTCGGGGGGAGTAATTTAGTTTGCCGAATAGGGGGTTTAGGAGGTTTGTCGTAAAAATTCACACATTTTGTTTTTTCGGCCTTCCGATGGGGTTGAGGAGCGACTCCAAGTTGAGGTCTTTTGCCGTTTGGCGAATCCAATTTGCGTCGCCGAAGGGAAGTCCTCGGCGGACGCTTTCGGCCCAAGCGACTCTTTCGGCTTCCGTTTCGGTGGATTGAACCAATTTTAACCAGTTTTCCGGCAGCGGAACCGGCCCAGTCGTTAAATTCGGCGAATTTTCTTCGGTGTACCCCGGTAATTTTTTCCGATATCTCAAACTCGACCAACGCCAATTCTCCGCCTTCTCCACCAGATTTGCCCGCAACGGATTACGCTCGATGTAACGCAAAACCGTCCAATAGTGTTCGTCGCTTTGTACCGGACAAGCTTTGAAACGCCCTTGATATAACGCTCCCGCCCCTTTCGAGCGGTGCGCCGCATGCCAACGTTGGACGTGAGTCACCGTCACAAGCCGCATATATTCTGATATCTGCCCGGCTTCACTGGGCCAAAGGAGCAAATGCCAATGATTCGGCATCACACACCAACCGAGAAGACGAATCGGAATTCGCAGTTGCATTTCCGCTAAAATCGCTTCAACCGCTTCGTAATCGCCGTCGGTTCGAATATCTTCGACCGAGCGGCGGCCCGATTCAGGACGTGGTAAACGTAATTTTCAGGAAAGAAGAGTGTTTTTCTCGGCATGAGGCGAGTATAGCCTTTCCCACGCGGCGACACAACCGTTTCAGCAGGAGAAATGAGCGAGAGTAAAAATTCTCCCTATCCCTCCTTTCCCCCGAAGAAGTAAAGAGCCGGGGACAGAGCACAGCGCAATCCCCGGATTGAAGCAGTTCAGTTTGAGATCGGTTCTGATTTGTGAAAATCAAACCCAACCGCGAAGCTTGCACGCTTGGGCGACCCGGGCAATGGAGACCAAGTATGCCGCATCGCGTAGGTTCGTCTTTTTGCTCATGCTCATTTCATAGACCGCCGTGAACGCGTCGGTCATCTTCCGGTCGAGCCGCTTGTGGACGTCTTCAATGTCCCAGTAATAGTTCTGGGCGTTTTGGCATTGCTCGAAATACGAAACGGTCACACCCCCGGCGTTGGCAAGGTAGTCGGGCAAGACGATGATCCCTCTCTTGTCGAGGATCGCGTCCCCGGCAGGAGTCGTGGGACCGTTGGCCAATTCGCACGAAATTTTGCAGCGAATCTTTTCGGCGTTCGTTTCGTTGATGGAGTTTTCCAAAGCCGACGGGAACAACACGGTACACTCGGTTTCAAGTACTTCGTCGTTCGAGATTTCCTTCGCCCCGGCAAAACCGGCCAGCGAACCGGTTTTGTTTTTGTGTTCAATCAGGTTGCGGATATGCAAACCGTCCTTGTTGTAAACGCCTCCTTTGGAATCGCAGGCGGCGACGAGCTTCAAACCGAGCAGTTCTTCTCCGAGCGTTGCGGCGAATTGGCCGGCGTTGCCGAACCCCTGCACGACCATCGACTGGCCGTCGAGTTTGATACCATATGCTTTGGCGGCTTCACGGGTCACGTAAATACCGCCTCGGGCCGTTGCGTCACCGCGACCTTGCGAACCGCCGAGCGAGAGCGGTTTGCCGGTGATCACGCCCGGATGCGCTTCCCCGAGCATCGCTTCGTATTCGTCCATCATCCACGCCATGATTTGCGGCGTCGTGTAAACATCCGGAGCCGGGACGTCCTTGGTAATGCCGATTTCACGACCGATCATGCGGATGTAGCCGCGGGCGAGCCGTTCTTTTTCACCGTCGGAAAGCGTTTTCGGATCGCAAACGACGCCGCCTTTGCCGCCGCCGAGCGGGATGTCGACCACGGACGTTTTCCACGTCATCCAGGCCGCCAGTGCGCGAACCGTGTCGATCGTTTCTTCCGGATGCCAACGAATTCCCCCTTTCGCCGGGCCGCGCGCCGTATTGTACTGGACGCGAAAGCCTTGGAACACTTTTGTCGTTCCATTGTCCATTTTAACCGGGATGGACACGTGGATTTCCCGCTGCGGATTGCGGAGCAGTTCTCCGGTTCCCGAATCGAGTCCGAGTGTCGCTACCGCTTTGTCGACTTGTTGCTGAGCTACTGTAAACGGATTGTATGTTCCTGACATGATGTTTTCAAACGGTTGGAATGGTATTAGCCAACGACGATACACATATAACACTAATTTATAGTATACTGCCGCAATATAAACTTTCTCTTATAGTGTACTCCAAAGTGGAGTTTCGGCAAGTGGGTTTGACGGGAAGTGGAGAGGGCGGTCGGCGACGAAATTTATCCGTGAACCTCGATCGTGGGTCGTGAAAAATGAACGAGTTTTGCGGTAAATCACTTTTTTATTGATCGGATTTTGTTGGAATTTTTCAAAAAGAGAAAAATTATTTTTATCGGTTTCATTTTGAGAAAATTTGAGAAAAAGGTGAAATCCCCTTCCCGGAGTAGGAGGGAAAATATTCCTGCGGCTGATTTATACACCGGATTTTCAAGGGTCTGGCGTGCTTGGGAGGTGTTTTTCGTTTGTGCCGCGAGGAAACCTCGCGAAAAAGGTTCCCGGGCGGACTTGACACCCTTTTCCGACATCTCTTCGCGAATTGGCCCAAATTTTTCTTGCTCGATTTCAGAAAATCGCTATCTTGTTCGACATCACTCGACGGCCGCGTGGAATCACGGTGTCACGTGAGACGGCAGGTGTTACGACAGATGATGCAATCCCGAGGAGTCGATATGGTCGATCCCCAAAAAATTCTGGAAGTCATTCGGTTGCTCAAAGGCGGGCGGTTCAGCCAGCGAAAGATCGCCCTGATCACCGGGGTGTCACGAGGAACGGTCTCCTCGATCGCCAAGGGTAAAATTCGGCGGGAGTTCACGGAAACCGTGAAAATACGGCCGAAAGGCCCTTGGGGACGTTGCCCCGAATGCGGGGGAAAAACCCAGATGCCGTGTACGTATTGCCACTTGAAAAAGGCGATCGGAGTACGCTCGAAAGACGCCCTCTGGAATTTTTCAGAGCAAAAAACCGGGCTGCTCGACATTGATCTGAAAGGCTGGAAACTCAAGCGATACCTTAACGTTCGAAAATGGCGGGAAGAACAGCTTGACCCGAATTTCGACGTGATACCGGAGTCCTGGCCCTGGAAAACGCAACCCGTGGAGAGTTAAGGGCACTTCTGAAAATTCCTCATGAATCGGGAAAAACAGGCATTCGGGCACTCGACAGGGGGAAAAATCGCGCTATGATAATCGCACATGTCGCGTTTCCCCCTTCGACACCACCCGTTTCCGTAACGATAATGGCA